>NZ_JABX01000015.1 GCF_001469165.1 Thiohalocapsa sp. ML1 | reverse complement strand
TTTGATCATCGAAATTTCACGAGATCAGAATGATAGCCAACTTACCTCGAAACGGTCTCAGGATTTTCATACTGGTGCACTAGCAGCAACGCAGGGACCGCACAGCAGGCGGGGCAGGTCGCCGCGGCAGCGTCGGCTCCGCCCGCCGGCGAGACCCGGGCCGTGACACTGTACCGTTTTTGAGCACTGACTCGACCCTGACGCGGGGGTCGGTATTCGCGCATGGCGTGGGCGGGCGTGGGCGGGCTTCCTTTGCCCTCGGCCCTCGGCCCTCGCCCCTTCCCCGTCCGCGTCTAGACCCCGGTGCTTAGCTGCTTCAAGTACACCTGCGAGTTGCGCTGCGCGTTGTATGCGGCGCGTCGGCTGTGGGGCAGGGCGTCCAGGCCGGCGGGCTCGAAGCCGCGCTCGCGGAACCAGTGCGCGCTCTGGGTGGTGAGCACGAAGAGCCGCGTGAGGCCGCGCTCGCGCGCGATGGCCTCCATGCGGGCGAGCAGCCGGTCGCCGCGGCCGCGGGTGCGGTAGTCCGGGTGCACGGCGACGCAGGCGAGCTCGCCGATGCCTTGCTCCGGCCAGCAATAGAGTGCGGCGCAGGAGATGACGGTGCCGTCGCGCTCGCTGATCCAGAAGCGGTCGATGACGGGCTCCAGATCCTCGCGCGGACGGGGCACCAGCACGCCGGCCTGCTCCAGCGGCGCCAGCAGCGCGCGGATGCCGGGGATGTCGTCGATGCGTGCGGGGCGGAGCTCCTCGTAGGGCCGGTCCGTGATCATGGTGCCGGCGCCGTCGCGGGTGAAGAGCTCGCGCAGCAGCGCGCCGTCCTGCCGGCGCGGTATCACGTGCACGCGCCGGATGCCGCTGCGGCACGCATCGGCGCCGGCACGCAGCGCCTGGGCCAGGTCCTCCGGCGGTTCCGGCGGGTGCTCGAGCAAGGCGTCGATCTCGGCCGCGAGCAGGCTGACGGCGGGCTCCGCGCTGTCCCAGACGCCGTCGCCCTCCACCAGGAAAATGAGCTTGTCCGCGGCGAGTGCGACGGCGGCGGCGCGCGCCACGTCGGCGGCGGACAGGTTGAAGACCTCGCCCGTCGGCGAGTAGCCGATGGGCGGTATCAGCGCCACGGCGCCGGCGTCGAGTGCGGCGCCGAGCGCCTGGCGGTCGATGCGCCGCACCTTGCCGGTGTGCAGATAGTCGACGCCGTCGAGCACGCCGATGGGCCGGGCGATGACGAAGTTGCCGGAGGCCACGGGGATGCGCACACCCGCCATTGGCGAGTTCGCAAGGCCCATGGACAGCAGCGCCTCCAGCTCGACACGGGCGCTGCCGGCGGCGTCCTTGACGCAGGCGAGCGCCGCGTCGTCGGTGATGCGCAGTTCGCCGACGTAGCGCAGCTCCGCGCCGCGTTCGGCGAGCCGGCGCTCGATCTGCGGGCGTGCGCCATGCACCAGCACCAGCCGGACGCCGAGCCCGTGCAGTAGCGCGATGTCGTGCACCAGCGCCGGCAGCGCCGGGTCGTCCAGCGCCTCGCCGCCGAAGGCGATGACGAAGGTGCGCCCGCGGTGCGCGTGGATGTACGGCGTGCACTGGCGGAACCAGTGCGCGAAGGGGTCGGTGGCGGCGGCGATGATGGGCGTTGGCACGGCGGGGAGTGGCAGCGAAGGCGACGGCTGGGGCCGGCGCGGCGGAGCCGGGGGGCGCGATCGGTGCTCAGTCGAGCCCGAGCTTACCCAGGCGGTAGCGCAGCGAGCGCGGGGTCATGCCGAGCAGCTTGGCCGCGGCGGTGCGGTTCCAGTGGGTGCTGTCCAGAGCCTTGAGTATGGCGGTTTTCTCGATTTCGTCCAGCGCCGCTTCCAGCGGGCGCTCGCCGATGTCGATGTCGGCCGGACCCGCCGCGGTCGCGGTGGCAGGCGGGCCTGCGGCGACGAGCGCGGCGGCGACTGCAGGAGGCTCCGCGGCACCGTTGCCGTTGCCGTTGCTCTGGGCGCTGGGCTGCGGCAGGCGCAGGTCGGAAACGTCCAGCAGCGGGGCGTCGGATAGCGCCGTCGCGCGCTCCAATACGTTCTCGAGCTCGCGCACGTTGCCCGGGAAGGCGTAGTTGTGCAGCGCGCGCCGGGCCGCGTCGGACAGTTGCTGGCGCGCGCCGCCGGTCTGCGCGGCGGTGCGGGTGAGCTTGTGCTCGACGAGCACGTCGATGTCTTCGCTGCGCTCGCGCAGCGGCGGAATGTACAGCTCGATGACGTTGATGCGGTAGAAGAGATCCTGGCGAAAGGCGCCGCGCTCCACCGCCTGCTTCAGGTCGTGATGGCTCGCGCTGATGATGCGCACGTCCACCGGGACCTCCTGCTCGGCGCCCACCGGACGCACGCTCTTCTGCTGGATGGCGCGCAGGAGCTTCACCTGCATCGGTAGGGGCAGGTCGGCGATCTCGTCCAGGAACAGGGTGCCGCCGTGGGCGGCCTGAAACAGCCCCTGCTTGTCCGCGACGGCGCCGGTGAAGCTGCCTTTGCGATGGCCGAACAGCTCGCTCTCCACCAGCTCGCCGGGGATTGCGCCGCAGTTCACCGGCATGAAGGCGGCATCGGCCCGCGGTCCCATGCTGTGCACGAGCCGTGCGGCGAGCTCCTTGCCGGTGCCGCTCTCGCCGCTGATGAACACCGGCGCCTGGTTGCGTGCGAGCTTGGCGATGAGTCCGCGAATCTCGCGCATCTGCGCCGAGGTGCCGAGCAGGCCGCAGTCACTGCCGTCGCTGCTGGCCTTGGTGCCGGTCGGGGCGCCGGCGGCCGGCTCGCGCAGCTTCAACGCGGCGCCGATGAGGTCGCGCAGCACCTGCAGGTCCAGCGGCTTGGGGACGAAGTCGAAGGCGCCTGCCTTCATCGCGGTGACGGCGGTTTCCATGTTGCCGAAGGCGGTGATCATGGCCACCGGCGTGTCCGGATGCTGCTCGGCGATGAGCCGGACGAGGGCGATGCCGTCGCCGTCCGGCAGGCGCATGTCGGTGAGGCAGAGATCGAAGCTGCGCTGGGCGAGCAGTGCGCGCGCCTCCGCCAGGTTGCCGGCGGTGGCCGCAACGACGCCGAGTCGGGCGCAGGTGATGCTGACCAGCTCCAGGATATCGGGCTCGTCGTCGACGATCAGCGCGGTGGCTCGGGTCATGGCGTCTGTAGGCGATGCTCCGGGGCGCGGCGGCTCGGCCGGGCCACGCGATGCGCGTGGCCTGCCTGAGGCGCGCCGCAGGAGAGCGTTGGAAATGCGTTGCAAGCGCGTCGGCTCCAGGCGTGCGGACCCGGGCCGTCCGCGCCTTGACGGCTGTCCGTTTGCTCCCGATGAGAGTATCAGGCGACTCCCCAGGGCTCGACCGAAGTTGGCCCGAATGTCAATCGGAAGCGCCCTTCCATCGGCTCTGGGGGAATATACTCCAAGCGGATGCCGTTCGCCTCGCTCAGCTCCTGCGCAATGTACAAACCGAGACCTGTGCCACTTGGCGACGTCGTGAAGAAGGGCTCGAACACCTGTTTGCGGTCGGCATCCGGGATGCCGGGGCCCGTATCGATCACCTCCAGCAGCACGCTGCCGAGGTTGGGGGCATAGGTCGCCCGCAGCAGGACCACGGGCGTGCCGCCGTCGCGCGCGCCGTGCTTGAAGGCGTTGTCGCAGAGGTTGCGCAGGATCTGGCCCAGGTGGCGGGTGTCCACGCACAGCGGCAGGCGCGCTGTCGGGATCTCGGTGTGCAGGCGCGGCGCCTCGGCCGGATGGTTGCCGCGGTACTCGTCTGCAAAGCCGGCGAGCCACTGCGCCAGGTCGATGTCGGTGCGTTCCGCCGCGTGTCGTCGCGACAGTTCCAGGATGCTGGTGACCGTCTCGTCGATGCGCAGCACGTTGCGCTGCAGGATGGCGAGTAGGTTGGCATCGGCCGCGTCGATGGCATCGGACTCGGCCAGCAACTGTGCCGCGTGCCGCACGGACGACAAGGGGTTGCGGATGTTGTGCGCGATGCTGGCGGTGAGGCGCCCCAGGGCCGCGAGCTTCACGTCTTGCGCCTGGCGCAGCAGCTCGCGGCGGTCGCGCAGATAAATCAGCGCACCGTTGCTGCGCCCGTCGCCGAGCAGCATCAGGCTCGGCTGCACCTCGGCGTCGCCGAGCTGCACCAGCTCGGCGTCGTCTACGGACGCGCCGAGCCCGATGCGCAGCCGGCGCAGGAACCACTCCCGCAGTGGCGGCGAGAGCCGGAACAGGCTGTCGCCGGGCCGCGCGTCGGGGGCGCCGAGCAGCCGCCGCGCCGCATTGTTGAGCAGCAGGATCTTGCGCTCGCCGTCGATGGCGACGACGCCCATGGTCATGCGCTGGATCACATACTCGTTGAGCTGGGACAGGTCGGCGATGTCCACCTTGCGGCGGGCGGCGATGCGCTCGGTCTCGCGCAGTCGGCGGGTCATCACGTGTGCGAGCAAGGCGACGGCGAAGTAGGTGAGCCCCAGCAGCCCGGCCTGCGTATAGGTGCCCGCCTGGGTGCCGAGATAGAGCTCCGAGTAGACCTGCTGGGTGATGACCGCAAGCGTCGCCAGGGATGCGAACAACAGCGCCAGCCGGCCCTCCATCAAGGTGGCGCCGACCGCCACGGCGATGGCGGGCAACAGGCCAAGGCCGCTCGCCACGCCGCCGGCGACGTGCATCAGCAGTGTATAGACGGCAATGTCCAGGAACACCGCGAGCTGGATCTGCTGCGCGCGGGTCGGCCAGCGGGCCGGGATCAGGAGCCCACCGACGAGGATGCTCAAGCCCTGCAGCGCGATCAGTGTCCGCGCGGTCTCCTTGTCTTCGACGTCGCCCAGCCAGGGCGTGTCCGCGGGAAAGCTGAACAGCAGCACCAGCAGTGCCGCCAGCACCAGCCGGTAAAGGAAGAGCCAGGTGAGCGCACTGTCGACGCGGAAGGCGCGCGCCGGCGGCGGATCGACGACCGCTTGGTCTTCCTCCTGTCCGGCATCGCCGATAGAACCGCTCTGCTGCAACACCGACTCCTTTGCGAGTTTGGCGAGGTTGGCACAGAATACCCATCCTGTGCGCGCGCCCCCAGTAGTTTTCGCGGCGCGGTGACCTGTTGCTGAGACCTGTAGCCAAATCCTGGCCAATCATCAGCATGCAGCTCGCAGGACGGCCTGCGGGTTGCTTCATATCAACGCCTGAGGGCCATGAAGGCGGCCGGTCTTCCTGCCCGGCGGGAAGCACCTACTGTCTCGGCGCTCCCCCAACGGGTTCTGCCTGCGCGAGCGACGCTACACCATGAATCTGCACGAGTACCAGGCCAAGGCCCTGTTCGAGCGCTACCGGATACCGATCCCGTCGGGGCAGGTCGCCATGACCACCGCCGCCGCGGTGGATGCCGCACGTACCCTCGGCGGCGATACCTGGGTGGTTAAGGCCCAGGTGCATGCCGGCGGGCGCGGCAAGGCCGGCGGCATCCGCCGTTGCAAGGGCGTAGATGAGGTCGCCGCCGCGGCCGAGGCGTTGCTCGGCGGACGGTTGACGACGCACCAGAGTGTCGCCTCCGGCCTGCCGGTGTCGCAGCTCCTGGTGGAGTCCGCGACGCCCATCGCGCGCGAGCTCTACCTGGCGGCGCTGGTGGATCGCACGGTGGGCCGCATCGCGCTGATGGCCTCGGCCGCCGGGGGCATGGACATCGAGACCGTCGCTGCCGCGACCCCGGAAAGGCTGCTGGTGACCCACGTTGAGCCCGTCATCGGGCTCATGCCCTGGCAGGCCCGCCGGATCGGTTTCTGGCTCGGGCTCGACAAGGCGCAGGTGGCGGAGCTGGGGCCACTGCTGGCGGGCGTGGTGGAACTGCTGGTGGCGGTCGACGCGAGCCTGGTGGAGATCAACCCCCTGGTGATTACCGCCGACGGCCACTTGCTGGCACTGGACGCGAAGGTGAACCTCGATGACAACGCGCTGTACCGGCACCCGGACCTCGGCGAGCAGCGCGACCCGACCCAGGAGGACCCCCGCGAGCTCGCCGCCGCGGCGCACCAGCTCAACTACATCGCGCTGAACGGCGACATCGGCTGTATGGTGAACGGGGCCGGGCTCGCAATGGCGACCCTGGATCTCGTCAAGCTCCAAGGCGGGGCGCCGGCCAACTTTCTCGACGTCGGCGGCGGCACCAGTGCGGAGCGGGTCGCCGAGGCCTTCAAGCTGATCCTGAGCGACGGCAACGTGCGGGCGGTGCTGGTCAACATCTTTGGCGGCATCGTGCGCTGCGATCTCATCGCCGAGGGCATTCTCGCCGCCGCCCGGGAGGTCGCGCTCGACGTGCCGTTGGTGGTGCGCCTGGAGGGCACCCGGGCCGCGGAGGGGCTCGCCCTACTCGCCGACAGCGGCCTCGCGCTTGAAACTGCAACCAGCCTGGGCGACGCGGCGGCGCGGGCCGTCGCCGCCGCGCGGCGCTGACTCGGGCCCGGGGGCCACCACATGAGCGTACTCATCGACGACCGGACTCGCGTGATCTGTCAAGGATTCACCGGCAAGCAGGGCACCTTCCACAGCGAGCAGGCCATCGCCTATGGTACCCGCCTGGTGGGCGGGGTCACGCCGGGCAAGGGCGGCCAGCGCCATCTCGATCGGCCCGTGTTCGATACGGTGCACGCTGCCGTGCATGCCACGGGCGCGGACGCGACCATGATCTACGTGCCGGCGCCCTTCGCCGCGGACGCGATCATGGAGGCGGCGGACGCCGGCATCCGCGTCATCGTCTGCATCACCGAGGGCGTGCCGGTGCTGGACATGCTGCGCGTGCGCGCCGCGCTCGCGCACGGCAACAGCGTGCTGATCGGCCCGAACTGTCCCGGCATCATTACGCCGGGGGCCTGCAAGATCGGCATCATGCCCGGTGCGATCCACCGCCCGGGACGGGTCGGCATCGTGTCGCGCTCCGGCACCCTGACCTACGAGGCCGTGCACCAGACCACCGCGGCCGGCCTTGGCCAGAGTACCTGCATCGGCATCGGCGGCGACCCGATCCACGGCCTCGGCTTCATCGATTGCCTGGACCTGTTCGATGCAGACCCGCAGACCGAGGCCGTGCTGCTGGTGGGTGAGATCGGCGGCGACGCGGAAGAGCGCGCCGCTGCACACATCGCCGCGCGCACCTCGAAGCCGGTTGTCGCGTACATTGCAGGTGTCACCGCCCCGGCCGGCAAGCGCATGGGCCACGCCGGCGCCATCGTGAGCGGCGGGGCTGGCACGGCCGAGGGCAAGTATCGGGCGCTCGATGCAGCCGGGGTGGCGACGGTGCGCTCCCCGGCCGACATGGGTGCACGGCTGGCGGAGCTGCTCGGCGCCTGAGCCTTCACACGGCCGTGACGCACGGCGCCCGTTGATGCGGATGCGCGTCGCCCGAACGTTACTTGCAGATGCCTGTCTGTTCTACACGCCCGCGGGCTCTTATACTGCGGCGCATTGCATGCCATTCCCCAGCGGAGAACCCGATGAAGAAGGTCGAAGCGATCATCAAGCCGTTTAAGCTCGACGATGTGCGGGAGGCCCTGTCCCAGGCGGGCATCACCGGCATGACCGCCATTGAGGTCAAGGGTTTCGGTCGGCAGAAGGGGCACACGGAGCTGTACCGAGGCGCCGAGTACGTGGTCGACTTCCTGCCGAAGGTGAAGATCGAGCTCGTGGTCGCCGACAAGGACCTGGATACCTGCGTCGAGGCGGTGACCAAGGCCGCGCGCACCGGCAAGATCGGCGACGGCAAGATCTTCATCAGCACCATTGAGCGCGTCGTGCGCATTCGCACCGGCGAAGAGAACGAAGCCGCGGTTTGAAGCCCGGCCGCCCGGGCTGCCGCACCGGCGGCTCGCGACGGCGTGCCCGCGCGACTGCCCGATCAGTTCTCGTCCAGGCTCAGATACTCCCAGATCCGCCGGCCGAGGCTGATCTCCTCCGGTGCCGGCGTGTCGTCGATGAAGCGTCCCTCGCGGCGGTTCAGCTCTAGCACGCGCCGCGCGTCGGCGGCGAGCTGCTCCTTGCCCAAGCGGTCGTAGGCGTCGATCATCACCTCCAGCGCCTCTTCCACCGCAGAGGTCCGCTGGAAGCGCTCGATCACGTACTGCGCCCGATTCGCCGCCGCGAGGTAGGCGCCGCGCTTCATGTAGTAGCGGGCGACGTGCACCTCGTTCTTCGCGAGGTTGCTGCGCAGATAGAGCATGCGCTGGCGCGCATCGGCGGCGTATCTGCTGTCGGGGAAGCGCCGTACCAACTCGCCGAAGTCCTCGAAGGCGTCGAGCGCCGAGCCCGGGTCGCGCTGCGACTGGTCGGTGGGGATGAAGCGGTCGATAAAGCCGACGCTGCGGTTGTAACTGACGATGCCCTTCAGATAGTAGGCGTAGTCGACGTAGGGGTTTTGCGGGTAGAGCTTGATGAAGCGGTCCGCGGCGGCGATGGCCTCCTCGGGCTGCTCGGACTTGTAGTAGGCGTAGGCGACGTCGAGCTGGCCCTGCATGGCGTAGCGCCCGAACGGGTAGCGGGTCTCGAGCTTGCGATAAAGCTCGATGGCGCGGCTGTAGTTGTTGCCGTCCATCTCGCGGGCAGCCTTGTTGTAAAGCTCCGCGGCGGTCCATCCTTCGGTCTCATCGAAATCCTTGCCGATGATGCCGCAGCCGGACAGACCGATGGCGAGCAAGAAAATGAGAATGGCTCTGCGCATCGAGGTCCGCGTGGAAAAAATGTCTAAACAGCCCGGCATTGTAGCGAATCTTTGATGACCGACACAGGATGCTTCGACGCCGACGCCGACGCCGACGCCGACGCCGACGCCGACGCCGACGCCGAGCCCACAGCGGGCGATGGTCTTGTGCAGCAGGATCTCGTCATCGCGCCCGATGCCGCCGGGCAGCGTCTGGATCAGGCCCTGGCCGCCCTGCTGCCGGCGTTCTCCCGCAGCCGGATCCAAGGCTGGATCGACGCCGGCGAGGTCCGGCTCGACGCCCGGCCCGTGAAGCCGCGCACCCGCGTCTTCGGCGGGGAGCGGGTGCAGATCCGCGCTAGCCTGCCGGAGGCGGCGGCCTTCGCGGCGGAGCCCATCCCGCTCGCCGTGGTCTACGCCGACGCCGACCTGCTCGTCATCGACAAGCCCGCGGGCCTGGTCGTGCACCCCGCCGCCGGCAACTGGTCCGGCACGCTGCTGAACGGGCTCCTGCACCTCGACCCCGGGCTTGCGAGCCTGCCGCGCTGCGGCATCGTGCACCGGCTGGACAAGGACACGAGCGGGCTCCTGGTCGTCGCCCGCACGCCCGGTGCGCACAAGTCGCTGGTGGCGCAGCTCGCGGCGCGCACCGTGAGCCGCGAGTATCGTGCGCTGGTGCGGGGCGAGGTCGTCGCGGGCGGCAGTGTGGACGCTCCCATCGGCCGCCACCCGGTGCGCCGCACCGCGATGGCCGTGGTGGCGAGCGGCAAGCCCGCGCGCAGCGACTATCGGGTGCTCGCGCGCTACCCCGGCATAACTTGGCTCGGCGTGCGCTTGCACACGGGGCGCACGCACCAGATTCGCGTGCACTTGGCGCACATCGGCCATCCGCTGGTGGGCGATCCCGTGTACGGCTCTGGGCGTGTCACGAGCGCGCTCCCTGGTGCGCCGGGCGGTGCCGCCGCCGCGTCGGTGGCGGCGTTTCCGCGCCAGGCCCTGCATGCGCTCAAGCTCGGGCTTGTGCATCCGCGCACGGGGGCGGCGCTAGCCTTCGAGGTGCCGCTGGCTGCAGACCTCGCGACGCTCCTGGCAGAACTGGAGGCGGTGGCATGAGCATCGAGGTGATCCTGCCCGACTGGCCGGCGCCGGCCTGGGTGCGGGCCTGCACCAGCACGCGCCACGGCGGCGTCAGCGCCGGCCCCTACGCGGCGCTCAATCTCGCCCACCACGTCGGCGATGATCCGGCCGCGGTGGCGGTGAACCGCGCGCGGCTCCGTGCGGCGCTCGCGCTGCCCGCGGAGCCGCGATGGCTCAACCAGGTGCACGGCTGCGACGCCGTGACCGCGGCGGCGCCGTCGCCGGACCCCCCGGTGGCGGACGCGTCGCTGAGCCGCTTGCCCGGCCAGGTCTGCGCCGTGCTCACCGCGGACTGCCTGCCGGTGCTGCTGTGCGACCGCGCGGGCAGCGTCTGCGCCGCCGCGCACGCCGGCTGGCGCGGCCTGCACGCCGGCGTCATCGAGGCCACCGTGGCCCGGCTCGGCGCAGCGCCGGCTGCACTCATGGCCTGGCTCGGCCCCGCCATCGGCCCGGAGCGGTTCGAGGTGGGCCCGGAGGTGCGCGCGGCCTTCGTCGCCGCTGATCCGGCGGCGGCGGCAGCCTTTCGCGCCGGTACCGGCGACCGCTGGTTTGCGGACCTGTACGCGCTAGCGCGCACCAGGCTCGCGGCGCTCGGCATCACGGCGGTGTTCGGCGGCGATCTCTGCACCCTAAGCGATCCGGCCCGCTTCTACTCCTACCGCCGCGATGGGCGCACCGGGCGCATGGCAACGCTGATCTGGCTCGACCCGGTCGGCGTCGGCGCTTCTGCCCCCGGCGTTGCAGCAACTTGAACAAGAGCGTCGCGGTAATGTCGTATGCGCAAAACGGGCTGAGCTCGACAAAGACAACGAGTACGGCTGCGGTGGGGCTTGAGACAACCCCGATCGATCGCGTTACAGTCGGCGCGCTGTGGGCTTGGCGCCTTTCGCAAGTGGTTGAGGCCCTTGAGGACGATACAACCGAACTGCCGCGTTGCCCGCTCGCGTGCGAATCGCCGCCCGGACGGCCGCTGTCGGGACCATGCCGGCGTTCAAGTCGTTGAACTCCGCGCAAGCTGTCGTTACTGTCTGACTTTGGGCAACGGTCTCGCGGCGCGCGCCCCGCCCCACCCTAGATTCGAGCCCGTCGATGGCTGCAAAGTACATGATCCGAACCACCAATCGCTCCGACCTTCCCATCGCGACCGCCGCGTCGAGGGCCTTCGCCTGCGGTACCGCGTCGCCCGCCCGGCCCAGCCGGCGCCGGCCGCGTGTCGCGACGTTGCTCGTCGCGCTGGCGGCCTGGCTCTGCGTGTCCTGCGCGGCGGTTGCCGAGTTCACGCCCGTCGGCTTGGCCGAGCTGTTCCCGTCGGAGCGCCAGAGCAAGACGACCCTGGTCATCAACAAGGTGTTGGAGCGCTTCCACTACCGCAGCTTCCGGCTGGACGACGCCTTTGCCCAGCAGAGCCTGCTCAACTACTTCGAGGACCTGGACCCGAACCGCTCGTTCTTCCTGCAACGCGATGTTGATCGCTTCGCGCGCGGTGCGAACCGGCTGGACCAGGATCTGGACCAAGGCAAGCTCGACGTCGCCTTCGACATCTTCCGCGTTTATCGCATGCGCGTGGACAGCCGCATCGACTATGCGTTGTCGCTGCTGGACCAGAATTTCGACTTCGAGCGTCCGGAGACCTACCGCTTCGACCGCAAGGACGCCCCTTGGGCGGCCACCGACGCGGAGCTCGACGCCCTCTGGCGCCAGCGCGTCAAGTACGACTACCTGACGCTCAAGCTCGCCGACGAGCCCGAGGGTGAGATCCGCGACCAGCTCCGCAAACGCTACGAAGGCATCGCCCGGCGCATCCACCAGTTCACCGCCGACGATGTCTACCAGGCCTTCGTCAACGCATATACGCGCACGCTGGAGCCGCACACGAGCTACATGTCGCCGAGCACATCGGAGAACTTCGACATCAGCATGCGACTCAAGCTGGAGGGCATCGGCGCCGTGCTGAGCGGCGAGAACGAGTACACGGTGATTCAGCGCACCATCCCCGGCGGGCCCGCACGCCAGTCCGGCCAGGTGCACACCGGTGACCGCATCATCGGCGTCGGCCAGGGTCGCAGCGGTGAGATGGAAGACGTCGTCGGCTGGCGCCTGCAGGACGTCGTGGACAAGATCCGCGGCCCGAGCGGCTCCACGGTGCGGCTCCAGATCCTGCCGAAGGCATCCGGCTCCGGCGGGCGTACGCGCGAGGTGGAGCTGGTGCGCAACGAGATCCAACTGGAGGACCAGGCCGCGAAGTCCTACCTCATCGATGTACCGGGGCAGGGTTCCGCGCTTCGCATCGGCGTCGTCCAGGTGCCGGCCTTCTACCGCGACTTCCGCGCCGAGTCTGAGGGCACCAACGATTTCACCAGCACCACACGCGACGTGCGCCGCCTCATCGGCAAGCTGCAGGCGGACGGCATCGACGGCCTCGTCGTCGATCTGCGCGGCAACGGCGGCGGCTCGCTCACCGAGGCCACGTCGCTCACCGGGCTCTTCATCGACGAGGGTCCCGTGGTGCAGGTCAAGGACGCGCTCGGCAAGGTGGATGTGGAGGTGGACCCGGACCCGGGCGTCGTCTACGACGGCCCGCTTGCTGTGCTCGTGGACCGCAACAGCGCGTCGGCGTCCGAGATCTTCGCCGGCGCCATCCAGGACTACGGCCGCGGCGTCATCATCGGCGAGCCCACCTTCGGCAAGGGCACGGTGCAGACGCTTATCGACCTCGACCGCTACATGCCGGGCAGCGCCGCCGAGCTCGGCCGTCTGCGGCTGACGATGGCGGAGTTCTTCCGCGTCAGCGGCGGCAGCACGCAGTTGAAGGGCGTTGAGCCCGATATCCGCTTCGACCTGGGGCCGGACCTGGCCGACCACGGCGAGCGCTCCCTCGACAACGCGCTGCCCTGGGACCGCATTCGCCCGGCTAAGTACTCGCCCTATCGCTCCGTGGACGTGGTGCCGCTCCGCCAGCGCTCCGCGCAGCGCATCCAGCAGGACGAGGGCTTCAAGATGCTGACGGCCCGCGGCGATGTGCTCACCGAGATCAACCGGCAGCAGGAGGTGTCCCTGCGCGAGAGCGAGCGGCGCCGCGAGGCCGAACGCCGCGACGAAGTGCTCAAGACCGAGCGCGACCGCTTCCTGCTCGCCCGCGGCGTGCGTCCCGTGGACGAGGACGCCGACGAGGTGGACGAGGAGGCCCTCGAGCGCCAGCAGGAGGTCATCGAGCGCATCCAGGCGGAGGAGGCGGCACGTATCCTCGCCGACGTCATCCTCATGCAGGACGCCGCAGATCGCCCGCGCGCGGCGATGCGCGACTGAGCGATTCCGGAAGCCCGCCCTGAGGCCCGGCTGGGCCGCCGCACCACCATGTTGCAGTCACTTCATCTCTGCCGCGCCGACGGGCGCGGCGACTTCGCGCGTGCGGGCCGTCTCGTGGCCGCGCCTGTGCCGAGCGCTGCGGCGGCCACGGCATGAGCGGGCGCGCATCGTTTGAGCTCGCCCCGGCTCTGCTCGGTACCTTCGCCGACGACGCCGGCCGCGCCGCCCTCGCCGGCGGGCTCGTGGGGCTCGAGAAGGAGGCGCTGCGGGTCAGCGCCGCGGGCTCCGTCGCACCCACCCCGCACCCCGCGGCGCTCGGCTCGCCGCTGACGCATCCGTGTATCACCACGGACTTCTCCGAGGCCCTGATCGAGCTGGTGACGCCGGCCCTCGGCAACGGCGAGCAGGTGCTCGACCTGCTCGCCGACCTGCACGCCCATGTCTATCGGCACATCGGCGACGAGCGCCTGTGGGCGAGCAGCATGCCCTGCGTGCTGCACGGCGGCGCGGACATCCCCCTCGCGCGCTACGGCACGTCCAACGCGGCGCAGATGAAGACGGTCTACCGGCGCGGCCTCGGCAACCGCTATGGCAGGATCATGCAGATCATCGCCGGCGTGCATTTCAACTTTTCGGTCGACGAGGCGCTGTGGCCGCGGCTTGCCTCGATGCGGGCGCCGGCGCCGCGCTTGGCAGACGGCGGCGACGCTGAGCGCGCGGTGCTGGGTTTTCGCGCCGAGTCCTACATGGGCATGGTGCGCAACCTGCAACGGCTCGGCTGGCTGGTGCCCTACCTGTTCGGGGCATCGCCCGCGGTGTGCAAGAGCTTCGTGCAGGACGTGACGACGGATTTGGAATCTTTCGACGCCAACACCTTCTTCTATCCCCATGCCACGTCGCTGCGCATGGGCGACATCGGCTATCAGAACCGCCAGGAAGAGGGCACGGGCATGAAGGCCAGCTACGATAGCCTCGATGCCTACATCAAGAGCCTCACCTGGGCCATCGAAACGCCCTGTCCGCAGTACGAGACCATCGGCATCAAGGTCAACGGCGGCTACGAGCAGTTGAACGACCACGTGCTGCAGATCGAGAACGAGTACTACAGCACCGTCCGCCCGAAGCAGATCACAGATTGGATGGAACGCCCGACGCTGGCGCTGCGCCGGCGCGGCGTGCGCTATGTGGAGCTGCGCTCCGTGGACGTCAATGCCTACCATCCGCTCGGCATCGACCTGGAGACCATGTGCTTCCTCAAGCTCCTGATGCTCTACAGCCTGCTCATCGAGAGCCCGCGCATCGACGCCCGTGAGCGCCGCGCCATCGACGCCAACCAAGTGCTTGCGGCGCACCAAGGGCGAGCACCGGGCCTCAGGCTTCAGGCCGGGGATCGGCAGCCGACGTTGCGCGATTGGGCCGCACGGGTGCTGGACGCCATGGCGCCCCTCGCCGAGCTGCTCGACGATGCCGGTAGCGGCGACCGCTTCGTGGCGAGCCTCAAGGCACAGCAAGCCAAGGTTGTAGACCCGGCGCTCACCCCCTCCGCACGCATGCTCGCCGAGATGCGCGAGCGTGGCGAGGGCTTCGCGGCCTTCGCTCGCCGGCTCACGGAGCAGCACCGCGAGCGCTTCCTGGCCGCCCCGCCATCCGCGGAGCGTGGGGCCTGGCTTGCGGATCTAGCCGCCACCTCGCTCCACCGCCAGCGTGCCATCGAGGCCGCCGACGCCATCGACTTCGACGAATTCTTGCGCCGCTACTTCGCCCAGAGCGAGGCGCATCCGGTGGAGCTGCCGGCGCCGGTGTGAGCCGCCGCGGCCCGGCTCCTGTGGACGAGGTCAAGGAGCTGACGCAGCGCGGCACCCACCTGAGGCTGGAAGACAGTAGCGAGCGGATCAACAAGTGGTAGCTTTGCGGATGGGCAGGCAAAGTTCGGGGGTCGGACTCTCGGAAGTCGCTGATGGCTCTCAAAAAGGTGTCCCAAACTGAGGGATCGCTCGACACCGCGCCGGCACGGACTGGGAGCGCCGGCTTTCAGCCGGCTTCGCGCGCCGGGGGCTCAATGCCCCCGGTGCGCGATCTGCGGCGCGGGCGCCGGGCGGTTGGCCATGCCGCGCCGCCGGGCGGACCACTGCGCATGTGCTCTCTGATCAGCCCAGACGCCGCCGACGCGGCATCGAGCCGCGCCGAGGCGCTCGCGATTGGCGAGGGGCGAGATGCACTCTATCTGGACCTGGAAGAGCGCGACGACCGCAACCGCCTCGCCAACCCGGCCCTGTTCCTTGCGGCCGCCGAGGACCGGCTGGTGATCCTGGACGAGATCCACCGCATGCCGGAGCTGTTCGACACCCTGCGCGGGGTGATCGACCGCGGGCGCCGCAGGCAGAAGGGCAAGGGCCGTTTTCTGATCCTCGGCTCGGCGTCCATCGACCTGCTGCGCCAGTCCGGCGAGAGTCTGGCCGGGCGCATTGCCTACATTGAGCTGACGACGCTGACGGCGTTGGAGATTCCCGGCGACCGCGCGGCGCGGGAACGGCTTTGGCTGCGCGGCGGCTTCCCGGACCCGTACCTGGCCGACAGCGATGCGGACAGTCTGGCGGCTGCGCCGGGACTTCATTCGCACCTACCTGGAGCGCGACGTGCCGTTGTTCGGGCCGCGTATCCCGGCGGCGACGCTGGAGCGGCTCTGGACCATGCTCGCGCATCTGCAGGGTGGGCTGCTCAACGCCTCGCAAGGCGATCGCGGACCTCCGGCCGACGCGGGCCTTGCTGGTGCATGCCGGCGATGATCGTTACCCCATCACCGAACAGGTCGAGGCCATTGGGCTGCGCCTGCTGGCCGAGGAACTGGCGAGCGCGGGCTAGCCAGCGCGCAGCATCCGACCGTCGCGGTCAACCGCCGCCGCCGCGGCTGATGCGCATCAGCGTCGAGTCTAACGCCCGGGTGCCGAGCAGGCGCTTGAGCGTGGCCATGAGATGGGTTGGGAAGGTGACGTAGTAGCGCGGTCGCGGTCGCGGGCTTTCGAGGGCGTGGATGAGCTTGTTCAGCACCGCCTCCGGCGGCAGCGTGAAGGGCTGTGCCGGGCCTTCCGTGGTGAGACGGGCCTCCATCCGAGCATAGGCGTCGCGGTGGACGCTGTGCTCGGCATCGATGGTGCGCAAGTACATCGCATAGCCGTTCTCGCGGAAGCGGCTCAAGATCGGCCCGGGCTCGATGAGGCTGACGTGGATGCCGCTGCCGGCCAGCTCCAGGCGCAGCGTATCGGTGAGCCCCTCCAGCGCGAACTTGCTCGCCACATAGGCGCCGCGGAAGGGCAGGGCGATCAGGCCCAGCACGGAGCTGTTCTGCACGATGCGCCCGTGCCCTTGGGCGCGCATGAGCGGGATGGCGCGGCAGGTGAGCTCGTGCCAGCCGAACAGGTTGGTCTCGAACTGTGCGCGCAGCACGTCCCGCGTCAGGTCCTCCACGGCGCCGGCCTGGCCGTAGGCGCCGTTGTTGAACAGCGCATCAAGCCGCCCGCCGGTGTGTGCCAGCGCGGCATCGAGCCCGGCCGCGATGCTCGCCGGGTCGTCGAGATCGAGCTGTACCGTGGTCAGGCCCTCGTCCGCGAGCCGCGTCACATCCGTCGCCTTGCGCGCGGAGGCGATGACCTGCCAGCCCCGCGCCGCCAGCCCATGCGCGCAGGCGTGGCCGATGCCGCTGGAGCAGCCGGTGATGAGGATGCTGCGTGGTGCTGCCATGTGCTTGAGTCCTCCCGATGGCGGTCGTCAGTCGCCCTTGCGCTAGGTGCCCACCAACTCGGCCTGGGTGAGCACATGGTCTGCCATCGCGGCCGTGAGCTGCGCCTTGGTGGGGCGGTCCAGGCCCGTCAGCAGAGTGGCGGGCGCATTGAGCTTGTCAAAGTAGCGAGTGCTTTGAAAGCGGTGCCCGTAACCCT
Source organism: Thiohalocapsa sp. ML1 (assembly GCF_001469165.1). Taxonomy (GTDB): domain Bacteria; phylum Pseudomonadota; class Gammaproteobacteria; order Chromatiales; family Chromatiaceae; genus Thiohalocapsa. Next base: position 111,238 of record NZ_JABX01000015.1, on the reverse strand, counting down.
ACCATGTGCGGGTTGTTCGATACCCCCGGTGAGGATTTGCGACCATGCCCATTTACGCCTATCGCTGCGAGAGCTGCGGCCACGAGCTCGATGCGCTACAGAAGCTCAGCGATGCCCCCCTGACCGACTGCCCCGCGTGCGGTGCTGCGGCGCTGAGAAAGCAGATCACCGCCGCCGCCTTCCGGTTGAAGGGCGCCGGCTGGTACGAGACCGACTTCAAGAAGGACGGCAAGAAGAACCTGCATGACGGCGGCGAGAAGCCGGCGGACGCCAAGGACAAGGCGCCCGCAAAGGATACGTCCACGGACAAGCCCGGCACCGCCGGGGGTGCCGACAAGGCCGCCGCCGCCAAGCCGGCCGACAAGCCCGCCGCCAAGCCCGCCGACAAGCCGGCACCGAAGGCGGCCGCCGCGAGCTGAGGTAACCCGGTCGCCCGCCCGCCGTGCCTGCCTTGCGCGGGGGGCGACCGGGCGCTATCTTGATCTGCTTTTTCGGGCGGCGTTGAGCCGCCCGTGTCGTTTTCACGCGCCGGCTCGGCCGGCGCCCAAGGGGACAGACCACCATGCGCAGCCATTACTGCGGCGAGCTTCACGCCGGACTCCTCGACGAGACCGTTCGGCTCGCCGGCTGGGTGCACCGTCGGCGCGACCACGGCGGCGTCATCTTCGTGGACCTGCGCGATCGCAGCGGCCTGGTGCAGGTGGTGTTCGATCCGGACCGCGCGGAGATCTTCGCGCTGGCCGAGCAGTTGCGGAGCGAGTTCGTCGTCGCCGTCGAGGGCCGTGTGCGCCGCCGCCCCGACGGCACCGAGAACCCGCACCTGCCCACCGGCGAGGTGGAGCTGCTCGGGCTCGGGCTCAGGGTGCTGAACCGCGCCGAGACGCCGCCGTTTCAGCTCGACGACTACCACACCGACACCTCCGAGGAGGTGCGGCTGCGCTATCGCTACATCGACCTGCGTCGCCCGGAGATGCAGCATCGCCTGCGCATCCGCTCGCGCATTACGGCCACCATGCGTGCCTTCCTGGACGCCGAGGGCTTTCTCGACATCGAGACGCCCATCCTCACCAAGTCCACGCCCGAGGGCGCGCGCGACTACCTGGTGCCGAGCCGCGTGCACCCGGGCGAGTTCTACGCGCTGCCGCAGTCGCCGCAGCTCTTCAAGCAACTGCTGATGATGTCGGGCTTCGATCGCTACTATCAGATAGCGCGCTGCTTCCGCGACGAGGACCTGCGCGCCGACCGCCAGCCCGAGTTCACGCAGCTCGACATCGAGACCTCGTTCATGGACGAGGCCGAGCTGACGGGCCTGATGGAGCGCATGATCCGCACGCTGTTCCAGCAGGTGCTGGGCGTGGACCTGCCGGACCCCTTCCCGCGCTTGACCTATGCCGAGGCCATGCGCCGCTACGGCTCCGACCGCCCGGACCTGCGCGTGCCGCTGGAGCTGGTGGATGTCGCGGACCTGCTGGGCGAGGTGGACTTCAAGGTCTTCGCCGGCCCGGCGGCGGACCCGGAGGGCCGCGTCGCGGCGCTGTGCCTGCCCGGCGGCGCCGAGCTCTCGCGCAAGGAGATCGACGACTACACCAAGTTCGTCGGCATCTACGGCGCTAAGGGGCTCGCCTACATCAAGGTCAACGAGTGGGCGGCGCAGGGCCGCGAGGGCCTGCAGTCGCCGATTCTGAAGTTCCTGCCCGATGCCGCGGTGACCGGCATCATGGCGCGCACCGGCGCGCAGGATGGCGACCTGATCTTCTTCGGTGCCGACAAGGCCAACGTCGTCAACGAGGCCATCGGCGCGCTGCGCACCAAGCTCGGCCACGAGCGGGGCTTGGCGGAGTCCGGCTGGCGCCCGCTCTGGGTCGTGGACTTCCCGATGTTCGAGCACGACCCGAGCACGGGCCGCTGGGTCGCGCTGCACCATCCGTTCACCGCTCCCAAGGACGACCAACTGGAGCGCCTGGAGTCCGATCCCGGCGGTGTCGAGTCCCGTGCCTATGACCTGGTGCTGAACGGCACCGAGGTCGGCGGCGGCTCCATCCGTATTCATCGCGAGGAGGTGCAGCGAAGCGTGTTCCGGTTGCTCAAGATCAGCGACGCGGACGCCGAGGCGCGCTTCGGCTTCCTGCTCAACGCGCTCAAGTACGGCTGCCCGCCCCACGGCGGCATCGCCTTCGGGCTGGACCGGCTCGTGATGCTGATGACCGGCAGCCCGTCCATCCGCGACGTCATGGCCTTCCCGAAGACGCAGACCGCCTCTTGCCTGCTCACCGACGCGCCGTCAGCCGTGGACGAGGCGCAGCTTAAGGAGCTGGCGCTGCGGATCAAGCTTCGGGCCTGATGTTCAGGGGCTAGGGAGGCTTCACCTCAGACCGACGAGTCGTGCTCATCGCTATCGAAATCGCTATCGGGATCGGGATCGGGATCGGCTGGCACCCGGTTCGATTTCGATTTCGACCCCGATCCCGACGCACCTCGCGAGTCCGACGCCCCGTCGAAACTTGACTCATCAGCAAACATTTGGCGCCGGCAAGCAATCTAGGGGCTAGGGGCGTGCCGGCTTTGTTGCGGGCTGTCATGCGGCCCGCATATCATGCCGCATGATCCTTGTTCAGGAGGAATCCCGAACCATGTTGAAGATGGTAGGCAACAGCGGCCAGTTGTCCCTGGGCAAGCAGTTCGCGGGCCGTTACTTCGATGTCGAGGTGCGCGACGACGGCTCGATACTGCTCAAGCCCATGCGGGTGATCCCGGAATGCGACGCTTGGCTCTACACGGCCGAGATGCGCGAGCGGCTGCAGGCCGCAGATGCCTGGATGGACGACAACCTGCCGTCGGAGACAGACCTGGAGTCGTTGGCAGAACGGCTTGCGAGCAACGGCAAGCATTGACGCGCAGCCCTGCCTATTTCTTGCCGTAGGCGCTGTCGTGGTCCGTATGCAAGGCGATGAAGCGGACGTAATCTCCGTCCCGCCGGACGACAGCGCGGCTGCGCTGCGACAGTCGAATCGTAAAGCGCCCTGGCGCGTCTTTGATCTGTTCCCAGTTCAGCCCGTGGTCCCTGTAGAGCGTGGGCCAGTCCAGCCCGCGCAGCTTGCGCAGGGTCTTGAGGACGGGTTTCAGCTCGCTGACGTCGAGGTTGAACAGATCCGCTTGAAACGCGGGGAAGTTCAGATCTAAGAGCACGCGCTTGGCGGCCATGCTCAGCGGTCTCTCAGCTCGGCGAGACTGCGCCGGACGCCGGCTTCGTGTTTATAGTATTGCCAGAACGGCCAGCCATTCGTTGCGATCGAGCGGCTCGGGGACGCAGAGCGTTCGCCCTTGCTCGCACGCTGGAGCGCGGGAGCCAGCGCCCCCCACAGGTCGGACTTACGATTGACGCCCTCATTGGCCACCCCGGATGAACGATGACTGGCAGTGAAAAATAATAGAGGAGAAGCGCGCTGTCGAGCGGGTGGTGCATTCTGCCGCAGGCCCCGCATGAGGCGCCCGGGGGCATGTCCATGACCTCGGGCTCGCTGGGAGCGGATGGATTTGCCAGTGCGGCGCGCGGCGATGTCGAGCGCGCGAAGCGTCCCATCTCCGTCCTCGTCGTCGTCTTCACCCACGCGGGCGACTTCCTGCTGCTGGACCGCGTGCACCCGCCGCACTTCTGGCAGTCCGTCACCGGCAGCCTGCGGCCGGGTGAGACGCCGCGGTCGGCGGCGCTGCGGGAGTTGCGGGAGGAGACCGGCCTCTGCGGCGGCGGCGCGCTCATGGACCTGCACAGCACGCGGCTCTTTCCCATCAAGCCCGCCTGGCGGGCGCGCTATCGGCCCGGGGTCTGCTTCAACCGCGAGCACTGGTTCGCGCTGCCGCTGCCGGGGCGGCGGCTGATTCGGCTGGCGGCGGACGAGCACAGCGATCATCGCTGGCTGCGCGCAGAGGATGCCGCGCGGTTGGTGGGCTCCTGGACCAATCGCGACGCGATCCGGCTCATCGCGAGCCGCTGCGCGCTGTGCTGACCAGCCGACCTTAGGCACCGGGTCGTCCCCGCCCAGCACGTGCGCATCCCCATCGGCCCAATCCTGATATTGCTGCTCGCGCTCGCCGCCGGGGCGGCCTGGTGGGTCTGGTCGCGCCCGCAGCCGGTGGCTGTGCGCGTCGCCGAGGTCGAGCGCGGGCAGGTGGAGGAGATCGTCGCCAACACCCGCGCCGGCACCGTCAAGGCCTGTCGGCGGGCACGGCTCGCGCCGGCCATGGGCGGGCAGATCGCGGAGCTGCCGGCACACGAGGGCGACCGGGTCGAGGCGGGCGAGCTGCTGCTCGCGCTCTGGAATCGCGACCTGCTCGCGCAAATGCGCCTCGCCGAGCGCGAGGCCGAGGCCAGCATCGCCCGCGCCGAGGCCGCCTGCCTGAACGCCGAGCAGGCCGCCCGCGAGGCCGCCCGGCAGGAGAAGCTGCAAGAGCGCCGCATGGCGAGCGAGGAGGCCATCGACCGCGCCCAGACCGCCGCCGCGGCGGGCCGTGCCGAGTGCGAGGCCGCTCGCGCAACGGCGCGCGTCGCCGCCGCCCGCGTCGGGGTCGCCGAGGCGGAGCTGGAGCGCTCGCGGCTGACGGCGCCCTTCGCCGGTGTCGTCGCGGAGGTCTCGGGCGAGCTCAACGAATACGTCACGCCGTCGCCGCCGGGCATCCCGACGCCGCCGGCGGTGGACCTCATCGACGACAGTTGCTTTTACATCTCCGCACCGATAGACGAGGTGGACGCAGCACGGGTGCGGCTCGGTGACGAGGCACGGGTGACTCTGGACGCCTACGCGGAGCGTGAATTCGTTGGCGTCGTGCGGCGCATCGCGCCCTACGTGCTGGATCAGGAAAAGCAGGCGCGCACGGTGGAGATCGAGGTCGTCATCGCCGAGCCGCCGGACGACCCGCCGCTGCTCGCGGGTTACAGCGCCGATGTCGAGGTCGTCACCGCCGTCGCGACGGCGACGCTGGTGGTGCCGACGGCTGCCATCCAGCCCGGCCTGGGCGCCGAGCCGGACCGGGTCATGGTGCTCGGCGCCGACGGTCTGCTCGCGTCCCGCGACATCGAGACCGGCATCGGCAACTGGGAGCGCACCGCCGTCACCGCCGGGCTCGCGGCCGGCGAGCGCGTGGTGCTGTCGCTGGACCGCGACGGCGTCGAGCCCGGTGCGGCGGCCGTCGCCGAGGACACGGCAGCGCCCGACTGAGGCGCCGCCCGCCGAGCCCGCGTCACGCCCATGATCGAGCTTACCGGCATCGAGCGCCGCTTCCAGGTCGGCGACCAGACCGTCCACGCGCTGCGCAACCTGGACCTGACCCTGGCAGACGGCGACTACGCGGCCGTCATGGGGCCGTCCGGCTCCGGCAAGAGCACGCTCCTGAACATCCTGGGGCTCTTGGACCGCCCCGACGCCGGCAGCTACCGGCTCGACGGCACCGAGACGACGACGCTGCCCGAGGAGCGCCGCGCACGGCTGCGGCGCGAGCGCATCGGCTTCGTCTTCCAGGCGTTTCATCTGATCCCGCGGCTTACCGCCGCCGAGAACGTCGAGCTGCCGCTGATGCTCGCCGGCGCCCCGGTGCGCGAGCGCCGCCGGCAGGTGGCCGATGCGCTCGCCGCGCTCGGGCTGACCCCGCGCGCCGACCACCGTCCGGACCAGCTCTCCGGCGGCCAGCGCCAGCGCGTCGCCATCGCGCGGGCCACGGTCACCCGCCCGAGCCTGCTGCTCGCCGACGAGCCCACCGGCAACCTGGATCGCGCCAGCGGCGCGGAGGTCATCGAGGCGCTGGAAGCCCTCAACAGCCAAGGTCTGACCCTCATCGTCGTCACCCACGACCCGGCACTCGGCGAGCGCGCCCGGCGGCGCATCCAGATGGACGACGGCGCCATCCTCGGCCCGCCGGCCGTCTAGCCGGCGCGGCCCGGGTACGCCGACTTCAGTCGGCCCCTTGGGTGCGCCGACTTCAGTCGGCCCGGGGCAGCGCGACTCCAGTCGCCCGTTACCCTCCCATACGCGCCTAAACTCCGCCTCGACGCACGCACGGGAAGGCTCCGCCGTCCGCCCCGGCTCGGCAACGCTGCGCCCTGCGGGCGGCAGCGCCGCCAAGACCGCGTTGCGGGGCAGAGCCCCGCAACGAGAATGGCGGGATACGCAAAAGACTCCCCGGCAACGTCCACGCTTGACTCAGCACCACCGGAGCCCGCCATGACCCACTGGAACCACCGCGTGATCCGCAAGCCCACCGGCGACGACGACGGCGGCGCCACCTACGCGATTCACGAGGTCTACTACGACGAACAAGGCCGCATCGAGAACTGGACCGCGAGCCCGATGGAGCCCTTCGGCGAGAGTCCGGCCGAGCTGCGCGAGGACATCCGCTGGTTCCTCCAGGCCTGCCGGCGCCCGATCCTGGAGCTGCGCACAGTGGACGGGCGCGAGACGCTGGTGCCCGACGACGACGCGCCGGACATCAACGACGGCCACTACTTCGAGCTGATGGACCGCGCCGCCGTGGCGCTGGACTACATCTACCAGTACCTCGGCAGCCACCCCGTGCTGCGCCGGCACCCGGCGCTGCGGGCGATCTACGACCGGGCCGAGGACGCGCTGGGGGATCTGTATCAGGCGGCCGGGCGGCTGGAATTCGACCCGGCCGCGCGCGAGGCTTAGCGGTCAGTCCCCGTCCACCAACTCCAGCCGGCGCTCGAGGCGCTCTAAGCGTCGCCGCAGATCCGCAATCTCATCGGCGTGCGTGGCATCGAGGGCGTGAAACGCGGAGAGGTGATGCTTGATGGCCGCGATGCCCGTCTCGACACCCGTGAAGCGCAGGCGCATCTCCGCTTGCATGTCGTCGAGCTTCGCGTGGACGCGCCGCAGCATCTCGTGAGTCAGATTCTCGACATCGCTGGGCATGACTGGCCTCCATCTGTCTGTTCTGCATAAGTTAAGCCATTTCGCCGCAAGCCGTCACGCCTTCATGTCGCCCGCGGCCGCACCTCTTGCGCCAGCCGATCGCCGAGCCGCAGGCGGGCTTCTTCCAGGTCGTAGTCGGACTGGAGCCCCATCCAGAAGCCCTCGGAGGTGCCGAAGTAGCGGGCCAAGCGCAGCGCCGTATCGGCGGTAACGGCACGGTTGCCGTGCACGATCTCGTTGATGCGCCGCGGCGGCACACCGATGTCGCGCGCGAGCTGGTTCTGGCTGATCCCGAGGGGCTCCAAGAGCTCCTCCAGCAGCACCTCGCCGGGATGGATGTTGTCGAGCCTTGCATTCATGCTCATGTCTTGGTCAATCGATATCAGTGATAGTCGGTGATCTCGACCTCGTAGGCGTCGCCGTTGTCCCAACGGAAACAGATGCGCCATTGGTCGTTGATGCGGATACTGTGCTGGCCGGCCCGGTCTCGGCTCAGTTGCTCGAGGCGATTGCCGGGCGGCACGCGCAAGTCCTGGAGATTTTGCGCGTTGTTCAGCATGCGAAGCTTGCGCCGGCCGATGCGCTGGGTCTCCGGCGGCAGTCGCCTGACCCGCTCGCCGCGCCAGATGCACTCCGTCTGCTTGTCGGCGAATCCCCGGATCATGGACTGCGAGTATAACGCATCGCGTCATGGCTCGCGGGCGCCCCGGCTGTCTCTGCCAGCGATTCCTCAAGGCATGCTCCCCACCGACACCCTCGCCAGCGCCGCCCGCGCCCTGACCGCACACCCGACCCGTACCTGGCTCACGCTGGCGGCGATGGCCTTTGCGACCGCCGCGGTGGTGCTGTTGTCGGCGCTGGGGGAGGGCGCGCGGCGCTATGTGCTGGACGAGTTCACGCAGCTCGGCACGCATCTGCTCATCATCATCCCGGGCCGCAACGAGACCGCGGGCGGTGCGCCGCCGCTGCTCGGCGAGACGCCGCGGGACCTGACCCTGGACGATGCGCTGGCGTTGCTGCGCTCGCGGCATGTGGCGCGCGTCGCGCCCGTGTCGGTCGGTGCCGCGGAGGTATCGGCGGGCGCGCTCTCGCGCGAGGTGACCATCCTCGGCTCCACGGCGGACTATGCGGACGTGCGCCGGCTCGACATGGCCGCCGGGCGCTTTCTGCCGCTTGGAGACCCGGAGCGCGGCGCGCCGGTGGCCGTGCTCGGACAGACCCTGGCGGAGGAACTGTTCGGCGCCGCCAACCCCGTCGGCCAGCGCGTGCGCATCGGCGACCGGCGCTTTCGCGTCATCGGGCTGCTCGCCGAGGGCGGGGTGTCCTTGGGCAGCAACATGGCCGATGTCGCCGTGATTCCGGTGGCCAGCGCGCAGGCGCTGTTTGACAACCCCGGCCTGTTCCGCGTGCTGGTGCAGGCCGGCGGGCGCGAGTCCCTGGCGGCCGCCGCCGCCGACATCCGCGCCATCATCCGCGCACGGCACGAGGGCGAGGACGACGTGACGGTCATCACCCAGGACGCGCTGCTCGGCACCTTCGACCGCATCCTCGGCGCCCTGACGCTCGCCGTCGCCGGCATCGCCGCCATCAGCCTCGCCGTCGCCGGTGTCTTGATCATGAACGTGATGCTCGTCTCCGTGTCCCAGCGCACCGCCGAGGTCGGCCTGCTCAAGGCCCTCGGCGCGCGCCATCGCGACGTGCTCGGGCTGTTCCTCACCGAGGCACTGCTGCTCGCCGCCGCCGGCACCGTCGCCGGCATCCTGCTCGCCTATGCCTGCGTGTGGACCTTCAACGCCTACTTTCCGGCCTTTCAGCTCGTCGTGCCGGTCTGGGCGCCGCTGGCGGCGGCGGTCGTCTCCATCGGCGCCGGGCTGCTGTTCGGGTTTTTGCCGGCGCGGCGGGCGGCGCGGCTTGATCCCGTGCGGGCGCTGAATGAAGTTTGAAGTTTGAAGTTTGAAGTTTGAAGGGTGAAGGTTGAAGTTTGAAACGTGCACCGCCCAACGAACAGCCGGAAACCCATGCACCCCATCGATGTCGCGCGCTACACCCTGGGCTCCGTCTTCGCCCGCCGCGGCCGCAGCCTGCTGACGCTCTCGGGCATCGCCATCGGCGTCGCCGCGGTGGTGCTGCTGACGGCCATCGGCGAGGGCGTGCACCGCTTCGTGCTGGCGGAGTTCACGCAGTTCGGCACCAACCTCATCGCCGTGAACCCGGGCAAGACGAGCACCATGGGCATGTCCGGCGCCATGGTTGCGAGCGTCCGGCCGCTGACCCTGGCCGATGTCGACGCGCTGCGCCGGGTGCCGGACGTGGAGGCGGTGGTGGGCGTGGTGTCCGGCAACGCCGCGGTGGAGGCGGGCAGCCGCAGCCGGCGCACCATGGTCTTCGGCGCCGGGCCGGAGGTGCCGGCGATCTGGGCCATGCGCCCGGCGCAGGGGCGCTTTCTGCCGGAGGACGGCGCCGGGCGGGCCGTCGCCGTGCTCGGGGCCAAGCTGCACCGCGAGCTGTTCCGCGGGGCGCCGGCGCTCGGCGCGCGCATCCGCATCGGCGGCGAGCCGTTTCGCGTCATCGGCATCATGGAGCCCAAGGGGCAGATGCTCGGCTTCGACCTCGACGACACCGTGTTCATCCCGGTGCAGCGCTCGCTGGCCATGTTCGACCGCGAGGGGCTGATGGAGATCGACCTGCTCTACGACGGCGCCGCGGACAGCGAAGCCGTTGCCGAGCGGGTCAAGGAGCTTTTGATCCGCCGCCACGGCCGCGAGGACTTCACGATAACCACCCAGGACCAGATGCTGGAGGTCTTGGGCTCGGTGCTGGACGTGCTGACGGCCGTCGTCGGCGCGCTCGGTGCCATCTCGCTCGTGGTGGGCGGCATCGGCATCCTCACCATCATGACCATCGCGGTGGCCGAGCGCCGTGCCGAGATCGGCCTGCTGCGGGCGCTCGGCGCCGGGCGCGGGCAGATCCTTGCGCTGTTCCTGCTGGAGGCGACGCTGCTCGCGCTCGCGGGTGGCGCGCTCGGCTTCGCCATCGGTGCCGGCGGCGCCTGGCTCATCGGTGCGCTCATCCCCGCGCTGCCGACCCGCACCGCCTGGGACTTCGTGCTCTTGGCCGAGCTTGCCGCCGTGCTCATCGGCCTTGCCGCCGGCGTGCTGCCGGCGCTGCGCGCCGCCGCGCTCGACCCGGTGGCGGCGTTGCATGAGGAGTAGCATGCGGGCCGGCCTGCCTGACGACCGCTTGAACTACAATGCCGTATCGGTAAGCTCCGTCCATCCCGCTAGCGCTACATAACGACAAGACATGGCCTATTCGATAGACCTTCGGAACGCGGCGCATCGTCATCTCAACGCTGCCAACGCCCTTTTTGACAAGGCCCCGCACGAGGCAGTCTCCGGCTACCTTTACGGCATTGCGGCGGAATGTGCCATCAAAGCGATGATGCAGCAGGCAGGCATGCAGCCACTGGACCGGTCGAAGCGCAGAAAAGATGACCCATTCTTTGCGCACTTTCCGGATCTTCGGATAATGCTGGAGGCGCAGGCTCAAACGCGGCTCGGCGGCACTTTGCGGCGTTTCATTGCGGACCCGAATTTCATGAGCCAATGGGACACGACGATGCGGTATGCGCCCGGCTCCGAGGTGCACTCGAAGTGGGTCGAAAAATGGCGCGAGCAAGCACGTCAAGTCGTTTCCTCCATCGATACCTAAGGGGCTGATTGTGTCCATACGTTTTGACGACAGCCTGCCGATACTCTGCAAGGTCATCGATGATGAGCTTGGCGCGGATGTGCTGGGCGGCGGTGCGACCCTACGCGATGCCGCGGGGCGACTCGCCTTTTTCGCCGGCTCTCCATTGGACGGAGAAACCAACGATCGGGTGAGCGCGGTGCTGCGCGAACAGCTCGGCGAATACGCCCGGACGGACCGCGTCCTGGCTGGGGCGGACGACTTCGGGGCGTCCCGGGTCTTGGAGGATCCTAACGCGCTGTGCCTGTCCGTCGGGGAGCATCGGATTCGGCTGGTCGACCGGCGCATGGTGGGCGCAGACTGGCTGCGAACGCCCGCCGAGGCCTCAGGGCCGCCGCCCCGGCTGGTCTTCGCTAGTCTCAAGGGCGGCGTAGGACGCTCGACGGCATTGGCAGTGGCCGCAGCCGACTTGGCTTCCCGGGGGCTTCGGGTCCTGGCGGTGGACCTGGACCTAGAGGCGCCCGGTCTTGGGCCGATGCTGCTGGAAGATGACACGCTGCCGGCCTTCGGCACCCTGGATGCCTTGGTGGAGAACGGCATCTCGGGCCTCGACGAGCGCTTCCTCGCGGACCTGATTGGTCCCTCGGGGCTTGCCGGCGGGCTCGGGCGCATTGACGTGATGCCCGCCTTCGGGCGGCAGTCCCTCGTCAATGCGGGCGAGATATTGGCGAAATTATCCCGCGCTTATACCGAAGATGTGCGGGCAGAGGGTGGTGTGGCGACATTCCGGGACCAGGTCGCAGAGCTTCTGCAGCGCTTCTCGGACCCAGATCGTTACGACGCAATCCTGATCGACGCCCGCGCCGGCCTGCACGAATCCACCGCGGCCGCCGTGCTCGGTCTCGGGGCTGAGGTGCTGCTTTTCGGTCTCGACGAGCCGCAGACCTTCCAGGGTTTTCGGGCGCTGCTCGCCCACTTGGCGCGCTTTGTGGACCCGGACGCTGCCGCGGCGCCGGAGTGGCTTGCCCGACTCACGGTGGTGCAGGGCAAGGCAACGTCTGCCGAGAGCAGACGGGCCTTCGCGGAGCGTTGCCGGGACTTGGTGGAGGAGATGGGGCTTGGACCGCGCCCGCCCCGCCCGCATGCGGGTGCGCTCGTGCCGGCGGAGCCCTTCAATGATCCGGAATGGGACGAAACCCTGCCGGACGATGCTGTGCTGCAATCGGAAGACTGGGGACTAGGGGAGCCGGTGGCGATCGCCGACGATGGCAATTATCGCGGCTTTGACCCGCTCAGGCGCGGCGATCTGCTCGCCGAGGGCTTGTACCGCGCGACCTTTGGAACATTTCTCGGCCACATACACAGTGCTGTCCCAAGCGCTCGAGAGGCGGGGCATGAAGATTGATGCCGGGAGGTTTCAGGCGATCCGTCGAGCGATTGCCGAGATCCCGGCAGACGTATCCAACGACGCGGTCGGTCAGCATGTCGCTCGTGTCGATGAAATGTATGCGCCTGACACCCACGCCGCCGCATTGGATCCATCCGCGCCGATCGTGCTGGGCGCACGCGGGACCGGCAAGAGTTTCTGGTCTGGCGTGCTGGGGCAGACCGACACCCGCGATGAGGCGTCTGTCGCCTATCCGCGTCTTGGCCTTTCGAAGATCGAGGTCGGCTTCGGATACACGGGTATCGGCGGACCGGACGGCATTGGCGAGGATTCGCTGAATGCGGCCGTGCCGCATGATGCGTCCATTGATGACGCGAAAGCCTTCTGGTGGGCGACGATCCTGGGCGCTGCGGACCGGCGGGGTTCTCTACCTGTTCGGCCTAAGCAGTTTCTTGCGCGGGCAAGAGATCCGGAGGCGCGGGAAGATCTGCTCATTAAGCACGAGCACCAGCTACGGGCTGAGGGCCGCATGCTGCTCGTTGTATACGATGCATTGGATACCGTCGCCAGAACCTGGCCGCGTCGGCGACGATTGACCGAAGCGCTGCTGGAGGTGGTGTGGGCGATGCGGGCTTACCGTTCCATTCGACTTAAGCTCTTTCTGCGGCCTGATCAAATCGAGGATGATGCCTTGCGCTTCGTTGAGCTGCCCAAGCTCAAGACCGGTGCGGTGCGGCTCGAATGGTCGGCGCGGGACCTGTATGGCTTGTTCTATTCGAGGCTTGCCCTTGCGGAAGACGAGGGGGCGCGCAAAGCGTTCAACACGGCGCTAGCGACACTTGGGCTGGCGGCCGGCAGCAGAAAGGGTATCCTGACCCGCCGCTGGTCCCTGGCAAGCGATGCCCGAGACCAGGAGCGGCTCATGTCCTTGCTTGCCGGTCAATACATGGGCAAGGGCACCTACGCCTACAAGAAGGGCAGCACCTACCGCTGGCCCATCGCGCATCTGGCGGATGCCCGCGGCGAGGTCACGCCCCGCAGCTTCCTGGGGATGATGATCGCCGCGGCAAAGTATGGACCGCCGCCAGATGATCGAGTCATTACGCCAGACGGCATTCGCCATGGTTTGCGCGCCGCATCCCGCACCCGGGTCGATCAACTGCACTACGAGTTTCCCTGGATCAAGCGCGTGCTCGCCCCCATGGCCGGGCTGCTGCTGCCCCAGCATGAGGAAGCGGTGTTCGACGTCTGGGGCAACGCAGGAACGATTCGGCGTATCCGACAAGAAGCCGGCAACGGGGACTACCTCCCGCCCTTCCCAGATGACGGACGCGGCGGTCCCCGCGAGCTGTTCGAGACCTTGGAGCGGATCGGCGTCATGTTCCGTCGCGCGGATGGCCGGCTCGACATGCCGGACCTGTTCCGTGTCGCGGCGCGCCTACTCAAGAAAGGCGCAGTAGCGCCGGCGTGAGCTAGTGTCGGTGCTTCACCTCAGATGGACGAGGCTTTCGCCCGGGTTCCGCGGGTCGACTGTGATCGTCCCCGGCCGGCGGTCTGTCTCAGCTTCCGGCGATGCGACCACCAGCACCGTCACCGGCAGTCCGCCGCTGCGCAGTTGCTCGACGAAGGTGCGGCGCGTGTCGTCCCAGCCGAGCAGCACGCACAGGCATGCGCTCTGCTGGGCGGCGCGGGCGGTGACGGTGTCGGCGAGGTGGCGGAAGTGATCGGCGGGCTGCGGCGCGATGCAGGCGAGCAGCTCCAGCATCGTGGCGGTGGTGAGGAGCCCGCGGCCGGCGGTGAGGATGCGCGTGCCGTCGGCGTAGAGCATCAGGTCGAGCAGGCCATCCGGGCCGTTGGGTTGCTCGCCGAGCGGGGCGAGGAGGGAGGCGGCGACGGACACGGCGGCCTCGAAGCGCGCCGGGTCGTCGCCGGGGGTTGGGCAGGTGTCGAGCACCAGGGCCTGGCGGCTGAAGTATTCGTCTCGGTACTCCTTGACCACCGGCTCGCCGGAGCGTGCCCAGGCGGCCCAGTGGATGTGCCGGGGCGAGTCGCCGGGCAGATAGTCGCGCAGCCCAATGAACTCGCGCGAGTCGCCGACGCTCGCGGCCTGCTCGATGCCACCCGGCTGCAGGCGTCGCCGGCCGGGGGGCTTGAGCCGCGGCGCCGGCCAGCGCTTGGGCAGCACCAGCAGGCGGTCGGCGCCGGCATCCGGGCCTGAGAGCGCACGCTCGCGGTGCATCAGACCGAGCAGCTCGGTGCGGGAGACGACGAGCGCATCGAGCGCGAGCCAACCGCGGCGGCTGGGCCGCAGGCGCAGCTCGACCGTCGCGACACCGTCGGCGGCCAGGTCCGGCAACGGCACGGGCGGCTCCGGTGCGGCGCGGCGGCCCTGCTCGATAAGCCATTCCCAGCGCGGATAGCCGAGCAGGCGCTCGACGGGGTTGAGGTCCGCTTCCGTCGGTGCGCGGCTGTCCAGAAAGGTTGCGAGGCGCGGGCGCGGGTCCGGCAGGCGCTCATGCAGGGTCAGCCCGATGGCCGGGCGCCGGCCGGTGTTCTGCACCTCGACCTGATAGACGCAGGGCTGGCCGACGGCGCCGCGCCTCGGCAGCCGGCGCCTGAGCGTGATTTTCGGCAGTGGCAGCCGCGTGCCGAGCCAGGCGATGGCGAGCAGCACGACGCCGAAGGCAAAGGCCTGGTGCGCCGCGGTCATGCGGGTGTCGAGCCCGAACAGCCCGGCCGCGAAGGTCGCCGCCAGCACGCCCTGGCCCGCCGGTGTGAAGCGCCGCCGGAGCCATTCCTGCCCGGCGCTTGCGAGCCGGAGATTGAGCCAGCTCCAGGACTTGATGCCGCGCTCGATGCGCGCGGGCAGCGAGCGGCGCGGGGTGCTCGGGGACGCGGGCGCTGCGCGCTTCGGCATAGTGAACATTTACAAACAAGGCGTACAAATCTTTTCAACGACGAAACACGCGAAACACGCGAAAAGGACGGCGGTCGACCGAGCATTTTTCGCGCTTTTCGCGTGTTTCGTAGTTCCTCTTCAGTCGTCGATGCCTCGGCTTTGGCGACACAAGTGTTTGAGTTGTTTTCGAACCCTCACTTAGTCGGGCAGCGGCACGTCGGCGAGGCACTCGCGCACCACGTCCGCGGCGCTGCGCCCCGCGTAGCGGGCGGCGGGGTCGAGCCCGAGCCGATGGGCGATGACCGGCAGCGCCGCTTCGCGCACCGGCTCCGGCGGCAGGTAGTCCTGGCCGTCGAAGAACGCGAGCGCCTGGCCGATCTTCATCAGGGTCAGTGACGCCCGCGGGCTGGCGCCAAGCGCAACACCGTCGCGCCGCCGCGTCGCCGCCACCAGCGCGACGATGTAGCGCCGGATGGGCTCCGACACCCGTACCTGCTGCACGGCGCGGCGGAGCTTAAGGATCTCCGCCGCCGTCGCGCAGGCCGTCAGCCGGGTCAGCGGATGGCCACCGCGCTGATCGTCGAGCAGCGCGGCCTCGGCCTCCTCGCCGATGTAGCCGAGCCCGAAGCGCAGTGCGAAGCGGTCCATCTGCGCCTCCGGCAGCGGATAGGTGCCGTGCAGCTCAATGGGGTTCTGCGTGGCGATGACGAAGAAGAGCTCATCCAGGGGCTTCAGCTCGCCATCGACGCTGACCTGAGACTCCCCCATGGCCTCCAGCAGCGCCGCCTGGGTGCGCGGGGAGGCGCGGTTGATCTCGTCGGCGAGCAGGATCTGCGTGAACACCGGGCCGGGCCGAAAGTGAAAGGCGTGCTCCGACGGGTCGTACACCGACACGCCCAGGATGTCCGACGGCATCAGGTCCGGCGTGAACTGCACGCGCTTGAAGGTGCCGTGGATGGAGCGGGCCAGGGCCTTGGCGAGCGTCGTCTTGCCGGTGCCGGGCACGTCCTCCAGCAGCACGTGGCCGCCGACGGCCACCGCCGCGAGCAGCCAGCGGATGGCCTGCTCCTGACCGCGCAGCACGGTCGCGAGGTTGTCGCGGAGTCGCGCGTGGATGTCGCGGGCGGCGGCGAAGGGGTCGGACTTGGGCTGGCTTGCCGCCGCGGGGGCAGCGGCCGAGGGTAACGGCATCGGGCTTTCCCGGAGGGCTTCGATGGGCCGCAGTATAGCGAGCCGCTCAGCTTGGGCGGCCGCGCGGAGTTGTCGACAAGATGCGCGCGGTGTCCGTGGGAGCGGCTTCAGCCGCGACAGAGCGGCGCCGATGCGAGTCGCAGATTCGCGGCTGAAGCCGCTCCCACGCCGGCCGTAGCCGCACGCAAGGGCAATGATCTGTATTGTCGACAATCTCTGGCCTTTTGGGTCACAGCGGGCGTATTCTCCGCCACATGACGAGCCTCTTGTCGACAATCCATCTGCGCTCCGAGCAGCAGCCGGAGCGGGCGCCTGCCTCGGCCGGCCTGCGCGACTCCACCGCCGAGCGCGTGTTCGTGGAGCTGCGCCAGGCCATCGTCGAGGGCCGTATCCCGCCCGGCAGCAAGCTGAGCGAGCCCGTGCTGGCGGCCGACTATGCCGTGAGCCGCGCGCCGCTGCGCGAGGCCATCGGCCGGCTGGAGGCGCTCGGGCTCGTGGAGCGGCGCCCGCGCATCGGCGCCCGCGCCGTGAAGCTCACCGGCGCGGGGCTCATGGAGCTGTACGAGATCCGCGAGGCGCTGGAGGGCACCGCCGCGCGGCTTGCCGCCGAGCGCATGTCCGACGCTGCCATCGCGGATCTGCAGGCGTTGATGGCGCGCCATCGCGATGAGGTCGCCCGCGAGCACGGCCAGGCCTACTTCCAGCAGGCAGGGGATCTGGACTTTCATTACCGCATCGTCGCGAGCAGCGGCAACGCGCGGCTCACGCGCATCCTCTGCGACGACCTCTATCACCTGATGCGCATGTACCGCTGCCAGTTCGGCATGAAGAGCGACCGCGCAAGGGAGGCGCTCACCGAGCACGGGCGCATTGTCGATGCCATCGCCGAGCGCGACGGCGAGCTCGCCGAATGGCTGATGCGCCGGCACATCCTGGCCTCCCGGCGCAGCGTCGAGCGCCGCCTCGCCGCCCGCAACCCGACCACCACCGAGGACCGATCATGACCGAGAAGCTGACCGCGGGCGCCAAGCTCCGCCGTGCCGTTGCCGAAGAGCACCCGCTGCAGGTGATGGGCGCCATCAACGCCTATCACGCGCTGCTCGCGGCGCACACGGGCTATCGCGCCGTCTATCTGTCCGGCGGCGGCGTCGCGGCGGGCTCGCTCGGCGTGCCGGACCTCGGCATCAGCAGCCTGGAAGACGTGCTGGTGGACGTGCGCCGCATCACCTACGTCTGCGATCTGCCCCTGCTGGTGGATGCGGACACGGGCTGGGGCGGGGCGTTCAACATCGCCCGTACCGTGCGCGAGCTGATTCGCGCGGGCGCCGCCGGCTGCCACATCGAGGACCAAGTGGCCGCGAAGCGCTGCGGGCATCGGCCGAACAAGGCGGTGGTGCCGCAGGCGGAGATGGTGGACCGCATCAAGGCCGCCGTTGATGCGCGCACCGATGACTTCGTCATCATGGCGCGCACAGACGCGCTGGCGGTGGAGGGCATGGACGCGGCCATTGAGCGCGCCGTCGCCTGCGTCGAGGCCGGTGCCGACATGATCTTTCCGGAGGCGATGACGAGCTTGGAACAGTACGCGCGATTCATCGCCGCGGTGGACGTACCGGTGCTCGCGAACATCACCGAGTTCGGCGCGACGCCGCTGTTTACGACCGGCGAGCTCGCCGAGGTGGGCGTGGCGCTGGTGCTCTATCCGCTGTCGGCCTTCCGCGCCATGAACCAAGCGGCGCTCAAGGTCTACGAGGCGGTGCGCCGCGACGGCACCCAGGCGGGTGTCGTGGACATGATGCAGACGCGCGCCGACCTGTACGAGCACCTGAACTACCACAGCTTCGAGCAGAAGCTCGACGCGCTGTACGCCGAGCCGCCAGCGTCTTGACGCGGGGACATCCACCGCCGGTGGCGGATCGCGCCGTCGCCGCATTGACGAGCATCGCAGGCAACGTAACGTTATCGAGTAGGAGGTAGAGATGAGCGATATCAACGACAAGCCCAAGGCCAAGAAGTCCGTCGCGCTCTCGGGCGTCACCGCCGGCAACACCGCCGTTTGCACCGTCGGTCGCACCGGCAACGACCTGCATTACCGCGGCTACGACATCCTGGACTTTGCCGATGAGGCCGAGTTCGAGGAGATCGCATTCCTATTGATCCATGAGCGGCTGCCCACCCGCGCGGAGCTGGCCGGCTACAAGCGCAAGCTCAAATCCATGCGTGGCCTGCCGACGGCGTTGAAGGCGGCGCTGGAGCAATTGCCGCCGTCGGCGCACCCCATGGACATACTGCGCACCGGCTGCTCCGTGCTCGGTACGCTGGAGCCGGAGAAGGAGACGATGCCGGTGGCTTCGGCGCGTGACATCGGCAACCGGCTGATCGCGTGTTTCGGCTCCATGCTGCTCTACTGGTACCACTTCGCGTACAACGGCAAGCGCATTGAGCTGGAGACCGACGATGACTCCATCGGCGGGCATTTCCTGCACCTGCTGCACGGCGAGACCCCGCCGGAGGCGTGGGTACGCGCCATGCACACGTCGCTCAATCTCTATGCCGAGCACGAATTCAACGCGTCGACCTTCGCCGCGCGCGTCGTCGCCGGCACCAATGCCGACATGTACAGCGCGATTACCGCCGCCATCGGTGCGCTGAGCGGGCCGAAGCATGGCGGCGCCAACGAGGTCGCCTGCGAGATCCAGCAGCGCTATGCGGGCGCCGACGAGGCGGAGGCTGACATTACCGAGCGGGTCGGGCGCAAGGAGATCGTCATCGGTTTCGGCCATCCCGTCTACACCATCGCCGATCCGCGTAATCGGATCATTAAGGCCGTTGCCCAGCGGCTGTCCGAGGCCAATGGCGACATGCTGATGTTCGATGTCGCGGCACGGCTGGAGCACGTGATGTGGGATCAGAAGAAGATGTTCCCGAACCTAGATTGGTTCTCGGCGGTGTCGTACCACCAAATGGGCGTGCCGACGCCGCTGTTCACGCCGATCTTTGTCATCTCCCGCACCGCCGGCTGGGTGGCGCACGTGATCGAGCAGCGCATCGACAAGAAGATCATCCGCCCGAGCGCGGAATACGTCGGGCCGGAGAATCGGCGCTGGGTGCCGATCCACGATCGCTGAGACAGCCCAGCTAGGCTCAAGCGAGGCTGGGGCGTCCGCCCGAGCTGCCAAGCTTGGAGCGCGGCAGCCAGCGATACCGCCCTCGTTCCCGCGCTCCGGCGTCGGAACCCAGCGCAGCCGCTCCAGCGGCCCGCGCGGCGTCATGATGACGTCGCCTCGGCAAATTTCTTGCACCGGAACGATGATGAACACCGACTACCGCACACCGCTGCTCGGCACCGACCTCGATTACTTCGACACCCGCGCGGCGGTGGAGGCGATTCAGCCCGGTGCCTATGCAAAGCTGCCCTACACCGCCCGGGTGCTCGCCGAGCAGCTCGTGCGCCGCTGCGAGCCGGCTCTGTTAACCGACGCGCTGCGGCAGATTCTCGAGCGCAAGCGCGACCTGGACTTCCCGTGGTACCCGGCGCGCGTGGTCTGCCACGACATCCTGGGCCAGACCGCGCTGGTGGACCTGGCCGGCCTGCGCGATGCCATTGCCGACCAAGGCGGTGATCCGGCCAAGGTCAATCCCGTCGTGCCGACGCAGCTCATCGTCGATCATTCATTGGCCGTCGAAGCCCCTGGCTTTGACCCCGAGGCCTTCGCCAAGAACCGCGCCATTGAGGACCGCCGCAACGCCGACCGCTTTCATTTCATCGACTGGTGCAAGACGGCCTTCGACAACGTGGACGTGATCCCGGCGGGCAACGGCATCATGCACCAGATCAATCTGGAGAAGATGTCGCCGGTGGTGCAGGTGCAGCGCGATCAGACCGGTAGGGGCGTCGCCTTTCCGGACACCTGCGTCGGCACCGACTCCCACACCCCGCACGTGGACGCGCTCGGCGTCATCGCCATCGGCGTCGGTGGGCTGGAGGCCGAGACCGTCATGCTCGGCCGCCCGACTATGATGCGCCTGCCCGAGATCGTCGGGGTCAGACTCGCGGGCAAGCGCCAGCCCGGCATCACGGCGACGGACATCGTGCTGGCGCTGACGGAGTTTCTGCGCAACGCGAAGGTCGTCTCGGCCTGGCTCGAATTTTTCGGCGACGGCGCCCGCAGCCTGACCATCGGGGACAGGGCGACCATCTCCAACATGACGCCGGAGTACGGCGCCTCCGCCGGGCTGTTCGCCATCGACGAGCAGACCATCGCGTATCTCAAGCTCACCGGCCGCGAGCCCGAGCAGGTCGAATTGGTCGCGCAGTACGCGCAGACCACGGGCCTGTGGGCGGATGACCTGGCCGCGGCCGAGTACGAGCGCGTGCTGGAGTTCGATCTGAGCAGCGTCGGGCGCACCATGGCCGGGCCGTCCAACCCGCACCGGCGCCTGCCGACGTCGGCGCTCGCCGAGCGCGGCATCGCCGTGGATCTGGACAAGGCGCTGGCCGAGGAGGCGGCAGGCAAGATGCCGGACGGCGCCGTCATCATCGCGGCCATTACCTCCTGCACCAACACGTCGAACCCGCGCAACGTCGTCGCCGCCGGGCTCCTGGCGCGCAAGGCCAATGCGCTGGGGCTGACCCGCAAGCCCTGGGTCAAGACGTCCTTTGCGCCGGGCTCGAAGGTCGCGAAGCTCTATTTGGAAGAATCTGGCCTGCTGCCGGAGCTGGAACAGCTCGGCTTCGGCATCGTCGGCTTCGCCTGCACCACCTGCAACGGCATGAGCGGCGCGCTGGACCCGACCATCCAGCAGGAGATCATCGACCGCGATCTGTACGCGACGGCGGTGCTCTCCGGCAACCGCAACTTCGACGGCCGCATCCACCCCTATGCGAAGCAGGCCTTCCTCGCCTCGCCGCCGCTGGTGGTGGCCTACGCCATCGCCGGCACCATCCGCTTCGACATCGAAAGGGACACGCTCGGCACCGCTGCCGACGGTAAGCCCATCCGGCTCGCGGACATCTGGCCGTCGGACGAGCAGATCGACGCCATCGTCGAGCGCTGCGTGAAGCCGGAGCAGTTCCAGCAGGTCTACACCCCGATGTTCGACCTCGGCGCCCGCGAGCAGGCCGCGAGCCCGCTCTACGACTGGCGCGAGATGAGCACCTACATCCGCCGCCCGCCCTACTGGGAGGGCGCGCTGGCCGGCAAGCGCGCGCTCAAGGGCATGCGCCCGCTCGCGGTGCTCGGCGACAACATCACCACGGATCATCTGTCCCCGTCGAACGCCATCCTGGCGAGCAGCGCGGCGGGCGAGTATCTGGCGCGCATGGGCCTGCCGGAGGAGGACTTCAACTCCTACGCCACGCACCGCGGCGACCACCTCACCGCGCAGCGGGCGACCTTCGCCAACCCCAAGCTGTTCAACGAGATGTGCCGTAATGCAGAGGGCGAGGTGATACAGGGCTCGCTCGCCCGCGTGGAGCCGGACGGCGAGCAGATGCGCATGTGGGAGGCCATCGAGACCTACATGAACCGCGGCCAGCCGCTCTGCATCATCGCCGGCGCCGACTACGGCCAGGGCTCGTCGCGCGACTGGGCCGCGAAGGGCGTGCGTCTGGCGGGTGTCGAGGCGATCGTCGCCGAGGGCTTCGAGCGAATCCACCGGACGAATCTGGTCGGCATGGGCGTGCTGCCGTTGCAGTTTCGCGACGGCGAGGACCGCCACACCTTTCGCATAGACGGCAGCGAGACCTTCGACGTGATCGGCGAGCCGGCGCCGCGGGCCGAGCTGACGGTGGTGATGCACCGCACCAATGGGGAGCGGGTGGAGATCCCGGTCACCTGCCGGCTGGATACGGCCGAAGAAGTCCACGTCTACGCGGCCGGCGGCGTGCTGCAGCGGTTTGCGCAGGACTTTCTGGCGACGGCGGCCTGACGATCGTGCGAGCGGCTGCAGCCGCGACCCCGCCGCGACCCCGCGCGTCGCGGCTGAAGCCGCTCCCAAACACAGGCGAACCATGACCACGAGAGAAGAACTGGCGGCCTTTCTCGCCACCGAGTTCCCGCAGACCAAGGTCACGGTGGAGGCGCTCGGCAACGGCACCGCCCGCGTGCGCCACGCCATCGGCTTCGAGGAGCTTCGGCCCGGCGGCACCGTCTCCGGGCCCGTGCTGATGGGCGTCGCCGATGTCGGGCTCTACGTGGCCATCTGCGGTGCCGTCGGCCTGACCATCGACGTCGCCACCACGAATCTCAACACCAGCTTCCTGCGCATGCCGCCGGGGGATCGGGACATCATCGGCGAGTGCCGGCTGCTGAAGCTCGGCCGTACGCTCATCGTCGGCGAGGCGTCCTTGTTCTCGGCGGGCGACGAGCGGCCCGTCGCGCATGTGGTCGGCACCTATGCGCGGCTGGCGCCGACGCGGCCTGTTCGGTCGGGCTCATGACGCTGTTCTATGGCGGCATGACTCGCGGAGCGCTGCGTAACGAGTGGAGCAGGCCCGCGGAGGCCAGCGCTCAGCCGGCAGCGGCGCGGTGAATCATAAGATATCCAACGACACTTCTTGTTCAGCATCGATCGCGAAGACAGACACCGCAATGCCCCATCCACCCCAAATCCGCATCCCCGCCACCTACATGCGCGGTGGCACCAGCAAGGGCGTCTTCTTCAAGCTGACGGACCTGCCCGAGCCCGCCCAAGTCCCCGGCGCGGCGCGGGATCGGCTGCTCTTGCGCGTCATCGGCAGCCCGGACCCCTACGGCAAGCACACCGACGGCATGGGCGGGGCCACGTCGAGCACGTCCAAGACCGTGATCCTGTCGAAGAGCGCGCGGCCGGGGCATGACGTGGACTATCTCTTCGGCCAGGTCTCCATCGACCAGCCCTTCGTCGATTGGTCCGGCAATTGCGGGAATCTCAGCGCCGCCGTCGGGGCCTTTGCGGTAGCCAACGGCCTCGTGGACCCGGCGCGCATCCCCGAGAACGGCGTCTGTGCCGTGCGCGTCTGGCAGCAGAACATCGCCAAGACCATCGTTAATCACGTGCCGATCACCAATGGCCAGGTGCAGGAAACCGGCGACTTCGAGCTCGACGGCGTGACCTTCCCGGCCGCCGAGGTGCCGGTGGAGTTCGTCAGCCCCATCGACGCCGGCGAGGCGGTGTTCCCCACCGGCAATGTCATCGACGTGCTGGACGTCCCCGGCGTCGGCAGCTTCGAGGTCACGATGATCAACGCCGGCATCCCGACGGTGTTCCTGAACGCCGCGGACTTGGGCTACGACGGCACCGAGCTGCAAGACGCCATCAACGGCGACCCGGCGGCGCTTGCGCGCTTCGAGACCATCCGTGCCCACGGCGCGCTGCGCATGGGGCTGATCGGCGACATCGCCGAGGCCGCCGCCCGGCAGCACACGCCGAAGGTGGCCATCTGCGCGCCGCCGCAGGACTACGTCGCCTCCAGCGGCAAGCCGGTGCGGGCCGCCGACATCGACCTCAACGTCCGTGCGCTGTCCATGGGCAAGCTGCACCACGCGATGATGGGCACCGCCGCGGTCGCCATCGCCAGTGCGGCAGCCATCCCCGGCACGCTGGTCAGCTTGGTCTCGCGGGGGGCAGCCGGCGGCGGTGCGCGCGACAGCGTCACCTTCGGCCACCCCTCCGGCACGCTCAAGGTCGGCGCCGCGGCATCGGAGCAGAACGGCGCCTGGCGCGTCGACAAGGTCATCATGAGCCGCAGCGCGCGGGTGCTGATGGAGGGCTTCGTGCGGGTGCCGGGGGATGCCGTCTGAATTGGCGCAACGGCGCGCTGGATGGAGACGTCCTGCGAATGGGCGCCGGATGATCACTCCGGCACATCAGCAACGGAGCGTGGTTTTCCAGCGTAGAATCTTGCCCTCTCAAGGCCGGTGCAGGACCGGCCGCACAGCGAGGGAGCAAGGAGCATGGCTTATGACGCAAAGCGCGCCGTCGAGTTGCTGCGGCTCGGCAGCGGCAAACCGGGTGCGCAATTCCGGGACGGCCAGGAAGCGGCAATTCGCGCCGCGGTCGCCGGACGGCAACGGCTTCTCGTCGTTCAGAAGACCGGCTGGGGCAAGAGTTTCGTCTACTTCATAGCGGTGAAGCTACTGCGGGAGGCGGGTCTCGGTCCTGCCTTGCTCATTTCGCCGTTGCTCGCCCTCATGCGCAACCAAGTCGCGGCGGCGGAACGGATGGGGCTGCGAGCCGTGAGCATCCATTCCGGCAACCAGGACGACTGGCCCGCCGTCGAGGCGCGGGTTCGGGCGGGAGACGTTGACATTCTGCTAGTGTCTCCGGAACGGCTAGCCAATGAGCGTTTCGGCAGCGAGGTGCTCGGTCCCTTGTCCCCGCACATTTCGCTGCTGGTGGTGGACGAGGCCCACTGCATCTCGGATTGGGGGCACGACTTCCGCCCTCACTACCGACTCTTGGAGCGCATCGTTCGGGCATTGCCTCCCAACCTGCGGTTGCTCGCGACGACCGCCACCGTGAACAATCGAGTCATGGACGACCTACGTGCGGTGCTGGGGCCGGACTTGGCGGTGTCTCGAGGCGATTTGAGTCGGCCGTCGCTCAAGCTTCAGACCATCCGACTTGCCGGCCAGGCTGAGCGCCTGGCGTGGTTGGCCGAGCGCCTGCCTGACCTTCCGGGCAGCGGCATCGTATACACGCTGACGGTTCGCGATGCCGTGCGGGTCGCCGAATGGTTGCGCTCGAAGGGGCTGAATGTGTATTCGTATTCCGGTGAGACCGGCGAGCGTCGCCCCGAGCTCGAGCAGGCGCTGCTCGATAATCGCGTCAAGGCCCTGGTTGCCACGACCGCGCTGGGAATGGGCTTCGACAAACCGGACCTCGCCTTCGTGGTTCACTACCAGTCTCCCGGGTCCGCCGTCGCTTATTACCAGCAGGTCGGGCGCGCTGGCCGTGCACTCGATGCCGCCTATGGGGTACTGCTGAGTGGCAGTGAAGAGGACGACATCCACGATTACTTCATCCGCAGCGCGTTTCCTACTGAAGCGGAGGTCGGAACGGTCCTGGTGGCGCTGGAATCTGCGCCGGGCGGACTGTCTGTTTCGCAGTTGGAGGCGCGCGTCAACCTGAGCCATGGCCGAATCGAAAACACGATCAAGCTCCTGTCTCTTGAATCGCCGGCACCCATCGTCAAGGATCGCGGCAAGTGGCAGCTGACAGCCGCTCTTGTGGGGCCTGGATTTTGGGAGCGGGCACGGCGACTGAGCGATCTTCGGCGCGCGGAGTACCGCCAGATGCAGGACTACGTATCTCTGACATCGGGGCACATGGCCTTCCTGATCAGGGCATTGGACGGCGACCCGGACACCGAGCCGGGATCGCCCGATCTCCCGCTGCTGCCGCGTGCGCCTTCGCCCGGTATTGTGCGGGAGGCATCGGCCTTTCTGCGCCGCACACATCTCTCGATTGAGCCTCGCCGGCAATGGCCTGCAAACGGGCTGCCCACATACGGCGTTCGCGGGCGCATCCGGGACGGCGAGCGCGCCGAGACCGGCAGGGCCTTGTGCGTCTGGCGCGATGCCGGTTGGGGTGAGTCTGTGTATCGGGGCAAGTACCAAGATGCGCGCTTTTGCGACGAGCTGGTCACGGCCTGCGCGGATCTGGTGCGGGCCTGGAAACCCGTCCCCGCCCCAGCCTGGGTCGCCTGCATCCCTTCCCGCCGTCACCCCGACTTGGTTCCTGATCTGGCGGTACGGGTTGCAAGCGCGCTCGGTCTCCCGTTTCATGCGGTTCTTTCGACGACGGCCGAGCGCCCAGAGCAAAAGACGATGGCCAACAGCGTTCAGCAGGCGCGCAACCTGGACGGCAGTTTGGCGACGGCGGCGCCGCTGCCCGCAGCCGTCCGTGGGCGAGCATGCCTGCTCTTGGACGACATGGTCGACTCCCGCTGGACCTTCACCGTGGCTGCCTGGTTGCTCCGGCGCCACGGCTCGGGCCCGGTGTGGCCGCTGGCCCTCGCACTTACCGGACATGACGAATGAGTGCTGCACTCTCTGCCAACACCCAGGCCATCCTGCTCCTCACCGCGCCGCTGATCGTGGGTCGCGAGCGGGACAAGACCGAGCTGCTGACGCCCATGCTGTACAACCGGGTCGCGGTTACCCTGCAAGACCATGGACGTCAGCCCGCCGACCTGCTTGGCGCGGACGGTCAGGCGCTGTGCGCCGAGCTGGCTGAGGTTCTGGCCCCCAAAGTCGATGCCGAGCGTTTGCGCGCGCTGCTGGCTCGCGGATTTCAGCTAAGCCAGGCGTTCGAGCAATGGCAGGCCCGCGCCATCTGGGTCGCAAGCCGCGCGGATGCCGACTATCCCCGCCGACTCAAAGCGCGCCTCAAGGACGAAGCCCCGCCCATTCTGTACGGCTGCGGCGAGCGGGCGCAGTTGGAGCAAGGCGGGCTGGCCGTGGTTGGTTCCCGGCACGTGGATGACGAGCTGATCGCCTACACCGAGGCGGTCGGCCGCCTCACGGCCCGGGCAGGCAGAGCCTTGATCTCCGGTGCCGCTCGCGGCGTCGATCAGGCGGCTATGCGCGGTGCCCTGGAGGCGCAGGGGGGCGCCGTCGGCGTGCTCGCCGACAGCCTCGCCCGGGCCGCCGTTCAGCGGGAGAACCGGGACCTGCTGCTCGACGAGCGACTGGTTCTGATCTCCCCCTATGATCCCGCTGCCGGCTTCAACATCGGCAACGCCATGCAGCGCAACAAGCTTGTCTATGCACTCGCCGACGCGGCCCTGGTGGTCGGGGCCGAGCCCCGGAAGGGCGGCACCTGGGCCGGCGCGGTCGAGCAACTGAAGAAGCACCGAACGATGCCCGTCTACGTCCGTACCGTCGGCGCACCGAGTCCGGGACTCGATGCGCTCCGTGAGCTCGGCGCGAAGCCTTGGCCCGAGCCATCGGTGGCGGAGGATGTTGTGGCGCTTCTGTCGGGTAAGGACCGCATGGATGGGCCAGACTCGCCGACGCCGACACCGCCGGTGCTTGAAGCGCCGCCGTCCGAGCGGTCTCTGTCAACCGATGCTCATGCGGCGGAACAACCCGAGCCGCGCGCCGTTGAGGCGGCGAAGCCCCCGGAGTCCGTCAACGTCGTCGGAGGCGTTGTCGCGAAGGACCGCACATCGGCCGAAGCGTCCGCTGGTGGCTTGGGCCAAACGGCTCTCAATCCGGCAGATGCTTTGTTCGCCACTGTCCGCACGCTGCTGCAGGGTCTCCCGACACCCAAAACGGATGCCGAGATTGCAGCGGAGCTCAATGTGTCGCGCCCCCAGGCAAAGGAATGGCTGGCCCGACTCGTGGAGGAAGGCGTCTTGGAAAAGACGTCGCGGCCGATTCGCTACCGGAGTCCTGAGCAGCCGCGCCAGCGCAACCTGTTCTGCTGACAAGACCCGAGTCCCTCGTTCTCAACCCCGGTTTTGCGAAAGGCGCCTGACCAGGCCAACGGGGGGGCAGAACGGCGTCGCTGCCCGGTCGGAGCAACCGATCAGCGTCGCGATCCTGGACGCGCCGGAGGTCGTGTCGCCGCAATACGCCCGGTTGCGTCCACGGGGCCGTGCAGGTACGCTGCCGCCGCCACGCAGCTTCGCGTGACCACCAGAATTGAGGAGTCGAGACCATGTCTTACAAGCACATTGTCGCCGCCGCCGTTGCGGCCCTGCTCGCCGCGCCCGTCGTCGCGGAGGTGGACCTTCAGAGCCAGCCCGTTGTCGCGGAGGCGATGGAGACCACGATCGAGGGGGAGGTCATGGTGGTGAACACCGACACCCGCCTGATGACTCTCAAGACCGCCGAGGGCGAGTACAAGGTGCTGCACGTGCCGCCGGAGGTGGAGCGGCTCGATCAGATCAAGATCGGCGACATGGTCAGCATCACCGAGACCACCACGGCGCTGATCGAGCTCCAGACCGGCCGCGACGCCGGCGCCATGGGCGCCGAGGGCGACACCGCCGTGGACGCCGCCCCGGGCGAGAAGCCCGCCGGCAGCATCACCGACACCCTGACGCTCTACGGCAAGGTGGTCGGCGTCGACAAGGCGGCCGGCACGGTCACCATCAAGGGTGCCGAGACCACCCGCGTCTTCCCGGTGGAAGACAAGGCGCTGCTCGACGAGCTCAAGGTCGGCGACGGCGTCGTCGCGCGCTTCCGCAACGTCATCAGCGGTGAGGTGACGGTGAAGTAACGGCCGCTTCGCCGTCCGGCGACGCCCGCCCGGGCGCCGCGCCGAGAAGCCGCCTCCGGGCGGCTTTTTCGTGCACGCATCAAATGGAGATGCGAGAACCCGCATGCCCTTGCCTCGAACCCGTCAGCGGTGCGACTAAAGGACGACACGCGCGAAGATCAGTGTTTTCACTATCTCAATGCCCATGCTTAGACGGTGGCAACACCGACGTTCAAGGTTGAGACTTTCCCCGGCAAGAGGGTCCAGGCGTTGGCCAGGCAGTTATTGGCACCGCCCCGCACGGGTATGGCCATGCGGCACCCATCAGCGCGGCAAGCAGTCGGGTAGCGATCAACCGGCCCATCGGCGCTGCGGCCGTGATCACAACTCTGACCTCTGACCTCTGACCACGGCAGCGGCCGATTGCGTTGGGGGGCCATGCTGGCCTGACGCCATCAGGGCTGGAAGCCTTGGCTACGCAAGTCCTCGGCGCTGGTCGGGACGACGATCAAGGCCGGCGCTGCGGCTGGACATGGATATGCGCTCGTCATGCTCGAGCCGCTTCTATTCAACAAGCGACCTATGCTCTGATCCAATCACGGAGTGCGAATGCACGACTCGAAATCTTGCGTCAGTATTGCGGCTGGCCTTGCATTGACGTGCGGGCTTGGCGTCGCACCCGTTGATGCCGAACTGCTCGGTCGGGTCATCAGCGTCAAAGGTGTTGTCCTCGTCAATTCAGGGCATAGTTTTGTGCCGGCACAGATCGGAATGGTGGTGGTCGAGCGGGATCGTCTGTTCGTGTTGGAGGGCAGCAGCGCGACCCTCGCAATGGGACAGGGTTGCACGCTTGATCTGGCCAGCGATGATGCTGTCACATTGACGGCCGATAACCCTTGCAAGCCGGCGGAGACCGGCTCCGACATGCTCACTCAGGCTGCACGCGAAGCGGGCAGTCTGCAAGATGCCGATGCGATTGCAACCGTCGCGGTAAGCCAGGCGGATGAACGCGCTTTGGCGGGAGTCGGAGCCTTGTTCGGTGGAGCCAGCGCGAATGCGGTTGGCCTGGTCGGGCTTGGGCTGGCCGCAGCGGGTGGGCTCGCATGGGCGGTGTCGAACGACGGCCCGGATCGCAGGCCCGGAGTACCCGCCACGCAACCCCCAATCAGTCCATAGTGACATGTTGCTTCGCCGATTGAGCGGCACAGCAGCCGATCCTTGCCGCGGAGCGCCGCACAACAGGAGCAAGCTCATCGCTGCGCCGACATGTTGAAGCCTGTACGCGATTCCCTGTCCGCAATCGCCATTGTCCTGTTAGGAATGATTGGCTGCGCTCAAACGCCGACTGCATTCGAGGGCACTGCGGACCGGCCGGAGGCCGCGCGGAACCAGGGTACGCGGACGGATATCACGGCTGATGAGCAGACGCTCACGCCAGCGGAGCGCCGCTTGCGCCAGCAGAGCGAGGCCTTTCAGCGCACCGTCTGGGAAGGCGCCTTGACGGGCGCAACCGCGGGCTCGGTCTTGGGCGGCTGGTTGGTCGGCGGCATTCGCGGCGCAGTTGCCGCAGGAACGGCCGGTGGCGCCAGCGGGAGCTTGGCAGGCGCCTATGTCGCCCGGAAGCAAAGCGCGTTTGCAACGGCAGAGGATCAATTGGAGGCGATGGTCGCCGACGTGAGGGGCTCCAACCGTGCAGCCGAGTCCCTGATTGCAAGCGCACGCGAGGTGATTGCCCAAGATCGGCATACGATCGCTGCCCTTGAGCAACGGTTTCGCGGGGGCCAGGCGACGCAAGCCGAGCTCGAGTCGGCTCGCAGGCGCGGTGAGGCAAACGCCGTCGCGGTTCGGAATGCCGTCCAGGGTGCAGGCGAGAAGTACGAAATGTTCTCGGGCGCGGAACGTATCTATCGGACGCGGAATCAAACCGCCGATACCCGCGATCTGAAGCGCGAGCTGAATGCGTTCCGACAGCAGATCGGGGTTCTCGATGGCTTGGTTGGGTCTATCGACGCTGCCTGAGTCCGAACGACGCGGGGGCGACCACGATGCTGCAATGGGTCTTGGTCGGAATGCCTATGGCGTGCGCGTCGCGAACAACAACGGCGCCACGTCCGCAAAGCGGTTCACGAAGTGCACGTCGAGCCCCTTCTTGATGTGCTCCGGCACCTCGTCGTATTCGCCCTCATTGTCGGCGGGCAGGATGATCTCCTTGATGCCGGCGCGCCGGGCGGCGATGAGCTTCTCGCGCACGCCGCCGATGGGGAAGACCTCGCCGGTCAGCGTCAGCTCGCCTGTCATCGCAATGCGCCGCACCGGCTTCTGGCGCGCCAGTGACAACAGCGCCGAGGCCATGGTGATGCCGGCGGACGGGCCGTCCTTGGGCGTCGCGCCGGCCGGCACGTGCAGGTGCACGTAGCCGTTCTCGAAGAAGGCGGGATCGGCGCCGAACGCGCGGGCGTGGCTTACGATGTAGCCGTAGGCGATCTCGGCGGACTCCTTCATGACGTCGCCGAGCTGCCCAGTGAGCTTGAAGCCGCGGCCGTATTCATGGGTGCGCACGGCCTCGATGCTGAGCGTGGCGCCGCCCATGGCGGTCCACGCGAGTCCGGTGACGACGCCCGGGCCGCCGAGCTTGCGCTCGTCGCGGAACACGGGGCTGCCGAGATAGTCTTTGAGCTCTGCCTCGGTCACGTCGATGGGCGTCGCCTCGCCCTCCAGCATGCGCACGGCCACCTTGCGCACGATCTTGCCGAGCTGCTTTTCGAGCCGGCGCACGCCGGCGTCCCGGGCATAGCCCTCGATGAGCGCGCGCAGGGTCTTGGTGCCGACCTTGACGGCGGCCTTGTTTAGCCCGGCGCGCTCGAGCTGCCGCGGCAGCAGGTATTTCTTCGCAATCGCCAGCTTCTCATCGGCGATGTAGCCGGAGAGCTGGATGACCTCCATGCGGTCCAACAGCGGCCCCGGGATGCTGTCGGTCTGGTTGGCGGTGCAGACGAAGAGCACCTTGGAGAGGTCGAAGCGCAGATCGAGGTAATGGTCCAGAAAGTCCCGGTTCTGCTCCGGGTCCAGTACCTCCAGCAGTGCCGAGGCCGGGTCGCCGTGGTAGCTGGCGCCGATCTTGTCGATCTCGTCCAGCATGATGACCGGGTTGCGGGTGCCGGCGTCCTTGACCGCCTGAATGAACTTGCCGGGCATGGCGCCGATGTAGGTGCGCCGATGACCCTTGATCTCGGCCTCATCGCGGATGCCGCCCACTGAGAAGCGGTAGAAGCGCCGGCCGAGGGTGTCGGCGATGCTGTGGCCGATGGAGGTCTTGCCGACGCCGGGTGGGCCCACCAGCAGGATGATGGAGCCCGCGATCTCGCCCTTGTGGATGCCAACGGCGAGGAACTCCAGAATGCGGTTCTTGACGTCGTCGAGGCCGTAGTGATCGCGGTCCAGCACACGGCGCGCGCGCTTCAGGTCGAGCTTGTCCTTGCTGTCCACGCCCCACGGCAGGAGCGTGATCCAGTCGAGATAATTGCGCGTGACGGCGTATTCGGGTGAGCCCGTCTCGAGGACGGACATCTTCTCCAGCTCCTCATCGACGCGCTTCTGCGCCTCCTCGGTGAGCTTGAGCTTATCGAGGCGCTGCTTGAATTTGTCCGCCTCGGCGGTGCGGTCGTCCTTGGCGATGCCGAGCTCCTTCTGGATGGCCTTGAGCTGTTCCTTCAAAAAGAACTCGCGCTGCTGTTTGTGCATCCGCTCCTCGACGGTGGCGCGGATCTTCTGCTGCGCGCGGGCGAGCTCCAGCTCGTTGTTCAGCAGCACCAGCACCTTTTCCATGCGCTTCATGAGCGGCACCGCCTCCAGCACCTCTTGCAGTTGGTCCTTGGTGGAGGTGGTCAGGCTGGCCGCGAAGTCCGCGAGGTGCGACGGGTCGTCGGGGCCGAAGCGGTCGAGGAACATCTTCAGCTCCTCGACATAGAGCGGGTTCAGCGGCAACAGCTCCTTGATGGTGTTGATGATGGCCATCGCGTAGGCCTTCACATCGCCCTCGGGCTCCGGGCGCGGCTCCGGCATGTAGTCCGCGCGGACGCTGAAGGGCGCCTTGCGGCCGACGAAGCGCTCGATGCGGAAGCGCTGCAGGCACTCCACCAACACCTGGAGCTTGCCCTCGTCCTCGGCGACGCGATGCACGCGGCAGGCGGTGCCGACGCGGTGAAAGTCGTCCGCGGTGGCCTCCTCGGAGGTCTCGCTGCGGGTCAGCACCACGCCCAGGATCTTGTGCTCGGTCTCGCCCACCTGCATCAGCGTGCTGCGCCATGGCTTGGCATCCATCAGGAGCGGCACGGCCTGACCCGGGAAGAACGGCCGGGAGGCCACCGGCAACACCGGGATCAGCGTCGGCAGTACGTCGGCGGCGCGCGCGAGCTGGATGGGCTCCTGCGCGAAGGCGTTCTCGATGTCGTCTTCCATATCGTCTTCCATATCGTCTTCCATGGTCTCGGGGGCGTCGTCCTCGGGGTCGATGTCGTCGTGGGCGGGGATGTCGTTCATGGCGGGGAGGTCGGGTTGCGATGGTGCGCAGAGGCGGCTTCGCCGCGGTTTGCGTCCGGCTGCCGGGCGCGCGGGCGCCTGCTCGGTAGCCGGCCGAGCACGCGCATGGCCCCGACAATCTCAGGGATTAGGGGAGGGAATGCAACCGGGGGCCGCCCCGTTTGCGTGCGCTGCGGCGGCATTGGCCACGCGCGCGAAATCCGCCACCGAGAGCGCCTCGGCGCGGGCGCCGGGGTCCAGCCCCAGCCCTTCGAGCAGCGCCGCGTCGGCGAGCCCGCGCAGGCTGTTCGTGATGCGCTTGCGCCGTTGCGAGAAGGCGGCGGCGACGATGCGCGCGTGCAGCGCAGGGTCGGCGATGGGGATGGGCGGCGGGCGCAGCGGAACCAGATGCACGACGGCGGAGTCCACCTTCGGTGCCGGCGTGAAGGCGCCGGGGCCGACGCTCAGCACGCGCCGAACCGCGCAACGGCTCTGCACCATCACCGACAGCCGACCGTAGATCTTCTGTCCGGGCGCGGCGGCAAGGCGGTCGACGACCTCCTTCTGCAGCATCAGGTGCAGGTCATGGATGCAATCCGCCTGATCCAGAAAACGGAACAGGAGCGGTGTCGAGATGTTGTAAGGCAGATTGCCGACGAGGCGCAGCCGCGCGCCGGCGGCGGCAGCCGCGGCCGGTAGCAGCGCGCACAGATCGAACCTCAACGCATCGGCCTGGTGCACACGCAAGTGCCCGAGTGGCCCCAGCCGCTCCGCGAGGGGGCCTGCCAGGTCTCGGTCCAGCTCGATGACATCCAACTCCCCGGCGGCCTCCAAGAGCCCCGCCGTCAGCGCGCCGCGGCCGGGGCCGATCTCCACTAGGTGCTGCCCCGGCGTCGGCGCCACCGCCGCGACAATGCGGCGGATGGTGCCCGGGTCGTGCAGAAAGTTCTGCCCGAAGCGCTTGCGCGCGCGGTGCTCGGGCGGGGCGGGGAGCTGCTGCATGCTGTTTCGGGCTCAGGTCGGGGCGGATCGCGGCGCGGCGATGAACGGCGTCGCCGACGCGCATCATCAATGCCAACTCGGCCGCCGGCAAGTACGCTTGCTGTCCAGCTTTTCGCCAGCACTTCAGAGCACACCTTATACAGTCTGGGTCCTAGACCTCGACAGGAGTTAGACGATGACTGCTGATATGACCCGCGACGGCCGCAGCGTGCCGAGCCGACGGCTGAGCCGGCTGTGGCACCTCGGCCGCGCCACCACGGATCTCGCCGCGGGTGTCGGCGTGCGCGGCATGCTGGAGCTGGCCCGCAGCCGTCGCACCGGCGAGGTGGCCCGCATCCAGTTGAGCCCGGGCGCCACGCAGCGCTTCACGGACCGCCTCGCGCGCATGCGCGGGGCCGTCATGAAGATGGGCCAGCTCATGTCCATGGACGGCACCGACGTGTTCACGCCGGAGGCGGCTGCGATCATGGCGCAACTGCGCGACCGCGCCGAGCCCATGCCCATGAGCCAGCTCACGAAGCTCCTGGAACGCGAATGGGGTCGCGACTGGAACAAGCGCTTTAGCCGCTTCGAGTTCAAGCCCGTCGCTGCCGCCAGCATCGGTCAGGTGCACCGTGCGGAGACGAAGGATGGCCGCCGGCTCGCGCTCAAGATCCAGTTCCCGGGCGTGCGCGAGAGCATCGACAGCGACATCGACAACCTGGGCTTTTTTGCCCGCAACTTGGGCTTCGCGCCCAAGGGCATGGACGTGGGTCCGCTGCTGGAGGAGGCCCGCGCACAGCTCCACCAAGAGGCGGACTACAAGGCCGAGGCCGCGTCGCTGATGCGCTACCGCGCGCTGGTGGGCAACGACCCGGACTTTTTCGTGCCCGCCGTGCACGAAGACCTCAGCACCGACCGCATCCTGGCCATGGACTTCGCGGACGGCGTGTCCATCGACCACCTGGCCGAAAGCGACTACAGCCGTGCCGAGCGCGACCGCGCGGCTGGCCTTTTGGTGCGGCTGATGCTGCGGGAGCTGTTCGACTTCGGCCTCGCGCAGACCGACCCGAACTTCGGCAACTATCTGTACGACGCCGCGAGCGGGCGCATCATGCTGCTCGACTTCGGCGCCGCGCTGCCGGTGCCGCGCGAGATCAGCGAGCAGTACCGCGCGCTCGCGCTGGCCGCGCTGGCCGAGGACGACGCGGGGCTCAAGGACGCCTGCATTGCGC
Organism: Thiohalocapsa sp. ML1; assembly: GCF_001469165.1. GTDB lineage: Bacteria > Pseudomonadota > Gammaproteobacteria > Chromatiales > Chromatiaceae > Thiohalocapsa. The sequence goes on along the minus strand of NZ_JABX01000015.1, from coordinate 76,225 downwards.
TCGGCTACATGGCGCCGGACGTCGACGCCGCCACCGTGCGGGTGCTGCTGGAGATGATCCGGCTGTCGTCCGAGGTGCTACGCCCCGGACTCTACGACTTCGGCACATCGGATCTGTTTGAGCGCATCTACGTCAAGGGCCGCGACATGTTCATGGACGAGGCCTTCAACCACCTGCCCGAGCCCATCACGATTTTTCTGCAGCGCAAGTTCGCCGGCATGTTCATGCTCTGCCGCCGGCTGCGGGCACGGGTGGACCTGCGCGGCATGCTCGATCCGTACCTCTGACCCTTGCGGTGATCCTTCCGGTGCCGGCTTTCGGCCGGCACCGGGACTGCCGGATCCGAGCCGGCAGCGCCCGCGGCTGTGATCCTTGTGCGGCTTGAGTTTGTGCTTGTTGTACCCCCGAGGCGCCGAAATGACCCATGGCGAACCTGGGCCGAAGATCCCGCAATGATCGAGCGACTCGTTTCCCCTCGACGGCCCGCTGGGTCGACGGCCCGCCCGAGGAGCGGCTGGCGGCCGTTGAGCACTTGTGGCGTCTCGGAGCTTTTTCAGGGCGGCTTTACGTACTTGCCATTTCAAAGCGTCGACTATCGACGTGCAGGGTGATGAAATCGTTATCAGGATCAAGGAATGCAATTATCATGTCGAGAGGCTCTCGGAAGTATGAACTGCCAGCGTCTCTGGTGCCGTCAAAGATCGGCTCGGGTAGCATTTCAACCACAACTGCATGGCCTGAATACGTAATCCCGCCTTTATTCCGAAGGCCAGGTTTCCATCTGACCAAGTCCCCCGGCGCAAACTCTGTCCGATCGTTAAAGGCCGCATAACGTTTTAGCAGAAGCTCCTTGCGCTCTTCTTCGGTGATGTCTTCTCTTGCCGCCCTTTGCTTTAGCAGTGCTCTCGCAACGTCAGCACTGATGCGCTTAGCGTGGGAATCGCTGTCCGCGTCCCTCTCGGCTTCTCCTAGGGCAGCCATGATTCTGCTCCTTAGGTCTCGATACGGTGAATCTGACATCTGGTGAGGCCTCATTTCTTGAAGTTGCCTACGAGAATGTTAGAATTTTCCTTGGTGTAGGTTGGGATCTCGTCAAGATCGAAGTCAGACGCATCGCGCTTCAGGATGTGTTCAAGAAGCTCCCATTCGTCTGGAGTATCCTGCTTATCAATGGCTTGGCGAGACAATAAATGCTTCGTTTTCTCGTGGGCGAGAAAACCGAATACGGCAAAGGACAGTCCTACGAAAGTGAACAGAATAATTTCATACATCACGGCTCAACCCCGCAAGGAAAGAAACGTACTTGTAATAGCCGGTGTAGAGGTAAGACATGGCTACTGCGGCAATTTGCGTGTTGATCAAGGCATCGCGGTCTATCTCTTCCTCGCCAAGTACCAGCAAAAGCACGGTGGAAACAGTGACCATGAAAACGATGATCCAAGGGAACAATTTGAATATCAAATCGTCAAACAACTCAAGGTCGAGGTTTTGATTATGCTTACGTTGGAAATGAGCGTCGAAGAAGATCGCGGAAACGAGCGCTAAGCAGAAGGACATTAACGCGCCGCCTTCCATTACCGATCCGAACGCAAAATAGATATCATGTACGAAAAGAGATACGACTGCGTGTAAGACAAGTGGCGCCAGCCCTATTGTGCTTGTCAGCAGCAACCACTTTGCGGTATCGACGGCGGCGATGCGAACGCTTTTGGTTATTGGCATTTTGAATCGACCTCGTCGGCGGGTCTGCTCGACGACTTCTCTGCTGCCTGTTTGCACCCACTTGGTCACATACAGACGGCCTGCGGCTTTTACACTTCCTCAGAATGTTGGCAAGCCTAGCAGGGTTAACGGCAGGCTTTGCGAACAGCAGCGCAGCATACACCTAGTCGCTACCAGGCCGGTGGAACCTTTCTTATCGTCGTACCGTGCAGACATTATAGGGCCGATCAGCGGCGGTTGGTCGCTGCGGATCGATGCCGGGTCACCCCGCCGTCGCTTGCTGGATGGTGTTCGTCCGCCTCACTCCAACCCTAGAATCAACTCCCACTGCGCGTCCGTCACCGGCATCACGGACAGCCGGTTGCCGCGGCGCACGAGCGGGAAACCCGCGAGGGGGCCGTCGGGGTGCTGCTCGGCGAGTGCCTTCAGCTCGGTGAGCGTGATGGTGCGCTTAAGATGGCGGACATAGCGCAGGTCCACCATGAACCAGCGCGGGTGCTCCGGGTCGCTTTTCGGGTCGTGGTACTTGGCGTCGGGGTCGAAGGCGGTGTGGTCCGGGTAGCCTTCGCGGGCGACCTCGGCGATGCCGACGATGCCGGGCTCAGCGGTGTTGGAGTGGTAGAAGAGCACGCTGTCGCCGACCTTCATCTCGTCGCGCATCATGTTGCGCGCCTGGTAGTTGCGCACGCCGTCCCAGGGCTCGGTCCGGTTCGGGCGAGCGGCGAGATGGTCGATGCCGAAGACATCGGGCTCCGATTTCATCAGCCAATGCGCCATGGGGCTCATCTCCTCAGATTCACTCTCGTTCTTGCGGGGCAGGGCTCGGGCCGGCCGGCATCACTGATCCGGCCCGTCCGGCTGCCGACGACGATTTGAGCCGGGCGGCCGCACGACCCATCTCCGGCGCTGATCTACGCAATCTACGCAATCCACGCAAACAGCGGAGACACCGTCAGTATGGAACAACGCCCCGCCATCAAGACCGCGCTGCCGAAGCGCCGCTACGAGATCAGCGACTATAGCGCCACCGTGCTCGGTGACATCGACAGCGATGACCCGCAGCCGTATCGCTGGATTCTCGCCCTGGTGCCCATGGGCAGCCGCGAGCCCACGCTCTACATCTGTGCCCAGAGGGCGGCGCCGGAGCGCGCGGCGAGCGGCGCCTACGACCTGCGCGTCGTCTCCGCGGCGCTGACCGATGTCGTGGACACCGCCGACCATTGGGGAGACCTGGACCATTTCAGCGAACAGGCGCTGGACCTGGCCTGCCAGGTGCTCGGCCTCAAGCACGAGATGGTTGTGAAGCTGATGTGACCTAGCCCCTAGCCCCTAGCCCCTAGCCTCCTAGCCCCTGGCTCCTACCGTGCCAGCAGCAACCGGTCCAACGTGCCGCGATGCTGCTCCACGCGCGCCGCGGTCGCCGCGGCCTCCTCCTCCAGGCTGTGCACGGCGCGACCAAGGTCGCCCACGGCCTGTCTTGCGCCGGCACGCTCCGCCGTCAGTTGCTCGCGGCGTGCGCGCAGTTGCTCGGCCTCGCGCAGCAGCAGTTTCAGTTGGCGTTCCGTGTCGCGGCGGCGCTGGGCCGCGGGGTCGCTGCGGAACCCGAAGCCGCCGCCCCGGGCCGCGGCATGATCCTTCAGCAGCACCCGCAGCGCGCCTTCTCGGGCCTTCAGCTCCTGCTCGCGGAGCCCGATTTGATCGAGCTCGGCACCGAGCGCCGCGGCGCGGTCGTTGCGCTCGCTGCGGCGGGCCTGCACCTCCGCGATCTGCGCCCGCAGCCGCTCGCCGGCGGCGCGCTCCTGCTCCAGCAGCGTGCGGGTCTCGCGGATGCGCACCTCGCGCTGGCGGGCTTCGCGGTCGGCTTGCTCGGAGGTGGCGCGCTGCGCGAGGTCGCGCTCCTTGAGCCGTCGGCGGTCGTCCAGCGCGGCCTGCTTGCGGCGGGACTGATCGCGCGCGCGCTGCTCCACCAGCTCGAATTCGCGCCGGCGCCGGTCCAGCTCGGCCTCGGCGGCGACGCGCTCCCGCTCCCAGGCGGCGCGCCGCTCGGCCAGCTCCGCGTCCACGCGCTTGCGCTCCGCATCGAGGCGCTGCTCCAGCGCCGCGAGCGCCGTGGCGTGGGCCGCCTCGGCCTCGGCGCGGGCTAGGGCAATGCGTTCGAGCTCCGCGTCGGTCTCCGCGCTCAAGCGCCGCTCGGTCTCGCGCGCCTGCACCGCCAGCTCCTGCTCGCGCGCGGCCAGCTCCGCCTCCTGGCGGCGGCGCTCGAGCTGCAGGCGGGCGCCGATGTCGTCGCGGCGACGCTCCAGCAGCTCCGCCTCGTAGCGGGTGTCGGCGACAAGGTGCCGAAGCCTCGCCTCTGCGGCGTGTACGGCCTGGTAGCGCGCGGCGTAGCCCTCCGGGTCGCGTTCCCAGCGCTCCCAGAGCCGCGCGAAGGCCACGGGCGACAGTCGCCGCACCGGGTCCTCCCAGCCGTCGAAGCCGGGGATGTCGGCGAGCCCGCCCGCGAGGTACTTGCGGTACTGGAGTTGTACCGTCTCGCTGTAGTACGCATGCACCGACGAGGGCTCGAACAGCTTGAGCGCGAGCAGCGCGAAGAACAGGATGCCGAGCGCGGCCTGCGCGAAGCCTTCGACCGTCTCGAAGTGCGGCACACCGGCCTCGGTCGGGCTGGTGCGCAGCGCCGCGAGGCCCTTGGACTGCGCGGCGAAGGTGAGCTTGGGCGGCAGCGCCGGCGGCTGCTCGGCGCGGATCTGGCGGGTGATGTCGTCGAGCATCGCCGTCTGCTCCATGCGCACGGACTGCAGCGTGTCGCCGCGCTCGGCGAGGCGCTGCTGAAGCTCGGCGATGGTCGCCTCGATGCCGGCGACGCGGGCGTCGCGCTGCGCCTGGATCTCGCCGAGCTGCGTCTCCAGCTCGTTGGCGCGGGCGTCCCATTTGCGCGCTTCGGGGCCGAACCCCTCCGGCCGGCCCTCACGGCCGAGCAGCTCGTCGCCCAGGCGCTGTCTGGCATCGGCCAGATCCCGGGTCAGCACGTCGATCTGCGGCTGCGATTCCGCCTCGATGCGCTCGCGCCGCTCGCGCTCGGCGGCGAGGCTCGACTCCAGCCGCGCGATGTCCTGCTCCAGCGCCTGCACGCGTCCGGCGAGCCCGGCGTCGCGCTGCGCGGCGCCGGCGCGCACCTGCTCGCGCAGCGTCGCATCGCGCTGCTCGAAGTAGTGCTCCACCTGCTGCTGGTGCCAGGCGGCGATGTCGTCGGCGCGGATGAGCTTCTCGATGAAGGGCGCGGTCACGTACAGCGAGATGCCGACGATGGCGATGCGCACGAGAATGCCGAAATACCAGCGCAGTACCGGGCCGGCCCCGCCGTCGTCCATGGCGTGGCGGCGGCGGTGGGCGAGGGTTGGGCGCTCGGACATGATCAGCGATGCGTCCACGATCCAGACGATCGCGAACAGCAAGAGGAACATGAACACGGCCACCGGCGCGCGCAGCCAGGGCGCCGCGGACGGCACCAGGGACGCGCCGACGGCGCCCCAAACGAAGCCCTCGATGCTGGCCATGAGCATGATCACGATCCAGGCGGAGCCGAGCCAGACGGCCGCCGCCGGCGTCAGCATGCTCCGCCCGTAGGGCCGCAGCGTGAAGACGTCCAAGAGCGACGGGCGCTGCGGGAAGCCGGCGTGCTCGACCGCGTCCAGCTCGGTCCGGCTGCGCCGCAGGGACAGGCGCGGAACAGCGCCGCGGATGCCGTCGGTGAGGCTTTGCAGGGCGTTGCGCATCCGCGCGGTCATGCTGCCGACCACGTCAAACCATCTTGCGGAGCTCGTATTCCAAGATGCCCTCGGCGCCGGCGGCGCAGAGGCTTGGAATCAGGTCCCGCACGGCAGTTGCGTCGACGATGGTCTCCAGCGCCAGCCAGTGCTTGTCGTACAGGTGGCTCACGGTGGGTGCGTGCAGGCTCGGCAGCAGCGCGACGACGGCGTCGAGCTTGTCCGCGGGCACGTTGCACTTGAGCGCGACCTTCTGGCGCGCGGCCAGCGCCGCCTTCAGCATCAGCGCGATCTGCTCGATGCGCGTGCGCCGCGCCGGGTCGGCCATGGCCGTGTGATTGGCGATGAGGCGGGTGTCGGTGATGAGCAGGTCGGCGACGATGCGAAGCCCATGGGCGCGGATGGTGCTGCCGGTTTCGGTGATCTCCACCACGGCGTCCACGAGCCCCTCGACGGCCTTGGCCTCGGTGGCGCCCCAGGAGAACTCCACCTCGGCCTCGATGCCGCGCTCGGCGAGGTAGCGGCGGGTGAAGCCGACCAGCTCGGTGGCGATCTTGCAGCCGGCGAGGTCCTCCACGCGCTCAATGGGCGAGTGCTCCGGCACCACCAGCACCCAGCGGCTCGGGCGGTTGGAGGCCTTGGAGTAGGTCAGCGTGCAGACCTCGGCGACATCGGCCTCGGTCTCCAGTATCCAATCTAGCCCAGTCAGGCCCAAGTCCAGCGTGCCGCGAGCGACGTAACGGGCCATCTCCTGCGCCCGAACCAGGGCACACCGGATGGTCGGGTCGTCGATGTCCGGATAGTAGTTGCGCGCGTGCGGCGTAATGCGCCAGCCGGCTTGGGCGAAGAGGGCGATGGTGGCTTCCTCAAGACTGCCTTTGGGGATGCCGAGCTTCAGCGGGGTCATGGCGAACGCCGGATAATTGCACTTGCAATGGGGCGGATTATGGCCCAATCGCGGACGCAAAGTCGGCCAAAATGCCGATGGGCGTTGGCCTCGGCGCAACAGGTGTTCGGGGGAACTTGCCGAAAAGCAACGTCGGGGCTAGTCTCACCGCGCCAAGGATTTCGCCGCGGAGGGCGCTATGATATGCGGCTGTTGGGAGCCTTTCAGGCGCCGCAGCAGCCTGCCCGTGCGCACCCCGGCCGCCTCGATCCGCATCCGCAACTGTTGCGTTTCCGCAACGATTCCACCCACTCACTGCTACCTCAAGTTGGACGCTGCCGTCATCGCCATGTCCCATCTGCCCGCCGTTGTCGCCCTGCTGATACTGTTCACCGGGTCCGTTGCTGCCACCGATGAGCCTGACCGAGCGAAGCCCGAGCGCTCTGCGCAGGGCGAGGCCCCGGCGCTGCGCGAGGCGGGTTGGCTGCAGAGCATCCGGTTGGAGCCGCACGGCGTGCGGGTCACCGCGAAGCTCGATACGGGTGCGAAGTCGAGCGCCATCCACGCTACTGACGTGGAACGCTTTGAGCGCGGGGGTGTCGAGCGGGTCAAGTTCTCGCTGTTCCAGAAGCACACCGACCAAGACGGCACCAAGATCACCTACGACCTGCCCATCGCGGGCAAGGTGCGCATCAAGCGCGCCGCCGAGAAGGTCACGGATGATCGCATCACGGTGCGCTTGAGCTTCTGCATCGACGGCGAGCTGATGGACGCCGAGTTCAGCCTCGATGACCGCTCCAACCTAAACTACCCCGTGCTGCTCGGGCGTGAGTTCCTGGCGCAGCACTTCCTGGTCAATTCCGCCAAGACCTTCGTCTTCGGTCATGACTGTCCGCAACCCGCGCCGAAACCCGCGGGCAAGAACTGATGAAGTTGCCTTTCTTTGCGCGGCTGTCGCCGCTTGCGATCATCGCGCTGCTGCTGGCCGCGGTCGGCCTTGGCATGACCCTGCTCAAGACCTGGCGCTACGACGTGCCCTTGCTGCCGGAGCTGACGACGACGGTGTGGACCATCGAGGCGCGCATCGGCTTCGTCGGCGAGGGTGGCTCGTCGAAGGTGGAGCTCCGACTGCCGCCGCGCGAATCCATGACTCGCGTCATCGACGAGAATTTCGTCTCCCGCGGCTACGGGCTCGCGATCCTCGAGGCCGACGGCGAGCCGCGCAAGGCCACCTGGACGCTGCGGCGCACGCCGCAGCGCGAGCAGGCGCTGTATTATCAGGTGAAGGTGCGCGGCAGTGCGGTGGCAACGGACCCGTCGGTGCCGCCGTTTCCGCCGGTGCCCGACTACAAGGAGCCGCTCGCGTCCGCGATCCAGGCCGTGCTGAGCCGGGCGCGGGAACAGTCGGCGGACGTGTTCTCGTTCACGGAGCAAACGCTCCTGATGCTCGCCAACAGCGACGACGAGAACGTGAAGGTCATCCGCAACGTCGGCGACCGGCCGAGCTTCGAGCACCTGGTGGCCGAGATCCTGGCCGGGGCCCGCATCCCGGCCCGCATCGCCTACGGCATTCCGTTGCAGCGCCCGCTCGTGGAGGCGGCGCTGACCCCTTGGCTGGAGGTGCACAACGGCAAGGAGTGGCGCGGCTACGATGTCGGCACCGGCAAACCCGGCTATCCACCGGGGTTCTTCATCTGGCGCTATGACAGCAACGACTTAGTCAAGGCGCGCGGCGTGCGCAACGTCGGCAAGGGATTTTCCACCACGCAGATCCGCATACCGCAGATGGATGTGGCCAGTCTCACCGGCGCCGCCTTCGCCGTGCAGCCCTTCGGCATCGATCTGACCCGGCTGCCGGTGTCGGTGCAGAACCTCTACCACGTGGTGCTGATGCTGCCGCTGGGCGCGTTGGTGGTGGCCTTCATGCGGGTCGTCGTCGGCGTGCCGACCTTCGGCACCTTCATGCCGATCCTGATCGCGCTGGCCTTCCGCGAGACGCAACTGGCCTGGGGGCTCGCGCTGTTCCTGGCGCTGGTGCTGGTGGGGCTGTCGCTGCGGCTGATGTTGGCGCAGTTGCGGCTCCTGCTGGTGCCGCGGCTCGCGGCGATCCTGGTGGTGGTGGTCTGTCTGATGCTCGCCGTCACGGTGCTGAGCTTCCGGCTCGGCCTCGAAGCGGGGCTCTCCATCGCGCTGTTCCCGATGGTGATCCTGGCCATGACCATCGAGCGCATGTCCATCGTCTGGGAGGAGCGCGGCTTCGGCGCGACGCTGAAGGAGACGGCGGGCTCGCTGCTGGTGGCCGTCTGCGGCTACTACGTCATGAATGAGCCACACCTGGAGCACCTGATGTTCTACTTCCCGGAACTGCTGCTCTTGGTGTTGTCCGCCACCTTGCTGCTCGGCGCCTATAGCGGCTATCGGCTGACGGAGCTGTTCCGCTTCGGCGCGCTGGCGCGGGCGGGCTGAGCCATGGCCCCCCGGGTGACAGACACCGAGCCCAAGTCGGGCTGGCTCAGGCGCTGGGCGGAGCTTCGCCGCGGCGGCGTGCTCGGCATCAATGCGCGCAACCGCAACTACGTCATGCGCTTCAATCCGCGCAGCAAGTATCCGCTGGTGGACGACAAGCTCACGACGAAACGCCTGGCGTTGGAGGCGGGTCTCGCGGTGCCGGAGCTCTATGCAGCGATACGTTTCCAAGGCGAGCTGATTCACCTCGACCGGTTTCTCAACGGGCTCGATTCCTTCGTCATCAAGCCGGCGCACGGCAGCGGCGGCGACGGCGTGCTGGTTATCACGGATCGGCGCCGCGGGCTCTTCGTCAAGGGCGACGGGCGCGGGCTGTCGCTTGGGGACATCGAGTACTTCGTGTCGAATATTCTGAGCGGCATCCATTCCCTAGGCGGCATCCCGGACGCGGCGATGATCGAGTACCGGGTGCGCTCAAGCCGGCTGTTCGATGCCATCAGCTATCGCGGCGTGCCGGACATTCGGCTCCTGATCTTCCGCGGCATTCCAGCCATGGCCATGATCCGGCTGCCGACCCGGGCCTCCGACGGCAAGGCCAACCTGCACCAAGGCGCCGTCGGTGTCGGCATCGCGCTCCACAGCGGCATCACCGGCCATGGCGTCGTGCGCGACCATGTCGTGGACGAGCACCCGGATTTCGGCACCGGGCTCATCGGGCATCGGATCCCGGACTGGCAGGCGCTGTTGGCCATCGGCGCGCGCTGCGCGGACCTCACCGGGCTCGGCTACTGCGGCGTCGATCTGGTGCTGGACGAGACGCGCGGACCGATGATGCTGGAGGTCAACGCCCGCCCCGGGCTCGCGATCCAGATCGCGAACCAGTGCGGGCTCGAGCACCGGCTCAGGACCATCGAGCGCATGGCGAGCGTGCCGACGGACGTTGATGAGCGGGTCGCGTTGGCGCAGGCACTCGATGCCGATCCGGCGCCGGCCGCGATCATCAGTGTGCCAAAGGCCGTCGGCGCCGCAACCGTGTCGGCGCGTGGGCCGGTCGCTGCTGACGAGGGTGCTGCCGCGGTTGCCGAAGCGGCGGAGCAGCAAGCGGCGCAATCATGATCTAGGGAAACGCCAAAGTATGCGGCGTTTCCCGCCGGGTGGGATGACCGGCCATGTTCAGTGCCGTTACGGCACTGAACATGGAGGAGCCGGGAGACCGCGTCTTCCGGCTCAATCAATCGGTATCTCCCTAGCGGCGCGGGCCCGGGGCGCCGTCGGCCTCAGCCGGGCGTTGCGGTCGCGGTAAGCGAGCGCGGGGCGGCCCTCAGGCGCACGTACAGGCTCGCGAAGAACAAGAGCACGTTGATGCTGCCCACCACGACGAAGGGCGCGCGCGGGTCGACGGTGTCGAAGAGCCGCCCGCCGACGGCGGTGATGATCAGGATGCCCAAGGCGCCGGAGATATTGAAGGCGCCGAGCACGGAGCCGCGTTGGTTGCGGGGGGCCTCTTGGCCGATCAGCGACTGCGCGGCCAAGAACACGCTGATCTGGCCGACACCCTGGAGGATGAAGAAGATCAGTCGATAATCGCCATAGGGATCCTGCAGCAGCACTAGGGCGAGGTTGCCGATGGCCGCCAGCACCATGCAGATGGCGAGACCGGTCACCCGATCCATGCGGTCCAGCAGCGGCCCCATCACCGGCGCCCAGAGCAGCGCCGCGATCTGCGCGATGACGAAGATGAGGGTGCCGTTCATCACGGCCTCGGCGTCGGTCATGCCGGCGGCACGCCCGGCCAGGGTGCCCCAGAGGATCAGGAAAGCGGCGTTGATGGATTGATCGCCGCGGGCGATGAAGGCGGCGGCATAGGCGAGCAGGACGCGGGGGTTGCGGGCCTGCGCAAAGCCGCTCAGGAGCAGGGTACGGACCGACGGGCGCTCCTCACGATGCACGGGCACCCCGGGCTGCAGCCCGAAGCGCACCGCCAGCGCGCCCAGGACGCACAGGCCGGCGACACCCAGATGCGTCAGGATGCCGGCCTCCACGGCGCCGAACCCTTGCAGCGTCAGCACCTCCGGCAGCGAGCCGAAGCCCTGATTCATCACCACGACGCCAAGGCCGCTCAGCACCCCGATCATGGCCACCAGCTTGCCGCGGCAGCGTTCGATGGGATAGTCCACCAGCACGGTGGATAGCGCCCCCGCCACCGCGACGACGCCGATGCCGTAGATCACGCGGTAGCCGAACAGCCATTCCACGGACGGGGCCAGCGGATAGAGCACATAGGTCGCGCCGAGCATCAGAAAGCCGACGGCGAAGACCCCGCGCCGGCTGATCCGATCCACCAGGATGCCGGCGGGCATGAACAGCAGCAGGGTGATGATCTCGGTGAACAAGACCAAGTCACCGGTGATGGTGCCCTGGACCGAGGTCGGGACGCCGAGATGGGCGTTCAGGATGTAAGTCTGCCCTGCGGTGATGAAGGTCATCAGGCCGATGGACAGGAAGGCGGACAACAGAAAGGTGTAGCCATTGAAGCGGCTGACGCCGGCCGCGAGCACGACCGGGCCGATTCTGTAATGGGTCGCGTCGGGCATGGGTGACCTTGCGGTGGGGCGAATGACGTGGCGGCGTTGAATGCCGAGCTCAGAGCGCCGACTGCCGTGCGCCGACAACGACTACTGCCGTCCGGGCTGCGTCGGGCAGGCAATGCATCTGGGCAGGGGCATCGCTTGCCCCGGACCGCGGCAGGGCGTCCGCGCCCGGCGCCGGGGTCGCTGCCGCCGGTGGCGGCGCGCTTGCCTCACGGACGGATGTAAGCATAGCCCTGCGACTGCAATTGGGCGATGCGTGTGACGCCGCCCTGCTCGGCGATCTTGATATCGGCCAGCAGCTCGTCGGGCTCGATGCCCAGGGCGGTCAGCGTGTTGGCGCAGGCCTCGAAGGTGACGCCCTGCGCCTGCAGCGCCGCGACGCCGCCGCGGACCTGATCGACGGCCTCGATGTCGACGAAGCGCTTGACCGCGGGCCCATGCGACACGACCACGATCTCGATGTTCTCGCCGCCGCCGACGCCCTCCAGGTGGTTCTTGACGTTGCTCAGCATGAAGGCGACCTTGTCCTCGTCGGCGACGTGATAGACGACCTGCGGCTTGTCGGCGGCGGCGGCGAGGCCGGCGACGAGCAGGAGCGGCAGCAGCAGCGATAGGGCGAGCAGGCGCATGGTTGTGGTCCTCGGGGCTCTGGCGGTGGTGAGATCACGGTGGTGAGATCACGGTGGTGAGATCACGGTGGTGAGATCGCGGTTGGCCCGCGTTGGTGTTCCGCCCGCGCGCCGGGCCGGCGGCGGCCCGGCGGCGCGGGGCGGCTGCGGCATCCGTGTCACAGGTGCTCGGAGGCGAAGTCCGCGAGGCGTGAGCGCTCGCCGCGGATCAGCGTGATGTGGCCGCTGTGCGGCCAGTCCTTGAAGCGGTCCACGACGTAGGTCAGGCCGGAGGTCGTCTCGGTCAGGTACGGCGTGTCGATCTGCGCGATGTTGCCGAGACAGACGATCTTGGTGCCCGGGCCGGCGCGGGTGATCAGCGTCTTCATCTGCTTCGCGGTCAGGTTCTGCGCCTCGTCCAGGATGATGTACTTGTGCAGGAAGGTGCGCCCGCGCATGTAGTTCAGCGACTGGATGCGCACGCGCGAGCGCAGCAGGTCGTTGGTGGCGGCGCGGCCCCAGTCGCCGGCGCTGCCCTCGGTCTGGGTCAGCACCTCCATGTTGTCCATCAGCGCGCCCATCCAAGGGGTCATCTTTTCTTCTTCGGTGCCGGGCAGGAAGCCGATGTCCTCGCCCACCGGCACCGTCACGCGGGTCATGATGATCTCGCGATAGATGTTGCGATCCAGCACCTGCGCCAGGCCGGCGGCGAGCGCGAGCAGCGTCTTGCCGGTGCCGGCGGTGCCGAGCAGTGTGACGAAGTCGAGCTCGGGGTCCATCAGCATGTTGAGCGCGAAGTTCTGCTCGCGGTTGCGCGCGTTGATACCCCAGACGTTATGCCGCTGCACGCGGTAGTCGTCCACCAGCTCGATGACCGCTTCGGTCTCGCCGCGGAGCTCGCGGACGATGGCCTCAAAGCCCTCGTCGTGCTCCATGTACAGGCACTCGCTCGGGTACCACTCCGCCACATCCGGCCCCTGGATGCGGTAGAAGGTGCGGCCCTGCTGCTGCCAGGAGTCCATCTCCTTCGCGTGGTGGTCCCAGAAGTCGTCGGACAGCGCCGCCATGCCGGTGTAGAGCAGGTCGACGTCGTCCAGCACCCGGTCGTTGGAATAGTCCTCCGCCGGCAGGCCCAGCACCGCGGCCTTGATGCGCAGGTTGATGTCCTTGGAGACGATGACAACGGTGTGGTCCGTCCACTGCTTGCGCAGGCACTGGGCGGTGGCGAGGATTTCGTTGTCCGCCGTGGTGCCGGGCAGCACGGTGTCGAAGTGCTCCGACAGGGGTTCGGTCTGGAAGAAGAGCCGGCCCGCCGGGGGCTCCGTGAAGCCGGAGCCGTGGTCGCCTAGGGGCTGGATCGGCAGGCCGCGGTCGATCTCGGCCTTGTCCGCGTCCTGCATCAACTGGTCGAGGAAGCGGCTCACCTGGCGCACGTTGCGCGCGACCTCCGACACGCCCTTCTTTGCCGCGTCGAGCTCTTCGAGCACGACCATCGGCAGGTAGATGTCGTGCTCCTTGAAGCGGAAGATCGCGGTGGGGTCGTGCATCAGCACGTTGGTGTCAAGGAGGAAGAGACAGGGCTTGTCGTTTTCGCGCTTGATCATATGAGGCTCGCCCGATGGCTCGACGGCCGCGGCAACGTTGCGGGGCCGGTGCCGGCGGCTGACGCCGGCCCGGTGGTGGGGGGAACGGGGCGTGCGCCGCCCCGGGGCGCAGGGGCGGCGTCAGCCGAGCTCGCGCACGGCCGCGAGCACCTCGTCCACGTGCCCCTTGACCTTGACGCCGCGCCACTCCTGGCGCAGCACGCCCTGCTCGTCGATGAGGAAGGTGCTGCGCTCCACCCCAAGCGACTCCTTGCCGTACATCTTTTTCAGCTTGATGACGTCGAACGCCTTGCACAGCGTCTCGTCCTTGTCCGACAGCAGGTCGAAGCCGAAGGCCTGCTTGGCCTTGAAGTTTTCCTGCGCCTTGATGCCGTCCCTGGACGCGCCGACGATGACGGTGTTGAGCCCGGCGAAGTCGGCCAGGGTGGCGCTGAAGTCGAGCCCCTCCTGCGTGCAGCCGGGCGTGCTCGCCTTCGGGTAGAAATAGAGCACGACGCGCTGGCCGCGCAGGTCGGAGAGCTTGAGCGTCTGGTCGCCCGTGGCCGGGAGCTCGATGTCCGGGACGCTGTCGCCGATCGCAACTGACATGCTGTCTGCCTCGTGTGACCGACCGGACCCAGCGGGTCCGGTCCATGCAGGATGGGGTGGGCTGAACCCGGTTTCGGGCGGGCGACGCGCGCCCTGTCGCTGCTTCAAATCTTGAGCGGCTCCAGCACCGCGTCCAGGTTCAACCCATCGCAGTAGTCCATGAACTCCTCCCGGAGCGTCGCGATGTGGGTTGCGGCGGGGATACCGACCGTCATGTGCACGGCGAACATCTGCGTACCGGTGTGCGCCGCGGCGTAGGTGTTGGTCGCCATGTCTTCGATGTTGATCTGCCGCTCGGCGAAGAAGCCGGCCAGGTTGTTGACAATGCCCGGGTGATCCATCGCGATCACGTCCACCGCGTAGGGCAGCTTGTCGGTGCTGCGCTCGCGCTCGCCGGTGCGCTTGCTGACGATGGTGAGCCCGAGCGTGCGCTCGAGCTCCGGCAGCGCGTTCTCGACCTTGGCCAGCGTGTTCCACTTGCCTTCCACCAACAGGATGGCCGCGAACTCGCCGCCGAGCACGGTCATACGGCTGTCTTCGATATTGCAGCCTTGCTCTAGGATCGTCCGCGAAAGGTCGTTGACGATCCCGGGGTGGTCTGCACCAAGGGCTGAAATTACGAGGTACGTCTTTTGAGTGGCCATGGGTTCCGTTCGCTGCATGGGGGGGCCTGATAGCGGGGCCTGCCGACTTCGCGCCGAGTGTATAGCATGGCCTTTTGCCCGGCCAAGGGATGCAACGCACGCGCGGCGGAGCGAAGGTGTTGCGAAGGTGCGGGTTGCCTTGTATCGATGCTGCCGCGCGCGCTAGTATCAGCGGATTCTTGGGGGACTGCACCGGAACGCCATGCTGCTGCGGGGGAGTATTGTCGCGCTGATCACGCCGATGGACGCGATCGGCGCCGTGGACGATGCCGCGCTCGCGCGGCTCGTGGACTTCCATGTGGAGGCGGGCACCGCCGCCATCGTGGCCGTCGGTACCACCGGGGAGTCGGCGACGCTCGACGAGGCGGAGCACTGCGCCGTCATCGCGCGCTGTGTCGCGCTGGCGGCGGGGCGCATCCCGGTCATCGCCGGCACCGGCGCCAACGCCACGGCAGAGGCCATTCGGCTCACACGCTGCGCGGCCGAGGTGGGTGCAGACGCGGCGCTGTTGGTGACGCCCTACTACAACAAGCCGACCCAGGCCGGGCTCATCGCGCACTACCGCGCCATCGCCGACGCCGTGGCCCTGCCGCAGATCCTCTACAACGTGCCGGGCCGAACCGCCTGTGATCTGCTGCCTGAGACCACCGCGGAGCTGACGCGGGTCGAGAACATCGTTGGCCTCAAGGACGCTACCGGCGACCTGACCCGCCTGCCGCGCCTGCGCGAGCTGTGCGGGCCGGACTTTGCGCTCTACAGCGGCGACGACGGCACCGGCTGCGAGTTCATGCTCGGCGGCGGCGACGGCGTCATATCCGTGACCAACAACGTGGCGCCGGCGCTGATGCGGCAACTCTGCGACGCGGCACTCGCTGGCGAGCGCGAGCGCGCCTTGGCCATCAACAACCAGTTGGCGGACCTGCACCGGGCGCTGTTCGTGGAATCCAACCCGATCCCGGTGAAATGGGCCATGGCCGCGCTGGGGCTCGCCCAGCCGGGCATCCGGCTGCCGCTCACCTGGCTCACGCCGGCGCACGAGGCCACCGTGCGGGCGGCCATGCAGCGCGCGGGCGCCCTCTAGACTTTAGACTTTTCCCGGCCGGGCCTGTGGCGACACCCGGCTCGACTGCTGCCACCGGAACCATGCTCAAACGATCGATCATCCCGCCGGGCGCTGTCCCGGCCTGCGTGCTGGCACTGCTGTTGAGCGGTTGCGGTTCCATGCAGGAACTGCTGCCGGACCAGTCGTTGCAGTACAAAGAGCAGCGCGAGTCATCGGAGAATCTGGAGCTGCCGCCGGACTTGGCCGGCGCGAGCTTCGACGACGCGCTGGACATCCCCGGCGCCTCCGGCACCGCCACCTATTCGTCCTATGCCGGCGAGCGGGCCGCACGTGCCGGCATCGCCGCGAGCGGTGCCGTGCTGCCGGAGGTGCAGGGTGTCTCGCTGCGCCGGGGCGGCGATCGCCGCTGGTTGCAGGTGGACGCGCCGCCGCAGGCGGTGTGGCCCGAGGTGGTCGCCTTCTGGCGCCAGCAGGGCATTGTGCTGGAGGAGCAGGACCCGGCCACCGGCATTATGAAGACCGGCTGGCTCGAGAATCGCGCCGAGGTGCGCACGGACTTCATTACGCGCCAGGTGCGTAAGGTGCTGGACGGGATGTACTCCACGTCCACGCGCGATCAGTACCGCGTGCGACTCGACGCCGGGTCCGCCCCGGACACCACCGAGGTCTACTTGACCCATACCGGCATGGCGGAGCGTCTGGTGCGCAACACCGTCGGCGAGGGCGCGACCACGGTCTGGGAGCCGGCGCCGAGCGACCCGGACAAAGAGGCCGTGATGCTGCGACGGCTCATGCTCCATCTGGGCGTGTCCGATCGCGACGCCGAGCGCATGTTGACGGCCGGCGGCGGCTCGGCCGGCGCCGGTGCGGCGGCGCCCACCGCGCGGGCGGCTGGCATCGGCGCCACGCTGGTGGGCAGCGGCCCGTCGGCGGAGCTCGTGATCCCCGGCGAGTACCGTCAGGCCTGGCGGCAGACCGATCTGGCCCTCGATCGCACCGGCTTCGCGGTGGAGGATCGCGACCGCAGCGCGGGCGTGTTCTTTATCCGCTACGACGACGCCGAGCGCGGCCGCGGCAAGCAGGGGCTTACCGACCGGCTCGCCTTCTGGCGCGGCAGCGAGCGTGGCGTCGAGCAATACCAAGTTCGCCTGCAGGACGGCGGCAGCGAGACCCGCGTGCGGGTGTTGGACGCCGCGGGCCAGCCCACCGCCGGCGGCACCGGCGAGCGCATCCTCGCGCTGTTGCAGGAAGAGCTTCGCTGAATGCGCTTTGCGGTGCTCGGCAGCGGCAGCCGGGGCAATGCGACGCTGATCGAGGCCGACGGCACCCGCGTGCTGCTGGACTGCGGATTCCCGCTGCGTGAGATCGAGTCGCGCTTGGCCGCCGTCGAAGCGCGCCCTGCCGAGCTCAGCGCCATCGTCGTGACCCACGAGCACGGCGACCACGTGGCCGGGGTTGCCCGCCTGGCGCTGCGTTACGGCATCGAGGTCTGGGCCTCGCCCGGCACCTGGAAGGGCGCAAGCAAGGCCACCAGCGCGGCCGAGTCGCCGCGGCTGCGGCTGTTTCCGAGCCACACGCGCAAGCTTCGCATCGGCGCCCTGACGCTCTGCCCGATTCCGGTGCCGCACGATGCGCGCGAGCCCTGCCAGTTCGTTTTCGAAGGCGATGGCCGCAGGCTCGGCGTGCTCACCGACACCGGTACCGTGACGCCGCGCATCTGCGAGGCGCTGCGCGACTGCGATGCCCTGATGCTCGAATGCAACCACGACCCCGAGCTGCTGCGCACCGGGCCCTATCCCGCAAGCGTGCAGCAGCGCGTCGGCGGCGCCTTCGGCCACCTGAGTAATGCGCAGGCGGCGGCGCTGCTGGCACGCATCCACCATTCGGGGCTCGGGCGCTTGCTGTTGTCGCATGTGAGCCTGCAGAACAACCGCCCGGAGCTTGCGATTGCGGCCATGCGGGGCGCCGTGAGCGGCATCGAGCCGCAATTCGCCGAGCAGGATCGCTGCTCCGGCTGGCTCGATGTTTGACGGGATGACCCGGGCATGAGATGTGCCGGGTCGCCTATAATCGGCCCATCTGGCACAGGCCCGTGATGACACAGGCCGTCGCATCTGTCGCGCGGTTCTTTGACGCCGGCGGCCCGGTGAGCGCCGACGGCGCGGCCGCCGTCGGAGCAGCCGCGACAATCGCAGCAGCCGCGACGGCGCGCGTGCGACAAGGTCGCGCGCACCGGCTTATCCCTCGGGGAACCATGATTGAGCCCACCCAAACACCAGCGCCGGCACCCGGCGTGCAATCGGTCCATCGCCACTTCGCGCTGGCCATCGCGCTTGCGCTAGCCCTGCTCGCCGCCGCGGCGGTCGCGCAGGAGCAGGGGCCGCTGCTCGGTGAGGCCGAGGGTGCGGCAGCCGCCGCCGAGTACTACGAGCAGGCGCTCGTTGCCCATAACCAAGGCGACGTGCGCTCCGCGTACATCTATCTCAAAAACTCGCTGAAGGAAGACCCGCTGCTGTTGCCGGCGCACCTGCTGCTGGGGCGCATCTACCTGGCCATGGGGCAGGGCGAGAAGGCCGAGAAGCAGCTCCTGATCGCCGACGGTCTCGGCGCGCACCGCTCCCTGATCCAGAACTCCCTGGCCCGGTCCTATCTGATGCAGGGCCGCCCGGAGCAGCTCATCGATGAGCTGTTCCCCGTCGGTACCGCACCTGAGGAAGATGCCGAGCTGCTCGCGCTGCGCGGCGAGGCCCACCTCGCGCTGGAGCAGTACTTCGACGCCCAGCGCTCCTTCACCCAGGCGTGGGAGCTCAATCCGCGCTCGTCCGCCGCCGTCATCGGCCGCGTGCACGTGATGCTGTTGCAGGGGGAGCTGGAGAAGGCCGCTGCGCTTGCGCGCGAGGCCGTGGAGGTGGCGCCGAAATCCGCCCGCGCCTGGTATCTGAAGGGCGTGCTGGCGGAGAGCCTGGGTGACTACAGCGGGGCGCTGTCCGACATGGGCAAGGCGGCGGAGCTCTTGCCGTCGTACCTGCCGACGCAGATCGGGCGCGTGAACCTGATGCTGCGCTTGGGCCGCCTCGACGAGGCCGATGCGGTCGCGAGCAAGGTGCTGGAGATCTACCCTAACGACCCGCGCAGCCACTATCTCAAAGCCGTGGTCAAGACCAAGCTCGGCGACGACCCAGCCGCCGAGGCGGCGCTGCAGGACGGTGCCAATCTCATCGCCCGCTTCCCGCGGGAGCTCATTGAGGGCCACCGCACCACGCTCCTGCTTGCCGGCATCATCGCCTACAGCCTCAAGCAATGGGAACAAGCCGAGGCCTACCTCAGCATCTATCTCGCCGAGGACGGCGCCGCCACTGGACCGCGGGTGCTGCTTGCGCGGATCGCGCTGGAGCAGCGGGGCGAGGCGGAGCAGGCGATCCGGCTACTCGAGCCCGCCGTGCAGCGCACGCCGGAGAATGTCCCGGCGTTGTCGCTCCTTGCCGAGGCCTACATGAAGACGGGCCAGCACCTGCAGGCCGCGCAGCTTCTGCGCAGCGCCACCGAGCAGCGCCGGGACGACATCGTGCTGCGCACCCAGCGCGCCGTGAATGAGTTCGGGCTCGGCCGCCGCGACGATGCCATCGAAGAGCTGTCGCAGGTGTTCAGCGCGCGGCCCGAGCTCAGCAACGCCGGCGCCACCCTCATCGTGATGCTGTTGCAGGAGCGCGACTATGACGCCGCCTTGGAGGGGGCGCGGACGCTGCTGGCGCGGATCCCGGACAACCTCTCGTACGTGAACCTGCTCGGCGCCGCGGCCTTCGCCAACCGCGACATGCAGACCGCGCGCTGGGCCTTTGAGCTCGCGCTGGCCATTGACCCGTCCTTCTATCCGGCGCGCACAAACCTGGCCGAGCTGCTGCTGGACCAGGGGGACTCGGCGCTTGCGCGGGGCCATCTGGAGCGCGTGCTCGACGAGCAGCGCGATGAGGTCGGTGCGCTGATGCTGCTGGCCCGCTCCCACGAGGAAAACGGGGAGCTGGACCAGGCGCTCAGGCTCGCCGAGCGTGCGCTCTCGGCGGACCCCGGTGCCGTCCATGTGGCCATCTACCAAACCGAGCTGCTGCTGCGCATGCGCGAGCCCGACAAGGCGGTGCGCGTCGCCGAGAGCGTCGAGGTGCGGACCAACAATCCGGACGATGCCGACCTCCTCGCCGCGCTGAGCCGGGCCTACATCGCCAGCGGGCGCCGGGCGACGGCGCAGGTGGTGCTGCGGCGCGGCTCCAGCGTCGCCGGCTACGATGCCCGCAGACTGCTCAAGGTCGCTATGCTGCAGCGCGACGCCGGTGACATCGAAGGCGCGCTCTGGTCGCTGCAGAAGGCCACCGAGGGCGATGCGGACTATCTGCCGGCGCGGCTGCGCTTCGGCGAGCTGCTCATTGAGCACGGCCGCCTCGACGATGCGCTGGTGCTGGCGCAGCAGCTCGGGGCCGATTATCCGGAGCAGCCGTACGCCGACCACCTCGCCGGGCTCATCCTCCGCGCCCAGGGACAGCACGCTGCCGCCTTCGCGGCCTTCGAGCGGGCCTTGGCCGACAGCGAGTCGCCGCTGCTCGCGATGCGCGCCTTCGAGTCGAAGCGCGATGCCGAGGGCATGGGCGCGGGCGTCGAGTTCCTGCAGCAGTGGCTCGACGCCCACCCGGGCGACGGCATCGTGTTACAGACCCTGGCCGAGGGCTACTACGCCTTAGGTGACCACGAGCGGGCGCTTGCGCTGTTCGAGCAGGCGCTGGCACGGGCGCCGGACAACCCCATGCTGCTGAACAACCTGGCCGTCATCTACAACGAGATGGACGACCCGCGGGCGCTCGAATACGCTCGCCGCGCGCACGAGCTGTTGCCGAGCGCCGCGGAGACCGCCGACACCCTGGGCTGGGTGCTCGTGCGCCGCGGGGAGCTCGCCGAAGGGCTCAAACATCTGCGCGACGCGCAGACGCGCGCTGCCGGGGACCCCGCCATCGGCTATCACATCGCCGTTGCGCTCAAGGGCCTCGGACGCACCGAAGAGGCCATGACCCAGCTCACGGAGCTGTTGCAGACCGCGGCCCCCGATTTCGCGCAGCGCGAGCAGGCCGCCCGGCTCCTGGAAGAGCTGCGCAACATTCGCTCCGCCCAGAGCGGCTGACCCGCCTGGTATCCCGGGTATCGCGTTTAAGGATCGCCCACGTCGCTTGGTTGGGGCTCCTTGCCGTCTCCATCGAAACCGAAATCGGTATCGGGATCAGGATCGGCTGCTAATCGAGTTCGACTTCGATACCGACAGCGATTTCGACGCCGACATCGTTGCGGCAAGGGCCTCAGGTCGGCAGGTCGTCGTCGCTCCGCGCCTTGCGCGCCCGCCGCCGCTCACGGAAGGACGGACGGCCCCGATAGGCCGCGACCTGCAAGATGATCTGCCCGAAGGGCAGCGCGGCCAAGCCACCAAAGCGCGCCACCGCCGCGCGCAGCAGGCCGTCTACGTCTTCCACCGGGGCGTTTGCGTCTGCGACCTCCGGCTCCTCAAGCGCCGCGCGCACGCCCCGCAGGCCGCCGACTTGGATGCGCATCGCCTTGGCATGGGGCAGCGCGGCGCCGCCGTCGGTGGTGCGGAGCGCGAAGCGCGCCTGCTGGCGCAGCAGATCCAGGAACTCGAGACACCTCGCCTGGCCCGCATTGGTCGCACAGCGCACGCCCTCGCGCTCGGCGATGCAGAAACGCTTCGCGAGGGCGCAGCCGCAGTTGTTGGTCAGGATGGCCTTCTCATACGGGCAACGGCGCTCGTTGACGGCGGCGTAGGTGTCGCGGAAGGCGTCTTGGTCCAAGGCGGGTGCTCCTGAAATGCGGCTGCCGGGGCGGCGTTGGACAGTTTGCGGGTGTTCTGCGGTCTCAGCCCAGCACGATGTCGAAGCGCGCCGCGAGCCGGCCGCTGCCGTCGCCGGCCGGGCCGAACGCCGCCGTCACCGCCGCCTGCTCCGCTGCCGACAGGCGCCGACGCAGAAAGTCGCGGTCGTTCTCCGGCGCGCCCTCGACATAGAGCTGCGTCACGAGCTGGCGGCCTCCGGGGGCGGTCACGGCAACGTGGATATGCGGCGCCCGGCCGGGATAGGGCACGGGCCTGATGGTCCGGAACCGATAGCCGCCGTCCGCGCCGCTCAAGGTCTTGCCGTAGCCCTGGAAGCCCGGATCGCGCGGCGGGCCGCCGCGGTCCGCGCTGTGGATGTAGCGGCCGTTGGCGTCGCACTGCCAGATCTCCACCAGCGCAGCGGGCACCGGCGCGCCGTCGACATCGAGCACGCGGCCGGTGAGGTCGGTGATGTCGCCGGCCGCGGCAGCGTCGCTGTCGTCCGCCGGCATCAGCCGCGTCAGGTCGTTGTCCTGATCGAGCGGCATGCGGTCGGGGTAAAAGGGGCCGCGGCCCTGGCTCGGTGTCGCCATGGCCGCGCGGGCGCTCGCGTGCCCGATGCCGGGCAGCAGCAGCGCGGCGAGGCCGGGCACGGCCAGCAGCAGGCGCCGTCGGGCGGCGAGTCGGGTCTGGATTTGCACGGCGGCCTCCGAACGGGCTCCGGTCTGACACGCCGGGAGATGCGGCGGGACATGTGTGAAGAAATGGGCATGGACGCCCGCGTTTCCAGCCGCGGCGCGCGCATACACGTTTGCGGCGAGCGTCCATCAGGGAACCGCTTGCCCGCGCGTCAGTGTTTCCGAGCTTTGCTTCCGCCGCAGCCTGTACGAACCTTGTAGGAGGAAGAGAAGGCTCACCAAGGCTCGGGAGGCAATACGATGAGCATGTCCGCGCGAATCGAATCCCATCTGCTCGACCGAGAGGTCGTCTACGAGCTGATCCAGCACAAGCCGACGGGCTCCACCCACGAGAGCGCCTCCGCGGCGCATGTGCGGGATCATCAGGTCGCCAAGGCCGTCATGGTGCACGACGGCGCGGCGCAGGCCATGGCGGTGATCCCCGGCGACGCCCGGCTCGATCTCGACACGCTGAGCGTGCACGGCGGCCGCCGGTTCCGCCTCGACGACGAGACCGATCTCGCCCGGCTGTTTCCGGACTGCGCGCCGGGTGCGGTGCCGCCGCTCGGCCCCCTGTACGGCATCGAGACCTACCTGGACGAGGCGCTGACGACGCCGGAGCCGGTTTACTTCGAGGCCGGCGACCACATGTTCCTGGTCCGTGTCAGCGGCGAGGACTTCCAGCGCCTGCTGCCCGATGCCCGACGCGGGCACTACGGGCACCGGGAGTCCGCGCCGCTCTGGTAGGCCCCGGCTGCGCCGACCTCGGTCGGCGCTCCCGCGAGGGGCATGCTGCCGGCGACCGGGAACGGGAGCGTCCCGGCCCCGAGCGAAAGGGCGAGCGACGGGCGGCCCCGCCGCGCGCAAGCTCGATGCCGGCAAGGCCATCTCACCGCAGGTTCCGCGGATGCTGCGGGCGCTGCCGATGCCGATGATGGCCGCCGCCGGGAGCTCCGGCCCAACCCAGAGGTCCGCATGCGTCTCTCCGACCGACTGCTGCTCGCCCTGCTCATCGTCGTCGTCGACACCGCGGCCTTCGCGCTGCCGCTCGCGTCGTTATGGCTCGCGTACGTGCTGCTCGCCCGACCCGCGTGGTTCCGGGACTGGGTGGAACGGCTGTATCGCGAGGTGCCGCGGTAGTTGCCTGGGCGCCCAAGGCGCGGCGGGGATCGGCATCCGGAGGACAGCGGGCGAGCGGGCGCCGCTTGCGTCAGGTGGTGCTGGCGCGCCGGCCTGCGGCGCGCGCATGGGCGTCAGCCGCGCGGCTGCGACGGCCGCGACGTAGGAGCGCCGCTCGCCGGGAAAGGAGAGTGCGACCGCGAAGCGCTTGTTCGCGCCCATGCCTGGCGCCCCTGCTGTGTTGTTCTTGGTGGCGGGGAGTGTACCAAGGGCGGGGCTGGGCGCTGAGATCGGCTGGGTGGGCGCGGCGCGACGATGCAGATGTTTCGATGCCGTCTCCGATCGTTGTCGTTGTCGTTGTCGTTGTCGTAATCGTATTCGTCTGCTGTGGATGCTCGACTGCGACGTGCCGCGGCAGAGCCTCGGCACCGGTCGATCCGGGCCCGACGGCTCGGCCGCCGGTCCCGTGGCTCAGCGCCTCGGGGCGCAGAGCGCCCGCAGACGCGCGACACCGCTGGAGCGGTGTCGCGAGAGGAAATCTTGCCCGGTCTCTGGAGCGGTGTCGCGAGAGGAGGGTGGAGCCGATGCCGCGGCGGGCGACTGAAGTCGCCCGCCACAGGGGCCGGATGAATCCGGCGTAGCCAGGGGAGCCGGATGAATCCGGCGTACCGGGGGGCCGGATGAATCCGGCGTAGCCAGGGGGGCCGGATGAATCCGGCGTAGCCAGGGGGCCGGATGAATCCGGCGTAGCCAGGGGGGCCGGATGAATCCGGCGTAGCCAGGGGGGCCGGATGAATCCGGCGTACCCAGGGAGCCGGATGAATCCGGCGTACCCGGGGAGCCGGATGAATCCGGCGTACCCGGGGGCGTCAGCCGAACACGTCCCGCGTGAAGTTGCGGTACCAGGAGTGGGCGTAGTCCACATCGATGCGGCGGTGGCGCTCGCCGGCATCGGCCGGGGACAGGCCGCCGGCGCCGGGGATGGCCGTGATGCTCTGCCCGTCGTCGGACAGGCGATAGACGGCGAGCACGGAAATGGCCCAGTCGCTGCCGACGACGCTGTAGCAGGCGTTGACGAAGGACGGGCTCGGCACCTCCAAGCCGGCTTGCAGCGCGGCGATGGCGGCGGCGCAGGCCTTGGCCTCGGCGTTGGCGGCGACGCCGGACTTGGGCAGCGCCGGCGCCGTGCAGGCATCGCCGATGACGTGGATGTACGGATGGCGCGTGGACTCGAACGTGAGCGGGTCCACCGGGCACCAGCCGCTCGCGTCCGTGAGGTCCGCGGCAAAGGCGATGGGCCCCGCCTGTTGCGCCGGGATCAGGTTCAAGACATCCGCCTGCACCAGGTCGCCGAATGCGGTGCGCACGGTGCGGCTCGCCGCGTCCACCTCCACGACGCCGGACAGGTCCGCGCCGGAGCGCCATTCGATCATCTGCCCCTCGCCGTAGCCGTACAGCGCGGCCCAGGCCTGCTCGAACAGCGCCTGCTTCGCGAAGCTCGTCTTCGGGTCCAGCATCAGCACCCGCGAGGCCGGCTTGTGGCGCTTGAGGTACTGCGCGATCAGGCTCGCCCGCTCGTAGGGCGCGGGCGGGCAGCGGTAGGGGTTCGGCGGGGCGGCGATGACGACGGTGCCGCCGTCCGGCATGGCCTCCAACTGCGCGCGCAGCGTCAGGGTCTGCGCGCCGGCCTTCCAGGCGTGCGGGATGGTCTCGGCGACGGCGGCGCTGTAGCCGGCGATGCTGTCCCAGCGCAAATCGATGCCGGGGGCGACGATGCAGCGGTCGTAGCCGAGTCGCCGGCCGCCTTGGGTCGCGACCTCGCGCGCCGCCGGGTCGATGCCGGTGACCGTGTCGATGATCACGGTCACGCCCGCGGCGCGCAGCCCGTCGTAGCCCTGGCGCAGTGAGTCGAGCCCGCGCTCGCCGCCGAGCACCTCGTTGCTCATGTAGCAGGTGAGGTGGCTCGGCTCGCGCTCGATGAGCGTCACGCTGAGCCCCGGGTCCGCCCGGCGCAGGTAGCGCGCCGCGGTGGCGCCGCCGGTGCCGCCGCCGACGATGACGATGTGGCCGCTCGCGGCGGCGGCGAGGCGCGGCAGCCCGAGGGCCGCGGCGCCGCCGAGAGCGATGGCGTGCTTCAGGGCGTGCTTGAGAAAGCGCCTGCGGGAGGATGTGGTGCGCATGCTCTGGTGCCTCCGTCGATCAGGCGCCCGCGACGAGCCCGCCGAGCTCGCCGGGGTTGCTGTCGGTGTTGCCGAACTCGCTGATGGGCACGCCGGCGAAGCGGGCCATGCTCACCAGGATCTTGTTGTGCGCGGCGTTGCCGTAGTCCAGCACCCGGTTGCCGGCGATGCCCGCGGCGCCGCCGCCGGCGAGCACGAAGGGCATGTTGCGGTGGTTATGGCCGCTGGAGTCGCCGAGCTCCGAGAACATCCAGATCAGTGTGTTGTCGAGCAGGGAGCCGGCGCCGTCCGGGTAGGCCGCGAGCGCGCCGACGAGGTCCGCGAAGCGCGCCGCGAACCAGGCCTTGATGAGGTCGAAGTTGCCGTCCTGCATGTGCGAGGCCTGATGGCAGGGCATGCTGCTGCCGCTCGACGGGATGATGACCGGCGTCACCGGATAGGCCCACTTCAGCGTCACGACGCGGGTGAGATCGCAGGCAAGCGACAGCACCGCGAGATCGGTCTGCAGCCGGCCGACGGTCGCGAAGTTGGCGTGGCTGAGATGCTCGTTGCGCGTGACGGTAAAGCCCTGCGTGTTGAAGCCGGCGGTGTCGCAACTGCCGGCGACCACATCGCCGAGCGTGCGCTCGACGGCGCGGATGGACTCCAGATGCAGCTCCAGCTTCTGCTGCTCCACGCCGCCCAAGCGGGTCTTGAGCGCATTCACCTCCGCGAGGCTGCGGTCGATGAGGCTGCGCCGCCGGGCGATGAGCGCGTCCTGCGTCGCGTCGGTGCCGAACAGCCGCTCGAACACCGCGAGCGGGTTGTCGTCGGTGTTCATGGCCTTGCCGGCGGCATCGAAGGTGATGGGCTTGGACCACTCGTTGCCGATGACGCCAAGGTTCAGAAAGGGCCGCGGCACGGCGGTCTTGAAGCGCTCGCCCAAATACCAGTCCAGCGTCGGCCCCGGGTCGTGCATGTGCCCGGAGCGCCCGGAGAGCATCTTCACCTGCCCGCCCTCGTGGGTGCCAGCGCTGCCGTACATGTCCACGCCGCGCAGAAACACGCAGTGCTGGCGCACGGGCTGAAGCGGCGCCGTCATCACCGGCAACGTGAAGTCGCTGCCCGCGCCCACCGGATGCCAGGAGCGGTAGGTGACGCCGTTCGGCACGTAGACGAAGATCACGCGCCGCGGCGCGCTCACCTGCGCCACGGCCGGGCGCGCCAGGCCCCAGGTCAGCGGCGACAGCGCGGCGCCCAGGCTCGCGGCGCCGAGCGTGCGCAGAAAGCCCCTGCGCGCGGGCGAGTACGCGGGCGCGCCGCCGGCATCGCCGCGCCGTGCCGCGCGCCGGTGCGGGTTGACTTGCTTGCTCATGTGGTCCGTCTCCGGGGCTGGCTCAGGGCGCGTCGGCCGGCCGCCGATGCGTGAAGGCGCGGGAATTGACGATGCCGAGCAGCAGCGTCTGGATGTCGTAGCCGTTGTCGGCGTAGTGCTGCTGCAAGGCGTCCAGCGCGCAACTGTCGGCCGCGGTCTCCTCATGGCCGGTGGCGAAGCGGTAATACTGCACCGCGAGGCACTGCGCCGCGCGCTCGCTGCCGGCGACCATGGCGTTCATCTGCGCGAGGTCCGCGAAGACGTATTCCTCGGTGGGCTGGAAGGTCTCGAGCCCGCGCAGCACGCCGCTCGCGTCCACGGGCTGGCCGTTGTCGGTGCTGCGCCAGCGCCCGGCGCCGTCGTAGTGCTCGAACGCGAAGCCCGGCCCGTCGAGGTACTGATGGCAGTCGTAGCAGACCTGGTTGGAGCTGCTGTGGATGTCGAAGCGCTCGCGGGTGGTGAGCGTCGGGTCCGGCGGCGGCACCTGCACGCCCATGTTGCCCACCGGCGGCAGCTCCTGGCAGAGCATGCGGTTCAAGAAAAACGCCCCGCGCTTGAACGGGTGCGACGCATCGGCGCTCGCGTAGTTGGCCATGACGGCGCCCAAGGTCATCACGCCGAGCCTGGAGCCGTCCGTTACCGGCACCGGCGCGAAGTCGTCGCCGGGCGGCGCCGGCAGGCCGTAGTAGGCCGCGAGCACCGGGTTCACCAGCGCGTAGTCGGCCGTCAGCAGCTCCTCGAAGCCGCCGCTGGAGTCGAACACGACGTGGTTGAAGAAGTGCATCAGCTCCTCTGCCATGGCCGCGGCCACCTCGGCGGTATAGGCGGGATAGGCCGCCGGGTCCTTGCTCGGGGACTCGTAGGGGTCGCGAGCGAGCAGCCACTGCCCGGCGAATTCCCCGGTGCGCGCGCGCGCCCGCGGGCTGGCCAGCAGCCGCGCGGCCTGGGTGATGAGGCCGGTGGCGGTGTCGAGCTCGCCGCGCCCGGCGGCGGCGAGCAGGGCGTCGTCCGGCAGCGTGCCGTGGAACAGATACGACAGCGCTGCGGCCAGCTCGTAGCCGGTGAGCTTGTAGCTGCCGTCCGGCTCAAGCTCGCCGAGCTCGGAGCGGTACAGGAAGCTCGGCGAGGCCAGCATGGACGTGATGCCAAGCCGCAGCGCATCGTCGAAGCCACGGCCGGTGAAGAGCGCCAGGTACCAGCCGCGCTCGTCGTCCGTCAGCGGGCGGCGGAAGGCGCGGCGGCCGAAGCCGTCCACGAAGGCCGCCGCGCAGGCGGCGTCGGTGCCGGTGCAGGGCACGAGGCCGGCGCGGTTCGCGGCGACGGCGGTGGCGGCGAGCTCCTCGGCGAGGCCCAGATAGGTCTCGAAGTGCACCGGGGTGACGCGGTTGTGCTCGACGTTGTTGTCGAAG
Organism: Thiohalocapsa sp. ML1; assembly: GCF_001469165.1. GTDB lineage: Bacteria > Pseudomonadota > Gammaproteobacteria > Chromatiales > Chromatiaceae > Thiohalocapsa. The sequence goes on along the minus strand of NZ_JABX01000015.1, from coordinate 47,687 downwards.
CCCAAGATGCGGTTCTCCACCGGCAGCCGGTTGATCAGGTCCAGCTCCAGCCCGAGCAGGTCGTTGACGGTGTTCTGGTACTCGCGCCGGGTCAGCAGCCGCAGGCTCTGCACGCCGGCGGGCTCGGTGCCCGCGCAGGCCACGGCACCGCCACCGCCACTGCCCCCGCCGCCGCCGGTATCCGCGCTCAGCACCTCGATCATGTAGGCCGCGAGCGACTCGGCGCAGAGGCCGTTGCAGCTATCCGGGTCGGATGGCGGCATGGTGGCCTCGGTGATGGCCGCGAGGCTCGCGAAGGCGCCGGCGTCGAACAGGTTCAGCGGCCGGTTCACGAAGCCGCCGGCGCCGTCGTCGCCGTGGCAGGCGCCGCAGTTGAAGTCGGCGTACTGGATGGCGCCGAACTGGGCCAGCGTCGGCAGCTCGATGGCCGCCGCGACGGCGTCGCTGCTGCCGGCCAGGTTCACGGCGCTGACGCGATAGTCGTAGCGGGTGCCGAGCAGCACGCCCGGGTCCTGGTGCACCTGCACGCCGGCGCCGACGTTGAGCAACTGCGTCCAGGGTCCGCCGGCGTCGGCGCGCTCGATGCGGAAGCCCAGCTCGTTGTTGCTCTGATCCGTCCAGCCGAGCTCCACGGCGCCGCTCGCGAGCAGGCGCGCGGTGAGCGACGCGGGTGCCGCGGGGGGCAGGTCCGGGTTGCCGCCGCCGCTAGTGCCGCCACCGCCGCCGGTGCCGCCGTCGCCCGACTCGCCGCCGCCGCCGCCGCCGTCGCCGCCGCCGGGATAGCCGCCGGCGTAGAAGTGCGCGAGCGCGGTCATGGCCTCGGCGCCGTGCAGGCCGTGCAGGTAGGCGACCTCATCGGCCATCTCGGCGGGCTGGGACGGGCTCAGGCCTTCGGCGAAGTCGAGCAGCGTGGTTTCCAGGTAGGTGCGCCATTGGCCCGCCAGGCGCACGCCGGTGAGGCTCGCGTCTTCGCCGTCGACGCCATGGCAGATCCAGCAGACCTGATCGTGCAGCTCGGCGCCGAAGGCCGCGAGCAGCGGGTCCGTGGTCTGCTCCGTGTCTGTAAATGGCAGCGCCGCGAAGTGCTCCGCCAGCGCCAGGGTCTGCGCGTCGGTGTAGCCGGGGGCGATGCGGTCCATGACGGTCGCGAAGCGCGTGCCGTCGCGGTAGGCCTGCATGACGCCGACGAAGTAGTCGACGCCGAGCCCGGCGATACTCGGCACGGCGGCGCCGCCGCTCGCGCCGTCGGTGCCGTGGCAGACGGCGCAGGTGTCGGCCAGCGCCGTCACCGGGATCACGGAGCGGTCGCGCAGCTTGGCGCGGGCGACGTTGCCATAGGCCGAGCTACCGGCGGCGTTCACGGTGCGCAGCCGATAGTCGTACGCCACCTCCAGCGCCATGGCGGTGTCGGTGGTCTCGACGGCGTCGCCGGGCAGGGTCGCGAAGGCCGTCCAAGTGCCGCCGTCCGCGCGGCGCTGCAGCTCCAGCCGCTCCGGGTCGCCGGGGACGGCGGTCCAGGTGAGCACGGCATGGGCGTTGTCCACGACGCTGGCCGCGAGCCCCTGCGGCACCAGCGGCGGGAAGACGATGTCCTCCGGCTGGCCCGCGCAGCGCACGCCGTCGATGGTGAGATCGATGGGCGGCGGGTTGAAGCCGCCGTGGGCCACGTTGAAGCCGAAGTCGAGCTGCCCGGCCGGGGCGATGGTCCCGTTCCAGCCGGCGGGGCGCACGCTGACCGCGCTGCCGTCCTGCTGGTGGACGCCGTTCCAGAGCCCGGTAATGGTCTGGCCCGCCGGCATGGTCCAGGCGATGGTCCAATCGCTAAGCTGCCGGCCGGTGTTGTGGAGCGTCACGTCGATGGTGGCGCCGTGGCCCCAGTCCTCGCGCACGCGGTAGTCGAGCACGCAGGCGATGGGCTCGGGCTCCGGCGGATCGGTCACATCGGGCGGCGGCACCTGGCCGGCGCAGGGCACGCCGTTCAGCGCCACGTCGCCGGGGATGCGGTTGCTGCCGCCGTGGCTCAGGTTGAAGCCGATGCCGATGTCGGCGCCCGCCGCGACGCTCTGGTTCCAGCCGGCCGGCGTCACCTGCACGGCGGCGCCGCTTTGGGTAAAGCTGCCGTTCCAGCCGCCCGTGATCTGCTGGCCGTCCGGCATGGTCCAGGCGAGGGTCCAGCCGGTGAGCGGGTCGCCGTCGTTGCGGACGTCGATGTCGATGGTGGCACCGCTGCCCCAGTCCTCGCGGACCCGATAGTCCACCGTGCAGGCCGTGACCGGCTCCGACGGTGGCGGCGGTGCCGCCTGTCCGGCGCAGGTCTCGCCGTTCACGGCGATGTCCCACGGAATGCCGTTGGCGCCCGTGTGGCTGGCGTTGAAGCCGAAGCTCACGTCGGCACCGGCGGCGACGCCCGCGTTCCAGCCCGCATTGCTGACGCTCAAGGCCGCGCCGTTCTGGCTGTGGCTGCCGTTCCAGAGGCCGGTGACCTGCTGGCCGTCCGGCATGGTCCAGGACGCGCTCCAGCCGGACCAGGCGACCGGGTCTTGGTTGGTGAGGCGCACCTCGGCCGTGAAGCCGTTGCCCCACTGATTGGTGACGCGGTAGTCCACCAGGCAGGCGGCCTGCGCGCCCGGGCCGAGCAGCGTCAGCAGCACGGACAGCAACAGCAGGATCGATGGGCGCCGACGGGCGCGCGGCCGGCGGAGCGGACGGGGTGCGGCAGCCTGCATGATCGGCCTGGCTCCTGGTTCAGGGGGGCTGGGACGCTCGCGGCACGGGTTCTGACGCGCGAGGGTGAGGGCGGAGCCTAGCAGGGCTTCGGGAAGCAACAGCGTGACTGCGCCGCAATTTTGGAATCACTGCCGCAGCGGGTGCGATGTTGCCGACGAGCGGGGCTTTTATGAGCGTGGACGGTTGCGGCTGGGGCCGGTCGGTTGCGTTTTGTCGTTGCGGGCGCGAGTGATGTCGCCGGTTGCCGGGGGGCCGGATAAATCCGGCGTACCCGGGCGCGGCGGCGCCTCCCGGGTACGCCGACTTCAGTCGGCCAACCAGATACGCCGACTTCAGTCGGCAGGAGCGCCGGCATGAGACGCGCGCGCCGCGGCGCCGCCGCACGCTACCGCTCGCGCCCGATGAACTCGCCGATGCGCCGCCGATCGCGCTTCGTCGGCCGGCCGTGCTCGGGCGATGGGGTGGAACCCGCCTCGCGGCGCTCGCGCACCATGTCCTGGCGCCTCAGGCGGCTCGCCTCGTCTTCGGTGTAGAGCAGCATGGCCTCGGCGGCGGGGCGGCGCTGCTTGGCGATGCCCAGCACCTCGATCCGCCATTCCAGCTCGCCCTTGTGGATCGTGAGCCGGGTGCCGGGGCGGATGGCGCGGCCGGGCTTCACGCGCTGGCCGTCCACCTGCACCTTGCCGCCGTTGATGGCCTCCACGGCCAGCGGGCGGGTCTTGAAGAAGCGCGCCGCCCAGAGCCACTTGTCGAGGCGCTGGCTGCCGGCGTCCGCCGCCGCGTCGTCTCTGCCGGCGCTCATGCGTGCGCGAGCAGCGGGTCGAGCTTGCCGGCGCGCTCCAGCGCGGCCATGTCGTCATAGCCGCCGACATGGACCTCGCCGATGAAGATCTGCGGGACCGTGACGCGGTTCGAGCGCCGGGTCATTTCCTGGAAGCGCTCGCGGTCGTTGTCTATGGATATCTCCTCCCAGGTGACGCCCTTCTGCTCCAGCAGGTGCCGGGCGCGCACGCAGTAGGGGCAGAAGGCGGTGGCGTACATGCGGATGTGCGGCTGGGGCGCGTCGGCTTCGCGCTCGTCGTCGGTATCCTGGTTGGCGATGCCTTGGCTGGATGGCATGCTGCTGGGCTGCATCTGGCTCCTCGGAGTAAGGTCGGTTGGCGGTGTCGCGTGCGTCGTCGCCGCCGCGGTGACTTGAAAACCTCACGCGCCGGCCGGACAAGCCGAAAGACTGACACAAGCGCCCCGTTGCCGCCAAGCCAGGCGCGCGGTGCCGGACATCCGCGCTCGATGCACCAGCAACCCAGCCGCGCATCCAAGACCGACCCAGCCGAGACCCAACGCCCCATGTATCGCCCAACGCCCCCGGTCATTCAACTGAAAGACTATCGCCCGCCGGAGTTCCTGATCGATCAGGTGGCGCTCCGTATCGACCTGGGCTTCGATGAGACCGCGGTGCACGCGGAGCTGGATCTGCGCCGCAACCCGGCCTCGACCCGCGGCGACGGCGATCTGCACCTGGACGGCGAGCACCTGGAGCTGCTGGAGATCGCCCTCGACGAGCGCCCGCTGCCGCCGGTGGAGTACGAGCTGCGCGAGAACGCGCTCATCGTGCGCCGGGTGCCGGACCGCTTTCGGCTGCGCACCCGCGTGCTGATCCGCCCGCGCAAGAACACCGCGCTGGAGGGCCTCTACGTCTCCGGCGACATGCTCTGCACCCAGTGCGAGGCGGAGGGCTTTCGGCGCATCACTTTCTTCTTGGACCGCCCGGACGTCATGGCGCGCTTTCGCGTCGCGCTGGCGGCGGACCCGACGCTGTTCCCGGTGCTGCTCTCCAACGGCAACCCGGCGGGCGCGGAGACGCTGCCCGACGGCCGCAAGCTCGCGCGCTGGGATGACCCCTTCCCGAAGCCGAGCTATCTCTTCGCCGTCGTCGCCGGGGACTTGGCCGCCGTGTCGGACAGCTTCACGACCGCCTCCGGCCGCGCCGTGCCGCTGAACATCTATGTCGAGCCCGAGAACATCGACAAGTGCGACCACGCCATGCGCTCGCTCAAGGCCGCCATGCGCTGGGACGAGGAGCGCTACGGGCGCGAATATGACCTGGATGTGTTCAACATCGTCGCCGTCAGCCACTTCAACATGGGCGCGATGGAGAACAAGGGCCTCAACGTCTTCAACGCCAAGTACATCCTGGCCCGCCCGGACACGGCGACCGACGCGGACTTCGCCGGCATCGAGGGCGTCGTCGCCCACGAGTACTTCCACAACTGGACCGGCAACCGCATCACCTGCCGCGACTGGTTCCAGCTCAGCCTGAAGGAGGGCTTCACCGTCTACCGCGACCAGGAGTTCAGCGCCGACATGAGCTCCCGCGGCGTCAAGCGCATCGGCGACGTGCGCATGCTGCGCGCGCGCCAGTTCCCGGAGGACGCGGGCCCCATGGCGCACCCGGTGCGCCCGGACTCCTACATCGAGATCAACAACTTCTACACCGCCACGGTGTACGAGAAAGGCGCCGAGGTGGTCCGCATGCAGGCCAACCTGCTCGGCCCGGAGCGCTTTCGCCGCGGCACGGATCTGTATTTCGAGCGCTTCGACGGCCAGGCCGTGACGACGGAGGATTTTGTCGCCTGCATGGAAGAGGCCGGCGGCATGGACTTAGGCCAGTTCCGCCGTTGGTACGCCCAGGCCGGCACGCCGGTGCTCGAATGCGCCGACGGCTTCGACGCGCGCACCGGCACCTATCGGCTGGAGGTGCGCCAGCACACGCCGGCCACGCCGGGTCAGAGCACCAAGCTGCCGCTGCATATCCCCTTCGCGCTCGGCCTGCTGGACGCGGACGGCAATGACCTGCCGGTACAGCTCGCGGGCGAGACCGAGCCGCCCCCGGCCGGCACCCGCATGCTCGCGCTGCGCGAGCCGGTGACGCGCTTCGAGGTCATCGGCCTTGCGGCGGAGCCGGTGCCGTCGCTGCTGCGCGGCTTCTCGGCGCCGGCCAGCGTGCAGTATCCGTACACCGATGATCAGCTCACCTTCCTGATGGCCCACGACAGCGACGGCTTCAACCGCTGGGATGCGGCGCAGACGCTGGCCGTGAGGCTGTTGCTGGCGCTGGTCGACGAGGCCGACGCCGAGGTGCCGGACGCCTTCATCGATGCCTTTCGCCGCGCGCTCGCCGATGCCGACGGCGATCAGGCCCTGCTCGCCGAGGTGCTGACGCTGCCGTCGGAGAGCTATCTCGGCGACCAGATGAGCGTCGTGGATGTCGATGGCATCCACCAGGCGCGCGAGCGGCTCGCGAGCGTCATCGGCGAGCGGCTGCGGGAGCCGTTGCTGGCGCTGTTCGATGCGAGCCGAGAGCCCGCCGACTACGAGCTGACCCCGGCCGCGACGGGCCGCCGGGCGCTGCGCAACTGCGTGCTCGGCTATGTCATGCGCGCGCCGACGCCGGACATCGTCGCCCGCTGCCAAGCGCAGTTCGACGCCGGCCACAACATGACCGACGTCAGCGCGGCGCTGCGCTGCCTGGTGGAGGCGGACCCGGCCGTCGTCGGCGACGCCGGCGACAACGCGCTGGCCGCGTTCTATCAGCGCTGGTCCGGGGACGCGCTGGTGCTGGACAAGTGGTTCTCCTTGCAGGCGCAGGCGAGCCGGGCGGACACGCTGGCGCGGGTCGAGGGCCTGCTCGCGCACCCGAAGTTCTCCCTCACCAACCCCAACCGCGTGCGCGCGCTCATCGGCGCCTTCGCCGTCGGCAATCCGCTGCGCTTCCATGCCGCGGACGGCGCCGGCTACCGCTTCCTCGCCGACCGCATCCTGGAGCTGGACCCGCTGAACCCGCAGATCGCCTCGCGCCTGCTGTACCCCATGACCCGCTGGCGGCGCTACGACGAGACGCGCCAAGCGCTGATCCGCGCCCAGCTCGAGCGGGTGCTCGAAGTCGAGGGCCTGTCCAGCGATGTCTACGAGGTGGTATCGAAGACGCTGGGTGCGGAGCAGCCGGCGGGGTGAGCCGGGCCGGCGGGCTCCCGGCGTCGGCGCGAGCCCGCTCGCGGCAGACGCGGGATACGCGGGCCGGCTAAAGTGCTCAGCCGTTGGACCATCACCACCGAAGCGCCTAGCCCACCATGGGCTTCGAAATCGTAGGGTTCGATTTCGATCCCGATCCCGACGCGCCGCGCCAGTCCGAAGTCCCGTCGAAACTTGACTCATCTGCACACATTCGGCTTCCTCAAGCAAGCTAGCGTTCCGGGCGACCATCGCCCGCGCGTGCCGCAGCGCACCCCTGCCGCGCCGGCAAGCTCCCGAGGGCGCGGCCGTGCCGCGCGCGGTTCTTGTTAAAGATCCGCCCGTAGAATTTAATAAGCCCAAGGCTTATTAAAGCGGGCGCTATCCACCTCATGCAGCGCGGACCGACCGGAGATTACACAGTCACGGCCCTGGGCGGCGAGCAGGTGCGGGCCTTCGTGCCATGGCCGTTGCCGCCGCAACCGCCGCTGGTGCTGGACGATGCGCTCCAGGCGCAGTTGGAGCGGGCGACGCTGGCCGTCGGGCGCCTGGACAGCATCGGCATGCTGGTGCCGGACCCGGGCCTGTTGTTGTACGCCTATGTGCGTCGCGAGGCCGTGGTGTCTTCGCAGATCGAGGGCACGCAATCGTCGCTGTCGCAGTTGCTGATGTTCGAGGCGGACGAGGCCCCGGGCGTGCCGCTGGACGATGTGCTGGAAGTATCCAACTACGTGGTCGCGCTGGAGCACGGACTGTCGCGCCTGGCAGGCGGCTTTCCGCTGTGCAATCGGCTGCTGCGCGAGGTGCATGAGCGACTCCTGGCGAGCGGGCGCGGAGCGGACAAGGAGCCGGGGGTGTTCCGCCGCTCGCAGAACTGGATCGGTGGCACCCGGCCCGGCAATGCCCGCTGCGTGCCCCCGCCGCCGCAGCAGGTGGAGCCCTGTCTGGCGGCGCTGGAGCGCTACCTCAACGCCGATGTGCGCACGCAGCCGGCGCTGATTCAGGCGGCGCTGGCGCACGTGCAGTTCGAGACCATCCACCCCTTCCTCGACGGCAACGGCCGCGTCGGGCGTTTGCTGATCGTGCTGCTGCTGCACGCCCGCGGGCTGCTGGCGCAACCGCTGCTCTACTTGAGCCTGTTCTTCAAGCAGCACCGGGCGCTGTATTACGAGCGTCTCGGCGCGATCCGCGAGCATGGCGATTGGGAGTCCTGGCTCGCCTTCTTTCTGGAAGGCGTGGAGCTGACCGCGCACGGCGCGGTCGACACCACGCGACGCCTGCTGCGCCTGTTCGAGCAAGACACCGCCCTGATCCGTGCCGGCGGCGCGCGGCGCACGGCGACCCTGCTGGCCGTCTACGACGTGCTGCGGCATCGCCCGGTGATCGCCCTGGGGCCGCTGGCGGAGTCGGCCGGCGTCAGCTTTCCGACGGCAGCCAAGGCCATTGAGCAGCTCATGGCCCTAGGGCTGGTGGAGGAGTTGACAGGCGGGCGCCGGAACCGCCTGTTCGCCTACCGCCGCTATCTGGACATCCTGAACGAGGATATGGAGCCGCTATGAGCCATCCTGAACGAGGTTTGCGCCGCCAGTGTCGGTCACCGCTGCCCCAGTGGTCGCGCACCGAGCTGCGCGGATAGGTCTCGGCCTGCGGCCGTGAGCGGCTCGATCCAGTCCATCTGCCGGCGCTCGATGGGCGCGGATACCGACAGGCCCCCGGCGACGCGCCCGCTGCCCGCCAGCAGCAGCACGCCGATGCAGCCGACGTCGAGCTCCGCCTCCTGGTTGTCCAGCGCATAGCCCTGCGTCAGCGCCGCGTTGCACTCGGCGATGAGCCGCTCGACGTCGGTGATGCTGTTGCGCGTATAGGCGGGCAGGTTGGTGCGCTCGGCGTAGGCGCGGATGGCGGCCTCGCCGCCGGCGGCGAGCATCAGCTTGCCGACGGCGGTGACGTGCAGCGGTGCGCGGGCGCCGATGAGCTGGTGCACGTGGATGCTGCGGCTCGGCGTCGCCTTGTCGATGTAGACGACTTGGTCGCCCTCGCGGATAGTGAGATTGATGGTCTCGCCGAGCCGCTCGCAGAGCGCCGCCATCACCGGCCGCGCCAGCGCGCGCACGTCCACGTCGCCGTGCAGGCGCACGCCGAGCTGCAACAGCCGAAGCCCGAGCCGGTAATGCCCGGCGGCGTCGCGCTCGACGAAGCCGTTGTCCGCCAGCGAGGCGAGGATGCGATGCGCCGTGGACGGATGCAGCCCCGTCTCGGCACCGAGCACCTTGAGGCTCACGGGCTCCGGGTAGCGTGCGATGGCGTCGAGCAGCGCCGCCGCACGGTCGATGACCTGGATGCCGCCAGCCGCGCGCCCGGCGTCAGTGGCCATCACCGCGGCGCGTCAGGCCTTGCCGTAGCGCTTTTCTAGCGCCGGCAGCAGCCGTTCCAGCGCCATGCCGCGGGAGCCCTTCAGCAGCAGTGTTGCGTCTGGTGTCAACTCCGCCGCGATCTCGGCCGCGAGCGCCTCCGACCACGCCGGGTGCGCGCTCACCGCCAGCTCGTCCAACGCGAGCTGCGCGGCGGCGGCGGCGAAGTGCGGGCCGATCAGCACGCAGCACTCGGCCGTGTCCGCGGCCAGCGCGGCGATGTCCCGATGGGCGGACTCGCTGAACTGGCCCAGCTCCAGCATGTCGCCGAGCACCGCCATCCGCGGTGCTGGATATTCGGCGAGCACCGCAAGCGCCGCGCGCATGGAGGTCGGGTTGGCGTTGTAGGCGTCGTTGATGATGGTGGGGCGGTGCGGGTCGTCGGCGCCGCTCACCTCGCCGCGCATCGGCGCATGGCCGGCGGCGGGCCAGGCGGACGCGATGATGTCCTCGGCGACGCCGAAGCAGCGCGCCACGGCGCTGGCCGCGGAGGCGTTGAGCCGGTTGTGCTCGCCTGGCAGCGGCAGGCCGGCGGTAATCGGGTCCACGTCGAAGGCCTGGATCGCGAACGCCGGCTCCGCCGGCAAGGTCAGCGGTACCGGCAGCCGCGCCTCCGCGAGCAGGATGGCCGTGCCGCCGGGCGCGACGTGCTCCAGCACCGTGGATTCTTCCCGAGCGACGCCGTTCAGGTCGCGGAAGAACTCCAGGTGCTCCTCGCCGATGCTGGTGATGATGGCGATGTCCGGGCGCACGATGGCGGCCAGCGCGGCGATCTCGCCGGGGTGATTGGTGCCGACCTCGGCCACCAGAAAATCCTGCTCGGCCCGCGCGCCGAGCAGCGTCAACGGCACGCCGAGGTGATTGTTGAAGCTCTTCGGGCTCTGCGTGCCGGTGAGCCCGGCGTGGCTGAGCACGTGGTGGATCAGATGCCGCGTGGTGGTCTTGCCGTTGCTGCCGCAGACGCTAACGACGCGGCAGCCGCTCGCGCCGAGCAGATCCCGCCAGCGCGCGGCCAGCGCCTGCAGGGCCGCAACGGTGGACTCGACCCGCAGCACGGCGAGCCCGCCGCCGGGCGGCGCCACGTCCTGCTCGACGATGGCGAGGTGCGCACCCGCTGCCTGCGCCTGGTCCAGAAAGCCGTGTCCGTCGAAGCGCTCCCCGGCGATGGCGACGAAGGCCTCGCCCGGCTGCAGGGTGCGGCTATCGATACCGACGCCGGCGAGCGGTGCGCGAGCGTCCGCCGGTGGTGCGAGCCAGCGGCCGGCGGTGATCTCGGCGAAGGCCGCGGGGGTCCAGAAGCGGTTGGGGTCGGTCATGGGCGGGCGCTCGGGTCGCGAGGGGTTGACGTGCGGGCGATGTGGGCATCGGCGCGAGCATAGCAGCAGCTCGCGCGGCGCGGGCAGCATGCGCGAGGGCGGTGACGCCACGCCCGCGGCCGCTAGTCAGGTGCCGAGCAGCGCCGTCAGCCAGCGGCGCATGCGCCGGTGGTGGCTCCCCTCCCAGTGTCGAAGCCGAGCAGCCGCAGCCTGCGCCCGAGCTTGCCATGAGGTGGCTGTCGCACAGGAACCGTAGGCGGGCGGGTGCCGGAGCCCCGGACCTGCCGCCGGGTATGGCCGAGTTCTCGGTCATTGGATCGGGCTCCCGGGTGAATCCGCGGCGCGCGCAAGCGCTCGGTGCCTGCCGGGGGCGAGTCGGGTGGTCAGCTTCCGCAAGCTGAGTCAGGCCCGCCCGGTATCGCGTCAGTGCACCGGCCGGCGTCACTTTGCTGTTAACGACGGCCGCTCCTTGTCGGCCGGCCCCTATGCTGCGGTCCGATCCGAGGCATAATCGCTGCGTCGCCACGGCGCGCGAGCACATTGACGCGCATCGCGCCGTTCCCACGGCGCGTCGCTGCGAGCAATAACAACACTGGCGCGGAAGCCGATTCGAATTTGGCCGCACATGATTCGGGATCCATCGGAAACCTTTCTTCAAACCGCGACGCCACAAGACCTCGCGACGATCGATCAACACCGCCGCGAGGTTAAGAAGGCGCTCCGGGACGCGGGCGCGCCAAATAACCTCTTGTCGGCGATCGAAACGCGGGCGTTGCGGTCTGGGCGTCGCCAAACCGGTCAGTTCAAGAGCAATCGGGAGCCCCGATGGCAGATGAACCACAACGATCCCCAATACGGAACCGAGTGGGACTGCAAGGTCATTCAGCTTCGACTGATGGGTATGTGTCTTCAGTTCGACAACGCGCCGGCCGTACCAGATGAAATCCGCCAGCTGTTGGAGGAGGATTATGTCGGACAGCCGATCATCGCCGGATCGTACCGCGATAGTTTGCTGTTGGAAAGCATGGATTACCTGCTGTTGGTCCGCGAAGTGGAGAATCCGAGGCATGGATCATCGCAGTTTCACATCGGTCACGAAGACCCGACCATTCACCCTAAGCATGTGCCGCACAACATTTCGTGGCGCTCTCACCGCAGTAATTTGATTCAAGGCAACATGACGTTGCGGGAAGCTCGGATCTATATCATCAAGCTGATCGCTCGTTACTTCGAGCTTGGGGAGCTTGACATCAATTGACCGCGCTGCGCAGCTCATTGACTGGCGCCAGCGGGGCTGCTACGTACTGCCGCGCCTTTCGCGCCAGCTCGCGCGCCTGAATTCGATCTGCGATGACCTCTGACACCATGCGGATGGTCTCGTGTTGTTGGTGGGTGTTTATAGGTAGCGGTAACACCAGATCCAGTATGCGTCGGCCAAGGCTGTCGATGATGTCCTGCGTCAACTGCTTTGAGCGAATCTGCCGCTGTACAGGCTCGCTCGACAAGAGTGCGAGCAACAGCATTGGGTGTAGGGCCACGGTGTCCTGGACGCGGATCTTGTAGAGATGGCTCTGAAAGAGAATGCGCGTGTCGTAAGCCGATATTAGCGCGCAAGTGCCGATGAGATAGGTGCCGTCCTTGACCATCAGGATGTCGTTCTCGCGAACATCCAGGCGCGCTGCATACTGATCGTAAATTGCCTCGGATACGCAATGCTTAGGATCCAGCTTGATCTCCCAATTCGACAGGTCGGAGGTACGCACGAAAGGAATGTCGCCGCTGCCATAGGCCAGCTTTCCGACCTCGACGCCGGTGCTGTACGAGATAATTCCGTCTTCGACCAGATCTCCGAACCGCACGAGACGGTGGGTCTGGGATAGGTCGCCGAGCACGCGCTGGCCGGCCGGGTCGTAGTACCGTGGTGCCAGGATGTTGTCTCGCAACGCGGACCTGGTGAGCCAGATGCCTGCCTCCTTGTAGGACGGATCGGCCGCGGCGCCGCGGCGATAGTCATCGAGAATAGCCGGTAAGTCATCGCGGGGTATGGGGTTGCCACGGCTGTCGTGGCCGCACCAGCGTGCCTCGGCGACGTAGATGGGCATCCTCGCGGCGGGTCGCATCGGGACCTTCTTGCGTAGCACCAGTAGGCAAGTCTTCGTATGGGTGCCGCCTTTGCCGGAGGTCTTGAACAGGCTCTCCGGCATGCCGACCACGGCGGTGATATCCGCGTGGATGAGCAGGTAGGCAACGACATAGCCGTACTTGGGGCTGCTGATCAGACTCTCCGGGACCACGATGCCCGCACGTCCGCCAGGCTTCAGCAGCGTCAGAATGCGCTCGAGAAACAGAATTTGCGGTGGTGTTCGCGCGCCGAGTATGTCGGTCTTCTGATAATGCCCAGAGGTTGAGCGCGTCCACTTATACGCGAGATCGAAGCCAGCTCGCACCGTCTCGCTGGAGCTGACGATTTTGGAGCCGAAGGGTGGGTTGGTAATGACAACGTCGAAGGTTCCTCTGCTGCGCGCGTCGAGGGAGCTACCGTCAGCGTCGACCAATGCAAGCGAATCGCCGCAACGGACTGAGGCGGACTTGAGCGTCGTCAGGGCAATATGCTGGGACGCCAAGCGGGCGAGATACCTGTCCTTCTCGATGCCGAACAGGTTGCCCGCGGCGTGGGCATCGGCAACCCCTTGTGCTTGCAAGTAGCGCGCGGCGTAGCTGAGGAATGCACCGCTGCCACAGGCCGGGTCGATGACCCGCTCCGAACGTCGTGGATCGACGGCTTCCACGAGCCAGGCCACCGCGGGGGCAGGCGTGAAGAATTGACCTTCGTTGCCCCGGGACTCATTGCCGATGAACGTCTGATACGCGTCTCCGAGTGGATCGCTGTCCACGGCGAAGAGATCCGCAGCCTGCAGCCGCGCGTTGACGAACGCGATGGATTCCGGATCCAGCAGCAGCTCATCATCCGCGGCAAAGAGGTCGGGGAGCTCCGACTTGATGTGTCCGAAGATCTTGCGAAAGCTGCGTGAGAGTGACACCGGGTCTTGCTCGCGCCAACCGTCGAGATCGCCCTCGCGCTGCGCCCATGCACGGCAAAACAGGCACTTGACGACCTCATCGAGCAGCGCCCTGTCGCGCGTAGCGCCGAGGAAGCGGCCGGCTAAGAAGTTGCGGATGTCCTTGAACGCGATCTTGTGCGTGATGCCGCCAGGCTGCATGGGTGTCGTCCGAAACAGATGATGCTTCGGTCGGACCATAAAACAGATCATGATTTCAGGCAAGACAATTTTACACGAAGAGCATCCGCTTTCGGCGAACCCCATGCTTGAGTGGTTGCCACTGCTGTGCGCTCGGCCACGGATTGGGGCAGCAATGCCTCTGGCACGGCGCATCGCCGAAGCGCTCAGCGGTTGGATGAATTGCACAAGGCGGTGTGTAGATCGCCACTCGCCGAAGCGCTCAGCGGTTGGATGAATTGCACAAGGCGGTGTGTAGATCGCCACGACCGCGCGAACACGGGCGCAAGCGTTTGGCGCCGGCCAAGGCGTGGCGCGTGGTCACGTCACCGGCGACACGAACCCGTCCGGCTTCAGCGCCAGCACGGAGGTCTGCGCGCCCTGGAGCAGATCCTCGGCGGTGCTGCCGATGAATCGGAACTCTGCGCGCATCCCGCATTGTGAAATCGATCCCTCATTGCGAAAAACCACCCTTGGCTTCAGCTTGTCCGCATCCGCGGCAACCCCGCCGCGACCTTCCGACCACCGACATCACCGCTGGAGCCCTGCCATGTCCGCCCCGCTGCCGACCGACGATCTCGCCCCGTCCGCGACCACCGCCGACGCCATCCCCGACTTCTGCGCGGGCATGCTGCACTTCGCGGCGCCCGGCCCGCGCGACGCGGAGCTGGCGGCAGCGCCCGTCATCGCGGCGGGCGACACGGCCATTGCGGCCATCGACGAGGCGGCTGTCTATCAGACCCGGCTCGTCGCCGATGCGCTGCGCTACACCACGCTCCAGCTCTGCGCGTCGAAGCAGTCCGGCCACCCCGGCGGCTTCGCCAGCTCCGCGGACGCCATCGCGGCGCTCTTGCTGCTCGGGCACAAGAACATCCTGACGGAGGTCGGCCACCACGCGCCCGGCTTCTACAGCGCCATGTTCTTAGACGGCTCCCTGTCCGCCATGGGCATCGCGACCATGACGGACCTGCAAGCGCGCTTCCGCGAGCGCGACGGGCTGCTCGGGCACCTGTCCGGCGCCATCCCCGGGCTCTTGGCGCCGGCGGGTCCGCTCGGCCAGGGGCAGCACTTCGCGATGGCCGGTGCCTATCTGAATCGCGACAAGCTCTTCCCCTGCACCATCGGCGACGGCGGGCTCGGCGAGCCCTATGTGCTGAGCGCGATGAAGCACTTCCACACGGCCTATCCGGAGGTGACCAACTTCCTGCCGGTGCTGGTGTGGAACGGCTACAGCCAGGAGCACCACGCAATGGTCTCGCTGATGGACAACGCGGCCATGACGGCGCTGTGGCGCGCGCACGACTTCGAGCGCGTGATCCTGATCGATGCGAAGGACTACGACGACGCCGACCAGCCCGGCGCCTACGTGGACAGCACGCGCTTCGGGGAGGCGGCGCGCGACGCCTTCACGCATGCGGTGCTGACGGCGATGCAGGACGCCGCCGACGCGGCCATGAGCGGCAACCTCACCGTAGTCATCGTCAAGCAGTTGAAGGGCGCCGGCGTGCACGCGCACGGGGCCAAGTCCCACAACCTCTATCCCGGCGACACGGCGGACAAGCCGAGCATCGCCGCGGCGCTGCAACGCCGGGCGCTGTCGCCTGCGCAGTGGGCACTGGTGCGGCAGAACCTGTCGCGCGCCGGCGGCGGGCCGGCCGGCCAGGTGGCCGTGACGGAGCGCGAGCGGGCGCTGACCGACATCGGCGCCCTGCCCACCACGGCCTTCCCGGTGGGCGAGAAGGCGGTCCCCTCCAGCGCGATGGCGGAGATGGTCGCGGCGCTCGGCGAGCGCGATGCGCAGTTCATCGTCAGCAACGCCGACGGCACCGAGGCCAGCGCGATGAAGGTCATCAACGAGCGGCTCGGCATCCGCCACCCGACGGCGGACGACCTCTACCACCAGCGCCCCACGGGCCAGGTCTACGAGCCGCTGTCCGAGGACGCCTGCGCCGGTCTCGCCGCCGGCATCGCGCTGTTCGGCGGGCGCTCGCTCTGGCTCAGCTACGAGAGCTTCGCGATCAACGGCTGGCCCATCGTGCAGACCGTCGGCCAGGCCATGGCGGAGCTGCGCCGGCGCAGCCCGGCGCTGGTGACCATGTTCACCGCGGGCGCGCTGGAGCAGGGGCGCAACGGCTGGACGCACCAGCGCCCGGAGATCGAGAGCTACATCGGCGCGCAGTTGCGCAACGGCAACGTGTATCTGCTCTACCCGAGCGACGCGAACATGATCCAGGCCGCCTACGCCTGGGCCGTCGGCCAGTCCAACAAGTGCATCAGCATCATCGCGAGCAAGTCGGCCTTGCCGGTCTACACCACGCCGGCGCAGGCGGAGCAGGCCATCGCGGACGGCGCGGTCAGCCTGTCCGAATCGCCGACGGGCGACGCGCCGCTCGTGGTCTTCGCGGTGGCCGGCGACATGGTGCTGCTGCCGGTGTTCGAGGCGAAAGACCGGCTCGAAGCCGCGGGCACGCGCGTGCGTATCGTCGCTGTGGCCAACCCGCGGCGGCTGTTCCGTCCCGGCGATGTCGCCTGGGAGCACAGCGCGGAGCCGGACGGCGCCTTCATGGACGACGCGGCCTTCGCGGACCTGTTCGATGGGGACGCGCTCATCGCCGTCAGCGGCGGCGGTAGCGCGGCGCTGGAGCCGGTGCTGCTGCGCACCAAGGCACCGGCCCGCGACCTCATCGCCTGGCAGCGCGGCGAGACCACCGCCAGTCCGGGGGAGATCATGGCTTATAACGGGATGACGGGGCCCGCGTTGGCGGAGCGGGCGGCGGGGTTGCTGTCGCCCTAGCCGCTTTTGCCCGAGGGCCGAGGGCCGAGGAGGCTACCGCGTGCCTTGGCCCTCGGCCCTCGGCCCTTCGCCACGTTGCTTTCCCAAGCAACTGAACCGTTCACAGTTGAACCGAACATGACCACAGCGAAGACCAAGATTGTCGCCATCGACGACGACCCCACCGGCTCCCAGACCGTCCACGGCTGCCTGCTGCTGACGCGCTGGGATGTCGCCACCCTCACCGCGGCGCTGACGGACGCCTCCCCGCTCTGCTTCGTGCTCAGCAACACCCGCGGCATGGATGCCGAGCGCGCGGCGGCGGTGACGGGCGAGATCTGCCGCAACCTCCGGCTCGCACTGGCCGAGCTGACGGCCGAGGGCAAGGCGGTGCAACCGGTCATCGTCAGCCGCTCCGACAGCACGCTGCGCGGCCATTACCCGGTGGAGACGGACGTCATCGCCGCGGAGCTCGGCCCCTTCGATGCGCACTTTCTGGTGCCGGCCTTCTTCGAGGGCGGGCGCATCACCCGCGACGGCACGCATTACCTGATCATCGACGGCGAGCGCGTCCCCGTGCACGAGACCGAGTTCGCGAAGGACTCCGTGTTCGGCTTCAGCACCGCCTTCCTGCCGGACTATGTCGCGGAGAAGACCGGCGGGCGCATCAGCGCCGCGCAGGTGGAGCGCATCGGCCTCACCGATCTGCGCGGCGACCCGCCCGCGCTACAACGCCGGCTCATGCAGCTCGCCGGCAACGCCTGCTGCGCGGTGGACGCCGAGCAGCAGTCGGACCTCGACGCCTTCGCCGCCGCCGTGCTGGCCGCGGCGGCGCAGGGCAGGCGCTTCCTGTTCCGCAGCGCCGCGAGCCTGTTGACCTCGCTGGCCGCGTTGCCGCCCCAGCCGGTGGCGCCCGCGGACATGGGCCGCTTCACCCGCAACGGCGTCGCCGGCGTGGTGCTCATCGGCAGCCACGTCGGCAAGTCCACGCGCCAGTTGGAGCACCTGCTCGCCAACACCGACATCGCCGGGCTGGAGATCGACCTCGACCGGCTGGACGACGCCGATGCGCTGATCGCAGACCTCATCGCCGCCGTCGAGCGCGCCCAAGGCGAAGGCCGCGGCGCCGTGCTCTACACCAGCCGCGGCGAGCGCAGCTTCCCGAGCAAGGCGGAGCGCCTCGCCTTCGGCGAGCGGGTGTCGAGCCTGCTCGTGCGCATCGTGCAAAGCCTGCCGGCGGACATCGGTTTTCCCATCAGCAAGGGCGGCATCACGTCCAACGACACGCTAAGCAAGGGCCTGGCCCTGACCACGGCCCGCGTGCTCGGCCAAGTCCGCGCCGGCTGCTCCGTCGTGCGCTGCCCGGCGGACCACCCGCGCTTTCCGGAGCTGCCGGTGGTGATCTTTCCGGGCAACGTCGGCGGGGATGAGGCGCTGACGGAGGTGTACGAGACGCTGTCCGCCGGGCCGCCCGCTGGATCGGGCTGAGCCTAGATTGCTTGGCGGCACCGAACGTTTGCCAGATGAGTCAAGTTTTCAACTGAACGCCGGACTGGCGAGGCGCGTCGGGATCGGGATCGCTATCGCTATCGAAATCGAACCGAGTGCCAACCGATCCCGATCCCGATCCCGATCCCGATCTCGATTTCGATTTCGATGAGCACGACTCGTCGGCCTGAGGCGCTGCCCCGCTCGTGCTTCGCTGCCGCAATCCCGACACGGGGGTTTCGTTGTCGTAATCGAATGTCCGCGGGACTGGAGTGTTGACCTCCAGGTCAACACGGCGACAGAGCGGGATGCGCCGATGTCGCGAGTGCGGAGCCGACCAAGAGGTCGGCTCTCCGGCGCGGTTCCCGCGCCGAACCCGAGACGTTCTTGGGACTTCCGCGCCACTGCACTAGCCCCTAGTCCCTGTCTTTGCCTTGGCACCCGAGAGGGCTTGATCCCGCCCGCGCCCTGTCGCAGCATCACCCTTGTCCGGATGCGCTGACAAGGGAACCCACCATGCTCGACCTGCAAACCATCGTCTCCACCCTGATGACCCTGCTCCTCTACGGCGGCGCCGATGCCGCGAAGGAGCTGATCAACGGCGTCGTCGTCAACGGCGCCACCGAGGCCAGCAAGACCTGGCGTGCCCTAATGCGCAAGGAGCCCGAGGCCTACCCGCTCGCCGACCGCGTCGCCCAAGACCCTGACAACGACGCCGCCGCGTCCGAGCTGCGCATCCTGCTGGAGCGGGTGCTGACCGAGCACCCGGAGCTGCGGCCCACGGGCGACATCACCGTCACCGCCGGCGACATCAAGGCCGACCACGGCAGCGTTGCGGCCGGCGTGGTGACCGGCAACATCACCATCAACAACAAATGATCGGCAAGCCAAAGGACGGCTCGCCCGCCGGTGCGTCCGGCGCAGGGGCCATCCACGCCGAGCACGGCGCCGTCGCCGCCGGCACCATCCAGCACAGCCTGGTGCAGATCTTCAACGGCACCGCGCCGGTGCCGAGCGGCGCCGACGCGCAGGCGCTGGAGGCCGCCTACCTGCACCGGCTCTGCAGCGACTGCGGCGCGCTGGACTGGCTGCGCAGCTTCGGTTACCAGGACCGGGAGACGCCGGCCGCGACGCTGGGCGCCGTCTACACGCCGCTGCGCAGCAACCGCACCGCCGCCACGGCGCGGCTGCCCGAGCGCGACGGCAGCGCGGCGCTGCTGCCCGTGCTGGCGGTGCTCGACACCGAGCGGCACCTGGTGCTGACGGGCGACCCCGGCAGCGGCAAGAGCGCCTTTGCCGATTTCACCGCGCTGTGCCTGGCGGGCGAGCGGCTGCGCGCCCAAGCCCCCGCGGGCATGGCGCCCTGGGCCGGGCCCGGCCTGCACCAGCTCACCGAGCCCCTGCCCGGAAACGACGGCGCGCCGGAGAAAGACGCCCCGCGCCAGCCCTGGTCGCACGGGGCGCTGCTGCCGCTGCGGGTGCTGCTGCGGGAGTTCGCCGCGTCCACCTGCTTCCCGGCGGACGGGGAGCGCGGCGACGCCGGCGCGCTGCTGCGCTACATCGCCGACGACCTGGCGGCAAAGGGCCAGCAGGCCTTCCTGCCCCTGCTGTGGCGGCACCTGAACGGCCTGGCGCCGCCCGGCGCCGGCGTGCTGCTGGTGCTCGACGGCCTGGACGAGGTGCCCCATGCCGGTGAGCGCCGCGCGCGCCTGGTGCAGTGCATCCGCGGCCTGGCCGCGAGCCTGCCGCGCGCCCGGGTCCTGGTCACCTGCCGGCCCTATGCCTACGCGCGGCCCGAGTGGCGCATCCGCGGCTTCGCGGAGGTCGCGCTGGCGCCCTTCGACGAGGGCCAGATCCGCCACTTCGTCGGCCGCTGGTACGCCACCCGCGACGATTTCGCCGCGCCGCGCCGCCGCGAGCGCGCTGAGGATCTGAGCCGCAACCTGCTCGCGCGCCCGGCGCTGCGCGAGCTGGCCGAGCGCCCGCTGCTGCTGACGCTCACCGCCTACCTGCACGGCACCGGCCAGGACCTGCCGGAGCGTCGCGCCGCCCTCTATGACCGGCTGCTCGCGCTGCTCATCGAGCACTGGGAGCGCGCCCGCTTTCTGGACGTGCAGGACGGCGCCGGCGCGCGCCAGCGGGCGCAGTACAGCCTGGCGGAGTTCCTGGACGTGGGCATGGACGAGTTGCGCCTGGTGCTGGAGCGGCGTGCCTTCGAGGCCCACGCCGCCCAGCAGGGCCGCGACGGCACCGCGGACATCCCCGCCAGCGCCCTCAACAACGACCTGCTGTTCATCAAGCGCCGCGACACCCTGCCGGCCAGTGCCGCGGGGGAGGCGCCGCCGCCCACCGACGCGCGCAAGCTCAACGAATACCTGCGCGAGCGCGTCGGCATCCTGCATCAGCGCGGCGGCAGCGACGAGCGCGACGCCGTCTACAGCTTCCCGCACCGCAGCTTCCAGGAGTTCCTCGCCGCGGAGTACCTGAACCGCGATGAGGCCGCGCTGTACGAGCGCTTCCCGGCAGCGAACAGCGACAATTGGGTGGACCTGGCCGCCTGGCTCGCCCGCACCGACCCGGACCGCTGGCGCGAGGTGGTGCTGCTCGCCGCCGGGCGCCATGCCAACAAGACCCTGGCCTGGGATCTCGCCAAGGCGCTGTACCCCGAGCCCGACGCCGAGCCGGCCGCCAACCTGACCCCGGAGGACGCCTGGGGCCTGCGCCTGGCGGCCGAGGTGCTGGCCGAATGCCTGCCGCAGGAGAATCTCAAGCCCGGCAACCGGCGCACCCGCGAGCGCGTCCGCGCCGACCTGCCGCGCCTGCTGGCGGCCAGCACCCTGCCCGCCGCGGAGCGGGTCACGGCCGGGCTCCACCTGGCGCGGCTCGACGACCCGCGCCCCGGTGCGCTGACGCTGGACGCCATGGATTTCTGCCGGGTGCCGGCGGGGCGGTTCTTCCTCGGCGCACCGGACGATGAGGGTTGGCTCGACGCCAAGACCGGCGCCGGCCCGCATCGGATCGACTACGGCTACTGGCTCGCCCGCTGGCCCCTGACGGTGGCACAGTGGCGGGCCTATCTCGCCGCCGCCGGGCGGGAGGCCGAGGACGCGGACAGCCTGCGCGCCCCGGCGAACACTCCCGTGGTGTGGGTCTCCTGGCACGAGGCCATGGCCTGTGTCGACTGGCTCACCGAGCATTGGCAGAGCCGTGGGCTGCTGCCAGCGGGCTGGCGCGTGACCCTGCCCTCGGAGCCCGAGTGGGAGCAGGCGGCCAAGGGCGGCGAGCGCATCCCGGGGCCCGGCGCCGCGCTGATCCGCCCGCTGGCGGAGATCGCGGCGGACCTCGGGCGCGACCCGGCGCTCATCGACAATCCCGAGCCGCGGCGCCGCTACCCCTGGGGCGACGCGCCCGACGCCGAGCGCATGAACTTCAACATGGACATCGGCCGCGTCTCCCCGGTGGGCTGCTATGCGGCGGGGGCCTCGCCCTACGGCTGCGAGGAGCTGGCCGGCAACGTCTGGGAGTGGACGCGCAGCCGTGTCGAGCCCTATCCGTACCCCGAGGACGCCGCCGGCCGCGCCGCCCGCGAGGATCCCTCCGGGTCTGCTGGGCGCGTGTTGCGCGGCGGTGCATTCAACCCCCACCGCAGGAACGCGCGCTGCTCGGTCCGCCTCGTCCCCGTCCCCGACCTCCGCCCCAGCCACGTCGTCGGGTTGCGCCTGTGTCTGTCCCCATCTATTCGCCGCTGATCTCTGGTCCCTCTGTCCTCTGTCCTCTGATCCGCCGCGTCGCTGCCCGCCGGCACCGCCCATGGACTGGTGCCGAGGCTCCGCCTCGGCACCGCGCTCGCCGGCTCCGCCGGCCGTGCCCGCCCCGGGCGGCAGAGCCGCCGGACGGCGTGCCGACAGAGCCTCGGCACGAGCGCGGAACCCTCTGGTGCCGAGGCTCCGCCTCGGCACCGCGTTCGCCGGCTCTGCCGGCAGTGCACGTCGCGGTCGGCAGAGCCGCGGCACGGGCACGGCAACATGCACACCGCGGCACGCGCAGCGCAGACGGCGAGCCGCCGGACACACAGCACCAGGACCAGCGCGGAGGACGCACATGGGCAAGAGCCGCTACAAGGTCGTCACCGACGGCGGTGAGCCGTACTTTCTCACCTGTTCCGTGGTCAACTGGCTGCCGGTCTTCGGCAACCCCGCCCTGGCCGGCATCGTCCTCGACTCCCTGCGCTTTCTGCAGGCGCACGACCGGCTCCTGCTGCATGGCTACGTGCTGATGGAGAATCACCTGCACCTGGTGGCGTCGTCGCCGGACCTGCCGAAGGAGCTCGGGGACTTCAAGTCGTTCACCGCGCGGCAGTGCATCGACTGGCTGGCCGCACACGACCGGCAATGGGCGCTGAGGCAGTTGCGGTTCCACAAGGCGCCGCACAAGGCCGCGCAGACCCACCAGTTCTGGCAGGAGGGGAGCCATCCGCAGCTCATCCAGGGCGAGGCGATGCTGCACCAGAAGCTCGACTACATCCACTACAACCCAGTCAAGCGCGGCTACGTCGACGACCCCGGGTGCTGGCGCTATTCCAGTTGGCGCAACTACCATGGCGGCGAAGCCGTGCTGCCGATCACCGCGCTGGTCTAGCCGGTGCCGGACGGACGCGGGCGGCAGAGCCGCCGGAGGACGTGCCGAGGCAGAGCCTCGGCACGAGCACAGACCCCTCTGGTGCCGGGGCTCGCACAGCCCTCTGGTGCCGAGGCTCCGCCTCGGCACCGCGCTCGCCGGCTCTGCCGGCAGTGCCCGTGCCGGGCGGCAGCGCCTCGGTACGCGTGGACCGATGAGCCCGGCCTGGAGGCGCCGACATGACGTACAACCACATCGACCGCATTGAGGCCCGCAACGGCGCCGCCGCCGTCGGCGCGCTGCACGGCGCGCTGACCATCAACAACATCGGCGTGCCGGCGGACCTCGCGGCGCGGCTCGCGCGGCCGAGCCCGCTGCCGGAGGACCAAGCGCTGCGGGTCGCGGGCGATCTGCTCCAGTACGTCGAGCGCTATTACCGCTTTTTGCCGTTGAAGGGCATGGGCAACACGCACGGCGTGCCGCCGCGGATGCCGCTCGCCGAGGTCTATGTGCCGCCGCATGCAAGGCTGATCCTGCCGCAGGCGGATACGCTCGACGAGACCTTGCGCGTGGCCGGCCGCGCCATGGGCGCGGAGGAGCGCGCGGCGCTGGGCGGGCGGCCGGACGGGCCGCGCCCGGTGCTGGATCTGGTGCGCGAGCACGCGACCTTGGTCGTGTTGGGGGATCCCGGCTCCGGCAAGTCGACGCTCCTGGGTTATCTGGCGCTTGCGTTCGCGACCGGGCAGGGCGGGAAGCTCGGCCTGGATGCGGGGCAAGCGGAGCTTCTGCCGCTGCGCCTGCCGCTGGCGGAGTATGCGGACCGGCTCCGCCGGCAGGACGCGCAGTTGAGCCTCAAGGGCTTCATCACCGGCTTTTTTGCCGCGCATTTCGACATTCACGGCCTCGATGCGCTCTTGGAGCAACGCCTTCACGAGGGCCGCGTCCTGCTATTGCTCGACGGGCTGGACGAGGTGCGCGAGCTCTCCTGGCGCAGCGTCGTGGTGGATCGGGTGCAGTCCTTTTTGTGCCGTTTCAGCCCCTGCGGCAACCGGGTGGTGCTGACCAGCCGCATCGTCGGCTACGGCAAGGTGCGGTTGACCCAGGTGGAGGGTCTGCGCGAGTGCACGCTGCTCGACTTCGGCGACGCCGAGATCGAGGCCTTCCTGCGCCGCTGGACCGGCGTCGTGGAGCGCTTGTGCCTGGCCGATCCGGGCGGCCCATCCGGCGGGCCGGTGTACAGCGCCGCACGAGAGACCGAGGCGCTGCTGGCGGCGGTGCGCGGCAACCCCGGTGTGCGCAAGCTCGCGTCGAACCCGCTGCTGCTCACCATGCTGGTCATCCAGAAGCGCAATCAGGTAGAGCTGCCCCGCCAGCGGGTGCGCCTTTACGAACAGTACGTGCAGAGCCTGCTGCAGGGATGGCTCTATGGGCGCAGCCCCGGCTTCGTGCCGGCGGCGTTACCGAACGAGATCGCGTTGCGCCGCCTGTTGAAGCCGCTGGCCCTGTGGATGCAGCAGACCGCGCCAGGGCAGGGCCTGGTGGCGGATACCGCGCTGCTGAGCTGGCTGCGGTCCCGATTCCAGGACCGCGGCGAGCCGGACCCGGAGCAGGCGGCGGAGGCATTTCTGCACGACGTACGCGAGCACTCGGGGCTGCTCATCGACCGCGGCGGCAACCGGTTCGGGTTTCTGCATCTGACCTTCATGGAGTACCTCGCCGGATTGGCGCTCGCCGACGGGCTGCAAGAGCCCGATGGGCAGGCGGGCCTGGTGCGCACCCTGGTGACGCATGCCGGCGCAGCGGAGTGGCGCGAGACGCTGTTGCTCGCGCTCGGCTATATCGGCTTGCGTCAGGAGCAGGACATCATCGCCGCGGCCTTGCTCACCGCCTTGCTGGATGCCGCCGAGACCGAGCACGGTGCGCATGCCGAGCTGGTTGCGGCGGCGCTCGCGGACATGGGCAGCGACGGCGTGAGCCCCGAGGCCTGGGTGCGGCTCCGCAATCGGCTCTGGACGGACGGCATGCGCGGGCAGGGCGTGCCGGCCGAGCGGCGGGTACGCATCGGCGAGCACATCGCCGCCGCCGGCGACCCGCGCCCCGGCGCGCTGACGCTGGACGCCATGGAATTCTGCCGGGTGCCGGCGGGGCGGTTCTTCCTCGGCGCCACGGACACGGAGGCTCATGGGGACGAAAAGACGGGCGCCGGGCCGCACCGGATCGACTACGGCTACTGGCTCGCGCGCTGGCCGCTGACGGTGGCGCACTGGCGGGCCTATCTCGCCGCCGCCGGGCGCGAGGCCGAGGACGCGGACAGCCTGCGCGCCCCGGCGAACACTCCCGTGGTGTGGGTCTCCTGGCACGAGGCCATGGCCTGTGTCGACTGGCTCACCGAGCATTGGCAGAGCCGTGGGCTGCTGCCAGCGGGCTGGCGCGTGACCCTGCCCTCGGAGCCCGAGTGGGAGCAGGCGGCCAAGGGCGGCGAGCGCATCCCGGCACCCGGCGGCGCGCTGATCCGCCCGCTGGCGCAGATCGCGGCGGACCTCGGGCGCGACCCGGCGCTCATCGACAATCCCGAGCCGCGGCGCCGCTACCCCTGGGGCGACGCGCCCGACGCCGAGCGCATGAACTTCAACATGGATATCGGCCGCGTCTCCCCGGTGGGCTGCTACGCGGCGGGTGCGTCGCCCTACGGCTGCGAGGAGCTGGCCGGCAACGTCTGGGAGTGGACGCGCAGCCGTGTCGAGCCCTATCCGTACCCCGAGGACGCCGCCGGCCGCGCCGCCCGCGAGGATCCCTCCGGGTCTGCTGGGCGCGTGTTGCGCGGCGGTGCATTCCTCCACTACCGCAGGTCCGCGCGCTGCTCGTCCCGCTACGACCTCGACCCCGACCCCCGCTACCTCAACGTCGGGTTGCGCCTGTGTCTGTCCCCATCTATTCGCCGCTGATCTCTGGTCCCTCTGTCCTCTGTCCTCTGTCCTCTGTCCTCTGATCCGCCGCGTCGCTGTCTGCCGGCACCGTCCATGGGCCAGGTGCCGAGGCTCCGCCTCGGCACCGCGCTCGCCGGCTCCGCCGGCCGTGCGCGTTCCGGGCGGCAGAGCCGCCGCACGGCGTGCCGAGGCAGAGCCTCGGCACGAGCGCGAGCCGCAAAGCCGAGCACCCCGCTGCTTCCTCCGTGTCTTTGTGCCTCCGTGCGAGACCTCTTCTGCGCCCCGCGCGTGCCGAGACGGAGCCTCTGCACTGGTGCCAAGGCCCCTCTGGTGCCGAGGCTCCGCCTCGGCACCGCCGCCCCTGGATCAACCGGTGCCCGCTGGTCCGGTGGCTTGTCGCTTCACCAGCCGACCCTGTACGCTTCCGGCTTGCGTGCATGACCTCCCAGCACGCGACGACGCCCGGGCAAGCAATGGCCAGCATCACCTTCGACACTTTGAAGTTCACCAAGCGCCTGGAATCCGGCGGTTTGCCGCCGGAGCAGGCGGAGGCGATCGCCGAGGCCTTCGCCGAGGCGACCGGTACGGACCTCGTCACCAAAGACTATCTCAAGGCCGAGCTCGAAGCGGCCAAGAACGACCTGATCAAATGGATCGCCGGCTTGCTGCTGGCACAGGCCGGTCTGGTCACCGCGCTGGTCAAGCTCTTGTAAGGTGCGCCGGTGACGCTCGGGCTCGGGCCGCGGCTTCGCCTCGGCACGAGGAAGAAGGGCTCACACGGAGTCACAAAGACACGGAGAAGAGCGCCGTGGCAAGCAGCGCGCGCGGTGGGCGAAGGAGCGGCAGCGGCGCGGAAGACGCGGGGCTCGCACGCCGCTGCCGGGACCCGGCGATCCCGGCGTCCACGCTTTTCCGTCTGGTGCCGAGGCTCCGAGTCGGCACGAGCACAGCCCCCTCTGGTGCCGAGGCTCCGCCTCGGCACCGCGCTCGCCGGCTCTGCCGGCAGTGCACGTGCCGGGCGGCAGCGCCTCGGCACGCGTGGACCGATGAGCCCGGCCTGGAGGCGCCGACATGACGCACAACCACATCGACCGCATTGAGGCGCGCCACGGCGCCGCCGCCGTTGGCGCGCTGCACGGCGCGCTGACCATCAACAACATCGGCGTGCCGGCGGACCTCGCGGCGCGCCTCGCGCGGCCGAGCCCGCTGCCGGAGGCGCAGGCGCTGCGGGTGGTGCAGGACCTGCTCGACTTCACCGCGCGCAATCATCGCTACCTTGCCCAGCGGGGCATGGGGTTGAACGTCGGGCTGCCGCTGCGCCTGCGGCTGGTGGAGGTGTTCGTTGGACTGGTGCCGAGGCTCCGCCTCGGCACCCCGTTCGCCGGCTCTGCCGGCAGTGCGCGTCCCGGGCGGCAGAGCCGCCGGACAGCGCGCCGAGGCAGAGGCTCGGCACGAGCACAAGGAGGTACGTAATGGCTGAGCTGAAATACCACCCCGTTGCCCACGACCACGACGCGTTTCTGGCCAAGGCGAAGCAGCGACCCGGCTTCGAGGACGCCTATGAGAGCCTGGCGCTTGACTATGCCCTTGCGGATGAAATGCTGAAGGCAAGAGCCAAGGCCGGTCTGACGCAGGACGCCGTGGCGCTCCGCATGGGCACGACCAAGAGCGCGGTGTCCAGGTTGGAATCCGGGGGGGAAGCATGCACCCTCGATCGCGACCTTGAAGCGCTATGCCGCTGCGGTCGGATGCGAGCTTGAGATTCGGCTCGTGCCGCACGGCGGCGCTTGACGGCGAAGCCGAGCGGGTCGTCCGGGGTCGATGCGCGCCCGGTGCCGAGGCTCCGAGCCTGGGCGCGAGAGGAACCAACCAACCCAACGCCGCCCATGACGGATAAGCACCTCGGCAACATTCGAGTCCGCTCGGCGCAGTCCCGGAACCTCACCAACGGCCGGCTGGCACGCTCCAAGGCCTTCGAGCTGGCGGAGCGCGACAGTGCCACGGGGGTGGAGTACGAGGCGCTGACCCTGACCCTGTACAAGGTGCGCGACGGCAGCTCGCGGACCTACCCCTTGGACGAGGGCCAGTTTTAGCGAGGCGGAGTCGCAGAACCGAGGGCCAAGGGCCAAGGGCCAAGGGCCAAGGGCCAAGGAGGGCTCCCTTGGCCCTCGGCCCTGCCCCCGCAGGCCGCGCACATTCCCGCGAGCCCCGCGCCGGGCTATGCTCTGTGCATGCGCCACGCCATCGACCCCAAGATCGACTGCGTCTTCAAGGCACTTTTGGGTGCCGAGGCCAATCGAGACCTGCTCGTGCACTTTCTCAACGCCATGCTCGGTGGGGAGCTGCCGGCGCCGATCGTGGATGTGGTCATTCTCAACCCCTACAACGAGCGGGAGTTTCTGGACGACAAGCTCAGCATCGTCGACGTGAAGGCGCGCGACGCGGCCGGCTGCCTGTACCAGATCGAAATTCAGCTCCTGGTGCTGCCGGAGCTGCCCGCGCGCATCCTCTACGGCTGGGCGGATCTTTACAGCTCTCAGCTCGCGAGCGGAGAGGACTATCTTGAGCTCAAGCCCACCTACGCCATTTGGCTGTTGGGCGAGACCCTGCTGCCGGCTGTGCCCGGCTACGCGCACCGCTACCGCTTCTGCGACGCCGCGGGCCGCCCATTGCTGGACCACGGCTGCGTTGCGCTGTTCGAGCTGCCCAAGTTCGCCGCCGAGCATGCGACGGCTGCGCAGCAGGCCGCCGGGCAGGTGGCGGTGGCGAGCGAAGAAGAGCGGTGGCTCAAGCTGTTCGTCGAGGGCGAGTACCTGGACCCCGACAACCTGCCGCCGTGGATGAACACCCCGGAGATGCGACGCGTCATGAGCACCATGCAAGGCTTTTCCGAGAAAGAGCGCGCCTACCATGCCTACCAGGCGCGGCAGAACTACCTGCGCCAGCAGAAGACCATCCAGCGGCGCATCGATCAGCTCACCGCCGACCTTGAGCGCGAGCAGACAGAGAAGGCGCGCGAGCGCGCGGAGAAGGAACGGGCGCAGGCAGACATCACGCGCGAGCGCGCGGAGAAGGAGCGCGCGCAGGCGGAGAAGGAGCGCGCGCAGGCGGAGAAGGAGCACGCGCAGGCGGAGATCGAGCGTCTGAAGGCCCTGCTCAAGGACGCCTCCGCGGATTGAAATCGGCGGGCATCTGAACGACAACGAGCGGATGCTGCAATCCCGGCACCCGGCTTCGGCTTTGCCGGGCCTGCTTAGGCGGCGTTCATTCCCGTGGATGAATACCGCGGAGATGCGACGAGTCACGTACAGGCCAACCATGCCCAGAATCCCCGACGAACGCCCGCTGAACCCCAAGCCCGAAATCATCGACCGGCTGAGGCGCATCCTGCCCGCGGCCTCCGTGCTGGCCACGCCGGCGGAGCTCGGCCCCTACGAGTGCGATGGGTTGACGGCCTTTACACAGCGCCCGCTGGCGGTGGTGCTGCCCGCGACGGTCGAGCAGGTGCAGGCGGTGCTTCGGCTCTGCAGCGCGCAGGGCGTGCCGGTGGTGGCGCGCGGCGCCGGCACGGGGCTGTCCGGCGGTGCGCTGCCGCTCGCCGACGGCGTGCTGCTGTCGCTGGCCAAGTTCAACCGGCTGATCGACATCGACCCGGACAACCGCACGGCGCGCGTGGAGCCCGGCGTGCGCAACCTCGCCATCAGCGAGGCGGCGGCGCCCTTCGGGCTCTACTACGCGCCGGACCCGTCCAGCCAGATCGCCTGCACCATCGGCGGCAACGTCGCGGAGAACTCGGGCGGCGTGCACTGCCTCAAGTACGGGCTCACGGTGCACAACATCGTGGGTCTCAAGCTCGTCACCATCGATGGCGAGCTGTTCGAGGTGGGCAGTGCGGCACTGGACGCGCCGGGGCTTGATCTGCTCGCGCTGATGACGGGCTCCGAGGGCATGCTCGCGGTCATCGTCGAGGTCACGGTGAAGCTCCTGCCGCAGCCGGAGCGCGCGCAGGCGCTGCTGGCCGCCTTCGACAGTGTCGAGAGCGCCGGCGCCGCGGTGGCAGAGCTCATCGGGGCGGGCATCGTGCCGGCGGGGCTGGAGATGATGGACAACCCGGCCATCCGCGCGGCGGAGGACTTCGTGCACGCGGGCTATCCGGTGGACGCCGCGGCCATCCTGATCTGCGAGCTGGACGGCTTCAACGCCGAGGTGTCGGTGGAGGTCATGCGCGTGCGCGAGCTGCTGCTCGCCGCCGGCGCCACGGACGTGCGCACGGCCCGCGACGATGCCGAGCGGCTCGCCTTCTGGAAGGGCCGCAAGGCCGCCTTCCCGGCCGTCGGGCGCCTGTCGCCGGACTATTACTGCATGGACGGCACCATCCCGCGCAAAGCGCTGCCGACGGTGCTGAACCGCATCGCGGAGCTGGCCGACCAGTATGGGCTGCGCGTCGCGAACGTCTTCCACGCCGGCGACGGCAACCTGCACCCGTTGATACTCTACGACGCCAACATCCCGGGCGAGCTCGACCGCGCCGAGGACTTAGGCGGCGACATCCTGGAGCTGTGCGTCGAGGTCGGCGGCACCGTGACCGGCGAGCACGGCGTCGGCGTCGAGAAGCTGAACCAGATGTGCGTGCAGTTCAATACGCAGGAGCTCTCGCAGATGCACGCGGTGAAGGCCGCCTTCGACCCGCATGGCCTGCTGAACCCCGGCAAGGCCGTGCCAACGCTGCACCGCTGCGCGGAATTCGGCGCGATGCATGTGCATCATGGCCAGCTCAAGTTTCCGGACCTGCCGCGGTTCTAGCGCGAGAGCGCCCTTCGCTGACAGGGCCAAGGACCGAGGGCCAAGGTCCGGCGTATGCTCGGCCCTCGGCCCTCGGCCCTCGGCCCCGACCCCCGGAAGATCGCAACGAGACCCGGCAAATGGACCAATACCCGGACGCAAAGCCATTAAAGCTCAACCACGTCCTCATCGACTTCGAGAACGTGCAACCGAAGAACTTGGGCCTGCTGCTCGGCAAGGGCTACCGGGTGTACGTCTTCGTCGGCGAGAACCAGACCCGGCTGCCCTTCGAGCTGGTGGATGCGATGCAGCAGCTCGGCGATCACGGGCGCTACATCAAGATTGCAGGCCAGGGGCGCAATGCGCTCGACTTCCACGTCGCCTTCTACCTGGGCGAGCTGGTGCAGCAGGACCCCCAGGGCTACTTCCACGTCATCAGCCGCGACACCGGCTTCGATCCGCTGATCAAGCACCTGCGTGCGCGCGGGGTCGAGGCCCACCGCGAGCAGGACTTGGCCGAGATCCCGCCGCTGCGCACGCCGGCGACGGCCACGGAGGGCGACAAGGTGGGCGTCATCGTCCGCAACCTCGCCGGCCGCGGCCCGTCGCGCCCGCGCAAGCTCAAGACGCTCACCAACACCATCAACTCGCTGTTTCGGCCCAAGCTCACCGACGCCGAGCTCGACGGTCTGTTGCGTGATTTGCAGGCGCAGGGCTACATCGCGCTCGATGGGGACAAGGTGAGCTACAAGCTGCCGCGGGAGTAGCGCGGTTGTCCGGGCCTGTCGACGCCTATACTGCGCACAGACCACCAGTGCCTTGCCACCGGGCCAGCCGGAGCCGATCCATGTCTATTGCTGAGATGATCTATGCGCACAGCCGTCGCCTGCCGGAACAAGGCGCGCGTGAGGCCTTGAGCTACATCCGGTTTCTGGAGCAGCGCTACGGCGTGCAGGCGCCGAGCGATGTGGATGACACCGAGGCGTTCATTGCCGCCGTCGCCGGCGGCGTGGGCGAGGACTTCCCCGACGACGTCGCCGAGGACGATCTTCCCCGCGATGCGCTCCGCGGCGACCTGGACTGATGCCGTTCTTACTGGACACCAACGCCGCAATCGCGGTGCTGAAGGGCAATCCGACAGTGCTTGGGCATGTCCGGGCCGTGGGTCGCCGGGAGCTGCACATTTGCGCCACGGTCGAGTCGGAGCTCTGGTATGGCGTGGAGAAGAGCCAGCGTCGTGCCGAGAACGCGGCCCGCTTGGTTGAGCTGCTGGGCTGGCTGCCGAGCTTGCCTTTCGCGAGCGACGCGACGCGCAGATTTGCCCAGATCCGCGTGCAATTGGCGCGGGCGGGCACGCCGATCGGTCCTTATGATCTCCAGATTGCTGCGACCGCGCTGGCCCACCAAATGACGCTCGTGACCAACAACACCGACGAGTTTCAGCGGGTAGACGGGCTCCGAATCGAAGATTGGTCGTGCTGACCCCGCGCGCCGCGCAGGCTAACCCGGCCGCGTCCGACTTGGCGCAAACCAGTACCGCGGATGCGATAGTCATGACGCAAGGCACTTCTTCCACCGACGCCGAGCAAGCCCTCGCCGAGCAGGTGCGCGCCGCCGCCGCCGACGGGCGCCGGCTGGCCATCCGCGGCGGCGGCAGCAAGGCCTTCTACGGCAATCCGGTCGCCGCGGATGCGGTGCTCGACTGCACCGCGCACACCGGCGTCGTTGCCTACGAGCCGACGGAGCTGGCCATCACGGTGCGTGGCGGCACGCGGCTCGCCGAGGTCGAGGCGCTACTCGCGGCGCAGGGGCAGCAGTTGCCGTTCGAGCCGCCGCACTTCGGTGGCGGCGATGCCGCGGGGGAATCGACCGCGACCCTGGGCGGCGTCGTCGCCGCCGGGCTCTCCGGCCCGCGCCGGCCCTATGCGGCGAGCGTGCGCGACGCGGTGCTCGGCGTGCGGCTGCTGAACGGGCAGGGCCAGGCGCTGGAATTCGGCGGGCGGGTGATGAAGAACGTGGCGGGCTACGACGTGTCAAGGCTCATGGCGGGCTCACTCGGCGTGCTCGGCGTGCTGCTCACCGTGTCCGTCAAGGTGATTCCGCGGGCGCCGGGCACGCTGACGGTGGTGCGCGACGAGCCGCTGCCGCGGGCGCTGGACCTGCTGCGCCGGCTCGCGCGCAAGGCGCTGCCCATCTCCGGCAGCGCCTGGCTCGACGGGCGGCTGTATCTGCGCATCGACGGCGGCGAGGCGGCGCTTGCGGAGACGCATCGGCTGGTCGAGGGCCTGCCGCTGGACGCTGCCGACGCCTTTTGGCGCGATCTGCGCGAGCAGCGACTGGCGTTCTTTGCGGGCGATGCACCGCTCTGGCGGCTGTCCGTGCCGCCCGCGACACCGGCCGATGCGACGGACCCGCTCGGCGCCGGCGCGCCGCTGCTGGAGTGGGGCGGTGCGCTGCGCTGGCTGCGCGGCGAGCTGCCGGCAGCGCGGGTGCGGCAGCTTGCGAGCGCGGCAGGCGGGCACGCGACGCTGTTCCGCCCCGGCGCCGGCGAGCGGCCCGCGGACGGCGTCTTCACGCCGCTTGCGGCGGTGCCCGCGCGGCTGCACCTGAATCTCAAGCGGGCCTTTGATCCGGCCGGGGTCTTGAACCCAGGCCGCCTCTATCCGGATATGTAGGGGAGAGGGCCGAGGGCCGAGGGCCGAGGGCCGAGGGCCGAGCACCAAGTCCAAGGCCCCCATGCTATTGCTTCGCTGCCAAAACCCCGAGACCGTGGTTTCATCGTTGTCGTTGTCGTTGTCGTTGTCGTTGTCGTAATCGAACCTGCGCCGCGTTGACGGGCGTTGACGGGCGTTGACTGGAGTGTTGACCTCCAGGTCAACACGGCGACAGAGCGGGAAGCATGTTGTCGCGACTGCCGAGCCGACCGGGAGGTCGGCTCTCCGGCCCGGTCCGGCCCGCTCTGGATCGGCTACTCGACCCGCCGGCGACGACCCAAGACGGTCTCAAGACTTCCGCGCCGCTGCACTAGATCCTCGGCCCTTAGCCCTTAGCCCTTGGCCCTTGGCCCTAAACGAAGAGGTCCCCCCCCGGCGCATGCAAACCAGCCTGACTTCCGCGCTGCGAGACACCGACGCCGGCCGCGAGGCCGACCGCATCCTGCGCACCTGCGTCCACTGCGGCTTCTGCACCGCCACCTGCCCGACCTACCAGCTCTTGGGCGACGAGCTAGACGGCCCGCGCGGGCGCATCTACCAGATCAAGTCCCTGCTGGAGGGCGAGGCGCCGACGCGCTCGGTGCAGACGCATCTCGACCGCTGCCTCACCTGCCTCAACTGCATGACCACCTGCCCGTCCGGTGTGCAGTACGACCGGCTGCTGGCCACCGGCCGCGAGCTGGTGGAGGAGCACGTGCCCCGGCCGCTGGGCGAGCGGCTGCTGCGCCGGGCGCTGCGGCTCATCGTGCCGCATCCGGCGCGGTTCGCGCCGCTGGTGAAGCTCGGGCAGGCGCTGCGCCCCGTCCTGCCCGCGGCGCTGCAGGCGAAGCTGCCGGCGCCGGGCAAGATCGGCAAGCTGCCGACGCGGCGCCACGTGCGGCGGGTGCTGATGCTGAAAAACTGCGCCGAGCCGACGCTGACGCCGGCGGCCGTCGGCGCCGCGATCCGCGTGCTCGACGCCGCCGGCATCGAGGTCGTGCACGCCGGCGGCGGCTGCTGCGGCGCCGTCAGCGAGCACTTGGCGGCGGGCGAGGAGGCGCGCGGCTTCATGCGCCGCAACATCGATGCCTGGTGGCCGCACCTCGCGCCGGATGCCGCGGCGCCCGCCGAGGCCATCGTCGTCACCGCGAGCGGCTGCGGCGCCATGGTCAAGGACTACGGTCATCACCTGGCGCACGACCCGGCCTATGCCGAGAAGGCCGCGCGCGTCTCGGCGCTGGCGCGCGACCCGTCCGAGCTGCTCGGGCCTGACGACCTGGCGCGGCTGCCGAGCCCCTTCGACCGCGGCGTGCCGTACCGCATCGCCTTCCACCCGCCCTGCACGCTCCAGCACGGTCAGCGGCTCATGGGGCGGGTCGAGGGGCTGCTGCGCGACGTCGGCTTCGAGCTGACGCCCGTGCGCGACGCGCATAGCTGCTGCGGCTCCGCCGGCACCTACTCCATCCTGCAAGGCGAGCTGTCCGGGCAACTGCGCACGCGCAAGCTCGACGCGCTGCAACAGGGGGCGCCGGTGCTCATCGCCACGGCCAACGTCGGCTGCCAGACGCATCTCGCCGCCGCCGCCGACGTGCCCGTGGTGCACTGGCTGGAGCTGTTCGATCCGGCCCCCGGCGTCGTCCCCTGGCCGGCAACGGCGCCGCCGGCGGGCTCGCCCTAAGCACGCCTTAAGCGCACATCGGACGCAATCGCCCGGTGCACGGGCTATCATGCCGGGCTTGTTTCCGCGGCTCCGCCCGCAGCAGGGAGAATCCGACATGACCCGAACCCGTTGCCTCACGGCATCGATGCTCGAAGAGGGCATGCGCCACGAGGCGCGCCTGATCTTCAGCCGCGAGCAGGTGGACCAGTACTGCGAGCTCGTCGGCGACTACAACGCCATCCACCGGGACCTGGACGCGGCGCGCATGCGCTTCCCGGACATCCACGACATCGTCGTGCCCGGCGGCCTGATCCAGACCACGGTGTCGGCGCTGTTCGGCACCGTCTTCCCGGGCGACGGCACGCTCGGGCTCACCTTCTGCCCGGAGCGCTTTCGCCGCCCCGTCTGCCCGGGCGATGAGGTCACCGTGACGCTGACCATCGCGCGCATGCTGCGCGGCGGCATCCTGGACATGACCATCGACGTGCGCGACGCCGCCGGCGAGCCGCTCAGCACCGCCACCGCGCGCGTTGTCGCGCCGGACGAGCGCTATCAGGAGTGGTGGCGCGAGAACATCGACGCGACCACGGAGTCGGGTTGCTGAGCTGCCGGGTGGGGGTTGGGGCTTCCGCACTAGATTGCTTGACGGCGCCGAATGTGTACAGATGAGTCAAGTTTCACGACGACACGGCGCTTGCAGGCAAAAGGGCCGAGGGCCGAGGGAGCCCGCCTCGGCCCTTGGCCCTTGATTCAATGCGCCGACGAGCGGGCAGCGCAAGACGAGGCGCCGTGCCCTGGTCGGTCTGAGGCTCTGCCTCCCTAGTGCAGGAGTACGCAAATCCCGAGACGGTTTCGGGTCGTTGTTGTTGTCTTTGTCGTCATCGTCTGCCGCGTAGTCTCGATGACGACCACGACAATGACAACGAGGGCAGCCGGTCACGAGATTAGCTCTCGTGCCGAGGCTCTGCCTCGGCACGCCTCTTCGCGGCTCTGCCGCCGCGCGCCGTTCCCGCGCCCGAGCGCACCTGGGCGCAGAGTGCCCGCGGACGCGCGACACCGCTGGAGCGGTGTCGCGAGAGCGACCGCCGGCAATGGCCTGAGACGGCCGCGACTAAAGTCGGCGTACCCGGGAACGTCCTCGCAACTTCCGCAGTGGTGCACTAGCTCGGCGGCGGCGCCGCCGGTGCGCCCAGCCGATCCAGAATCACCTGCCAGGCCGCCAGCTTGTCCGCAAACCGCATCCCCGCGTGCGCCGGGCTCGTGGACGGCAGCCGCAGCCGCTCGATGCCGGCGTGCTCGGGCGGCAGCGTCGGCAGCGCGCGCCGGCAAAACTCCCGCTCCGCGGTGCCGCCGTTGAACGCGATGCAGCGGATCGTGGGGGCAGCGCCGAGCAGCGCCGCGAAGTCGTTGACCCACACCGTCTCCGGACGGATCGCCGTGTCCAGGCTGCCGGCCCGGGCGCAGGCGGCGATGACATCCCAGAGCGCAATGCCATGCTCCCGCAGCGCCGCAACGCGCAGCCCATAGTCCGCCTCCGCGGGCAGCCCGAGCAGCGCATCCATGATGGGCCAGAAGGCGTTGCGGGCATGGCCGTAGTACCGGCCCATGGCAAGCGACGCCTCCCCGGGCATGGAGCCCAGGATCAGGAGCCGGGGCGCTGAACCCAGGATCGGCGGGAAGGCCTGCCTGATGGGCACGGCGTCGGCCGCTGCCGGACCGGCTGTTCGCAACGCCCGCCTTGCCATTCAGCTCGTCACGATCACGATGACGCCCGCCACCATCAGCGCGCCGGCGGCAAGGTGCGATCGCAGCCCCGTCTCGCCGAACACCAAGGCGCCGTAGAGGATGCCGAAGAGCAGGCTGGTGCGCTTCACGGCGATCATGTAGGCCACCTCCACGCGGGCGATGGCGAGGAAATGGGCATAGGCCATGACCCCGTTCAGCGCGGCCACCGTCAGCACCGCCCGCGGCCGGCGGAACAGCTTGCGAATGCTGAGCGTCGGCGCCGAGCCGTCGCTGCCCACCGCCGCCCGCCGCGCCATGGGTAGCGCCCAGATCAGCGGCATCAGCAGCCCCAGCACGGCGAAGTAGAAGGGTCCGAACCACTCGGGCGGCAGGTAGTCGAGCACCGCCTTGCCCATCGTGGCCGTAAAGGCGTAGATCAGCGCCACCAGCAGCATCATGCGCGAGCCCGGCTCCCAGAAGATCGCCGTCAGCGGCGTCGCCCAGCTCTGCACGTCCTTGAGCCGTGCGTGGCGGACGTTGAGCAACCAGGCACCGGCCACCACCAGCACCACGCCGACGGCGCCCTGCGGCGACGGGCGCTCGCCGAGCAGCCAGAATGCGATGCCGAGCACGAACACCGGCGTAAACGCCATGTAAGGCAGCGTCAGGGACAGCGGATGGTCGCGGATCGCGGCCATGTACAAGAGCATGGCCGCGATCTCCAGCGGGACCATGGCCGCGAGCCAACCCCAGAAGGGCGCCGGCAGCGTCCACGGAGACGGCATGCCGATGAGGAGCGGCGCGAGCATCAGCCCGCACACCGAGAAGCGCACGACGCTGATCTCCGCCGCCGAATAGTCGCCGAGCCAGGCCTTGGTGGCCGTATCGGCGGACGCGAGGGCCGCCGCCGAGACCAGCGCGAGCAGGAACCAGTCCATGTCTGATGGGCGGGGAAATCGGTGAGGTGGGATCTGATTAGTGAAGTGGAATCAGCGGCGTGGAATCGGCGACGTGGAATCAGCGGGGCCGGATCAGGCGGCAGTCTCAGCCGGCCGGGTCGTCGAAGCGATAGTCCAACAGCTCGATGTCGCGGGCAAAGTGCCGGGCCACCAGCGCGGCGGTGGCGTCGTCGTAATAGCCGCGATAGTCGCGCGCGCGGTCCTTCGCCTGTCGCCGATGGGGCAGGCTGATGTTGCGCAGGCCGATGCGCCGGCAGGCCTCGTCGAAGTCCTCGTGCAGCCGCTCGTAGCGGCCGATGAAGTTCACCACGATGTCACCGCGCAGATCGATCAGGTAGTCCGTCTGCAGCTCAATGGACGTATCGATGTGGAATTGGTACGGGCGCTCCGGGTCCAGCTTCCAGCGCAGAAAGCCGGCGAAGTCGTCATGCCCGCCCAGAAACTGCGGGCGCTCCCGGCGGATGTGGTGGAAGGAGCTGACCTGCAGGTCCCACGGGTTGCGCACGAAGGCGAACTTGAACAGGGCATCGAACCACTCCTTCGGCAGCAGCTCCTTGGCGGCGACCACCTTCGCGTGCCGCGGCAGCTTGGTGCCGATGCGATGGCCGCTCAAGTGGCTGAACCGGCTGCACAGGAACATGGGCCAGTACCACGGGTCCGCCCAGCGCCGGCCCTGCAACGCAGCGCGCACGCTGGTGCCGCCGGTCTTGGCGATGTGCACGAACAGAAAACGATGTTTCGGCGACAGCAGCATGGGGCGGCATTGTAGCGGCTGCGCCCGGCTACGCCGGAGTTATCCGGCCTCCCCCGGGTACGCCGGATTCATCCGGCCCCCTGGGTACGCCGGATTTATCCGGCTCTTTGGGTACGCCGGATTCATCCGGCCCCCTGGGTACGCCGGATTTATCCGGCTCTTTGGGTACGCCGGATTTATCCGGCCCCCTGGGTACGCCGGATTTATCCGGCTCTTCGGGTACGCCGGATTCATCCGGCTCTTTGGTAGGCGCCGCCACGGCGGACCCTCCGCACAGCAGACACCGCGAAGCCCCTCAGGAGGCCGACTGAAGTCGACGTACCCGGGCGCGCTTACGCGGCGCCGTCGCAGTGCCGCTTCACCGTGCGCCGGTCCAGGCCCGTGACGCGCGCCACGGCCTCGTAGTTGCCGAGCCGCTCATAGAGCCGCTGGCAGTAGCCGCCGAGCAGCGCCGCCGCGTCGAGCCGGCCCGCGGCGACGCCGTCGAGCCAGGCATCGGTACCACCGGCCTCCGGCAGCGCATCCGGCGCATAGCGGCCGGTCAGAATGATCCGCCGCACCGCCTGCTCCAGCTCGCGCACGTTGCCGGGCCAGGCGTAGTCGCGGGGCAGCGCGTCGAGCGCGTCCATGACCCGTTCGCGCAAGGCACTGGCCGCCGCACCGGCGAGCCTGGCCAGCAGCGCGTCCACCAGCTCGCCCAGCTCCGCCGGGCTGGCGGCCAAGCGCTCGCGCAGCGTCGGCAGCACGATGATGTTGGCCGAGAGCCGATAAAACAGGTCCCGACGAAAGCCGTCGCCGCCGAGCAGCTCGGCGAGCGGGCGGTTGGTCGCCGCCACCACGCGCCCGGCGAAGCGCCGCTCCTCGAAGCTGCCGACGGGCGAGAAGCTGCGTTCCTGCAACAGCCGCAGCAGCTTGGTCTGCACGGCCAGCGACAGGTCGCCGATCTCGTCGAGGAACAGCGTGCCCTGGGCGTCGCAGCGCGCGAACAGCCC
This sequence comes from Thiohalocapsa sp. ML1, assembly GCF_001469165.1. Classification (GTDB taxonomy): domain Bacteria; phylum Pseudomonadota; class Gammaproteobacteria; order Chromatiales; family Chromatiaceae; genus Thiohalocapsa. The sequence continues at coordinate 8,613 of NZ_JABX01000015.1, read as the reverse complement.
CTCGTGGTGGTCGATGGCGCCGGTGAAGGCGCCCTTGCGATGGCCGAACAGCTCAGACTCGATCAGCCCCTCCGACAGCGCCGACAGGTTGGTCGCGACGAAGCCCGCATCGATGCCGCGGGCAAAGCCGTCGCCCGCGGCGTTGAGCGGGATGACGCCGGAGCGCCCGATGGCCGCCGCCGCCTGGCCCTTGCCGGTGCCGGTCTCGCCGAGCAAGAGCGTCGGAAAGTCCTGCAACCGCTCCCACAGCAACAGCGCGTAGGCCGCGAGGTCCGCCGTGAAGACGCTGTTCCAGAGCGCCTGGCGCAGCGCGCGCATGGGTGCGCTGCGGCCCACCAGCGCCTCATCGATGAAGAAATAGGCGCGGCGCAGTTGGTAGTAGAGCGCGATCCAGCGCCGGCGCTCGGCCGGCTCGAAGCCGCAGCCCGCCAGCGCATCGGTCAGCTCCCGGCCGAGCTCGCGCCCGAGCCCGCCGCTGCCGCCGCGGGCAATGAGCACATCGAAGCGCTCCGCAAAGCGCTGGTAGCAGTGGAACAGGAACACCCGGCGCATCAGCTCGCGGTCGTCGCCGCTGAATTGCTCCAGCCGCGACAGCCCCCGCGCCGCGAGCGCCTGCACCTTGGCATCCAGCGCCGGCCGCAGCCGGTAGTACAGCGCCGCCTGCGAGACGCCGTTGGCGCCGTCCGGCAGCACGTCGCCATCGCCCAGCAGTCGCGCAAGCCCGCCCCGATCCGCGCCGAAGGGGTTCGCGAACACGATGTTGCAGAGCAGGCCGAAGTAGGCGCGCTCGTCGGCGGAGAGGCGGTGTGGGGCTTTCATCCTAGATCCGGGATTTGGACCACGAAGACCACGAAGACCACGAAGACCACGAAGGGGCTCGGCAGGATACGCAAGCTTGCGCCGCTGGCGAGTGCTGCACCACGCCTGCCGCGCCCACATCAAGCGCGGGTCGGCGCTGGCGGAGCGGTTGGGCTGGCCGGCATAGCCGCCCGGCAGGGGTACGCCGGATTCATCCACCTCCTACCGCAAGGGCGACTTTAGTCACCCGCCACCCGCCACGAGGCGCACAAACCGCGGCGGGCAGGAGAGGTGGCGGACGCCGTGCGACCCAAGTTCATGACCTGCATCAAAAACACACCGCGCGCAGTCGCAACCCGACGATTAAGTCTTGCCGCTGCGGCGTGGATGGCATAGCGTCCGGTGCTTAGATGGGGAAAGGGCTTGGCGGATGTTGGCCGCGCTCACGTTCTGCCGGCGCGTCGGCAGAGTGACTACGGCGTGTCGATTCAAGACGGAAAAAACCGCCGCCTTGACGATGTGCGATGTGAAACCTGAGCCCGCTTCAACCGTCTTCTTCGGGGTTTCCCCCTTGCCGACCTAGGATTTTTGGCTAGACTACGCCCAAGACGATTGCTGAACAACAGGCCCAGCCTAATGCCCCCAAGCACAGGCTGCGGCCCAAGTAACTGTTAGCGCACCAAAAACATCTCCTTGCGCCAGGCAATCGGTCCCCCGACGTATGCATTGATGGCGACTCGATCAAATTCCCCCTGCCGTTACTGATTTATTTCTTATGCCTACGTTAGATGAGACAATCTCCCGCATCAGGGACAAGCTGCGTCGGTGCGGCAGCTTGAACGAAGCGACTACCAAAACGGCTTTTATACAGCCCGTCATTGCTGCTTTAGGGTGGGACTTAACCGACCCTAGTGAAGTCATCCTAGAATTTAAGCTAAGCGCGGGACATAACCCTGTCGATTTCGCCCTTCTGCTACACGGGAAGCCCGTCCTTTTTATTGAGGCCAAAGCGTGGGGAACACCTCTCGACGGCGCAAAGATCGCTCAACAGATTACCAGCTACGCCGTCCAGGCAGGTGTACAATGGATCGTGATAACTGACGGGAATGAATATCGCGTTTATAATACGCATGCGGCTGTTCCGCTCGAAGAGAAACTACTTCGCACAGCACGCATCACCGACGAGGACCAAGGTATCCACACCCTACTTGGATATCTTTCAAAACAATCTATTGCCGACAACGGACTCAGCACGCTTTGGACCGCTGACGATTCAAGCCGGAGGGTGTTGGACGCGCTTCGATCCATCTTTTCCTCACCACCCAACGGCGATCTGGTTGAACTTATAGCACAGGAATCTGGCGTTCCGCATGGAGGGGTCCGCGGAGCTCTAGAAGGCTTGGAGGCGCACTTTTCTTCTACAACAAACTCGCGGCAGGCAAGAACAAATATCGCTGCGGTTTCGCCATCACAGGATAACCGCTCGGTGCCGCTCAGCGCACTAGTCAACGACTGCATCCCTCTTGTTGTTTCCATCCCTGGATTCGCAGACATTCCCATTGACCCTGGTACCGGTACGCCTTTCGGTCAAATGTTCGTTCAAATCGGCGAAGTGTTAGATGGAGACGGACGCCTTCCGCCGGGAGAACTTCGCCCGAACCCTAAGAATGCGCCGCTCGTTACAAATGAACCAAAGTCCGGGGCGACCCGTCCTTTACCTAGTGGGCGGCACATTAACATTCGCCACACCGAGCATCAGTTTATCGCTTGTGCGCGGGAGTTGTTAAAAGTTGCCGGCATTGATCCTCAGACAGTTAAGGTTGTAACTGCAGCGCTGTCCCGATAGCCAAGGGCGTTGACAGCGCTAACAAATGGCTCGGCCCGACCGCCCGTTGCCGCGCCGTCGCTTCGCTCCGGCGCGGCAACGGGCGGCGGGCCAGCCTTAACGTTAGCCAACCCAGACACGGTCATGGAACACGACAGCATTCCGCCAACTTTCATCCAGTTCGCTTGCGACATACTCGCGGACACGAACTCTGGTTTGACCGGCCCCAACATTGTACGGGTGACCTCGGCGTATGCAGTCGAGTACGATATCGAAATACCTCACGCACTTTATCCCTTCGACGCTCCAAATAAGAGGACAATAGGGGACAGACCACGTTTCTTTCGCCGTAACCAATGAATCGCCCAACAAGTGGCTCGGCTGCGACCGTCCGTTGCCGCGCCGTCGCTTCGCTTCCGGCGCGGCAACGGGCGGCGCGCCAGCCTTGACGTTGGGCAGAACGAACGTACATCGACATGCCACGCGAGCAATTGAGTCTTGACGCAACCCTCGGAGGACTAGGAGCGTGCATCGGCGGTGCCTACGGCTATCTTCAATTCAGTACGCCAGAGGCTGCTATCAGTCTTGCAATAGGAGGCGCCACTCTTGGATTCATGCTCGCACGGATATTCAAAGCGGCAGGAGTCCTGATTTTGCTCGTGCTAGGGTTCGGCCTTACCCTGTGCCGATGGTTCCCTGAGACTTGTGACATCGGCAGTTTCGTGGCGCAACAGGAGGAAAGTCGAGCACCCGCGGTGAGCAGTAGCACCGCCGATTCAACGATCCGTTTACTTGCACTCGACGGTAATGTGTTGCCGGCAGAAGCACTAGACCCACCGTTGAAGTATCGGCTCCTTCCGTGCACTCGCGTCACGACATCTGAGAAAGGACAGTTCGATGCGACGAGGCTATATGCCGGAAATCATGGTCTATCTGCGAGAATTTCTTTTGAAGCATTCCGATTCAGCAGCGGTGATGGCAGCCCCGACCCGGCCGTGGCTGAACTCATCGTCTGTCCGTTAGCGATCACAAATGTAGGCGACTCTGTTTACTCCTATGTCTTGGGGCCAACGAACTCGTGGCAATTCATTGATTCTACCGGGAGAGAACACGAGCACTTCCACTTTCTGTTCGACCCAGAACAGTATAGTGTCAATGTTCAGACCATTAGCGGAACTGAACGTCTCGCCTTCAATCTACTCCCGAACAAAACACTACGGATACTCGCTGTATACGAGTCGTTTCATGAAATTCCACAGATGTGGGAATTGCAGATGGCTGTCGCTATCGATCTGACCACTAACGAGCGCGCGCTCGTCAAAATCGCAGGGCCGATATCGTTGGAAAAACCGCAGTAGCTACGTTGGATCACGGATTACCGTGACAGTTTACTAAATGCAGAAAAGACGCCCAACAAGCGCCTCGGCCCGACCGCCCGTTGCCGCGCCGTCGCTGCGCTCCGGCGCGGCAACGGGCGGCGGGCCAGGCTTAACGTTATGCCTAAAAGGATTGAGAGTAATGCCCTTCCCACTGAATAACGATGAATTGGAAAAGACCGAAAATGAAATTGGTGCCAAGCTTCCCGATTTGTACAGAAATGCAATGCTGCGTGATAACGGCGGCTCCGTTAAGATACAAGACGATGACTGGGAGTTGTTTCCTATCCGAAACCAAGGATCTCGGAAACTCGTTTCAATAACTGCTAATCATATATTGAGAGAAACAGCATCGGCTAAAGAATGGCGAGGATACCCTGACAACGCAATAGCTATAGGCAGCAATGGTAGTGGTGATTTGCTGGTATTGATTAAAGAAGATTCAATTTTTAATAACCAAGTATATGTTTGGGATCACGAGGATGCTTCATTAACCACCGTGGCAAATGATTTTTCGGAACTTAAAAGGGCATAACCAGGCAGGGCAATCGCATCAGAGTCTTATCATATACTTTTAGACTGGACTGGAGGAATCTCACATAATCGCCTGATGTTAAGAACCTTGTGAGGGCTTGCCCGTGGAACTAGTCGCTCCGGACCGCTCGCTTGTGGGCCACTTCGAGTCGCTTGAGGACCCCCGCTGTCCGCTCAAGCGGCGGCACATCCTCCACGAGATGATCGTCATCGCCATCGCCGCGATCCTCTGCGGGGCCGACGGCTGGGTCGCGATTGCCCAGTTCGGGCGCTCGAAGCGCACCTGGTTCGAGGGCTTTCTGAGGCTGCCCCACGGCATCCCCTCGCACGATACCTTCGGGCGCGTGTTCGGCCTGCTGGCGCCGGCGGCGTTCGAGGCCTGCTTTCGCGCCTGGGTGGAGTCGATTCGCGCGCTGCTGCCCGGGGAGATCGTGGCGATCGACGGCAAGACGCTGCGCCGCTCGCACAACCGCGGCGCCGGACTGGCGGCGTTGCACATGGTCAGCGCCTGGGCGACGCACAACCGCCTGGCGCTCGGGCAAGTCGCCACCGACGCGAAGTCCAACGAGATCACGGCGATTCCGCGCTTGCTCGAACTGCTGCACATCGAAGGCTGCATCGTGACCATCGACGCCATGGGCTGTCAGACCAAGATTGCCGCGCTGATCGTTGCCCGCGGCGGCGACTATCTGCTGGCGCTCAAGAGAACAATAGGGGACAGACCACGTTTATTGCCCCCAAACCAATGAATCGCCCAACAAGAGCCTCGGCCCGACCGCCCGTTGCCGCGCCGTCGCTTCGCTTCCGGCGCGACATCGGGCGGCGGGCCAGCCTTGACGTTAGCCGCGAAGACACCGAAGCGATATGGAAGACTGGACCGCTGAAATCGCAAAGAATATGTTTGGCGACTCTCTGTACCAACAGAGGGCGCGCGCGGCCCTGCCCGTTCTGGTTCGCCAAGCCACGGCTCGCCAAAAGATTACATATACCGACCTGGCGCAGGAACTCGATATACCAAATCCACGGAACTTGAATTTCGTCCTGGGTAGCGTAGGAACGACTCTTGTAGAGCTGTCCGACCGCTGGAAAGAGGATGTGCCAGCGATTCAATTGATCGTGGTAAATCAACAAACCGGCATGCCTGGATCTGGCGTAGATCCGATGATTGATGCTGCGCATGTTGGGAAGCTCGATCCAAGACAGAAGGAAGCGCTGGTCGACAGTATCCAGGCTAGAGCTTTTGCTTACCCGAGATGGTCCGATGTATTGAGGGAGCTTGGGTGGGAAAACAGGGACGAAAACAGGGACAGACCACGTTTACTGCTAAGCTTTGCCCCACCCCAACGCTTGCTTACATCAAGCTTTGATCGCCACGGCGCGCCGCGTCCGCGCTTCGTGACCAGCACTCCCGTGCCGCGCTAGGAGCAGGCCGCTCTACCGCGCTGCCCGCGTGAAGGGCCGCGGGAGCGGCCGGAGATGCGTTGCGCCGCTGGAGCGGCGCAACGAGACGGGACAGAGGGTTCGCGGAGGCTACCCCCGCGTTTGCTCGATCCACCAATCCGAAAGCGGATCGCGCCCGCCGGGCAGGAAGCGCGCCCGATCCCGGACTGCGATCAGCGCAGCGCGGATCTCGGTGACGGTCGGACTGCGCCGGGCGGCCCATTGCGGAATTCCGGGGACAGTTTACTTAATCGCTCGAACGGCGCAGGATGTTTGCCGAGCAAGACCAACGGGTCAGCCGGGGTTGAGGGTTGAGGCCTCCAGATCAGGGAAAATAGGGACAGACTACGTTTACTGCTAAGCTTTGCCCCACCCCAACGCTTGCTCACATCAGGGACTAATAGGGGATAGACCAAGTTATTCTCCAACAGCGTCCGACTGAATGAAGGAATCGCCTTAATAGCGGTTAAATAGCGGACCCCGCGAACACGAAGTATCTTATTCCAAAATGCCGTGCCAGCGGGGCCGCTTAACCGATTCGTCGGGCCGGAAGAACCTTGAAATCGACAGCCTTAATCCGAACTTAAGCACCTCGTGAACGTCCTCAGCAGAATTCAGCAGCGCATATATAGATCGCGACTATTATTTGTCTTCACATGCTGAATAAGAAATGATGGATGACGGATTCGAGCGTGCAGATATTGAAAACGCCATTCTCAAAGGCGCCCTCGAAAAGAAAATGACTCACGATACACGGGGAACCCGCTATCGCATTGAAGGTCCATCTCTGGCAGGTCGCCGAATGCACGTTGTTCATGAAAACCGGGGACAGACCACGGTTTTCTTATTTCGACGTTAGATTGACAACTTAAGCTGATCGTCGTCAGGTGCCTCTTTCCTGGGTCGTCCGGACTTGCCGGGCCAGGTACGGCGGCCGACCATCGAGGCGATTTGCCGCTGGAAACGCTCGCTGCCGAGCGCGAACCCACCGTTGGTCGCATCCCGACTGGCTGAGCGCCATTCGGAACAGACCACGTATTCTGCGTGTACGCTTTTGGTTGCCCCGATTTTTGCTTGCGAGTCTTGTTCTCGTGAGTTGTGACTGATGAAATGGCCCAACTAGCGCGCAAGCCCGACGCCTTTTAGCAGCCTTCGCTATCGCTCAGGCTGCTCCAAGGCGCGGGCTGCGCTTAACGTTAGGCGCAAGAACAGGAGGCATCGCGCATGGCGAATCGATACTTGCCCATCTTCTGTCTATCCGGAGCTTTCTTACTTGTCAGTTGTGATGACAGCCCATCGCCAAGTGAATCTCGCGGCTTACTCGCATCAGCGCGTAGTTCAAATCCGCCTGCGGCTTGCGATACAACCACGACTATCACGGGTAGACAGTACAATGTTGTCGGCTCGCGAACAGCAATCCGGCACGAACCTTCTGCCAACGCGCCAAAGCTCGTGAACCAAAAGGCGACCCGCATTTTGGAGGGGACTCACTACGTTAACATTGACGATACAGCGGTTGTATTTGAGGAATGCACAAAGGGCGGGTGGTCTTGGATACGAGTGGTTGAGCCCGATTGGCTGCAGGATTCTCATCGCGGGTGGGTTGAGAGCAGTCACCTAGATAAGGGTCAAGATTTGGGGGGTGATGCTTACGCGCGGAAAATTAGTTCTTCGGCCCTGCTTCCCTACACGCGAGATGGATATCCCAAGACAGTTGCAAAGCATGGATCGCGGCTGGAAGAGATAGAATCACTACGTCGGCGGGCCGCTGAGATGGCTGCGGATAGTGGAAAGTGTGATCTCGTTACCACCTCAGATTTGAGCGATGCTAAAAGTACCCTGAGTCATCTGCACTTCTGGGTTGATTGCAGAAATGGGCAACGCATCCGCTTAGACGAGTTCGAGATTCGGCAAGGCGGTGCCGTACTGACCCAAGAGGACAAAGCCTGGACCGAATCCAGCGCACGTGAGGCGTGCATCCAAGCGATAAAGAGCCGAGCCGTCATCCCCAGCAAAGTCGATATCCACAGTATTCTCGGGACTAGCTTCTATAAAGCGCCGACCACTCACAACGTCGTGCTTAAAATGGATTTCGATGCGGTGAACAGTATTGGGAACATGTTACCGTATACGGCGACCTGCTACTTGGCCCCCGGTGAAGTAGGCGAGATAGAGATTGTCCTAAGAGACTGAATCACAACGGGCACCCGAATTGAATTACGGTGACACTTTAGCATTTACCGAATTTTCGTGAGGCTAACGGCCCCCGGTTCTTCTAGGCGCGATTTGCTAATGAATACGCCTAACGAATAAGGTTAGATCGCGCGAGCGAAGCGAGCCGCGATCTGAACCGGTCGTTGGACGAGCCCGGGGTCGGGGAATCACGGGGAGGGCATAGAAAACATCTTCCATGCAGCCGGTGGTGCGCCGGCCGCGGGGACCCGCGGCCGGCCCACCACCGGCTTTCTTCGTCGCCGTTGCGGCGACGGCGGCAGGCCGAAGCGGGGATCGCGCGCCGTTTGGCCCGAATTCGAGCCGAGCGCGGTCCTCGGCCTGCGGCAGCCGAAAACCGAGTGGTCAGATTGTCGGCGGCGGCTACATCAGCGGCGCCTCGGCTGCGGCGAGCGGCTGCGGCGGCGC
>NZ_JABX01000014.1 GCF_001469165.1 Thiohalocapsa sp. ML1 | reverse complement strand
CTGGCTTAGCGCAGATCTCGCTAGCGCCTCTTCGAGCTTGGGTTAGCCCTCTGCTCCGCAAGGACAGAGTGGCTAGCTTTTCCTGTGGGCCCACGAGCGATGTCGCCTGCATTGGCAGGCTGCATGGGGCGCGCTCTGAGCATTCTTCTCGCCATTGCTGGTCGGCGTCCGTGGCACAGTGTTCTGATCTGTGGCGAGGTTTTGTTCTCTGCTGACCTATAGAACGGCGGGCACCGTGCTGTATTCCCGTGTGCGTTGTCCGTGTTGGTTCTCGATGCGTCACGGAGCAGCGGTAGCTGTGTGGCCTGGTGCGGGTTACGGCGAATGGGCAAAGAGCTGTCGCCTCAGAGCGGTGCCGGCCGCCGTTCCGTGCAGTTATAGCGGGTCTGCGCTAGCTGGGCTCCGCCCTCCAGCGCCGGCGATCTCGGCAAACGAGCGCTGCGCTCCACCATCCACAGACGTGCCATCGGGCAACGCTGTTCTGCCAGCGCGCGCGGCGGTGAGACGTCACCTCGCAGACGGCATCATCCCGCGCCGATTCTGGTCATTGGTTGCGGATGTTGCGTTAGCCGCTTTCGCGGGTCGTTCGCTACCGAGGCTGCTTTCGCCTAGCGCGGCCGCTTGAGGCCTCTGGGCGTCGGGAGCGGGCACCATCCTTGGCGTTAGAAGAGGCGAGCTCAGGCGCGGGCGTTTAGCCATTCGCCGATGGCTGGGGTGACCTCTTTCTGGGCTTTGCCGCTCACGTAGATACCGATATGTCCCCCGGGGAATGCGAGCTCGGTGTAGTCCGACGATCCGGTGAGACCGGCGAGAGCCTTGGAGGCGGCGGGCGGTACCAGGTGATCCTGCAACGCGTAGATATTCAGCACCGGGCAGGAGATCTGCTTGAGGTCCACCGGGCGCTCGCCGACGTGGGCGGTGCCGTTGATGAACGCGTTGTTCTGGTAAAAGTCCTTGATGAACTGCCGGAAGGTCTCGCCAGCCTGGTCTGGGCTGTCGAAGATCCATTTCTCCATGCGTAGAAAGTTCTTCACCTGCTCCGGGTTGTCGAGCATGTCCACCATGTTGACGTACTTCTGTCCGGTGAGGCTGAAGGGCTTCAGGCTGAGGAAGGACCAGTTCAGGGTCTCGCCCGGGATGTTGCCCATGGTATCCACGGCGAGGTCTACATCAATGTGCTGGACCCAGGCCGAAAGCAGGTTGTCCGGGGTCTTGAAGTCCACGGGCGTCACCATCGTGACCAGGTTCTGTACCTTCTCGGTGTGAAGGGCTGTGTACATCAGGCTGAAAGTACCGCCCTGGCAGATGCCCAGGATGTTGATCTTATCTAGCCCGTGCGTGGCGCGGATGTGGTCCACGCATCCGTCTAGGTAGCCGTTGATGTAATCATCCAGCGTCAGCGAGCGATCCGCTTGATCCGGGTAGCCCCAGTCGATCAGATAAACATCTTGGCCCGTGGCGAGCAGCCCCTTGATCGTGGAACGGTTCTCCTGGATGTCCGTCATATACGGGCGGTTAACGAGCGCGTAAACGACGAGCAGCGGCGTCTTTTGCTGCGCGACCCCGGCCGGGCGCTGGTAGCGGTACAGCGTCAGCTTGTCGTCGGTGTAGACGGCGTCCTTCGGGGTGACGCCGGTGTCGATCTCGCCAGCGTTGATGAGGTTCTCCATGCCCTGGCCGAGCTTGCGGCTGTACTCGAGCATTTCTTCGCCGAGCTTGTCGGGGCGGATTTCAATGGGGAACATGTCGGTGTTGTCCTCAGCGGTGGCTGTTCGTTTGATCCGTTGCCGGTGCGACGGGCGGTTGCGTTGCCTTCATTAAGGGTCGAGGGGGCGGAGTGCAGAAAGCGAGGCGCGGGCCGTCGGCTCGCCCGACCCCCCCCAGCGCCTAGCTCCTAGGCCCTTCTTTGGCCGCCGTCGTCTTCCGCACCGTAGCCTTCTTCTTGGGGGCGACCGGGGCCGAGCTCGTCACCGGCAGTGCCGGCGACTTTGCGCTGGCGGGCGCTGCGGATCGGTCGAGGAGCTGGCGCTTGATGCCGTCGAGATCCCTCCGCAGACGCTTGTGCTCGCGGCGGGTCTCTTGCATGCGGTCCTGCAGCGTGCGGAGCTCGCTGCGGGTCGGCATGTTCATCGCGCCCAGGGACTCGTCCACCAGATGCGACATGCGCTGCTTCAGCGCCATCTGCGCGTTGACAAGCTGGCCGTGGATGCGCGAGTACTCAGGCGTGCTGACCTCCTCGGCATAAACCGCCTCGCAGCAGCCGACCCAGCCGTCGTAGAGCGCGCGGGCGGAGTCGATGGGCTCGCCCGAGTCGACGCGGGCCTGCATGAAGTCCTTGAGGCGCTGCACGGACTTGACGCCGAGCTTGCCGAAGAAGCCCGTGTAATCCTGCAATGCGCGTTGATAGTCGAGGCTGCGGCGGATCAGATCCTGGTACTGGGCCTGCTCCTCGCGCGTGTACCCCAAGCCCGGCGCGGAGAGCATGCGGTCCATGCCCTCTTTCACCTGACCGTGCGGCATATTGCGCAGCAGGTCGCCCGGCATCATCGGGGTCAGAGAGGACATCATGCGCTGCCAGTTGTCGAGCGGCATCTCCCAGAAGCCGAGCATGCGGCGCATCGCCGTGTCGGCCTCTGTGCTGCCGAAGCCGCCGGTGAAGGCGCGCTGCATTTCATCGAAGGTACGGGTCAGCGCATCCCAGCCGGCGCTCGCGCCGTCCGTGCCGGCGAGCCCACGGGTGAAGCGCTCCACCGTTCCGAAGTAGGCCTTACCCTGCTCCAGCAGCCGGTCCATGAAGGCCCGGGCCGGGTCATTGGCGGCCGGCGAGACGGCCTTCCACCACTGGTCCATTGCGGCCTCCCACGGGTTCTGCCGGGGTGCGTCCAACCCCATGGCGCGGCGACCCATGTCGGTCAGGCCTTCCCAATACTGCTGCTGAAGCTTCAGCCAGTTATCGTTGAAGAATGCATCGTTTGCCATGCTTGTTGCGGCGTCTGCCGCCCTCCTCAATGTGGTATCTCGGGCACGCTAACACGGAAATTTGTGCGCTGCAACAAAACGCCCTAAACTGCGGCGGCTCCAGGATATAGCGCAACAGTGCACAACTTCCCGGACCGTATCATGTCGTTGCCCATGTTTGTCGGGATCGGGATCGGGATCGGGATTGGAAGCATAATTCCGAAGCCTCGATCACGCCCCCGGCTGCGGCAAGACAACAAGCCAAACCCGGCAGCGGGATTCCCGCAGCGACACACCAGCGGCAAGCGGGCGAATGCCCGGGTGTTGCGTGCGGTATCCATGGACACCCGCCTAGGCTTAACATCCGGACTCGTCGCGGCCCCGGCCCTCGGCGGTCGGCCTTCAAAACTGCTGAATCCCAACCAACAGCGCACACCACGCTGATTCCCATGCCACGCTGAGTCGGACACCACGCCGATCGCACACCACCCTCGCGGAGGATCTCTGTCATGCCCCAAACAGCCGTCATCGTCGCAGCCGCCCGCACCCCCGTCGGCAGCTTCGGCGGCAGCCTCGCGTCGCTGCCCGCCACCGCCCTCGGCGCCACCGTCGTCAAGGCGCTGCTCGAGCGCACCGGCCTTGCGCCCGAACAGGTCGACGAGGTGATCATGGGCCAAGTGCTCACGGCGGGTGTTGGCCAGAATCCGGCGCGCCAGACCACCATTCACGCCGGCCTGCCCCACACGGTGCCGGCCATGACCATTAACCAGGTATGCGGCAGCGGCCTGCGCGCGGTGCATCTGGCCATGCAGGCGGTGCTGTGCGGCGACGCCGAGATCGTCATCGCCGGCGGCCAGGAAAGCATGAGCCAGTCAGCGCACGTGGTGCCGGGCTCGCGCGACGGTAAGCGCATGGGCGAATGGAAGATGGTAGACACCATGCTCGCGGACGGTCTCGTGGATGCGTTCCACAACTATCACATGGGCGTCACGGCCGAGAACATCGCGAAAAAGTATGAGTTTAGCCGCGACTTGCAGGACGCCTTTGCCGCGGACTCCCAGCAGAAGACCGAGGCGGCGCAGAAGTCCGGCCGCTTCGACGACGAGGTCGTCCCGGTGGCGGTCCCGCAGCGCAAGGGCGATCCGGTGATGTTCACGCAAGACGAGTTTCCGCGCGCCGGCACAACCGCCGCCGGGCTCGGCAAGCTGCGTCCTGCCTTCGACAAGGAAGGCACCGTCACCGCGGGCAACGCATCGGGTATCAACGACGGTGCCGCCGCCGTCGTGGTCATGAGCGAGGCCAAGGCGAAGGAGCTGGGCTTGACGCCCATCGCGCGCATCAAGGCCTTCTCCACCGCCGGCGTCGATCCGGCCATCATGGGCACGGGGCCGATCCCGGCCTCCACCAAGTGCCTGGAGCGCGCTGGCTGGACCGTTGCGGATCTGGACCTGATCGAGGCCAACGAGGCCTTCGCCGCGCAGGCCATGTCCGTGAACAAGGACATGGGCTGGGACACCGACAAGGTGAACGTCAACGGCGGCGCCATTGCCATTGGCCATCCCATCGGTGCCTCCGGCGCCCGCGTGCTGGTGACGCTGCTGCACGAGATGCAAAAGCGCGACGCCAAGAAGGGTCTCGCAACGCTCTGCATCGGCGGTGGTCAGGGCGTGGCGCTGGCGGTGGAGCGGGATTGACGCGGCAAGCGCGGCGCCGCGAAGGCGTTGCGCTCGGCACCGGCGGCCGGTGTTGCCGCCGGTGTGCCGCGGGCATGACCGCGGCCATCTCAACCCCTTGGTCAGTGGGCTAGACTGGGGGGACGCCTCCGCAGTATTCCCGCCGCCATGACCACTGAGCGCATCATCAAAAAGTACCCGAACCGGCGTCTCTACGACACCGAGCTCAGCCGCTACATCACCATTGCGGACGTCCGCGACCTCGTGATGAGCGGGGTGCCGTTTCGGGTGCTTGACACCGCCAACGACGCAGACCTCACCCGCTCCATCCTGCTTCAGATCATGCTGGAGGAAGAGGCCGGTGGTGAGCCGCTGTTCTCGGCCAACATGCTCGCCCAGATCATCCGCTTCTACGGCGGCACCCTGCAGGGCGTCTTTGCGCGCTACATGGAGCATTCGCTGGAGGCCTTTGCGACGCAGCAAAAGCAGCTCGCGGATGCTTGGGGCGACACGCCCTTCGACGCCATCAACCGCATGACCAAGCGCAACATGGACCTGTGGGCGGATGCGCAGAAGACCCTGCTGCGCGCCGCCGGGCTGGGGCCGAATGACCCGCCGCGGGATGGATGCGAGCCGGATGCCGTCGCGGCGCCGCCGCCGCCGCCGGACGAGGGCGACCGCCGCGACTGACCTGCCGTCTAACGAGGCTTCGACTCACACGGACGAGTCGTGCTCATCGATATCGGGATCGGTCGGCACTCCGTTCGATTTCGATAGCGATCCCGGCGTGCCCGCCAGTCCGACGCCCAGTTGAAACTTGACTTGATCTGCAAACGTTCGGGGCCGTCAAGCAATCTAGGCCGACCTGGCGGCCTTAGTCCGTATACATCCGCTCCACCGACAGGTGATGGCGCTCCAGCACCTGGTTGCGCTTGATCTTCAGCGTTGGCGTTTGCAAGCCGTTCTCGATGGTCCAGGGCTCCAGGCTCAGTGCCACGCGACGGATCTTGGCGTAGCCCGGAAAGTCCGTCAGCGCATCGCGCATGCGCCGCAGCATTTCCTTGTGCAGTGCCGGATCGTGAAGGCTCGCCGGGTCGTCCGCGGCGAGACCGTGCTCGCGCGCGAGGCCCGGCCAAAGGTCCCCGTTCAGCACCACCAACGCCGTGAGATACGAGCGCCCCTCGCCGATCACGAGCACTTGATCGAACAGTGGGTCGAGGCCGAGCGCCATTTCCATGTCGCCGGGCGGCACCTTCTCGCCGTTGCTGAGCACCAGGATGTCCTTGATGCGGCCGGTGATGTAGATGTAGCCCTCCTCAATGCGCGCCTGATCGCCGGTGCGAAGCCAACCGTCGCTGCCAATGACCTTGGCTGTCGCCGCGTGGTTGTTCCAGTAGCCGAGCATGTTGCACGGGCCCATGACCTGAAGCTCGTCATCGGGTCCGATGCGGGCGCGAATGCCGCGCAGCAGCACGCCGACGCTCTTCGGGCGGTTGTCGTGCAGCGGATTGACGGAGATGACGGGGCTGGTCTCGGTGAGTCCGTAGCCCTGCACCAGCGGCACGCCGAGCGCGATGAACACGCGCGCTACCTCGAATGGCAACGGGGCGCCGCCGCTCACCGCCGCGCGCATGCGGCCACCCAAGCGCTCCAGCACCGGGGCCGCCACCTTGCGCCGCAACAGCGGCCAGAGCAGGAGCCGCGGGTGCCAGCCGCGCCGCCCGCTCTGGACCTCGAAGCGCGTCCAGCCGACCTCGACGGCCAGCGCGAAGAGCCGCCGGGCAAGCGCCGAGCGGCCACGGAGCTGATCTTGGATGCGGGCGTAGACGCGCTCGAACACCCGCGGCACCGCGATGATGGCCGTGGGGCGGATGCTCTGGAGATCCTCCCCGAGCTGCGTCACGGAGCGCGCGTAGGCCACCTCGGAGCCCGAGAGCATTGGCAGAAAGCAGCTCGCGGTGCGCTCCAGCGTATGCGACAGCGGCAGAAAGGACAGGAACACGTCCTCCTGGTAGACGTCGACCACCGTCAGCGCACCGTGCGCATTGGACAGGATGTTGTGATGGCTCAGCATCACGCCCTTGGGCCGCCCGGTGGTGCCGGAGGTGTAGACGATGGTGGCCAGCGCGTTCGGGTCGCCCTCGCGCTGCGGCTGCTCGGTACCCGTGGCCGGCAGCCAATCCGCCGCGGTAACGGCGCGTGCATCCGCCGTGGGCTGCGCGGCAGTGCCCTCGCGGCCATCCACGATAACAACCCGCTGCGGCCAGGGGTCGGCGCCGATGACCTCCGCCAGCCGCCGCCAGCGGTTCGCGTCTTGGATGCACAAGAGCCGCACCGCCGCGTCCTGCAGGATGTACGCGGCGTTGTCGGCGCGGTCGTCGGTATAGAGCGGCACCGTGACAAGTCCGAGCGACAGCGCCGCCTGGTCGATGATCACCCACTCCGGGCAGTTGCGCAGCAGAATGGCCACGCGGTCGCCGGGCTGCAGGCCCTCGCGTGCCATCGCATCGCGCCAGCGCGCGACCTGCAAAGCGGTCTCGCGCCAGGTCAGGGCCTGCCACTGCTGGCTGTCGCGGTCGAACCAGCGGTAGGCCACGCGCGCCGGCGAGCGGCGCACGCGCTGAAAGAAGAGCCCGTCGAGCGTGCGCGCGCGCTCGATCGGGATCAGATCCTCGGACCAAGTCGTCAAGCGTCCATCCTCTTGTGGTCTGATATCGCCGTCGTTGCGCCGGCGTGTTTTTGTCTCGGGGCGGGCCGGAAACCAGGGCGGTCGCGGGTCCGCAGGCGAGTCTATTGTAAAATCCCCGCCTTTCACACGGCGCGAGCATCGAAAAAATCATGCAGATCACCGTCAACGGCGAGCCCGCCGAGGTCTCGGCCGACACGCCGATCGGCGCGCTCATCGAACAGCTCGGGCTCGGCGGGCAGCGCATCGCGGTCGAGGTCAACCGCGAGCTGGTGCCGAAGAGCCGCTTCGACGCCCATCGCCTGCAACACGGCGACCGCGTCGAGATCATTCACGCCGTCGGCGGCGGCTGAGTCCGCTCAGCAAGCTCGCACCGCACCGCACCGCGCCCCGGCGCCGACCGCGCCGCCGCCCCCATCGCAGAGATCCCATCCCCATGCCAACAGAGCAAACCATCGACATCGCCCGCGCCATCGACAGCAACGCGGGCGACGGCTTCAGCATCGCCGGCCGCGCCTTCACGTCGCGCCTCCTGGTCGGCACCGGCAAGTACAAGGACATGGACGAGACCGCGCGCGCCATCGCGGCCAGCGGCGCCGAGATTGTCACCGTCGCCGTGCGCCGCACCAACATGGGCCAGAACCCGGGCGAGCCGAACATCCTCGACGTGCTCCCGCCCGATCGCTACACCATCCTGCCCAACACCGCCGGCTGCTACGACGCCGAGTCCGCCGTGCGCACCTGCCGCCTCGCCCGCGAGCTGCTCGACGGCCACAACCTGGTCAAGCTGGAGGTGCTCGGCGACCAGAAGACGCTGTTCCCCGACGTGATCCAGACCCTCGCCGCGGCCAAAGAGCTGATCCAGGACGGCTTCGACGTGATGGTCTACACCAACGACGACCCGATCATCGCCCGCCAGCTCGAAGACATCGGCTGCTGCGCCGTCATGCCGCTGGCCGCGCCCATCGGCTCCGGCCTCGGCATCCGCAACCCGCTCAACATCCTCACCATCGTCGAGAACGCCTCGGTGCCGATCTTGGTGGACGCGGGCGTCGGCACGGCCAGCGATGCGGCCGTCGCCATGGAGCTCGGCTGCGACGGCGTGCTCATGAACACCGCCATCGCCGCCGCGAAGCACCCGGTGCTGATGGCGAGCGCCATGCGCAAGGCCATCGAGGCCGGCCGCGAGGCCTACCGCGCCGGGCGCATGCCCGCCAAGCGCTTCGCCTCCGCGTCGTCGCCCATCGCCGGGACCTTCTTCTGACGCGACGCGCGTGCCCAAGGTGGCAATCGGCGCCTGTTGCCCGCAGCTCACTCGCCGTCACAAACCATCCGAGCCGAGGAGCCAGAGCCGCATGACCGACAGCATCACCAACCAGGACATGGACCTCATGAGCGGCATTGCCGCCTTCGAGGCCAAGCAGTTCTCCCGCGCCACCGGCCTCCTGTCGCCGCTCGCCGAGCAGGGCGACGCGGACGCCATGTATCGCATGGCGATCATGGCGCAGAACGGCCTTGGCATGCTCCCGAACCCGCTCCTCGCCTACAAGTACATGAAGGCCGCCGCCGAGCAGGGCCTGAGCCTCGCCCAGCACGGCTTGGGCTTCATGTACATGCAAGGCGAATGCGCGGACAAGAACCCGCAGAAGGCCATCGACTGGTTCAAGCGCGCCGCGGAGCAAGGCCTGACGGGCTCCATGACCACCATCGGCATGATGTACGAGCAGGGCAACGGCGTGGCGCAGGACATGGAAGAGGCGCGCAAGTGGTATCGGGCGGCGGGGTTTGACGACAAGTAGCCGCGGCAGCGCGATGAGCGATCTCTCCGACCTCTACGACACGGACTACGGGGAATGGGCCAGGCGGAACGCCCGCCTGCTGAGCGCCGGCGACTTTGGCGGGCTCGACGTCGCGCACCTGCTCGAAGAGCTGGACGATAGAGCCAAAAGCGAGCGGCGCGAGCTGGAGAACCGCCTCACCATCCTGCTCGCTCACCTGCTCAAACGGCAGTCCCAACTGCCGCAGCTCTCCGAGCGCCGGCGGGAATTCGACGGCCGCAGTTGGCCTAGCACCATCATCGAGCAGCGCGACCGGCTCGCCAAGCGGCTGCGCGAGACGCCGAGCCTCAAGCCCGTATTGAGCCAAATGCTGCCCAAGGCCTATGCCGATGCCGTCGCCGCGAAAGAGCGCGGCCTGCCCGCGGCGACCTTCCCCCCAAGCTGCCCCTACGGCGAAGCCGAGCTGCTCGATGAGTCCTTCTATCCGCGGGCGACTAGTGCAGCAGTGCACGAGCGGGCGTGATGCAGAGGCGGCCGACATCCGGGCCGCCTGGCGAGCGCATCCGCGCGCGGGCCGACGCTGCCCGAACGATGGGTGAGCCGTCCTTGTAGCCCCGCCGAACACGTAGGCCAAGCCTCGGTTCGCTTGCGGTAGCATCGCGAGCCATGCGAGCCGCGAACCACCGGTAAGGCGCCATGCGACTGACCTCCGTCGAGATCGAGAACTTCCGCGCCATCGGCGAGCTGACGCTGCCGCTGCATGATCGGCTCAATGTGCTGGTGGGCGAGAACGCGGCCGGCAAGACCTCGGTCGTCGAGGCCATCGCCGTCGGGCTCGGGGCGATCCTGGAGTATCTGCCCGACTGCAAGGGACGGGGATTCAAAGGCGGGGACATGCGGCAGGACTTCGGCTTCGACCAAGCCTCGCCGATGAAGCCGGCAATGCAGCCTGGTGAGGTGCCTCGGCTTGTACCCGCAAGTCCAGCAGAGGACGGGGAAGTATCCCCATCGGCATACGTGCGGGTCGCGCTGCAAGCCGACAGCGGCGTTGCTTGGGACCGGATCAAGCGCCGCGATCGGACCAAGCTCACGGCGCAGCTCACTCCCCGCGGGCTCGGTCGATCCGAGCTTCAGCAGTATCTCGATCCGATCATCGAATCGGTACGGCGGGGCGGCGACCTGGACCTGCCCATCGTCGCTTACTACGGCACAGACCGGGCAGTACCGGACATCCCCCAGCGCAAGCGCAATGTCCGCAAGGCGTTGGGCCGATTCGCCGCGCTGGATGGCGCACTGGAGGCAGGTTTCCGGTTCAAGGACATCTTCGATTGGCTGGTCGGCCAAGAGGACCTGGAGCGCCGCGGCAAACAAGAACATCGCGATTTCGACTACAAGCTGCCAGTGTTGGAAGCCGTCCGCACGGCCATCGAGCGGGCGCTGCCCGGGTGCCGCCACCCGCGTACCTCGCTGAGCCCGCTGCGCCTCCTGATGGACATGCACACGCCGGTCGGCGGTATCGAGACCCTGGCCCTCGACCAGCTCAGCGGCGGGTACCGGACCATGCTCGCGCTGGTCATGGACCTAGCCCGACGCATGGCCCAGGCCAACCCGCACCGCGGCCGGGCGGCGATCGATGCAACTGGGGTCGTGCTGATCGACGAGGCGGACCTGCACCTGCATCCGCGCTGGCAGCAGCGAGTGTTGCACGATCTCGGCGCGGCCTTTCCGAACATCCAGCTCATCGTCTCTACCCACAGCCCGCAGGTGCTCACCACTGTGCGGCCGGAGAGCATCGTCATGCTCGAACGGACAGGCGGCACGCTCGTCGCCGCGGCAGCGACCTCGTCCTACGGGGCGCAAAGCGGGCGGCTGCTGACGGAGATCCTCGGCGTCGACCAGCGTCCGCCCGAGGATGTCGTCGAGTTCACCCGGCTGCTGAATCAATACAGTGCGCTGATCGACGCGGAGCTGGGCGAGGAGCCGGAAGCCGCGGCGCTGCGCAGTCGGCTCGATGCCCTGTCGCCGTACGAGCCGGAGCTGATCCGGCTCGATATGGAGATCCGGCGCCGCCGCGTGCTGCGGCGCGCCCGCGAAGAGCAGGCATGAAGCCGGTGCGGTCGCTCGGCGCCGTCCCACCGGGGCTGCGCCGGTTTCTTGATGCCCATCCCGCCACAACCGAATGGGAGACTTTCCGCCGCGATTTCGTCGACTATCAAGACGCCGAAGGCCGCACGGCGCACCGGAAGCTACTCGACGCGCTCGCGGCAATGCAGCGCGGCCTCTGCGCCTATTGCGAGATCGACCTGGCGGATGCAGACCGACAGGTGGAGCATTTCCTGCCCAAGTCGCTCAGGCCCGACTTGACCTACGACTGCGCCAACCTACTCGCGGCCTGCTGTGGCGGCAAGAACCCGCACAGCGCGGACGATCGGCGCAGGGCGCTGCGACCATCTCGCCGAAGCATGAGCTGCGGGCAATACAAGGACGGCCCCGGCGCCAACTGCGTGCCGACCCCGAAACCGACGGACCTTCCGCCGTCGCCGACGCTCTTCACTGTGTATCGGGAAGGCCTGCTCAAGCCCGTCGCGGCAGCCTGCGAGCAGGTCGGCATCGACCGCACTCAGCTCGCGGCGACGGTGGATGCGTGTCTGAACCTGAACTGCGATCGACTCAAGCTCGCCCGGCAGGCGGTGTGGGAGAAGCTGGAGGAGGATGTCGCGGATGAGATCGCGCGCCTTCCCGATCCAGTCGATGACGCTGCCTACGCCCGAGTCATGGAGCGCTGTGCCGAGATATATCTCCTGCCGGAGCACGACGGCAAGCTCCCGCCGTTCTTCACGACTCGGCGCGCGTTCTTCGGCTCCATCGGCGAGCCGGTGCTTGCGGAGCGGGCGAACTGGTTGTGATGAATCCGACACGGCCGCATGCGAGAGTCGCCCATGAGCGAGCGCGGCTGGACGCAGCGGGCAGCCACAGCCCAATGCCGGGCGACCCAGCCGAGGACCACCGACCTACTGCGCGGGCGCATCTCCCGCTTCTCGCTGAACACGCTCGTCACATCGTCGCGACCCTCGGGCTACGCGTCTGAGTGCACTTGGACGCAGCCTACTTTGCTGCGCAGCCAGCAGCGACGGGTCCGAGAAGCAACCGGTAACCGAGGCAAAGTGCCGTGCCCAAAGGAGCTGGCGGATTGCCGTGCACTGGCGAACTTGACTCTCCCCACAGCCGGAGCTTTGCAGGTTTGCCAAGCCGGCGCGCCGGCACGGGGCGTGAAAACTGAGCCGTTTTGCCGTTACACTCTGGCGCTGATCGGCGTTACAACCTTGCGCCCGCAAGCCATTGATTCCGCGCAAACCGGAGATGGCAAGCTGCGCGCGGCGAACACCCAGCAGTGAGGCGCTCGGCAGGCGCCCCACAGCGTGTCCGAATCGAGCACTCCGACCTGGTCCTGCAACGGCATGCACATCTATCTGGACAACAACGCTGCGACCCCTACGGACCCGCGAGTGCTGGCAGCGTTTACTGAATGCTCCGCACACCCGGGCAACCCGAACAGCACCGAGCACGCAGCAGGGCGGAGTGCGAGGCGCCGGATCGCGGCTGCCGCCGAAGCTGTCTCGAATCTGATCGACGCTCGCCCGGAGCAGATCAGCTTCTTGCCCGGGGCGACGGCCGCACTCTCGTTGGTGATCGACATCTGCGTTGGACAGATGGGCGTATCGACGATTGCTGCGACCACGGCGGACCATCCGGCGGTACTCAACCGGTTGGGGACACTCGCACAGGACGGGCTGTCGACCGCGCTGGCACCCGTCGATCAGAGAGGGCAAGTGCGCTTAGACGCCCTCGAACTCTTGGTACGGAATCGCCGTCCGCAGCTTGTTTGTTTGATCGCGGCAAACAACGAGGTCGGTACCATCACCGATCTCGCTCCGGCGTGCCGTATCGCACGCAAAGCCGGAGCGCTTGTGTTGATTGATGCTTGCCAAGCGGCTGGAAAGGTTCCGTTGAGCTTTCAAGCGTTGGATTGCGACTTCCTCGTGCTCAGCGGTGCCAAGCTATACGGTCTGCCCAGAACCGCGGCGTTGGCTTCGAGCTACGATTTCGCAGAACCTGCCAAGGCGCGTTTCGGATCGCCAGACGCACCGGGCGCTGTGTCCTTAGGTGAAGCTTGCCGCCTGCGAGCCCGCGAGATGCGTGACGACGAAGCGCGAATTGCCACACTGCGGGACCATCTGGAGAACGCGCTGCACAGCGCGTTTCCGGATATGCACGTGAATGGTGATCGCGATCGTCGACTTGCCGGCACGCTGAACTTCGCTGTCCCGGGAGTGCCGAATGACGCCGTGCTGGCCCGCTTGGATGGTCAACTCGCTATGTCGGCCGGCGCCGCGTGCAACAGTGGTGCTGATCAGCCGTCGCATGTCTTGCGGGCGATGGACGCGCCAAGTTGGGTGCTCGAAGGATCGCTGCGAATCGGGATAGGCAAATTCAACACCCGAGATGAGATTGAACGCGCGTCACACCTGCTGATATCTACGATCGACAGCATCCGCACTGTACGCTCGGGGCGGCACCGGTGAACGCGATGGCCGAAGCAAGACCCAGATTCTCGGGTCACGAGACATTCGCCTGCCGGTTCGCGTGGATTCCTAAAGCAGTCAATCTCCTGCTTGAGAGACCCGCGGCTCTTTCGGACGACGACGACGCCATGGCGTCACTCGGCGTAGGCAGGAACATGCTGAAAGCATTGCGCTTCTGGATCGAGGTGTTCGACGTAGCCAAGGCTGACCGTGGTCACTGGGTCCTGACCCCATTCGGCGAAGCGATTTTCGGACCTTCAGGCTACGACCGCTATCTGGAGCGCGTCGAGACTCAGTGGCTGATGCAGTGGAAGGTGACCTCAGAGCCAGAGCGACCGCTCTTCGTGTGGCGGCATGTCTTCTTCCGGCGCAACCGCCCAGACTTCACCCGCACGGAGTTGTTGGGGGAATTGCATCGCGAGAGCCGTTTGGCTGGTTACGAGCATTCGGACGTTACCCTGAAGCAGCACATCGACGTCTTCCTCCGCAGCTACCTGTCCACAGCTCATGACGGCGCCCCGGAGGACGCCTTTGACGGCCCGCTCATCGAGCTCTCACTGATCCGCCAGGCCGGTCGTCGACCTAGTGAGGACGGCCGGCACGAGCCCGCTTACGCTCTAACCGCCCGTGGTCGCGCGCCCGCGCGCGTCGTCGAGTATGCCATCTTGGAGTTTTGGAGCCGCCGTCGCACAGACGAGACGGTGCTGACACTGCACGACTTGGTTTTTGCGGAAGGCAGCCCCGGGGCCACGTTCCGAGTCCAGGAGGACCAGATTCGTGCGCACGTTTTGGACTCAAAGAACTATAGTTTCCGCATCAGCGGCGGCGCGGGAGCTGTTCACCGGGAAACCCCATCTCCAGGCGGAAACCTCGCCGGCCTATACGGAAAGAAGCGGATATGACGCGCCCCTCACCGAAGATGATCTTGGACGTGCTGCGGCCTCAGCCGCGATTCTTCCGAAGCGTCAGCTTGGAACGGGACCTGGCTGATCCCCAGGCCATCGACGGTTATGTCGTGACGCCATGGCTGCGTACGGTGATCGATCGCTTCCTTTCGGGAACGGAGATGGCCTCTTCGCGCCGGGCTTGGCGTCTCACCGGCGATCTCGGCGTGGGCAAGTCAGCGCTTGGGTTGGCGGTGGCCCGCTTTCTTGACCCTCGGACTCGGGTTTCAGCATCGCAAGTGGCTGATCCCGGACGCCCGCTCAGCCGACTCCTACCCGTCGTCGTCATGGGCTCGCGCAGCAACCTGGGGGAGATCATTTCACATGCGGTACGCCAAGCCCTAGTGGCCACGCCGGAATTGGATATCCCGCCGCCCCGGCGTACGGCAATAATCGACCTCGTTCAGGTGGATCCGGCTCGGGGCTGCGACGAGCTTGCCAAGCTGATCGCCAAGACCGATCGCTTCGACGGCGTCCTTCTGGTGATCGACGAGTTGGGCAAATGCCTTGAGCACGCCGCCGCCACGGGCGGCGATATCATTGCCCTGCAGAACCTCGCTGAAGCCGCCGCGCGCTCGGGCGCCGAGCCCTTGGTTGTGCTGACCATACTGCACCAAGGCGTTACTTCTTATGCCGAAAGCGCTTCCGCATGCTCGCGGTCAGAATGGGCAAAGGTTGCCGAACGATACGAAGAGCTCAACTTCGATCATCCCCTGACTCACACGGCTGCATTGGTAGCCGCCGCCCTGGATGCCGACATGGACGCGCTGCCGGCCGCGGCACGCCAAGCTTACGCGCGGGCGCGCGGCGAAGTGGAAGCAATCGAGTGGATTCCGAGCGGCACGCTCGCGGATGACGCCGCAATCTACCCCCTGCATCCTTCGGTTCTAGCGCTAGCACCACGGTTTTTCAGCTTGTTCGGTCAGAACGAGCGATCTCTGTTTGGCTTCTTGGCCTCCGAAGAGCCTTTCGGAGTCCGCGCCTTCAGCCGTCGCAGTCCGGAGCCGGGCGCGCTGTACAGCCTGGACAACTTCTTTGACTTTGTTGCTGCCTCCTTCGGGGGACGTTTGATCGGACGCAACGCGGGCGCCGACTGGAGCCGCATTCAAGCCGTGGTGCACCGCGCCAGTGACCGACCCCCGCTCGAAGCCCGCATACTCAAGGTCGTCGGCTTGCTGACGCTGACAGACGCAGAGCATCTTGTCGCGGACGTCGCTTCGCTCGCAGCTTGCTTGGGGCCGGAGATGCCCCCCCATGAGGTAGCAGCTGCCATCAACGCGCTGAAGGCGAGCGGACTGTTGTTCGAGCGTTCGGGACTGGCAGGTTTGCGTTTGTGGGTCGCCCGGCGAGTCGACATGAATGTGCTCTGGCGCGAGGCTCAGACTGCGCTTCCGCGTCTGGCAAGCGTGGCAGAAACGCTCGTGGCCCTCGCCCCGCGCCACAGCGTTCTCGCTCGCCGCCATGCCATCCAGACCGGTACCCTGCGCCAGTTTAGCCTCACGTACCTGGCAGACGACCGACTTGGCAGCCGCGATCCGACGGTCGAAGGAGACGGATCTGTGATCGTGGTGTTGAGGGAGAGGACGGGGGAGCACGACGTGGCGCCGTGCTGGGCTAGAAGAGTCAGCAACGACGACAAGCGCGTCATCGTGGCATTAAGCCCGCCGCTGGACGATCTCAGGCCGCTGGTTCTAGAGCTGCGCCGAGCCCAATGGCTGGAACAGCATGCAGGCGGTCTTCGCGACGACGCCTTTGCCGCAGCGGAGCTATCACGCCAGATCGCCTGGCTTGAGAACCGGCTACAGGAACGACTGTCTTTAATGTTGCGGTTGGTGGAGTCCTCGTGCCAGGACGAGCAAGCGGAGTTCTTCTGGTCAGGCGTTCCGCTCGATGTCGATGGCCCACTGCACGCAGCAATCTCAACGGTGTGCGACAAGGTTTATCCCCACGCGCCCCGTGTCCAGAACGAGTTGGTGAACCGTCGTTCGATTAGCAGTGCCGCGGCGGCCGCGCGCCAACGTCTAGTGGAAGTCATGTTCTCCGCGGCGGAAAAAAGGGATCTTGGTCTTCCGTCCAGCAAATCGCCGGCGGAACGTACGCTGTACTTGTCGATCCTTCGCCGTGGATTCCTGCATGTCTGTGATGGCAAGACCTGGCGGCTGGCTTGTCCTCTTCCGGGTGACAGAACAGACCCGCTGCATCTATCGCCTGCCCTCAACACACTCGCCGTTCAACTGCAAAGCGCCTCCGATCGAGTCACGGCCAAAGAGCTGCTCGAAGAGCTCGCTCGTCCACCGTACGGTGTCCGAGAAGGGTTGGCGCTGCTGTTGCTCGGCTACGTATTGGCATTGCATCGGCAGCATATCGCAGTCTACGAACGGGGCAGCTTTGTGCCCGGCTTCGATGGCAGCGGGTTTATGCGGCTCAGCAAGGCACCCAAGCTCTTTGCCTTTCAATGGGCGAAGGTCGAAGGCGTGCGAGCGCTCGTGTTCGCTCGGCTCTCTCAGGCCCTATCAACCGGAACGAACAAAGACGGCTTACTCAGCTTGGTTAAGCCGTTAGTCCAGTTCGGAGCAGCTCTGCCATTCCACACACTGAAGACACAGCAGATCTCTCCGCATGCCATGGCGGTACGTGACGTTCTCACTCGCGCAAATAGCCCGGTAGACATCCTGTTTCGAGACCTGCCGGAAGCCGTCGGTTCTTCGCGTTTTGGGGAGGGAGACGCGGCGGACACCGGGGAGGTCGAGATGTTCGTCGAGCGGCTTAAGGGAGCGCTCGAAGAACTACGTGCTGCGTACGACCTTTTCCTAGAACGGTTGAAGCAGACCTTGTTGGCCGCACTGAGCGCAGCGGATAGGGCTGCCGCAACAGACCGCGCCTCACGCATAGTGTTTCGACTAACCGAGCCGCGCCTGCGTGCCTTCGCCCAGCGCTTGGCGGACCGGAACGGGTCGGAAGACCGATGGATCGAAGCCGTCGCAGGCTTCGTCGTGGCGAAGACACCCAATCGTTGGCTCGATGCCGACGAGGCCCGCTGGCGATCGCTAGTGGACGAGCTCGCCGGTCAGTTCGGGAGGGCCGAGGCGGCCAATTTCAAGGCCGGAGGTCAAGGGCCAGCGGTCCGGCTTGCCCTGACCACCGCAGGTGGCGAGGAGATGATGCAAGTGGTCAACTTACCTGAGCCCGAGAGCCCACAAGGGCAGTTCGCTGCTTCAATTGCGGATAGTATTCGAGCGAATGGAGACAGCGCGTCGATACTCGCACTAATTGCGAGCCTCCTCTTGGGCAACGACGAAGCGCGCGCTCCTGTGGAGGAGACCGTGCGCCGATGAGTTTCCGGATTGCAGCACGGACGATTCTGCACCTTGGTGCGGAGTTGATCAGTTCGGACGGGATAGCACTCTATGAACTGATAAAGAACGCCTATGATGCGAGATCCCCAAGTGTTCAGATCAATATCGTGATGGCTCTATCTCGTGCAGCGCAGCGAGATACCTTGGATCGCATCGCTGACACTCGCGAGAACCAGCTGTCTCCCTCCGCGCAGCGAGATCTAATGTTGCATCTGCGACAACGCTGTCTTGAGAGTATCGACTACTCTGCTCCTTGCGCTAGGGACGTTCATAAGAAGCTTGAATCCATAAGAACGATCGACGACTTGGAGAGCGCCGTCCTAGACGCGAACTCAATCAGCGTAATTGACCAAGGAGAAGGCATGTCACTCGCGATACTTAACGATGCATTTCTCACCATCGGTACGCGATCGAAACGTCGCGGAAAGGACGCGATGAACTCAGACGAACGACAACATACTCTTGGTGAAAAGGGAATTGGGCGGCTTTCCGCAATGCGTCTGGGAGATCGCCTGCGGGTTCGAACGGCTCAAAAGGCGGACCATAGGTGGAATAATCTGGACATTGACTGGAGCGCATTCAGTCACGCAAGTGACGCCCTTCTAGAGGATATTCACTTAGCAGCCCGTGTAGGCGGACAGAAAGCCTCGCCGGAAACTTCTGGCACAGAGATCCTGGTTCGGGCTCTCAAGCGCGACTGGAGCAGGAAGCACGTTGAAGGCATTGTCCAGCAAGATCTTGCACAGATCAACGATCCATTCGAATCAAGCCTCCGGTTCCCCATAACAGTCCGGCACAATGGTGAAATCATACCTATACCTCGGCTTGAGCCTTGGATACTAAAGCACTACCACGGGCGATGTGCGGGCAAATTTCGCAGGCTACCCAGCCGCGGCTTGGTTTTCTCCGGCACCATGGATGAATCATCCGGCAAGACAGAGAACTTCAGCTACTCGGAAGTTGAGTTACTATCGGTAGCGAGGGAGTCTCACCTGGCGGTGGACCTTTCTCCGGAGATTCTCCACTCACTTGGTCCCTTCTCTGTCGAGTTTTATTGGTTCAATCGTCGCAAACTCACAGCCTTAGACGGGGTCGGGGATCTTACGACTGTGCGCGACCGACTAAGGCCGTGGACGGGTGGTCTACTAGTGTTCCGGGACGGCTTCCGCGTGTTTCCGTACGGGGGGGGGACGATGATTGGCTTAATTTGGACCGGAAGGCCTTCGCGCGCGGCGGATACAAGCTGAACCGTACCCAAATTGTGGGACGCGTGACCATCTCCCTCCGTGCGAATCCGCTCTTGATTGACCAGGCCAACCGCGAGGGCCTAATTGATAATGAGGAAAAGCGTGCGCTGCAGGCATTGCTCGCTCATCTGGTTCAAGAGACGTTCTGGAGCTTTATGGTTCGCGTTGAAAAAGCAGCGAGGGCCTCCGCTGCCGAGCCAACTAGCGAAGCAATTATCGCACAACGGCTCATATCCGAAGAGAAGCGACTTGAAAGCAGTCTCGCTCTCTTGGTTCAGCGCGTGCCGGAAGTGCGTCGCGAGGCCGACACAGTTTCCGCGATACGACAGGGCATCTCGAACCTAAAATCTGCGATGAGGCAGGTGCGCCAATTGGCGAGCGAGTACGAGCAAGGTCGCACCGAACTACTCAACCTCGCAGGAGTCGGGCTAATGGTCGAAATTCTGGCCCATGAGCTAAACAGAGCAACGGCGACGGCGCTCGCTACGCTCCAGCACTTGCCGTCGGAGGAACTTTCGAACGCTGCAGCAAAGTCATTACAGGGGTTGTCGGCCCAGCTCAAGACATTGCAAAAGCGCCTAAAGGTGCTCGACCCGCTGAGCACCAGTGCGCGGAACCGTAAAGAGAAGGTGGATATACGCAGGCTGCTACTCGACTTTGCTGAAGCCCACAGTGACCATTTCCGCCGCGAGGAAGTCAGTTGGTCCGTCAAGGTAATGCCGACGCCCTCGTCCGACCTGATTGTTACGGTAGTACGGGGTATGATTTTGCAAGTCTTGGAGAACCTTGTCTCCAACTCTCTGTATTGGCTGCGACAGCAGAAGTTACTCACTCCCGAGGTCAAGCAGCGAATTGAGGTGGTGCTCGATTGCGATGACCGTTTGTTGACCTTTTCGGACAACGGGCCGGGCATTGCTCCCAATGACAGAGATCGGATCTTCGAGGCCTTCTTTACCAAGAAGCCAGCCGGTGAGGGCAAAGGTTTGGGGCTGTTCATCTCCCGAGAGATCGCGAAGTACCACGGCGCTGAATTTCGGCTTGAACCGGACAGCAATGGTGTTTTACGCACGTTTACTCTAGATCTGAGGAACGTTAGGTGAGTCATTCAGAACAGACATCGGACCCGCCAGAGACTAAATTGGTAGCGTTTCTTTCGGCGAAGTCGGTAAAGAAGGTGTTGTTCATCGACGACGGGTTTGATGGGTTTGCTCATGCGGAGTTGACCTCCGAGGAACAGGATCAGCTTTGGGCTGCGATCGTAGCGGACGACGCGGCTCGGGAGTCTGCGTTGGCAGAAGAGATAACGGGTCCGGATGCTTTGAGCGGTGACCTGATAGCGAACCTGCTTGACCGACCGGAGAGCCATCCATTGCGACAATTGGCCCAAACCGTGCCTTACGTGGTTGAGCAGTTGGGCAAAATCCAGGAGGTCATGCCCGCAATCGAGTATTTGAGATCGTTGGGCCTTCATGTTCCCACGGCAGGCGAGAGTAGTTGGCGAGAGCATCTTGATGACACGAGCATCGTGTTTCTAGACTGGCGCTTGGGTCAGGAGGGCGACCACCGTGCGGCTGTTGCGCGAGCGGAAGCGGTTGCGGCCGAGATTCACCGGGATCGCGGCCCGGCGACGCCGATAATTGTTCTAATTTCCTCGGATCCGTCCATTAAGGACTATGCTCGGTCGTTCAGCCTCAAGTCGGGGCTTATCTCTGGCCTGTTTCATGCTGTCCCCAAGAGCGGACTTCAAGATCCCGCTGATATTGGCTTCCTAATGACAGTGCTCTGTAGATATCTGCAAGAGGGTCACGTTGTCCAGAATTTTGTTGACGCCGTTAGGAGGAATACCGATGCCGCGGCGGCTGCTTTCGTGGAGCAGCTTAGGAATCTCACGCTTAGCGACTATGCGAACTTGCAGCGCTTCGCACTCAGGAATGACGGTCACCCCCTGGGCGATTACTTAGTTGAGCTTCTTGCGGGTGTTTGGGTTGACCTATTGTTTCGCGGGGAGCTTCGCCGGCCGTTGAAGGAACTGAACAAGCAGGATTTCGAGGGATTGCCAGCTCTGACGGAGCCTTCCGACGCAATGAACGGATTATACAATGCCGCAATGTTCGATATGCACATCGGCGATTTCGAAGCGCACCCACACAGTCCGGATGGCGCAGAAGAGTTGAGGCGTCTCGCAATTGGCCTCGGCGACGTAATTTTGGAAGAGCAGTCAGGTTGTCTTCCCAGGCTTTACGTGGTGGTCAATCCACAGTGCGACTTGGCCGAGAGCCCTCGCCAGAATCGGTTCATCGATGCGGATCTTTCGGTTCTTTTAGTCCCTGGAAGTTTGCGTCCCGTAGGCACGCCAGAGCGTTCGGCGCGCAAGCAAGCGCCGGATACGCCATACTTTATGATCGACGATCACAAGTATCGCGTCCAATGGGATATTAAGAAGCAGATCGCCATTCCATATGGTGAGTTTTCCAGATGGGTAGATTGCGGCAATTGCGGCAACAGAACGCGTAAAGCGCGGATGCGGCCGACGTACGTGCTAGCGTTGCAGGGTGCAGTGCGATCGGAACTCGCGCGCGTTGGACTGCCCGTCCCTCCGCCCGTTTACGACAAGGTAAAGGCGAAGGAACGTCTCGCTCGCGCAGGCAAGTGGATCAGCGAGCCGACCGACTTCAGCCTCGGGCAACTTTTGATGGCGGGAGAGTCCGCGTCTGACCGTGTGGTGCTCGACGGCGAGTATTCGGCAACGCTAATAAGAAAAGTGCGCGACGGTGTAATCGAACTACAGAAGACAGGAAACGCTAAGGACATGAAAGCGGCTGCCAGAATTAGCGAGGCTTTACGTGATCCGCTGGAGCTCTTGCGATTAGCGGAGCCTTTTCAATTTCCGCACAAGGAACCAACGGAGTTGTTAGGGAAATCCGTAATCGTTTGTCGCGAGAGCAAAACCCCTAGAGAAAGCTTCAGCCGAAGCTACATTGTATGCCTGACGCTCCCAGGCTAGGGGCCCGACGTGGAGCCGACTATCCGCCACATCCTCAGCCTCTCTGGGGGCAAAGATAGTGCCGCCCTGGCAATATATCTGCGCGACCGTGTCGCGGAGATGGAGTACATCTTCCACGACACAGGGAAGGAGCTCCCGGAGACGTACGATTACATCGCACGGCTTGGAGACATCCTTGGGAGGGATATCGTCAGGACCACCCCCGACGATCCCTTCGATCACTGGCTGGCGGTTTACGGCGACATGCTTCCGTCCAATCACCGGCGCTGGTGCACCAAGATGTTAAAGTTGAAACCGTTCGAGGCGTACGTAGGCGACGGCCCGGTAATCAACTATGTAGGGCTTCGTGCCGACGAGGCGCGTACGGGTTATATCAGCACGAAACCAAACATTACGGCCGTCTATCCTTTCCGTGAAGATGGCTTGGTTCGCGCCGATATCATCCGCATCCTCGAGGAGTCTGGTCTTGGCCTGCCAGCCTATATGCACTGGGGCCGGTCGCGCTCAGGCTGCTTCTTCTGTTTTTATCAGCAGAAGATTGAGTGGGTACGGCTGAAGCGCAAATATCCTGAGCTCTACGAGGAAGCGAAGGTTTATGAAGCGCGCAGCGCGGAAAGCACGCAAGGGTTCACTTGGGCTCAGAACGAATCTCTTGAAGAATTGGAGCGCCCCGAAAGAGTCGCCGAGATCGAGAAAAACTGGGCGCGGGACCAGGAGCGTCGGCGCAAGCTCCGATCGGACCTGCCGCTGGCGGCTGTGCTTGCCGATGCGGACGTGGAACCTGAGGAGCGCGAGGGCTGCCTGATCTGTTCTCTGTAGGCGAGCGACCCCGCCGCTTGCGTGCCCGCCGACGGCGTCAGCCTAGACGAAGGGGTTGCTCAGCGTGAGCTTTGCGTCGATGACCTGCCCGTGCTGAAGATCTTCAGTCCAGAGCGTGCGGCATCCGGCGTACAGTGCCGACGCAATGATCAGGCTGTCGAAGTGGCTGTAGCCGTAGCGCTCCGCGATGCGCCAGGCTTCGCGAATCTGCAGCATGCCGATGTCCACGACACGCATGAGTCCCAAGAACATCGGAAGCTCCTGCGCCAGTTGGCCTGGCTCCCAGCCTGCTTTGCGCCGCAGCACATGGCTGCATTCATTGACGACCTGGGTCGAAATGGTCGGCCGCACGGCGATGAGATCGAGCGCGCGCAGCCGTTTGGGCTCTTCCGAACCCAGGGCGTAGAGCACGACGTTGCTGTCGAGGAAGGCGGACACGGCTCAGGATCCGTCGCGGGCAGCGTCGTAGAGTGCGTTGCGGTCGCGGATGGGCTTGCCGCCCCAGTCCACGCGGATGCCGGCCACGCGCTCCAGCGCTGTTCGGCGCGCTGCATCGTCCGCAGCGCTCGCGTCGGTGCCGTTGCGGGTGCCGTAGCGCTGTTCCAGAAACTCGATGAAATCCAGCGCCTCGCGCGCGGCCTCCTCGGGCAGTCGCAGGCTGCGTTGGTAGATGGCCTCTGCCAGTGTCATGGCTTGTGTCCTCGCGCAATTCGGGGCGGCAGCTCGTGCTGCCGCCGGTGCGGTGAAGGTGAGATCATACCGCTGCCCCGCTTGCATTCATCCGCCCTAAGCCGGCAGAGCCGGAACCAAGAACCGTGCTTGCAACCTCGGGTTGTTGTCGTGCTCGTAAGCGCCCGGCATTCGATCATGACAACGACAACGAAAGTCTCCGACGGTCTCAGACCTTGTCGGATACGGTACAAACAACTGTACCGTCGCCGCTCAGCAAATCCTAGGCAACTGCTCCCCCGCGAGCCAATCGACGATGCGGTTGCCGCCGAAGGCGGTTTCCATCTGCACGAAGTGGTGGGCGTCCTCGAAGACCTCGCCGATGATGGCGGCGTGCTCGCCCTTGGGATGCGCGCGCATGGCGGCGAGCAGCCGCTCGGCGTGCTCGGCGGGGCAGATGGCGATGAGCTTGCCTTCGTTGGCGACGTTGAGCGGGTCGAGACCCAACAGCTCGCAGGCGGCGGCGACCTCGGGGCGCACGGGGATGGCGGGCTCCCTGATCTGCATGCCGACTTGGGACTGCTGGGCGAGCTCGTTCAGCGTGTTGGCGAGGCCGCCGCGGGTGGGGTCGCGCAGGCAATGGATCTCCGGCACGGCCTCCAGCATGGCGGCGACCAGGTCGTGCAGCGCGGCGGTGTCGGAGCGGATCTCGGTCTCGAAGCCCAGATTCTCGCGCTTGGACATGATGGCCACGCCATGGTCGCCGATATGGCCGGAGACGAGGATGGCATCGCCGGGCCGGGCGTTGCTGCCGGCGATGTCGATGCCGTCGGCCAAGACGCCGACGCCGGTGGTGGTGATGAAACAGCCGTCGCCGTGGCCTCGCTCCACCACCTTGGTGTCGCCGGTGACCACGGGCACGCCGGCGGCGTTGCAGGCCGCGGCCATGCTCTTGACGATGCGCGCCAAGTCCGCGAGCGGCAGGCCCTCTTCGAGGATGAACCCGGCGGCGAGGTAGAGCGGCCTGGCGCCGCACATGGCCACGTCGTTGATGGTGCCGTGCACGGCGAGACAGCCGATGTCGCCGCCCGGAAAGAACAACGGCGAGATCACATGCCCATCGGTGCTGATGGCGAGTCGGCCCGGCGGCGGCGTGAACAGGGCTTGATCGTTGCCCTGGGCCAGCAAGACGTTGTCCAGATGCGCGCGGAACAGCTCATCAATGAGCTGCGCCATGGCCCGCCCGCCGCTGCCGTGGCTCATGTCCACGGCGCCGTGCGCGATGTCGAGCCGCCCGGCGTAGCGCGGGCGCGGGTTGTCCGAGCCGGCCATCAGGCGGTCGCACCCGCGGCGGGGCGCTTTAGGTCGCGGAAGCGCCCGTAGCTCCAGTAGGCGGCGCAGGCGCCCTCGGACGACACCATGCAGGCGCCCATGGGGTTCTCGGGCGTGCACACCGTGCCGAACAGCTTGCAGTCCGTGGGCTCCATGACGCCGCGCAGCACGCTCGGGCACTCGCAGCCCTTGATCTCCTTGCCCCATTTGCCACTTGGCCCCGGCGCCACCGGAAAGCGCTGCTCGGCATCGAAGTCCGCCCAGCCGTCGGCGAGCCGCAGCGCGCTGTGCGGCAGGTGGCCCAGGCCGCGCCACTCGAAGCTGTCTCGCGGCGCGAAGACCTCCGCCATCAACGCCTGCGCCTTGCGGTTGCCGTCGCGGGTGACGGCGCGGGTGTACTGGTTCTCGACGGTGCAGCGCCCCTCGTTGAGCTGGCGGATCAGCATCAGCGTGCTCTGCATGACGTCGAGCGGCTCGAAACCCGCGATGACCACGGGCTTGGCGAATTGCTCCGGCACGAATTCATAGGGCCGGCTGCCGATGATGGTGCTCACATGCGACGGCCCCAGGATGCCGTCGAGCTGCACGCCGTCCGGCCCGGCGGTGGCGAGGATGGTCTTCAGTGCCGGCGGCGTCAGCACGTGGTTGCAGAAGGCGAAGAAGTTGGCGAGCCCCTCGGCGCGGGCGGCCTTGAGCGCGACGGCCGTCGGCGGCGTCGTGGTCTCGAAGCCGATGGCGAACAGCACAACGTGGCGCCCGGCATCCTGCCGGGCGATGGCGAGCGCGTCCTGCGTGGAGTAGATCATGCGGATGTCCGCACCGCCGGCCTTGGCCTTCAGCAGGCTCCGGCGCTCGCTCGCCGGCACCCGCATCAGGTCGCCGTAGGTGCAGAGCGTGACGCCGTGCTCGACGGCCATGGCGATGGCCTGATCGATACGGGCCATCGGCAGCACGCAGACCGGACAGCCCGGGCCATGGACGAACTTGACGTTGTCCGGCATCAGATCCTGCACGCCGTAGCGGTAGATGGCGTGCGTATGGCCGCCGCAGAACTCCATCAGCCGATAGTCCCGGGCCGGGTCCGCCTCGGCGGCGATGGTGCGGGCGAGCTTGCGCGCCAGCGTGCCGTCGCGGAACTCGTCGATGTACTTCATCGTGCTGGCGTCGTTCATTGCGGCAGCTCCCCGGTGACGGTATCGAGGTCGAATTCGGCCGGGTCAAGCTCGCCCGCGGCCTGGATCAACGCCAGCGTGCGCGCGGCTTCCTCCGGACTCACCTTGTTCAGCGCATAGCCCACGTGCACCAGCACGTAGTCACCGACGGCGGCGTCGTCCACCAGCGCCAGAGAGATGGATTTCTTCACGCCGCCCAAGGACACGGCGGCGGTTTCGCCGCTCGCGTCGACGGCGAGGATCTGGGCAGGGATCGCAAGGCACATGGCGGGCTCCAAGGGGTTTGGTCACCGGCTGGGGAAGCACCGCGGTCGGCGCTTTCCGTGCGGGGCAGGCTGCCCCGTCGTGTCCGTGGCCAGGCTGGCCGGACTGTTTTCGTTGTCGTTATCGTTCGGTTCGTTTCGTCATCGGATTCCACAACATCCGAGCACGACTAGGAGCGGACGCTGCGATCACGGGGCTTGGTTCCGGCCGTGCCGCGTTGGGGCAGCGTGTCGATCCCGCGTCAGCATACCGACATGCAGTATTCGACGCAGGGGTCGACGGCGGTGATGACAAGCCCCGCGTGGGCGGCGAGCAGCGCATCACCGCCGCCGGCGTCGCGTGCGAGCGCAGACAATGCCGTTGCGACGACGCCCTGCGGGTGGAAGTTCCACTCCGTCGGCGCCAGGATGCGATAGCCCATCACGCACGCGGACTCCGGTGCACCGCCCGTGTCCACATCCACCCGGTGCACGAGCAATCCGCGGGCGGCCGGTGCGGCGCCGATCCCGACGCGGTGGTGGTTGCCCGATGCCAGCGCGAAGCCGGCCCCGAGCGGGGCGGCGGCCTCCCGGGCTGGTGCCGCGAGCGCCGCGCTGGCTCGCGCGAGCTCCACCAGCAGCGCCGCGAGTCGCGGCAGCAGCCCGTTGCCGTGGTGCGCCGCGAGCGCGGCCACCAGCTCGCCCCGGCCGAGCTCGCGCGAAAAGGGCGTGGTCTCGGTGGGCCAGCCGTCCAGCGTTGGCGCGCCGACGAAGGCATCCGCGTCCGGCGCCGCAAGCGCGGTGGCCAGCCGCCGCAGCAGGTCCGGGTCCAGGTTGCCGTCGGCCTGCTCCGCCGGCAGGACGCCGACCTCGCAGCGTCCCAGGTCCGCAAGCCCGCCCGCCTGCAGGGCGCGCGCCAGGCCGGCCGCGGGCGTGCTGCCGGTCGCCGCCCAGCGGGTCAGATCGGCCTCCGTGCAGGTTGCCGCGAGCCAGTCGGCCGGCGGCGCGCCGAAGATCCACTCCGCCGCGATCGTGGCGAGCGTGCCGGCCGCCGACTCCAGCAGCGCCGGCACCGGCCGGGTGCTGCGTGCGCCGGGGAGGAAGGGGTCGCCGTGCGTCGCCAACGTCGCCCGCAGGGTCAGGAAGGCACGCAGGGCGCCGGCGATCGCCGACTCGTGCGCGGCGTCCGCGCCGGGCGGCGGCACCGGCGCGGCGACGCCGAGCGCGGCCAGCGCCCGCGGCCAATCCAACAGCAGCCGCCACAGGTGCTCCTTGACCGTCTCGGCGCGGAGCAGCAGATCGCGCGCAGCCTGTGCCGAGGGCGCCGGTGCGAGCCCGAGCGCCGCCTCGCAGGCGCGCACGCAGGCCAGCCCCTGGGCCGTGCCGCAGACGCTGTACAACAGCGGCAACTGGCTCGCGACGGTGGCGACCCGCTTGCCGTCGAAGACCCGCGCCGCCGTCACCGGGCGGCTCGACTGGATGCGGGCGGCGGGGGTCGGGCCCCGCGCGAGCAGGGTGATATCGAGTTGGCCGGCGAGGTCGGACACTGGCGGATGCTGCTTAAGGTGGCTTGTGGTGATGTGCTGGCGGACTAGATGGCTTGACGGCGCCGAATGCTTGCAGATGAGTCAAGC
This sequence comes from Thiohalocapsa sp. ML1, assembly GCF_001469165.1. Lineage (GTDB taxonomy): Bacteria > Pseudomonadota > Gammaproteobacteria > Chromatiales > Chromatiaceae > Thiohalocapsa. The sequence goes on along the minus strand of NZ_JABX01000014.1, from coordinate 110,286 downwards.
TTCGCGACGACACGGCGCTTGCAGGCGAAAGGGCCGAGGGCCGAGGGAGCCCGCCTCGGCCCTTGGCCCTTGGCCCTTGGCCCTTGGCCCGTGCTTCAATGCGCCGACGAGCGGGCGGCGCAAGACCAGGCGCCGTGCCCTGGTCGGTCTGAGGCTCTGCCTCGCTAGATGGCTTGACGGCGCCAGGTGCTTGCGGAGCACGAGGAACAAGGGAGCCCACCTCGGCCCTCGGCCCTCGGCCCTCGGCCCTTCTCACGTGCGGCAACAAGCGGGCTCCGCAAGAAGATGCTACGTGCCCTGGTCGCTCTAAGGCCTGCCTCGCTCGCCAGTGTAGATGAGATCTTTACCGGCGATCGCCATGTAAACTGCGCGCTTTCCCCAACGCCCCGCCCGGCCCGGCCGGCCCGACGATGCAGCAGCCCCCCGACCTCGCCGCCCTGCGCGCGCCCATCCGCTTCGAGGCGGAGCTCGCGGGCCGCCCGTTGCGCTTCGAGTCCACCTGGGGCCTCTTCTCGCCGCGCGAGATCGACGCCGGCACGGCGCTCTTGCTCAGCCGCGTGGAGGTGCCCGAGCACGCCGACTGCCTGGACTTGGGCTGCGGCTACGGCCCCATCGGCTGCACGCTGGCGGCACTCGCCCCGCAGGGGCGCACGCTGATGGTGGACAAGGACTTCGTCGCCGTCGAGCTCGCCCGCCGCAACGCGCAACTGAACGGGCTCGCCAATGCCGAGGCGGCGCTCAGCAACGGCTTTGAGCACATCGACCCGGCACGGCGTTTCGACCTCATCGCGAGCAACATCCCGGCGAAGGTCGGCAAGGAGCTGCTGACCCTGCTGCTCTACGACGCCCGCGCGCGCCTGAACCCCGGCGGTCGGCTGTACGTGGTCACCGTGAACGGTCTGCGGGAGTTCATGCAGCGGTATCTGCGCAACGTCTTCGGCAACTACGACAAGCTGAAGCAGGGGCCCCATTACACCGTCGCGATGGCGGAGCGCTGAGCGGCGCCGGCGGCGAGCTCAATCCACGTCGTCGAGGTCGTCCTCGTGCACCAGCACGCGCCCGTCCTCGACCAGCACTGGCAACGGCGTCAGAAAGCGCCCCAGGCAGGGGCCGTGGATGCACTCGCCCGTGTCCGGCAGGAACAAGGCCCCGTGCAGGCTGCATTGCAGCAGCTCGCCGGCGGCGTCGAGATAGCTGTTGGGCGCCCACGCCAGCGGCACCCCCGTGTGCGGGCAGCGGTCCACGTAGCCATGCAGCGCGCCGCCGCGGCGGACCACGAAGCCGCCGACGCCGTCCACCTCGAAGCCGACCGCGCCCGGGTCAGGCAGGTCCGCGAGCAGGCAGATCTCGTGATACTCGCTCATGCCGGCCGCCCCGTTGCAGGCAGCAACCCGGCGGCGCGGGCGCTCGCCACCAGCCCGCCGAGCCCGTCCTGCCCGCACTTGTGGCCGGCGAGGCGGTTGGCGCGCGCGAGCAGACCGGCGAGGCCGTCAGCATCGGCAGCGAGCCCCGTGGCGAGCCCCATGGCGAGCCCCATGGCGAGCAGGCCGTCGATGACGGCGGCGTTGAAGACATCGCCGGCGCCGAGGCTGTCGCGCAGCACCGCGGGCGGGCAGGCGCGCGCAAACACGGGCTCGGCGGCCCCGCGCGCGAGCCCGTAGGCGCCATCGGCACCCCAGGGCAGCAGCAACAGCCGCGCGTCGGTCAGCGCCGCCATGTGCAGCAGAAAGGCCCGCGGGTCGCCGGCATCTGCGCCGTCCGCGGCCTGCACGAAGGCGCGCGCGAAGATCAGCACGTCGGCGCCCTGATACAGCGCCTCGATGCCCGCGCGCGGCTTCTCGATCTCGACGGAGATGGGCAGCCCCGGCCGCTCGTCGCGGACCCGCGCGAGCATCCGTGCCGTCTCGGCCGGATTGCGCCCCTCGAAGTGCGCCCACGCGATGCCTTCGAGGGGCACATCTGCGAAGTCGGCGGCGGTCAGCTCCGGCAGGTCGCGATGGTGGACGATGGTGCGGCTGCCGGTGGCGCGGCTCAGCGCGATGTAGGAGGTCGGCGTGGCGCCGCCCGGCACGCGCACCGCGTGGCCGTGATCGATGGCGTCGGCGGCGAAGGCTGCGCTGATCCGCCCGGCCGCGGCATCCGTGCCCAGCACGCCGGCCCAGGCGCAAGGCCGACCGAGCTGAGCCAGCACTTGGAGCGTATTGGCAACATTGCCGCCGCGGGCGATGCGCTGGCCTGCGGCCCTAACCTCCGCGTCTTCGGGCGGATAGGCGGCGACGACGTTGACGATGTCGAGCGTCGCGATGCCCACGCCGAGCACCCTGCCGGCGTCGTCAGCCGACATGGGCGCTCCGCGCCGGTGCGGCGGCGGCGCTCTGCGCCGGCTGATCGATAGCCGGCATTGCGCCACCGAAGGCCGGCGGCGGCGGCAGGTGACCCGTCCACCAGAGGCCCACCGCGGCTGCCACGGCCAAGAGCGCGCCGACGAGCATGCCGATGCCGAAGGCCACCGCATCGGCCTTTTCCGGCGGCGGCGGCGGAGGAGGAGGTGGTGGCGCGTGTGAGGTCGGCTCGACACGCGGCGGCGGGGGCGCCGCGCGCTCGACGCGCCGGGAGGTCAGCTCCGCCTGCCGGCGCGCGTCCTCCAGCTCGACCTCGCGCTGCTCCAGGCGGCGGCGAAGCTCGTCGAAGCGGCGGTACTGGTCTTCAAGCTGGTCTTCCAGGGCGCGCACCTGTTCGGTCAGCTCCTTGACCACGCGGTCGCGCTCGCGCAACGCGCCACGCAGCACGTCGAACTCCTGCTGCGCGGCGATGTTCTGCGTGACGGTGCGCGGGTCGCGCCGCTCCGGCAGCGCGCTCTGCGCGAGCCTGAGGCGGCGGTCGAAGCGCTCGCGCTCGGCCTCGGCCTCGGCACGCACGCTGGCGAGCTCGGCCTCTAAGGCGACGATGCGGGCGGCGGCATCTCGTTCCACGGGTGCTGGACCTCCGTCGCAAACGTTATCCTGCTGCGCCGCGTGCACCCGCGGCAGACGCGCGGCAGGCTGACCAACACGGGCGCATCCACGACCCGTGGCAGGCGCTGGGTCGCTGGATGACATCGCGAACAGACGACACTATATCGGCTTTGCGACGCGTAGAGCCATGCTCGGGCTCGTTTCTGCGGCGCCCGTCAGGATTTCCGCCATGCCCCGCGCCATCATCGCCGCCGGCCACCCCGACACCGCCGCCGCGGCTGCCGCGGTCATCGGCTGCGGCGGCAACGCCTTCGACGGCGCAGTGGCGGCGCTCGCCGCCGCTTGCGTCGCCGAGCCGGTGCTCGCGTCCTTGGGCGGCGGCGCCTTCCTGCACGCGCGCGCCGCCGGCGCGGCACCGGTGGTCTACGACTGCTTCACGCAGACGCCGAAGGCGCGGGCGCCGACGGCGGGGCTCGACTTCCGCGGCGTGCACGCCGACTTCGGCGATGCGACCCAGGAGTTTCACATCGGCCGCGGCGCCATCGCCACGCCGGGGGCCATTGCCGGGCTGTTTGCGATCGGGCGCGAGCTGTGTCGGCTGCCCATCGCGGACCTGCTCGCGCCGGCCCGGCGGCTCGCGCGCGCCGGCGTCGTCGTCAACGCCTTCCAGCGCGACATCGCCGAGATCGTGCTGCCGATCCTCGCCGCGGACCCGGCCACCTTTGCGCTCTACGCGTCCCAAACCGACCCCGGCCGGCTTGCGCACGTTGGCGAGCGCGTGCCCTGGCCGGAGTTTGCCGAGGCGCTGGACGAGCTCGCGTCCGTTGGCCCGGGGCTCTTCTACGGTGGCGCCTGGGCCGATCGGCTCGCCGCGGACTGCGCCGCCGGCGGGCATCTCGGCGTCGCGGATCTGGCCGGCTATCGGGTGGAGCGCCGCGAGCCGCTGCCGGTCCACTACCGCGATGCGCGGCTCTATCTCAATCCGCCGCCGTCCCTCGGCGGCGCACTGCTGGCGCTGACATTGGAGCTGCTCGATGCGGTCTCCTGCGAGGGCCTCCGCTGCGGCAGCAGCACGCACCGGCTCCTGCTCGCCGAGGCCATGGCGGCGACGGCGGCGCTGCGCGCGGCGGTCGCGACCGGCGGTACCGACGCCGACCGTCGCGAGGCCGAGCGGGCGCGCTTTCGCTCGCGCATCGCCGCGATCCGGCAAGCCGGACCGCCGGCGACGCGCGGCACGACGCAGATCAGCATCGCCGACCGCGACGGCAACCTCGCGAGCCTGACGCTTTCCAACGGCGAAGGGGCGGCCTACGTGCTGCCCGGCACGGGCATCGTGCTGAACAACATGCTCGGCGAGGCAGACCTCGCCGCCGACGGCTTCCACCGCTGGCCGACGGACACGCGGCTCGGCTCCATGATGTGCCCGACCCTGGTGGAGCACGCGGACGGCGGCTGGACCGTCACCGGCTCCAGCGGCTCCAACCGCATCCGCAGCGCCATCCTGCAGGTGCTGGTGAACCGCATCGACTTGGGCCTGTCGCTGCCCGAGGCCGTCGCCGCCCCGCGCCTGCATCTCGAAGACGGCGTGCTGAGCCTGGAGCCGCCGGTCGCGGCGGACACCGTTGCGGCGCTGGCGGCGCAGGGGCTCGATGTGCGGGTGTGGCGGACGCAGAACGTCTTCTTCGGCGGCGCCCACAGCGTCGGCATCGATGCCGATGGGCGGCTGCATGGCGCGGGGGACGGGCGCCGCGGCGGGGTGGTGCTGGCGGTTGAGTAGAGGGGCTAGGGCCGAGGGCCGAGGGCCGAGGAGAGCTCCCTTGGCCCTTGGCCCTTTTGCCTGCAAGCTCATCTGCAAGGATTTGGCGCCGCCAAGCGATCTAGGGGCTAGCCCCTAGCCCCTGCTCCCGGATGCTCTTGACCAGCTCCTCGCAGGGGCCGCCCTTGCTCAGGTAGGCGACGGCGCCGGCGTCGCGCATGGCGTTGGCGACAGCGCTGTCGAGGTGCATCGAGAGGCCGATGATGCGTAGCGCCGGGCGCGCGGCCAAGAGTCGGCGCGTGGCCTCGATGCCGTCCATGCCCGGACCCAGGTTCACGTCCATGATGACGACGTCGGGATTGAGCTCCGCGGCGCGCGCGAGGGCCTGCTCGCCGCTGTCCGCCTCGCCGATGACCTCGATGTCGGTCTCGAACCGCAGCAGCCCGGCCAGCCCCTGGCGCATGATCTGGTGGTCGTCGACGATCAGCACGCGCAGCGCGTCCAGGCGCGGGCACAGATCCGCACCGTGCGCCCAGGCCGCTTGCCGCGTGGTGGCGACGGCCGTCGCCTTCACCTGCGCCATGGTCGCGGGCAGCGTCAGCGTCACCCGGGTGCCGCGACCGGGCGCACTGTCGAGGTCCATGCGGCCGCCGAGATGGGCAAGGCGCTCGCGGATGCTGAAGAGACCGAACCCGGTATCCTCGGTGCGCCGCCGGGTGACGATCACCGGGTCGAAGCCGCGGCCCTGGTCCGCGACGCCGAGCACGAGGCTGCCGGCACCGGGGCGCCGCAGCGACAGCTCGGCCTGGTCGACGCCGGCGTGCTTGGCGATGTTCCGCAGCAGCTCGCTCGCACAGGCGAACAGCAGGTAGCGCAGCTCCTCGTCGGCGGGCTCGGCGTCGGGCTCTGCATGCAGGTCGAGCCGACAGCCATGCTCCGTCTCCATCCGCTCGGCGAGCCAGGCCAGCGCGTCGATGAGGCCCGCGTCCTTCAGCACCGGCGGACTCAGCTCCAGGGTCAGAGAGCGCGAGGTCTCGAGCGCGCCGGCGAGCGCCTGCTGCGCGGCGCTGGCGGCTTGGCGCAGCCGCTCCGTGTCGGCCTCTCGGGCAATGACCCCCGTTTGCATCTGCGCCGCGACGATCAACTGTTGGATCTGCTCGTGCAGGATGGTCGCGAGCCGCTGGCGCTCGCGCTGCTCGACGCGGGCGAGCTCGGTGGCGAGCGCGCGGAGCTGCTGCGCCTGTTCGCCGACCTCGGCCGTGCGCGCGGCGATGCGCGCCTCCAGCGTGTGGTTCAGCTCTTCGAGCGCGGCCTCGGCGGCCTTGCGCTCGGAGATGTCGAGGTTCATGCCGACCCATTTGCGCACTCGGCCGTCGCCGTCGCGCAGCGGTGCCGCCCGGACGTTGGTCCAGCGCCAATCGCCGTTGGGACCCCTCAGGCGATACTCGCAGTCGAGGTTCCGCTGTGCCGCTACCGCCTCTTCCCAGTGTCGGCGAGCATGCGCGCGGTCATCCGGGTGAATGGCATCGAGCCAGCCCCAGCCCAGGGACTGCGCGAGCGTCTGACCGGTGTAGGCGCGCCAGGTGGGCGAATCGATGACGGCCTTGCCCGCCGGGTCGGTCTCCCACACCGCCTGTGCCGCGGCCTCGACCAGCGCGCTCACGCGCTCGGCGCTCTCCCGCAGCGGGTCTTCGGCCAGCCGCTGGTTGGTCACATCGAAGATCGCGCGGAGCGTGCCCGCGAGCGCGCCGCCGTTGTCGTACTGTGCAATGACATGGGTGCGCGTATAGCGCCGCCGGCCGTCCTGGGTGTGGTGCACGGCCGCCAGTACAACGAAGCCCTGCGTCTGGAGCCGGTCTAAGGCCTCATCGTCGCGCATCGAGGTGGGCTCGGCGCGCAGCAGCTCGTCGATGTGTCGGCCGAGCGCCTGCTCGGCGGGCCAGCCGTAGATGGCCTCGGCGGCGGCGGGCCAGCTTTGGACGCGCAAGCCGCCGTCCGTGCCGACGACGGCGTCCGCGATGCGCTCAAGCAGATGGCGCCAGGCGAGGTTGCCGGCATCCCACGCGTTGCCCGCGCTCGGCGAGGAAGCCGGGACGGCGTCCGCGCGAGCGTGGCGGCGGTGTCCGGGCAACGCATCGTTATCGTCGATCATGTTGCGGGCTTGCTCTGTCGGCGCAGTACGCCGCGCACCACGCGCTGCCGCTGCGGCGAGGGTCGGCGATGGCGGTTGGCAGCAAAGCCCAACAGCCTACTGCCGTCTGTCTGGTGGTGCCGGACACGTTTGCGAGCAAAAGGCGCAAGCGGCGGCGTTGAGGTGCCGATCGGTGGGGACAGAGTCCGAGCGCGAGTGCCGCGTCGACCGCATGGCAGAGTGCGCGCGCTCGGCGCCGCAGACCGGCCGCCTTGGTGGTTGCCGCGCCGAGCGAAGGCGCGTACGAAGCTGGATGCTTGCAGGCCGACCGCGCATGCGACCGAGGCGGCGACTACGCCGGTGCTCAGAAGGGCTGAATACTGCATGCGAGCGCCGCGCTCTGCTTGGGCAGCCGGGGGGCGAATGTATCCGCCCATCGCCCTCAGCCGAGCCCCTGCGCCAACGCAACCAACCCCACCCAAGCCACGCCCATGCTCGACCCTTACGACAAACGCATCCTTGAGATCCTCCAGCAGGAGGGCCGCATCAGCAATCAGGACCTCGCCGACCGCATTGGTCTGTCGCCGTCGCCGTGCCTGCGGCGCGTTCGCGCGCTGGAGGAGAGCGGCATCATCGCCGGCTACCGGGCGCTGCTCGACGCCAAGGCGCTGGGGCTCAACCTCATCGCCTTCATCAGCATCTCCATGGACCGGCACACGCCGGAGCGCTTCGCGAACTTCGACGCCCGGGTGGCCGCGCTGCCGGAGGTGCTCGAATGCTCGCTCATCACCGGCCGCGACGCGGACTACCAGCTCAAGGTCATCGTCCGCGACATGGAGGGCTATCAAGACCTGCTGCTGAACAAGCTGACCCGTATCGAAGGGGTCAGCGGCGTGCATTCGAGCTTCGTGCTGCGGCAGGTGGTGGAGCGCACGGCGCTGCCGGTGGCGTGAGGGTGGACTAGCGGGGCGCTCCGCTACCTGCAAGTTCGATGGTAGACCCCGGAGCGCGCCGTGACCCTGGAGCGCGCCGGAGCGCGTGCAACCCAGCCGAGGACCTCGCGACAGCAATCCAGCGTGCGCGGGTACCGGGTCAGAAAAACGCTCCTGCTCGGCGCCGCCGTCGAAGGGATCGTGGTGCAACTCGCGCCCGAGCACCCCGCTGCAGAAGTCGTCCCAGTAGTTGCGCGAATACAGCATGTGCAGGTGCCAGGCCTCATCGACGGCGTGCGACGGCGAGAGGGCGCCAACCCCACGCGCAATCAGGAACAAAAAGCGCCGGTACTCCATCAGCACGCGCCGGGCGTAGTCGAGGGTCCAACGGTTCTTGGCCGCCAGCCGCTTGAGGAACTGCTCCTCCGTGCCGGGCTGCCCGATGGGGAAGGTCATGATCCGGTCGTACAGGGACTTGGCGACGATGGTCTCTTCGGTTGCGGCCATGATGTGTGCCTCCGTTGACGAATGCTTGTCGAGGCCGATTCTCGGGCACTCGCCCCCGTCGCCGTCATGCCGGTAAGCACTTAAATGCAATTGCTTTTTCTGCGTAGAGGCAACTACGGAGTTAGGCGCCGGGGCGGCGCTACGCCCCGGCTATGACCCATTTCAGTGGGCGCCGATCAGCGCACGGAAGGCGGCGTCGTCATCGCCCGTGACGCACAGGGCGCCGACGCCGTGGCGGTGATGGAACTCCGGCTCCAGCAGCCAGCCGGCGCCGTGGCAGGCGGGCACCAGCAGCAGGGCGCGGCTCGGCGGGGCGCCGTTCAGGCGCAGGCAGTCGTGGTAGAGGTGGGCGGAGGTCATGGCATCGAGCAGCGCGGAGCGGGCGCTGCGGTACTTGGCATCGAGCACCTGCCAGCGCCGCCCGGCGGCGTCGTCGCGGATCAGCACGAGGTCCGGGATGTGCAGCCCGGACAGCGACACCGCCGCTCGGCGCGCCTGGTCCCAGGCCGGGAAGGTCGGCTGGAGCAGCAGCGTCGTGCGCGCGCCGTCGGCGTCTTGGTAACAAAGCGTGCGCTCGGCGTGGGGCAGGTCGCGGTCATGGCCGGCCACCGGGGCATGCCCGGCGTCCAAAAGCGCCTCTGCGAGCCGCACCAGGCACCAGCGCTCGAAGACCTCCCATGTCGGGCTGATCCAGAGCCGCTCTTCCGTCGGCGGGCCGTCGAGCCCGCGGGCGCAGGCGCGCCAGCTCTGCCGGTGCGCGGCGGCGTAGCCGGGGTGCGCGGCGATGGCGGTGAGGCCGGCGGCGGTGATCTCCGGGCGGCTGACGGCGCTGAAGGGCGAGCGGCCAAGCAGCTCGGCCAGCGCCTGCTCCAGCGCGAGCAGCACCGCCTGCCGCCGCGGCGCCCGGCTCGCGAGCGGCGTGCGGGTGGCAGATGCCTGCTCGGCGGCGGCCTGCGCGGCGAGCCCGCGACGCACCGCTTTCAGCTCCCCGAGCAGCCGCAGCGCCACGGCGAGCAGCGTGCGGTTCGGCGCGCAGTCGAGCGTCGGCTCGCTCGCGGGCACGTCGAGCCGCCGGCCGGGGTCGAGCACCGGGTCCGCGGGCGGCAAGAGCGAGCCGGCGCCGCCGCCGAGCGGCTCACCGCTCTGGTTCCCGCACTGGTCCCCGCAGAGCGCCACGGCCAGCGCCGGCTGCTGCGCGAGGGTGCTGGCGGTGAGGCGGTCGATGCGCCGCACTCGGTGCGGCGGGTGGCGCTCGCGCTCGGCACGCAGGCGCTTGAGCGGCGAGCGCTGCACCTGGCGCAGCGCGGCGATGGCCGCCGGCGCGTGGCGGCGCAGCCGGGCGAGGCGCAGCAGCAGCGATTGCCGGTCCCCGTCTCGGCCGACGGCGCGGGTGGACGGCTCCGCGCCGAGCACCAGCTCGGGATCGAAGGCCCAGAGCGCCTGCACCATCTCGGCGAAGGCGTCGCGGCCGAGCTTCGCGGGCGACGGGGCGACATCGAGTAGGCAGCGGCACGCGACGCGCCCGTCCGGGGCGATCAGCTCCGCGGTGACCTCGCCGGCGAAAAAGCCCGGCGTCCAGCACCAGCCGGGGCCGAAGGCGGTGACGGCGGTCGGCTGCGGCTCGTCGTCGATGCAGAGCGTCCAGCCCGGCGCGCCGGGGTCCGGATGCAGGAAGCAGGCCGCGGTGAGCTCCTGAAAGCCCGTGTTCTCGTCGCCGATGAGCCGGATGCCGCGCGCCGGGGCGGCCTGTTGCGGCATAAAGCACCAGGCGCAGTCGGCGGCCTTTGGCTGGCCGACATCGCCCTCGGCATCGGCCCCGGCATCGGCCTCAGCGCCAGAAGCGGGCACTGCCGAGGGTCTCCAGGTCTTCCGCCAGCTCCCGCACCTTGGCCAGCGAGCCGGGGCAGCCGTGCTGGTCCAGGACGCGCAGGCAGCCGTTCAGCGCGTCGCGAAAGCGCCGGCTGTCTTCGCCGCGGAGCTTCGGCAGCAGCTTGGCGTAGATCACCTGGTCCAGCGCGGCGTCGGCGTCGATGATGTCGGAGCCGCGGCAGTGGGCGAGAAAGTCCAGCACATCGTCCACCACGCGCCAGCCGAAGTGCAGCCGCGCCGGGCGCAGCGCCGCCATCAGCCCGGTGAGCAGGGCGCGGGCGCGCTGCTCCACCGCGGCGTCCAGCTTGCGGGCGCCCCAGCGCGGATAGGCGTCCAGGTCGATGTCCCAGAACTCGAGCGTGAAGGCCCGATCCAGCACCTTGTCGGACAGGCCATGGGTGGTCTCGTCCATGTTCACGGTGCCGATGAGCGCCAGGTTCGGCGGATAGGCCAGCTTGGACGGCACGCCGTCCACGGGCTCGGCCTCCTGGTGCAGGTCGAGCGCGGCGCCACTCTCCATGGCGGAGAGCAGCGGCGCGAGGTACTGCTCGGGGTGGGACAGGTTCATCTCGTCGAGCACGGCGACGAAGGGCCGCTCCGGCTCCTCGCCGGCGCGGATCAGAAAGTCCAGGAAGGCGGTGCGCTGGTAGGTGTCGCCGCGCAACGGGTTGAGGTAGCCCAACAGCGGCGAGGGGTCGTACCAGCCCGGCTGCACCGCGATGACCTGGAGGTTTGCGGCCTGCCGAGCGGCGTCGTCCGCGTGCAGCGCGCGGGCGTAGGCGCAGGCGAGCAGCGTCTTGCCGCTGCCCGACAGCCCCGTCAGCACTGCGAAGTGCCGGCGCCGGTGCGCCCAGAGCGCGGCGTGCAGGCGCACGACCAGGGCCGGCGGGAAGTGGCCGGCTTGGGCGACCGCTTGGGTCAGCGCCGCCTCGTCGGGGAGCTGCACCGCCTCGGCGGTTGCGGTGCCGATGCCGGTGGCGGGGCCTGTGCCGATGGGCTCGACCGTGTCGGCCTCGACCGGCAGAACCTCGGGCGTCCAGTGGATCAGCTCGGCCCAGCGGCGGCCGTCGGCGGTGAGGTGGATGGCCTGAGTGTTGTGCATATCCAGCACGCCCAGCGCCCGCAGCGTACTGAGCACCTGGCTGGGTCCGGTTAGGGACGTCCAGCCCGGGTTTGCAGCCTTGAGGAGAGCAATGAGCTCCGGCTTCGGCCTAGCCCTCCCGTGCCGGAGGAGAGAAAGCACATGGTCTGGCCCGACGACATGGGTCAAGAGCCAGTCGGCCAACTCCGCCGGGTCGCCGGTTTCAAGCAAAGCCAACCCGCGTTCCGTGGGCTGGAAGCTGCCGTCCCGCCGTTCGATCGCGCCCAGCTCGAATTGCAGGCAATAGCGGATGGCGCTTAGAGAGCTGTCCTTCAGACGCGGGTACTGAGTCTTAAGAAATGTCCGCAAATCGTCGGCGCTGAGGGCATCCTTAACTGCGTCCAGTGTTGCAACGACCGCGTTGAGTCCCCCGGTGGGAATGGACAGACTCCGCCGCCGCCGCGCCGCCGGCAACGGAATGAGCGCGGCACCGGCGGCCGGGTCGGGCTCCACGGTGGGCTCCGCGTCGCCGGCCTGCGTCAGCCGATACAGGTGCCAGGGCAGCCGCAGCCGCTTGGCCTGCGCCGCGAAGCCCGGCGCGGGCGGCCCGAGCAGCGCGTCGAGCCGCCGCCGGATCGCGACCTGCCGCGCCACGTCGCCGCTCACCTGCTTCTTGCCGGCAAGGAGCCGCGCCAGGGTGCCGGCGCGGCTGGAATCGGTGATGCAAGTAAGCTCGCCGGGGAACAGCGCCGCGAGCCCGCGTAGCGCCTTGAGCCGCGGCAACCGCGGGCAGGTCTCAAGCAGGCGCCGGCACAGCTCGTCGTAGAGCTGCTCCAGGTGCTTCAGGCGAGCCGCCGAGTCGTCCGGCAGCGGCGCCAGCGAGGCGTCGGCGAGCCAGTTGCGGAATGCAGGGTCCGCCAACACGGCGGTCACGTCGATGGTGCCCTGGCCGGTGGCGGAGATCGGGTTGTCGTCCCAGAGCCGCTGCTGGAAGTCGAGCGACGCGCGCCCGGCCCGGTCCAGGCCCGCGATCGCCTCCAGCAGGGCCGCCACGTCGCGGTGCCAGCTTCGGCTCGCGGCCTCGGCGGCATCCGCCGCCTCGGCGTCGGCCAGCGCGGCGCGCAGGCCCTCATCCGTCGTCAAGTCGTGCATCGCGTGTCGGCGTCCGTGTTGTTGTCGTTCGACCGGGGCCCGGCGACCGAGCCCCGTCCCGCCGCCGTCGGCTCAGGAGCGCACGCGCACCCAATAGGTCGGCACCGTCTCACCCTCGGCGGGCACCGTGAGCTTCCAGACGGCGATGCTGGCGTTGCCCTGTGCGTGCGGGGCGCTCTCCTCCAACATCTTCCAGTCGCCGGGGATGCGCTCCCCGAACCACCGTCCGGCGACATCTTCGTTGCGCTGCTTTCAGCGGCTGCTGCGACAGGCTGGGATCGGACGCGATGCGTGGCTGCGCCTGTAGTGGCCGCGGGTCATGTCGGCCGGGTGTGCGGGTCGCTGCCATTGGCTGTACTCGCGCGGCGCGCCTCAGCGCCCGCGATAGACCCGCTCGAAGGCCGCGCTGTTGAACCCGTTTAGGCGCTGGCCACCCACCAGAATCACCGGCACGCCGCCGCCGCCGAGCCGGGCGTAGTCCCGCTTGCCCTTTGCCGAGGTCTCCACGTCGTACTCGTCGAAGGCGATGCCGTTGGCCTGGAAATACTGCCGCGCCTTGGTGCAGAAGCCGCACCAGCGCGTGCTGTAGAGCAGGACGCGCCCCGGCGCGCTCGCGATGGGCTCGGGCAGCGCCTCGGTGGTCGGCGCGTCGTAGACATTCGGCCGAACGTTCACGATCTCGCTCGCGGCGTCGGTTGGCGGCTGGTCGCCGAAATGGACCTGACCGTCCGCGTCGGTCCATCGGTGGATCTCGGCGACTGCCGCGAGGGGGACGGTCAGGATGAGCGCGGCGAGGCTGGTGGCGGACTTGAGCATGGCGAGACATCCTTTGCTTGCCGGTGACCGGCGGCCGATCGAGGTCGGCGCCGATCGACTGCTCCAGCGCCGAAGCGGCTCAAGTGTACGACATCTTGTCGCCCGCGCCCCGGGTACGCAGACTTTAGTCGGCCCGCGCCGCGCAGCCGGATGCGGCGCGAGCCCCTCCCGGAGCCGCGCCGCACCCTATCCTCAGGCCAGATCAAACCGATCGGCGTTCATCACCTTGGTCCAGGCAGCGACGAAGTCCCGCACAAACTTCTCCTGGTTGTCGTCCTGCGCGTAGACCTCGGCGTAGGCGCGCAGGATGGCGTTGGAGCCGAAGACGAGATCCACCCGGGTGGCCGTCCACTTGACCGCGCCGGTGCTGCGGTCGCGGAGCTCGTAGCGGTTGTTGCCGGCGGGCTCCCAGCGATAGGCCATGTCCGTCAGGTTGACGAAGAAGTCGTTGGAGAGCACGCCCTCGCGGTCGGTGAAGACGCCGTGCTTGCTGCCGCCGTGGTTGGTGCCGAGCACGCGCATGCCGCCGATGAGCGCCGTCATCTCCGGTGCCGTGAGGCCCATGAGCTGGGTGCGGTCGAGCATCAGCTCCTCGGCGCTGACGGCATAGTCCTGCTGCAGCCAGTTGCGGTAGCCGTCGTGGATCGGCTCCAGCGGCGCGAAGGACTCGGCATCCGTCATGTCGTCCGTGGCGTCGCCGCGGCCCGGTGCGAAGGGCACGCTGATGTCGAAGCCGGCCGCCCGCGCCGCCTGCTCGATGCCGACGTTGCCGGCGAGCACGATGACATCGGCGACGCTCGCACCGCTGTCGGCCGCGATGCGCTCCAGCACGTCCAGCACCCGGGCGAGGCGCTCCGGCTCGTTGCCGGCCCAGTCCTTCTGCGGTGCCAGGCGGATGCGCGCGCCGTTGGCGCCGCCGCGCATGTCCGACCCGCGGAAGGTGCGCGCGCTGTCCCAAGCCGTCGCGACCATGTCGCCGATGCCGAGGCCGCTCGCACTGATGCGCGCCTTCACCGCGTCCACGTCGTAGTCCGTTCGGCCGGCCGGCACCGGGTCCTGCCAGAGCAGGTCTTCCTGCGGCACCCAGGGGCCGAGGTAGCGCGAGCGCGGTCCCATGTCGCGGTGCGTGAGCTTGAACCAGGCGCGCGCGAAGACCTCGGAGAAGTACGCCGGGTCCTGGTGGAACCGCTCCGAGATTGCGCGATAGGCCGGGTCCATCTTCATGGCCATGTCGGCGTCGGTCATGATCGGGTTGTAGCGGATGGACGGGTCTTCGACATCCACCGGCTTGTCTTCTTCCGCGATATCCACCGGCTCCCACTGCCAGGCACCCGCCGGGCTCTTCTTCAGCGCCCACTCGTGGTTCAGCAGCATGTCGAAATAGCCGCCGTCCCAGCGGATGGGATGCGTGGTCCAGGCGCCCTCGATGCCGCTGGTGACCGTGTTGCGGCCGATGCCGCGCTCGGTCTTGTTGACCCAGCCCAGGCCCTGGTCCTCAGGCTCTGCCGCTTCCGGGTTGGGGCCGAGCAGGGCCGCGTTGCCGTTGCCGTGGCACTTGCCGACGGTGTGGCCGCCGGCGGTGAGCGCGACGGTCTCCTCGTCGTTCATGGCCATGCGCGCGAAGGTGTCGCGCACGTCTCGGGCGGTGCGCAGCGGATCGGGGTTGCCGTCCACGCCTTCCGGGTTCACGTAGATGAGTCCCATCATCACCGCGGCGAGGGGGTTGTCCAGGTCGCGCTCGCCGGAATAGCGGCTGTGCGGGTTGTCGCTCGGTGCCAGCCACTCCTTCTCGGAGCCCCAGTAGGTGTCCTTTTCCGGGTGCCAGATGTCCGTGCGGCCGAAGGCGAAGCCGAACGTCTTGAGCCCCATGGACTCATAGGCGACGGTGCCGGCCAGGATGATCAGATCCGCCCAACTGATGCTGTTGCCGTAGCGCTTCTTGATGGGCCAGAGCAGCCGCCGCGCCTTGTCCAGGTTGACGTTGTCCGGCCAACTGTTGATGGGCGCGAAGCGCTGGTTGCCGGTGCCGGCGCCGCCGCGGCCGTCCGCGATGCGGTAGGTGCCGGCCGCGTGCCAGGCCATGCGGATCATGAGGCCGCCGTAATGGCCCCAGTCCGCCGGCCACCAGTCCTGGCTGTCGGTGAGCAGGGCCTTGAGGTCTTGCTTGAGCGCGTCGTAGTCGAGCGCCTGCACGGCTTCGCGATACTCGAAGCCCTGCCCCATCGGGTTCGTCTTCGCATCGTGCTGGTGCAGGATGTCCAGGTTCAGGGCGTTCGGCCACCAGTCCATGTTCGATGCGCCCGCGGATGTGTTGCCGCCATGCAGCACCGGGCACTTGCCCGGGGCCGTCTGCACGCTCGCCGTCGTGACGTCTTCTGTCATGCTTGCCTCCGCTCGTGGGTTGTCTAGTGGATCGTCTAGTGGATCGTCTAGTGGGTCGTCTAGTGGGTCGTCGGCCGGGCTTGGCTCGGCGGGTAGCGCCGCGCGGCGCCGGATGCCCTGCAGTCGCGCGGCGACAGGGAAACTCAAACCCCGCTCCGAGCCTTGCCCGACCACTGAGCCCCAAGCCTAGGCGGATGGCCCCGCAGGGTCCAATCCGATGTTTGAATGCTTGTGATCGTCGCGCGCTATCGGCGCGGACTATCAGTGTGAAGTGTTCGATAGCTCATGGCGTTTGCGCTCGGGCATCCCGGAGGCGCCCAGCGCCCTGGTTTAGGCCGACCTCAGTCCGGCCGCGCGGCGACAGCCGCGCTCTGGGCGCCGTCGTGTTTGTCCTCTGACCGTTCTGATCGGGGGCTCGGCAGCCGAGCCTGGTGCCGCCGCCCGCGGCAGGGTCAGAAGCGCACGCGCACCCGATAGCTCAGCACCGTCTCGCCCTCGGCGGGCACGTTGAGCTTCCAGACGGCGATGTTGGCGTTGCCCTGTGCGTGCGGGGCGCTTTCCTCCAGCATCTTCCAGTCGCCGGGGATGCGCTCCTGCACGGTTACGGCCTGGGGCTCGGGCTTCGCGTTCTTGATGCGGATCTCGTAGGCGCTGTCGAACTCGTACTGCCACGGGCCGCTGCCGGAGCGCTTGTCAAACGCCGTCTGTTTGCGCTTGGCGGTCACGTCGAAGGACTCGCCGAGCTTGAGGCGCAGCGTCTCGTTCTTCGGTGTGTGGTCGATGGCGTCCTCGCCGATGAACTGCGCGTTGCCGTCGGCGTCGCGCTTGTAGATGCGCACCGTGCCGGCGGGCAGCGGCATGCCCAGGTTGGAGGCCTCGTTGTTCGTCAGCTCCAGGAACACGCTCACGTCCATGTCCTCGGTGAGCTGGCCGCGCGGCCCGCGGTAGCTGCCGGGGTTGCCCTGGATCAGCAGGTCCTTCGCCACGGTCACGTCGGCGGCGTTGAGCAGCGACACCTGCTTGGTCTGGTTGTCGGCGATGGTGGTGGGGCGTTGCAGCGTATAGAGGTGGTACTCGAACAGGCTCTCCTCTTGCATGGGCGGCGGCGGCGCGGCGGTGGCGCGCGGCATCGCGTCCATCATCATCATGTCGGGCCCGGAGCGGGTCGCGATGTTGACCTCGCCGGCGACGAGCTGGAGCTTTGCATCGCGGTAGGTCGTGCCGCTGCGGTTGGTCAGCGTCACCCAGCCGGTGAGATCGAGCCGCGACTCGTCCGGCGCCAGCTCGCCGACGTAGTCCGCCTCCCAGCTCAGGCCCCCGCTGAGATACGACAGCTCCAGCTCGCGCTCGCCGCCCGCGCCGCCGTCGAGTGCGAGCACCAGCGTCGGGCGGTCGCGCAGGTTGGCCGGGATGTCGCGGTAGACGATGCGCCCGGGCAGGCTGCCCTCGCGGCCGGTCTCGATGCGCTGTTCGGCGCCGCTGCCGATACCGAGCACCACGCCGTCGCTCGCGGCGAGCACGGTGGCGGTCTCCTCGGTCTCCTCGCCCGTGGTGGGGTGGGTGCGGACGATGCCGACCTCGCGGCCGACGTACTTCTCCAGCAGCTTGGCCGGGGTGAGCAGGTCGAAGTCGAAGTTCTGCTCCAGCACCGTGAGCCCGTCCGCGCCGTCGAGCGTCCGCAGCAGCGCCGTTTCGGGGCGGATCTGCGCGCTCACGTCCCGATAGGCCATGTCCACGCGCCCGGCGGGCAGCGCCAGCCGGCGGCGGTCCTTCACCAGCGCAAGATCCTGGTTGTAGATGGTCACGGCGACGGCGGTCTGCTCTGCGAGCGTGCTCGTCCGCTCCGGCACGCCGGCGGCCGGTGCGGGCGACGCCGGGCTCCCCTGCTGGGTCAACGAAGCGGACGGATTGCCGGGCGGCGCTGCGGGCGGTTGGGCCATGATTGTCTCCGTGCCGATGAGGGTCAGGGCCGCGATGAGCGCGGCGCGGATGCCGGTGGGCTTCTGCATGGTGCACCTGTCAGTGGACGCCGGCCCACGGGGCCGGCGGAAAAAGCACAACGCGGACAGTGTAAACCGGGCTTTGGCGGGCGGCTCGTGTCTTCGGGGCCGGCGCGGCTATTCAGTTCCGCCATAAGCGCACGCGAGCGTTTCGCACCAAGACTTGCCGAGGCGCCCTAATTCGGTGCATGTCGGGTAGCGGTCCAGGTTCTTGCTGGCGCTGCGGCGGCAGACGGCGTCACCGCCAGCAACCTGATCTTGCTCGCATCGCGGCGAGGTGTTTGGCGGCTCGCGGCAGCCTGGTCATTCGCCATCTGTTGGTGCACGGATTGCATGTAGACTTCGGCGTTAACCGATAGCCCAGCCGCAACACCAGCAGAGCCCGCGTGTTCTCGTCGTTATCCTCCCCAGCGCAACGCAGCATCGGTGCTTCGGCCTCGTCCGGCTCGCCCTGCACCGGCCCGGCACGGGCTTACCACGAGTTCTACCAGGACGACTTCCGCCCGCGCGGGCATTACCTGCCCATGTGGGAGCACATCCAGCGCACCGGGCAGCACCTGCTTGGGGACAAGGCGCGGGAGGCGCACCTGGCGCTGCACACCGAGGGTGTGACCTTCACGGTCTATTCGGACTCGGACGAGGGCATCGAGCGGGTCTGGCCCTTCGATATCCTGCCGCGGATCATCACGGCGTCGGAGTGGGCGCACATCGAGGCGGGGCTGAAACAGCGCGTACGTGCGCTGAACCTGTTCTTAAAGGACCTCTACCACGGCCAGCGCTGCCTGAAGGACGGCGTGCTGCCGCCGGAGCTGATCTACAACGGCAAGGACTTCTGCCGCGAGATCATGGATATCGACGTCCCGCACGACATCTACACCCACATCGGCGGCGTAGACCTGATCCGCGATGAGGACGGCCGCTACCTGGTGCTCGAGGACAACCTGCGCACGCCGTCCGGCGTGTCGTACATGATCGAGAACCGCATCGTCGAGCGGCGCATCCTGCCGGAGTTCTTCGCGCGCTACCGGGTGCGGCGGGTGGAACACTATCCGGCGCTCTTGTTGCAGGCGTTGCGTTTCCTGTCGCCGCGCGGGCGGGAGCGCGCCAACATCGTCGTGCTGACGCCGGGCATCTTCAACTCCGCCTATTTCGAGCACACCTTCCTCGCCAAGGAGATGGGCGTGGAATTGGCCGAGGGGCGTGACTTGGTCTGCAAGAACGACTGCGTATATCTCAAGACCACGCATGGCCTCGATCGGGTGGACGTGATCTACCGGCGCATCGACGACGCCTTTCTGGACCCTTTGATATTTCGCAGCGATTCGGCGCTCGGCGTGGCCGGCGTCATCAACGCCTGGCGCGCCGGCAACGTCGCGCTGGTGAACGCCCCCGGCGCCGGCATCGCCGACGACAAGGCCGTCTACACCTTCGTGCCGGAGCTCATCCGCTACTACTTGGGTGAGGCGCCGATCCTGCAGCAGGTGCCCACCTACCAGATGACGAACGCGGAGGAGCGCGCCTTCGTGCTCGACAACCTGGAGCGCATGGTGGTCAAGGCCGTCGCTGAATCCGGCGGCTACGGCATGCTGATGGGACCGAGCTCGACGCCGAACCAGCGGGCGGAATTCGCGCGCAAGGTGCAGGCGGACCCGCGCAACTACATCGCCCAGCCCGTGGTCCAGCTCTCGCGCCACATCTGCTATCTGGACGGCGAGCTGGAATCCCGGCATCTGGATCTCAGGCCCTTCATCATCTACGGCGACGGCATCGACGTGGTGCCGGGCGGCCTGACGCGCGTCGCCATGACCAAGGGCTCGCTGGTGGTGAATTCCTCGCAGGGCGGGGGCAGCAAGGACACTTGGGTGTTGGCGGAATGAAAGAAGAAGAGTACGGGGTACGGGGTACGGAGTACGGAGTACGGAGTACGAAGTACGGGGAGCACCGCGAAGCCCGGGTTCCCGGACATTTGGTAGTGCTTGCCCCGACGAGACTTTACGCTGCGGAACGGCGAAGCTGCGCCACCGTACCCCGTACCCCGTACTCCAGAATTGGTCGCCTAGCGCGCGACCGGATTCCGCCACCGTACCCCGTACTTCGTACTTCCTACTCCGTACTCCAGATTAGTCGCCTAGCGAGCGACCGGACTCCGCCATCGTACCCCGTACTCCGTACTTCGTACTTCTCAACATGCTCAGCCGCATCGCCGAATCCCTCTATTGGATGGGCCGCAACCTGGAGCGCGCCGACGATACCGCGCGCATTCTCGACATCAACGTCCGCCACATGCTGGAGGCGGACGAGGGCGCTACGGAGGAGATGCAGTGGACGCCGCTCTTGACCATTGTCGATGCCGATGCGTCCTATCTCGCCCGGCACCCGGACGGACAGGTGACGGTGCAGCGGGTGATTCGCTACCTGACCCAGGACAAGGACTATCCGGGCTCGCTTTACAACAGCCTGCGCCTCGCCCGCGAGAACGCCCGCGTGGTGCGCGACCGCATCACGCAGGAGATGTGGGAGGCCATCAACCAGTTCTGGCTCAGCACGGACCGCCATCTCAAGACCCGGCTCCAGCCTTGGCAGGCGGCGGAGTTTTACAGCTACGTGCACCGCGAGGTGGCGCTATTCTTCGGGCTCACGCAGAGCACCATGATGCGCGGCGAGGCCTACGGCTTCACGGCGCTCGGCAGCCTGCAGGAGCGCGCGGACATGACCGCGCGCATCCTTGACGTGCGCTACCACCTGTTGCTGCCGGACCTGACCCTGGTGGGCTCGCCGCTCGACTATTACCAATGGGGCGCGCTGCTCAAGTCCCTGTCCGGCTTCGAGTCCTACCGGCGCCGGTACCACTCCGGCATCCGCCCCATCGATGTCGTGGAGTTCGTGCTGTTGGACGCGGACTTTCCGCGCTCGCTGGCCTACTGCCTGGACGGCATGGAGCGTGCGCTCGCGCGCATCGGCGACGTGCCGGACGGTGCCGTGCCCGAGTGCATGGCGGCGCTGCGCGCCCGCCTCGCGGGCCTGTCGCCGCGCCGCGTGCTGGAAAACGGGCTGCATGAATACCTGGAGGACTTTCTCGACCGGCTCGCCGCCCTCACCGACGCCCTGCAAGCGGACTACTTCGAGGCGCACATGGCCGACGCCGACCAACTGTCCGACACCGACGCGTCTGCGCCGAGGGCGGCGCGCGCGGGCGCCGGCGCATGAAGCTGCGCATCAAGCGCCGCGAGCGCATCGCCTTCGACGCCCCGGTCCGCGAGCATCACCTGGAATGGCGCTGCGCGCCCTGGGACGATGCGGGCCAGCGGCTGCTGCGGTGCGATGTCGCGTGCGAGCCCGCGGCGACGCTCGCCTCCCACCGCGACTGCTTCGGCAACCAGGTGCATCGCACCGCGC
Organism: Thiohalocapsa sp. ML1; assembly: GCF_001469165.1. GTDB lineage: Bacteria > Pseudomonadota > Gammaproteobacteria > Chromatiales > Chromatiaceae > Thiohalocapsa. The sequence goes on along the minus strand of NZ_JABX01000014.1, from coordinate 89,310 downwards.
TGCTCTCGACGCACGATGGGCTGGTGCTGTCCATGCAGGCGGAGGTGGAGACGCTGCTGGACGACCCCTACGCCGTGGAGCCCGTGGCGCTGGAGCGCGAGCGCGCCTGGATCGCGGACAGCCTGCACCAGGCGCCGCGGCTGTGGGATCTCGTGCTGCACCGCGACGCCGCGGCGCCGTTGCTGGAGGCGCTGCTCGTCGGCGAGGCCCCGGCCGATGTCGGCGTGCCGGCGGACATGGCCGAGGGCTTGCCGCTGCTGCGCCCGAACGTGGCGCTGTTCGTGCAACTGCAGGACGCGACCACCTGGATCACCGCCGGCTGCACCGTCGCCGACACGCCCGCGCGCGCCGGCGAGACCGCGGCGGACGCGATCGCCCCCGTCGCCGAGCCCAGTGCCGCGCGGGTGCTCCAGAGCGCCACCGGCACCGCCGCCGAGCTCGCGCTGCTGCTGATGGCCCTCGCCCGCGGCTGGGGCCTGCCCGCAAGGCTCGTGGCGGGCTATGTGTATACCGGCGCCGCGGCAGCGCCCGTCAGCGCCGAGTCCGGCGTGTGCGGCTTGCCCGGCGGCTTGCACCACTGGGCCGAGGTGCTGGTGCCCGGTGCCGGCTGGCGCGGCTTCGACCCTGCCCGCGGGCAGGTGGCCGATGCCGCCTACGCGCGGCTCGCGGTGGGGCGCGATTGTGCGGACCTGCGCCCGCTTCGGCAGAGCTGGAAGGGGGAGGGGCGGCTTGGGGCCTGCACCACGGAGCTGCGCATCGAGCGCGCTGTCTGAGGCCGGCCGGCCCAAAAGACAAAGCCCCGAGCTTGCGGCCCGAGGCTTGGTGTCCCGACCCTCGCGGGGCCGGTGCGTCGCATCAGTTCAGGAACGGGCTCTTCGCGGCGTCGGCCTCGGCGCCGGCCTCGGGCGCCGGTGCCGTTTGCACCTCGGTGGCGACCGGCTGCCGGTCCTGCTTGGATACCGCCTCTTCGTCGGTGATGACGGCGGCCGTTGAGACGCCGCCCACGAGCAGGGCAGCAATGGCGATGGTTTCGAGCATCGGGACTCTCCGTAGAGACGTTCAGTTAACGATTGCTCATTAGTATATGAGCAAACGCTAATGTAATAAGTAAAAAAACGTAACAGCTTGTATCCAAGCCGGTCAGCTACTTGCAGGCAAACGGGTCGAGGGCCGAGGGGCGAGGGCCGAGGGCTGAGGGAGCCCTCCTCGGCCCTTGGCCCTCGGCCCTTTGGAGGCCCTGCCTCGCTACGGCTGCTCCAGCTCCCGCTGCGAGCGTGCTCGGAACACCCGCATCTCCTTCGCCGCCTGCACATCGCCCTTGGTCTCCGCGGTGGCGATGCCGTGGTCGAAGGCGGTGACGGCCTCCTGGTGTCGGCCGGCGGTGGCCAGGCTCTTGCCGAAGAGCTTCCAGGCCGCGGAATAGTTCCGGTCCATGCGGACCGCCTCGGCCAAGTGGGTCAGCGCCTCGTCGATCCGGTCCTGTTTCAGGTATTCGTTGCCGAGGCTGTAGCGCAGCAGCGCGGAGTCCTGCCCGCGCACGCGCAGGGTTTCCAGGTTGTCGATGATGCTCATGCTTTTCTCTCCCCGTCGCGTCGTCGTTTGTGCGCGTACGACGTGGGGATGATGGAACCCGAGCGGAAGCGCTATCGTGCTCGGTTGTCGGCGCCATTCCGACGTCCTTGTCGGGCGCCTTGAGATCAAGCCGCGTAGCGCGCCTTCGCCTCCTGCGCGGCGCGGGCCTGCTCGGCGTCATAGGCGCGGCCGGACCAGAGCATCTCGTAGGCGACCTCCTCGTTGCCGTTCTCGCAGAGCGCGAGCACTTCCTGGAACAAGGGCTGGAAGGTCTCGCTGCGGTGCGAGTCCTCGTGGTGCTCGAAGCTGTCCCAGAAGGTCACGACCAGCGCCTCGCGATCCTTCAGCGGGCTCTCCACGGCCTGGCCGGTGGTGGAGCCCTCGTTGGAGATGGCGCCGCTGTTCATCGCGACGAAGCCGCCGATGAAGCCGGTCTCGGAGTGGTAGGTCTTCACGTTCTCGCACAGCATCGCGACCCGTTCCTGCAGGTCGTCCACGTCGTACTCGGGCTTCAGGATCACGCGGTTCAGGGTGATGACGCCGTCGCTCGGGAAGTTCGGGATGAAGTTGTTCATTGGTCATACCTCTATCAGCATTTCGCCAAATTCTGGCGTTGTTGGGTTTGACCTAGTGGCGGCGGGCGGGTTTCAAAGCCCCGGCGCAGCGATTCAGGGGCCAAATTCAGCCATGAGATATGCATGGAATTGGCTGCAACCGAGCACGGACGTCGGCTCGGGTGGACGATTCGGGATCAGGCGGGCAGCAAGGAGGCGGCCACGGGCCGCGCCCGGGATGCCTATTCCGGCGATTGCGCGAGGGGATTCCAGACGCGGGAGAATCCAAAGTCGTCGAAGTGCTTGCTGTTGGCCGTCGCGAGCTCGTTGACGCCGTGATGGATCAAGGTCAAGGCGATGCGGGCGTCGAAGATCCGCCGGCGGGCGAATTCGGGCTGGCCTGCCATTGTCCACACCCGGTCCATCACGGGGGCGTTCTCCACCAGGCGCCAACGGGGATGACGGCGGTAGGTGCCGCAGGCTTCCGCGGCCTGCTGCGCGGACAACGGCTCGGCGATCACGGTCGGATTGCGCAGCAGGATGTACAACTCCACCAAGACAAGCTCGCAGAGCGCGACATCGTCCCGCTCGGAGCAGGCGGTCAGGAATGCAAACGCCGGCTCATGCTCCTGGCAGTCCCGGTTGTAGGCGTACAAAAGGATATTGGTGTCGATGGACAGCACGACAGGGTCAGTCGGCCGGGTCGTTCGCCAGCACGCGCCAATCCTCTGCAGGTGCCTTGAAGGGACCCAGAGAGCGCGGTCGCGGGGGTTGCCACGGACCCTGTTGGGGCTCAATCGGCGGGTAGACCCGGACGATGTATTCGACACCGCGGCGCATCACCTCGGCCAACGAGATCTCGCGCTCGCGAGCGACCCGCTTCGCCTCTTGGTAGAGGCCGTCCGGGAGCTGGACTTGTGTCTTGATCATGCTGGCAGATTACCATCATGCCGCAAACGCCACCAACAGAAGGGGCTTGCCTTTTGCCACGGCAAAAGGCAAGCCCCCGCTCTGTGCGAGCAGAAGACTGGGCAGGAACCCGTCGTCGGTCGGGCTGAGGAACGAAGCCCGACGGACGGCCGAACGCAACCGCTTAAATGGTGAGCCGCCTTCGTTGGCCCAACCTTGGCGATGGCGGATTCGTCGAGCGAATGCAGCGCAGGATCGAGCGCGAGCGGAGGGCGGAGAAGCGCAAGCGCAATCGAGCGACGATCCTAACGAGAAAATCCGCTGTGCCCCGCAAGGGAACCCCGTCAGCGTACGCTTTTGGCAGACTTTCGCTCTTGCGGACTCCGTACCGCCCGAGATCACACCACCGCCAAGCCTCACCGCCGCCAGAACGCCGGCGTCAGCAGCACCAGGATGGTGAAGATCTCGAGCCGCCCGAGCAGCATCGCGAAGGTCAGTATCCAGATGCCCGGGTCGTGCATGTCCGCGTAGTGGGCACCGACATCGGCGAGTCCCGGCCCCAGGTTGTTCAGGCACGCGGCGACCGCGGAGAAGGCGGTGATCAGGTCGAGCCCCGTGGCGGCGAGTGCCAGGTACATGATCACGAAGGTCGCGACGTACAGCGAGAAGAAGCCCCAGACCGCATCGACGACGCGATGGTTGATGACCTTGTTGCCGACCCGCACCGGCAACTGCGCGCTTGGGTGGATGAGCCGCCCGATCTCACGCACGCCCTGCTTGATGAGCAACAGGAAGCGGATGACCTTGATGCCGCCGCCGGTGGAGCCCGCGCAGGCGCCGACGAAGGCGAGGAACAGTAGCAGGATCTGAACGAACGGCGGCCAGTCGTAGAACTGCGCCGTCGTGAAGCCCGTCGTCGTGCCCACCGACACGACCTGGAACAGTCCCAGCGTGAAGGCGTCTCCCCAGTTGAGGTAGGTGTCGGTGGTGAAGAGCGCCACGGTGACGATGAGCGTCGTGAGCGCAAGCAGGAAGATATAAAAGCGGAACTCGCTGTCCTGCCAGTAAATGCGCGGGTCGGTCCGGCGCACCGCGACGAAGTGCAGGGCGAAGTTGACGCCGGAGAGCAGCATGAAGACCACGGCGATCATCTCGATCAGCGTGCTGTCGTACCAGCCGATGCTCGCGTCGTGGGTGGAGAAGCCGCCGATGGCCACGGTGCTGAAGGCATGCCCGATGGCGTCGAACGGCGTCATGCCCGCGGCCCAGTACGCCAGCGCACAGGCCACCGTGAGCCAGACATAGATGTACCAGAGCGCCTTCGCCGTCTCGGTGATGCGCGGCGTCAGTTTGGTGTCCTTCATCGGCCCCGGCATTTCCGCGCGGTAGAGCTGCATGCCGCCGACGCCGAGCATCGGCAGCACCGCCACCGCCAGCACGATGATCCCCATGCCGCCCAGCCATTGCAACTGCTGGCGGTACCAGAGCACGGAATGTGGTAAGTCGTCGATGCCGACGATGACGGTCGCGCCCGTCGTCGTGAGGCCGGACATGGACTCGAACACCGCGTCCGTCAGCGACAGCTCGGGCTGCGGCGAGAGCAGAAAGGGCAGCGCCCCGGCCAGTCCGAGCCCGACCCAGAACAGCACCACCACCAGGAAGCCATCGCGCAGGCGCAGATCCTCGCGCCCCCGCGCCACCGGCAACCAAATGAACCCGCCGGCGCCGAGGATGACGAGAAACGCGTAGATGAACGGCATACCGCCGCCGTCGCCGAAGACGAGCGCCACCGCCGCCGGCGGTAGCATCGTGACGCTGAACACCATCAGCAGCAGGCCGAGTACCTTCTGTACGGCCGTGAAGCGCTTGAGCATTGTTGCGGGCGGCGTTCTCGGTGAGAGTAGGATCGTTGACTGCTACCGCGAGGCCCCGTGACGAGCGGTGCGGCCTTGTCAGTGACGCCAGAAGTCAGGCACGAACAGGACCAAGAGCGTGAAGATCTCAAGCCGCCCGGCGAGCATGCCGAAGGCGCCGAGCCATTTGACGGCATCGTTGACATGGGCGAAGTCGGTTGCGACCTCACCGAGGCCCGGCCCGAGCAGGTTGATGGTTGCAACCGTCGCTCCGAACGCGGATTCCATATCGAGCCCGGCGGCCATCATGGCCAGCGTGAGCAGCAGGCTCACCAGCACATACAGCACCGAGAAGCCCCAGACCGAGAACAGCACATCCTCCATGATCGGCCGCTGCCCTACCTTGACCGTGATCAGCGCATGCGGATGGGCGAGCTGTTTGAGCTGGCGCAGCCCGAGCTTGGCCAGGATCAGCACCCGCAGCACCTTGATGCCGCCCGCGGTGGAGCCGCCGCAGCCGCCGGTGAACGACAGCACGACCAGCAGCATGGGAATGTGCAACGGCCAGGCCGCGAAGGTGGCGGTGCCGAAACCGGTGCTGGTCAGCACCGACGCGGCCTGGAAGCTCGCATAGCGCAGCGACTCCAGCGCCGATCCATAGGCGTCCGCCGCGTATAGGCTGGCGGCGATGAGGAGCGTCCCGCCGGCAAAGATCGCGACGAAGGCGACCGACTCGGTATCGGCGATGTAGGCGCCCGGGCTGCGCTTGCGCCAGGCGATAAAATGAACGGCGAAATTGATGCCGCCCGCGAGCATGAAGACGATTGCGATCACCTCGATGGCGACGCTGTCGAAGTGGCCGATGCTGGCGTTGTAGGTCGAGAAGCCGCCGGTGGAGACGGTGGCAAAGGCGTGCCCGATGGCATCGAACGGCCCCATGCCGGCCACCCAGAAGCAGAGCGCGCAGGCCGCCGTGAGCGCAAAGTAGAGCGCCCAGAGCGCGCGCGCCGTCTCGGAGATGCGCGGCGTCGGCTTCTCGTGCTTGGCGACGCCGGAGGTCTCGGCACGGTAGAGCTGCATGCCGCCGACCCCGAGCAGCGGCAGGATGGCCACCGCCAGCACGATCACGCCCATGCCGCCGAGCCATTGAATTTGCTGGCGGTGATAGAGAATCGACGGCGGCAGGGCCTCGATGTCCGCGACGACGGTCGCCCCGGTCGTCGTGAAGCCGGACATGGACTCGAAGACTGCGTCCGCGATGCCCCAGTGCAGCGCGAGCATGAAGGGCAGCGCCCCAAGCACGCCGAGCACCGCCCAGAACAGCGTGACGACCAGAAAGCCGTCGCGCACCGAGAGCTCGTTGCGGCAGCGCAAGTTGGGCAGCCACAGCACGGCGCCGGCCGTTGCGGCAATGAGCAGCGACGCGGCGAATGCCGGCCATTGTTGGTCCGCGTAGCCGAGCGAGACGAGGCCGGACGGCACGAAGCTCGCGCTGTAGATGAGCAGCAGGATACCGAGCAGCCGAAGAATCGCGCGCCAGTGCATCCGATTGTTGACTCCAGCTGCGGGGGCGGCGGCGACGCTTGCCGTGCCGGATCAGAAGAACGTCACGCCGACCTGAAAGAGCTTCTCGACCTCGGGCACCCGCAGCTTGTCCTGCAGAAACAGGATCACGTGGTCCTCCGGCTCGACGACCGTGTCGTGGTGGGCGATGACCACCTCGTCGCCGCGCACGACGGCGCCGATGGTGGTGCCCTTCGGCAGGTTGATGGCCTCGATGGGACGGCCGACGACCTTGCTGGAGCCCTCGTCGCCGTGGGCGATGGCCTCGATGGCCTCGGCGGCGCCGCGCCGCAACGAGTGCACCATCACCACGTCACCGCGGCGCACGTGCTTGAGCAGGCTGCCGATGGTGGCTTGCTGCGGCGAGATGGCGATGTCGATGGGGCCGGCCTGCACCAGGTCCACGTAGGCGGTGCGGTTGATCAGCGCCATGACCTTGCGCGCGCCGAGCCGCTTGGCGAGCATCGCAGACAGGATATTGGCCTCGTCGTCGTTGGTGACGGCGCAGAAGACATCGGTATCCTCGACGTTCTCCTCCAGCAGCAGCTCCTCGTCGGCGGCGTCGCCGTGCAGCACGATGGTGCGCTCCAGGGTCTCGGCGATGTGCTTGCAGCGCTCTAGGTCGCGCTCGATGACCTTGACCCGGTAGTGCTTCTCGGTAGCCCTGGCAAGCCGCGCGCCGATGTTGCCGCCGCCGGCGAAGATCAGCCGCTTGTAGGGCTTCTCCAGCCGCCTGAGCTCGCTCATCACCGAGCGGATGTGCTTTGGTGCGGCCACGAAAAACACCTCGTCGTCGGCCTCGATGACGGTGTTGCCCTCGGGCTGGATGGCGCGGTCGTGGCGATAAATGGCCGCGACGCGGGTATCCACATGCGGCATGTGCTCGTACAGCGTGCGCAGCTCGTGTCCGACCAGCGGCCCGCCGTAGTAGGCGCGCACCGCCACTAGGCGCACGCGCCCGCCGGCGAAGTCCGTCACCTGCAGGGTGCCCGGGTTCTCGATGAGCCGCAGGATGTAGTCCGTCACCAACTGCTCGGGGCTGATGCGCACATCGATGGGCAGCGCCCCCGGGCCGAACAGCTTGTCCTGCTCCATGAAGCTCGGCGAGCGCACGCGGGCGATCTTGGTCGGCGTGTGGAACAGCGTGTAGGCCACCTGGCAGGCGATCATGTTGGTCTCATCGCTGTTAGTCACGGCGATGATCATCTCCGCGTCCTCGGCACCGGCGCGGGCGAGCACGTCCGGATGGGCGCCATGACCCTGCAGCGTGCGCAGATCGAAGCGGTCGGCGAGCTCGCGCAGGCGCTGCGCATCGGTGTCGACGACGGTGATGTCGTTCGCCTCGCTGACCAGGTTCGCGGCCACCGAGGTGCCTACTTGGCCGGCGCCGAGAATCAAAATTTTCATGAGTTGCTAGGAGCTAGGCAGGCTAGGAGCTAGGAAATCCGGTTGTTGTGGCGGAGCGCGAACCCCTAGCTCCTCGCCCCTAGATCCCAGATCCTGATTCATCGCCGCTCCTTGATCTCGATGCCGAGGGAACGGAGCTTCCGGTAGAGGTGCGTCCGCTCCATGCCCGCCTCCTTCGCCATCTTGCTGACGTTGCCCGCGTGCTTTTCGAGCTGGTATTCGAGATACGCCTTCTCGAACTGCTCCCGCGCGGAGCGCAGCGGTTGGTCGAACGACACCAGGCCTTCCAGCGGCTGCGTCAGCACCGGCGGGGTCGAGCCCAGCGCCGTCTCCACCTCGGTCTGCGCGATCTCGTCGCCAGCGCCGAGGATCAGCACGCGTTGCACCAGATTCTTGAGCTCGCGCACGTTGCCGGGCCAGGTGTAGTTGCGCAGGAAATTCTGCGCGCCGACGCTGAAGCGCCGATACGGCAGCTTCTCGTGGGTCGCGAAGTAGTCGACGTAGTAGCTCAAGAGGTCTGGGATGTCCTCGGCGTGCTCGCGCAGCGCCGGCACCTGCAGCGGGACGACATTGAGATGGTAGAACAGGTCCTCGCGGAAGCTGCCGGCGCGGACCTCTTCCTTCAGATCGCGCTGGGTCGCGGCGATGATGCGCACATCGATGCGCACCGGGTCGCTGCCGCCGACGCGCAGGAAGGAGCCGGTGTCGAGTGCGCCTAAGAGCTGGCCCTGGGCCTCGAGGTCCATGTCCGCCACCTCGTCCAAGAGCAGCGTGCCGCCGGCGGCCTGCTCCAGGCTGCCGTAGTGCAGGTGGCCGTCTTCCTCGCTGCCGAACAGCTCGCGCGCCGCGTTGCCGCGGGTGATGGCCGAGACGCCCAAATCGATGAACGGGCGCTCGCGCCGCGCGCTCTGCGAGTGCAAAAACCTCGCGAAGGTCTCGCGCCCGCTGCCCGGCTCGCCGGTAATCAGCACCCAGGTGTCGTGCTGGGCGATGCGCTTGACCTGCTCGCGCAGGCGCTGCATCGACGCCGAGCGCCCGGCGGGCTCCTGCACCAGCGGCACGCGCCGGCGCAGCCCGACGTTCTCACGCGCGAGCTTGTCCGCCTCCAGCGCCCGCTCCACCGTGAGCAGGAGCTTGGCCATAGACAGCGGCTTTTCGAGGAAGTCGTAGGCGCCGAGGCGCGTCGCCTCCACGGCGGTTTCGACGTTGCCATGGCCGGACATCATGATCACGGGGCAGGGCAGGCCCTCGTCCTCGTCCCATTCCTTGAGCAGGCTGATGCCGTCCAAGTCCGGCATCCAGATGTCGAGCAGCATGAGGTCCGGCCGACGCTCGCGCAGCGCATGGCGCGCCGCCTCGCCGTTCTCGGCATTGGTGACGACGTAGCCCTCGTCTTCGAGGATGTCCTGCACCGTTTCGCGGATGTCCGGCTCGTCGTCGACGACCAGGATGTGGGTGGCACTCATGTTTCTCCTGCCCGCCGCAGCGGCCTCAATGACGCGGCGGGCGCGTCGCGCCACACGGGCAGCCTGGCCGTGAAGCGAGCCCCCTGTCCCGCGTTTTCCGCTGCGATGATACCCCCGTGTTCCTCAATTATCTTCTTGACGATGGCGAGCCCTAAGCCGGTGCCTTTGGTCTTGGAGGTGACATAGGGCTCGAACAGCCGATCCAGCAGGGCAGGATCGATGCCGCCGCCGTTGTCCTCGATGTCGATCTCGACGCAGGGCGTGTCTGCGCTGAAGGCATAGCCCGTGCTCACCCGCACCCAGCCGTCGGTGCGGGCCTCCAGCGCCTCGATGGCGTTCTTCAGCAGATTGTGGATGACCTGGCGCAGGCGCTTGGAATCGCCGCGGATCTTCGCCTCCGGTGCGCCCAGCTCGGCGCGGATCTTGACCCGGGCGGCCTGATAGAGCTCCAGGACCTCGCCGATCAGGGTGTCGACCGCGAAGGGCTCGTCCTGCATCTCGGGCGTACGGGCGTAGCTGGCGAAGTCGTTCACCATGGCCTTCATGGCCTCCACCTGCTGGCCGATGGTGTGGGTCGCGCGGTCCACAATGCGCGCCTCGGCCTCCGGGACCTTGCCCAGGAGCTTGTGCCGCAGCCGCTCGGCGGAGAGCTGGATGGGCGTCAGCGGATTCTTGATCTCGTGCGCCAGACGCCGGGCGACCTCGCCCCAGGCAGCGTCGCGCTGGGCGCGGATCAGCGTGGTGATGTCGTCGAACACCACGACATGGCCGGTGGACTGGCCGACCTCGGCGGCGGGCAGCGGGCTGCCCCGGCACATCAGGACCTGTCGGCCGTCCGCGCCGAGCAGCGTCACCTCTTCGCGCCAGTCGCTGCCGGTGGGCACATGGCGGCGGATGGCATCGCCCCAGGGCGCAAGGCGCGGATAGACGTGCTCCAGCGCTGCCAACGCGCGGCCTTCTTCCTCATGGCCCGGGATCTTGAGGATCTGGCGCGCCGCGGGGTTCATGGTCATGAGCCTAAGGTCATCGGCGAAGGCGATGACGCCGCTCGATAGGCGCCCGAGCACGGTTTCGAGATAGGCCCGCTGTTCCTCGACGGCGCGCTGGCTCTGCGCCGCCTGGTCGCGGGCCTGGGCGATGCGCCGGGTCATGGCGTTGAACGACGCCACCAGAAACGCGAGCTCATCGTCCTGCGACGGCAGCGGCAATTGCTGCTCGTAGTCGCCGTCGGCGACGGCGCGCGTGCCGCGGGCGATGTCCGCCACCGGCGCCACTAGCCGCTGCGCCGTGCCGAAGGCCGCGAGCAACGCTGCCAAGAGGCCGAAGACGAGCACCAGGGACAGCGTCAGCGAGAAGCTTAGCTTGAGCGAGCGGCGCAGGTAAGACAGCTCCGTGTAGCGGTTGTAGGCGTCTTCCAGCCCCGAGGCCAGCTCGTCGATGCGCGCCGAGGTCGGGAAGATTGCCTGCATCATCAGGCGCCGTCCGCGCGGGTCGTTGACGAGCACGCGCACGACCAGGGTGCCGTCGGCGGTGGGTTCCAGCGCCACGTAGTCGACGCCCATGCGCACGCCCTGCATCACCTCGCGCCCGGGGTGGTCCGGCACGAGCTGGGTCGGGTCGTCGATGGCGGTGCCCATGACCTGGCCGTTCGGCTCAAACAGCGTCAGCTCCAGCGCGCCGGCCTGGCGGCGCAGCTCATCGAGCGCCAGCGTCAGCGCCGTGGCGGAGCGGTCCTCGATGCCGGTCAGGATCTGCTGGCTGTACTTGAGCAGCACGCGCTGGTTCAGGTCCAGCGAGGCCTGGTTCAGCGTCAGCGCGTCGGCCATGGCGCTGTCGATCTCCACGTCGAACCAGGTGTCGATGCCGCGCAGCAGAAAGCCCAGGGAGTAGTAGTAGACGACGCCGACCGGCAACAGCGAGATCAGCGCGAACAACAGCACGATGCGCGCTGTAAGCCGCGAGCCCGGTGCGCCCCGCCGGCGCTGGTTGACCAGGCGCACGATGTTGAAGCCCACCATCGCAAGCAGCGCCGCGAGCCCCGCGAGCACCACCAGCAGCAGCGGCACGAAGGCCCGGCTCAGCGCATCGGAGTTCTGCACGGCGCTGCTCATCAGGTGCAGCGCCACCAGCAGCGCGAGCAGCAGCAGGCCGACCACGATGGTGCCTGGGTGCCGCCAGACCCGGCGCGGCGGCCGGCCTAGGGGCGCAGGGGCCATGCGGTCCACTTGCTGGACTGTTTCCAGGACGGGTACAGGTACGCCATGGGCCGCAACGGCAGCGGCAGCTCCTCGACGTCCAGCGACACGCGCACATGCAGCTCGTAATCCTGCTCGGGCGCGAGGCGCTCGGGGCTCAAGAGCGGGATACCGCGTAGCTCGCCTAGCGCCGTCAGCGCCACATCGCGGGTCACATAGGTGCGGCCGGCTTCACCCGGCAACTGCGAGACCAGATAGCGCTCCGACAGCGGCCTGTACCGAATCCGGTAGCGCAGCCGGCGGTCCAACAGGCTCTCCCGCCAGATCCAGTCGCCGACGGCGCGCACCTGCAAGTGCACCTCGACGGTGAGGGGCACGCCGTTGTCGAGCGCCTCCAGCGCGCGCTCGCTGAACTCGTAGCGGACATTGGCGTCCATGACCAGCGTGCCGTCCGCGAGGCGGGTTTCGACATTTTCGACGGCGAAGTCCCGCGTCGCCGCCGACGCCCACGGCAGCAGCAGCAACAGGGCCGCCAGCAGCGCCGGCAGGCGGTGCCGGCGCCGCCTCACGGCCGGCGCTCCAGCAGCGCGAAGTAGAAGCCGTCGCCGCCGTGTGCGGCGGGCAGCAATTGCACGCCCGGCGCGCAGGCGAGCGCGTCCGGCAGGCCCAGCGCCACCGCGTGCGCGTCGGGGTGCGCAGCGAGGAAGGCCTGCACGCGCGCCTGGTTCTCGTCCGGCAGCACCGAGCAGGTGGCGTACAGCAGCCGGCCGCCGGGCCGCAGCAGGGGCCACAGCGCGGCGAGGATCGCGTCCTGGGTCGCGGTCAGCGCGGCGATGTCCGAGTCCCGGCGCAGGTACTTGATGTCGGGATGCCGGCGGATGACGCCGGTGGCGGAGCAGGGGGCGTCGAGCAGGATGCGGTGATAGGGCGCGCCGGGCCAGTCGGGGGCGGCGGCGCGTGCGTCGGCGGCGAGCACGCGGGCGCCGAGCCCAAGGCGCGCCAGGTTTTCGCGCAGCGGGGCGAGCCGGTCCGGGTCCAGGTCCACCGCGGTGAGATCCAGCCCGCCGCCGGCCTGCTCCAACAGATGCGACGTCTTGTTGCCCGGTGCCGCGCAGGCGTCGAGCACGGACTCGCCCGCCCGCGGGTCGAGCAGCGCCGCGGCCCATTGCGCCGCGGCATCCTGCACCGACACCAGGCCGTCTGCGAACCCGGGCAGCCGGCGCGTCGGCACGGGCTCGTCGAGCATCAGCGCGGCGGGCAGGCCCGGCAGCTCGCGCGCGGTGAAGCCGGCGTTGGCGAGCATCGCCGTGTACTCAGCGCGGCTGGTACGCAGCAGATTCACGCGCAGCGTCATGGGCGGGCGCTGATTGCTGACCGCGATGATCTGCCGCCAGTGCTCGGGCCAGGCGGCCTTGAGGCGCCCGACGAGCCAGTCCGGGAACAGTGCCGGGTCGGCATCGTCGTGGCCGACGCGCGCGAGCAGCGCTGCCTCTTCGCGCTGGAAGCGGCGCAGCGCCGCGTTGACGAGCCCCGCGGCGCGCGGGCGCTCCAGCGTCCGCGTGGCGGCGACGGTCGCCGCCACGGCGGCGTGCGCCGGGATGCGGGTGGAGACGAGCTGGTACAAACCCACCGCCATGAGCGCCTGCAGGATCCTGTCTGCGCGGCGAAGCGGCCGCGTCAGCAGTATAGCGATGAGCGCATGCAGCCGCGGTAGCAGCCGGAGCGTGCCGTAGCAGAGCTCCTGCAATAGGGCTAGATCCCGGGCGGGCAGCGCCCCCTCGACCGCCGCCAGCGCCGTCGTCAGCGAGCGCCCCTCGACCTGCACCGCGTGCACCACGCGGGCGGCGGCGGCACGCACGGCGGCGCCGGCCGGGGGCGTGCCGGAGGGGCCGGTCGGGCGCCGGGCTTGGCCGGGGCGCGCCGAGGGTTGCGGCCGGCCGGCCTTGGGGCTGCCCTGTTCAGCCAAGCAGGGCGCCGTCCAGGCGGCGGGCGTTGACGAACTCGCGTGCCGCCATGCGCCGCTTCCCCGGCGCCTGGAGAGCCGTGATGCGGAGCAGGCCGTCGCCGGTGACCACGTCGATGCCGTCCGGCCCGCTCTGCGCCACGCGGCCCGGCTCGTCGCTCGCGCTCGCGCTCGGTGCCGGCGCCGGTAGCGTCGCGCCCCACAGGCGCAGCACCTCATCGCCGAGGCGGGTCTGCGCGACGGGCCAGGGGTCGAAGGCGCGCACCGCGCGCTCGATCTCGGCCGCGGGCCGGCTCCAGTCGATCCAGGCCTCGTCCTTGGTGAGCTTCTTGGCGTAGGTGGCCGCGGCCGGGTCCTGCGCTGCCGGCGCGAGGCTGCCGTCAAGGATGCCGGGCAGGGCATCGAGCAGGGCCGTGGCGCCGAGCTCCGCGAGCCGTGCGGTCAGGCTCCCGCCCGTGTCTTCCGGGGCGATGGCGAGCGGCGCGAAGCGGTACACGGGCCCCGTGTCGAGCCCCGCCTCCATGCGCATGATGCTGACGCCCGTCTCGCTGTCGCCGGCGAGGAGTGCGCGCTGGATCGGCGCCGCCCCGCGCCAGCGCGGCAAGAGCGATGCATGGATGTTGACGCAGCCGAGCCGAGGTGCGTCGAGCGCCGCCTGCGGCAGGATCAGGCCGTAGGCCGCCACCACCAGCAGGTCGGCGTCCCAAGCGGCGAGCTCGGCCAGGGCTGCGGGCGCCTTCAGCGTCGCGGGCTGGCACACCGGCAAGCCCGCGGCGAGCGCGCGCTGCTTCACGGGCGAAGCGGCGGGTTGGCGCCCGCGGCCGGCGGGCCGGTCGGGCTGCGTGTAGACGGCGGCCAGGTTGTGGCCGCTGTCGATGAGCGCGGACAGTGCCGGCACGGCGAACTCGGGCGTGCCGGCGTAGAGGATGCGTGCCGGGGACATGGGGGACTCAGGCTGCGGGCGGGGCGCGACCGGCGCGGGCGGGCGGAGCGGGCTGCCCCGCTCCGACGTGTGCGCGGACTCCGGCGGCGGCGGGCCGGCTCAGATGGCCTGCCGGCGGCCTTCCGCCGGGGCGGGCGCGGCCTGGCGGCGGTCCTTTTCGAGCTTTCGGCGGATGCGCTGGCGCTTCAGCGACGAGACGTAGTCCACGAAGAGCTTGCCCTCGAGGTGGTCGATCTCGTGCTGGATGCAGACCGCGAGCAGGCCGTCGGTTTCCAGCTCGAAGGGGTTGCCGTTGCGGTCGAGGGCGCGGACGCGAACACTGTCGGCACGGGTCACGTTCTCGTAGAAACCCGGCACCGACAGGCAGCCCTCCTCCATCTGCTCTTCACCGGTGCGCTCCAGAATCTCCGGGTTGATGAGCACCAGGGGCTGGTCCTTGTCGTCGGATGTGTCGATGACGATGACGCGCTTCGGCACATTGACCTGGATGGCGGCCAGCCCGATGCCGGGGGCGGCGTACATGGTCTCCAGCATGTCGTCGACGAGTTGGACGATGTCGGCGTCGACGCGCTCCACCGGCATTGCACGGCGGCGCAGTCGATCGTCGGGAAAGGTCAGGATTTCCAGTTTGGCCATGGATTTACGCAATAGTGTTGATTCAGGGCACAAGGTTTGTCGATTGCGCTACTATGCGCATCATACACCAACAGATGGGGCGGGCCGGCTCGGCTCAAAGGGTCGGAAAAGGCTTTCAGGCCAGCCGCTTGCAACGCGAGGAACCGGCCGGCTGCCCCGCCGGCGCGCTGCCCGGTGCAGGCCTGGCCCGGCTCGCAGGAGTCGCTATGACTATCGACACGTCCGTGTGCCACGCCGTTCACGCGCCGACGGCCGCGCCGTTGCTGCGCCGGCGTGGTCCGTGCTCCCGGCGCACCGGTCTCGCGCTGTTGTTGCTGTCCCTGCTGTCCCTGCTGTTCGGCGCGGCGAGCGCGGCCGACGGGCCGCTGCGCGACGGCCACCCGGAAACCTATGTCGTGCAGCCCGGGGACACGCTGTGGGAGATCGCGGAGCAATACCTGCACGAGCCCTGGCGCTGGCGCGAGGTCTGGCAGGCCAACCCCGGCGTCGGCAACCCCAATCGCATCTACCCCGGCGACGTCCTCGTCGTCGACTATTCCAGCGGCAACGCGCGCATCCGCCGGGCCGAGCGCGCGAGCGGCGGCATGCGCACCGTGAAGCTCTCGCCGCGGGTGCGCGTGTCGGATCTGGACCGGGAGATTCCGGCCATTCCGCTCAACGCCGTGGCGCCGTTCCTGTCCCGCCCGGTGATCACCGATGCGACGGAGATCGACGCGGCGCCCTACGTCGTCGGCTTCCCGGAGGAACAGCTCATCGGTGGCATCGGCAACACGGTGTTCGTGCGCAGCATCCTGAGCGCCAGCGATGACCGCTGGGAGGTGCTGCGCCCGGGGCCGGCCTACCGCGACCCGGACACCAACGAGCTGTTGGGGTTCGAGGCGGCGTCGGTGGCCACGGCGCGGCTGGAGCGCCTGGGCGATCCGGCCACCCTGGTCATTACGCGCTCCTACATGGAGGTCGGCATCGGCGACCGCGTGCGCCCGGCGCGCGACGAGGAGCCCATCCGCAGCTTCTTCCCGGTGCCGGCCCCGGCGAGCCTGCGCGGCAAGATCATGGCGGTGCTGAACGGCGTGACGCAGATCGGGCAGTACGATGTGGTCGCGCTGAACCGCGGTGCGCGCGATGGCGTCGCGGTGGGCCATGTCTTCGACATCTACAGCGGCGGCGAGCTGCGCCGGGATCCGGTGCGTACGCGCCGCACCGACTGGAACTGGCGCAACGAATCGCCGGCCGACACGTCCTTTTGGTTCGGCGACTGGGAGCTCGACGGCTGGGTCGAGAACAAGCCCGACCCGAACGCCCCGTTGCCGCTGCACCGCCGCGCCTCGCGCGGCTGGGATCAATACATCGTGCCGGATTCCCGTTCCGGCACGCTGATGGTGTTTCGCGTCTTCCCGAAGGTCAGCTTCGCGTTGGTGATGTTCGCGAATCGCCCGATGTTCGTCGGCGAGATCGTGGCGCCACCGCGCACGCCATGAGCAGCGCGGCGCCGCAGAGGCCGGCCGGCCACCGCCGGGGCTCGTCATGGCGGCGCCCCCGCGCATGAGCGCCCACGAGCGCGAGCGGCTCACCGACTGGCTCGCCCTGGCACTGGCGCCGGGCGTCGGCCCGCGCCGCATCGCGCAGCTTATCGAGCGCTTCGGCAGCCCGGCGGAGGCGCGCCGGGCGAGCCGCGCCGCGCTACGGGACGCGGGCATCCCCACCGCCGCCATCGCCGCCATCGGCACCCCGGACGCCGAGCGCGTGCAGCTCGCGCTGGACTGGGTCGAGCACGACGGCGCGCATCTGCTGACGCCGGACGCACCGCTCTATCCACGGCGCCTGCTGGAGCTGGCCGCACCGCCGCCGCTGCTGTTCGTGCGCGGCGATGCGTCCCTGCTGCAAGAGCCGCAGATCGCCATTGTCGGCAGCCGCAATCCCACGGTCGGGGGCATGGAGACGGCGCGGGACTTCGCGGCCTATCTCGCCGGGCTCGGGCTGGTCATCACCAGTGGTCTCGCCCTCGGCATCGACGCCGCCGCGCACGAGGGCGCCCTTGGCTCCGGGCGCACCATCGCCGTGCTCGGTACCGGGCCGAATCGGGTGTATCCGGCGGCGCACCGCGACCTCGCGCGACGCATCGCGGCCACGGGCGCACTGGTCAGCGAGTTTTTGCCCGGTACGGGGCCGCACGCCAGCCATTTTCCGCAGCGCAATCGCATCATTTCGGGCCTGAGCCTGGGGACGCTGGTGGTGGAGGCCGCGCTCGGCAGCGGCTCGCTGATCACTGCACGGCTCGCGAGCGAGCAGGGGCGGGAGGTCTTCGCCGTGCCCGGTTCCATCCACAATCCGCTGGCGCGCGGCTGCCATGCGCTGATCCGCCAGGGTGCGAAGCTCGTGGACAGCGCCACGCAGATCCTGGAGGAGATCGGCCCGCAGCTCGGTGCCTATCTGGACGAGCACGCCGATACATCGGGCTTCATCCTGCCGATTCCGTCCGGCGCCTCGGAGCTCGCGCGTGCCCCACTTGATGACGATCACAAGAGGCTTCTCGCCGGGATGGGGTATGATCCCACGTCCCCGGACGACCTGATCGCCCGCACCGGCCTGCCGGCGTACGAAATCGCCTCGATGCTCCTCCTGCTGGAGCTGCAGGGCCGGGTGCAATCCCATCCCGGCGGGCGCTACAGCCTGCGCGCCACCCGCGTCGGCGATGATCCCGGCGATAATCCCGGCGCCTGAGCCGCCGCGGCTGCCGCCCCCCACCAAAGGCAGCGCTTTCCCGTCCTGGCCGACGAAGGAGTCAGCATGAACGAGAGCATGGTCGACGTCCTGATCTACCTCTACGAGAACTATCTGGACGGCGCCACCCGGCCGGACATCGACCAGGATGAGCTCGAGGTTGAGCTCTCCCGCGCCGGCTTTTCCAACGCCGAGATCAGCCATGCGCTGATCTGGCTCGATGAGCTCGCAGCGCGCATGGATGCCACGGAGTATCCGCCCCGCGACGCCGGTGCTATGCGCGTCTACACCGCCGGCGAGTGTGCGAAGCTCGACATCGAGGCGCGCGGGCTGCTGCTGTTCCTGGAACAGAGCGGCATCCTGGACGCGCTCAGCCGCGAGCTCGTCATCGACCGTGCCATGGCCCTCCAGCAGAGTGCGGTGAGCGTCGAGGAGCTGAAGTGGGTCGTGCTGCTGGTGCTGATGGGGCGCCCCGGTCGGGAATCAGCCCACAGCCAGATGGAAGAGCTGATCTACAGCGACGCCCCCGCGCTACTGCACTGATCTGGCGTCACGCAACGCTTGCGGCAAGCCCCGGCCGGGGCATCGGCCCGGACCGCCGCCGAGCCCCGACCCGGCCGCTCCGGCGGCCCTCCAGGGCCGCGCCGAAGCCCGCACGGACAGTGCCTCCCGGCAGCCTGCGCCGCCGCCTTTGTTGCGCCTTGACGCCAGGCGCGGAGAAACCCCACCTTGACGCGGCCTCGGTTGTTCGTATCTGCTTAGCCGCCCCGCGACTCCGCCTCGGAACCCTTCATGCACCTCGTCGTCGTCGAATCCCCCGCCAAGGCCAAGACCATCAAGAAGTACTTGGGTCCCGATTTCGAGGTCGTGGCCTCCTACGGGCACGTGCGCGACCTCGTGCCCAAGGAGGGCGCGGTGGACCCGGAGCACAACTTCGAGATGAAGTACCAGGTCATCGACCGCAACGAGAAGCACGTCGCGACCATCTCGAAGCTCCTGAAGAAGGCCGACGTGCTCTATCTCGCGACCGACCCCGACCGCGAGGGCGAGGCCATCTCCTGGCACCTCTACGAGCTGCTGCATGACCGCAATCTGCTCGGCGACCGGCCGGTGTACCGCGTCGTGTTTAACGAGATTACGCAGCGCGCCGTGCAGGACGCCGTCGCCAACCCGCGCCAGCTCTCCCATGACCTGGTCAATGCCCAGCAGGCACGGCGCGCGCTGGACTATCTCGTGGGCTTCAACCTGTCGCCGCTGTTGTGGAAGAAGGTGCGGCGCGGTCTCTCCGCCGGGCGGGTGCAGAGCCCGGCGCTGCGCCTCATCGTCGAGCGGGAGCTGGAGATCGAGGCCTTCAACAGCCAGGAGTACTGGACCGTCGAGGCGGACGCCACGGCGCCGGACGAGCAACTCGGCCAGAAGCCCTTCACGGCCAAGCTCACGCTGTTCGGCGGGGAGAAGGTCGAGCAGTTCACCATCGCGGACGAGGAGCGCGCCCGGGTCGTGGAGGCCGCACTGATGCAGGCGGCCGACGGCAAGCTCCGCGTCGAGCAGGTCGAGCGCAAGCAGCGCAAGCGCAACCCGGCACCGCCCTTCATCACGTCCACGCTGCAGCAGGAGGCGGCGCGCAAGCTCGGCTTCACCACCCAGCGCACCATGCGCACCGCGCAGCAGCTCTACGAGGGCGTGGACATCGGCCAGGGGGCGGTCGGCCTCATCACGTACATGCGTACCGACTCCGTGAACTTGGCCCAGGAGGCCGTTGCGGAGCTTAGGGACTACATCGGCGAGCGCTACGGCAAGAAGTATGTGCCCGAGGCGCCGCGTGCCTTTAAGACCAAGTCCAAGAATGCGCAGGAGGCCCATGAGGCCATCCGGCCGACGTCCATCCGCAACCTGCCGAAAGACATCAAGGCGCACCTGAGCGCGGACCAAGCCAAGCTCTATGAGCTGATCTGGAAGCGCACCATCGCCTGCCAGATGGCGCATGCGCTGATCAACCAGGTGGCCGTGGATCTGTCCGCCGGGGCCGGCAACCTGTTCCGCGCCACCGGCTCCATGGTGGCCGAGCCCGGTTTCATGCGCGTCTACATCGAGGGTCGCGACGACGCCACCGGCGCCGACGACGACGAGGAGCGCATGCTGCCCGATATGACCGAGGGCCAGGTCGTGGACCTCCTCGCGATCCGCCCGGAGCAGCACTTCACCGAGCCGCCGCCGCGCTACAGCGAGGCATCCTTGGTGAAGGCACTGGAGGAGCTCGGCATCGGCCGGCCGTCCACCTACGCATCCATCATCTCGACGCTGCAAGAGCGCGAGTACGTGCTGTTGGAGAAAAAGCGCTTCACGCCGACGGACGTTGGGCGCATCGTCAACAAGTTCCTCACCGAGCACTTCACGTCCTACGTGGACTACGACTTCACGGCCAAGCTGGAGGACGAGCTCGACGCCGTCTCCCGCGGCGAGGAAGACTGGATTCCGCTGTTGGAGCAGTTCTGGAAACCGTTCAAGGACCGCCTCGATCACACGCAAGAGAACGTCGAGCGCAAGGACGTGACGCAGGAGAGCATCGACGAAGCCTGCCCCGAGTGTGGCGGGCCGCTCTCCAAGCGGCTCGGGCGCAACGGCTTCTTCATCGGCTGCACCAACTATCCCGAGTGCAAGTACACGCGCAACATCGATGAGGGCAAGGGCGAGAAGGAGGAGCCGACCATCGTCGAGGGCCGAAACTGCCCCGAGTGCGGCTCGGAGCTCGCCATCAAGCGCGGGCGCTATGGCAAGTTCATCGGCTGCACCGCCTACCCCAAGTGCCGCTTCATCGAGCCATTGGAGAAGCCAGTCGATACCGGCGTGACCTGCCCCAAGTGCGGCGAGGGCACGCTGCAGAAGAAAAAGTCGCGCCGCGGCAAGATCTTCTTCTCCTGCTCCACCTATCCCAAGTGCGACTACGCCGTCTGGAACCAGCCCTTGCCCGAGCCCTGCCCGCAGTGCGGCTGGCCCATCCTGACGCTCAAGGTCACCAAGACCAAGGGCGCGCAGAAGGTCTGCCCGCAGAAGGAGTGCGGCTATGCCGCGCCGGCCGACGCGGCCGAGGTGGAGGCGGTGGATCAGACGAGTACCTAGGGCTGCGCCGCGGCGATCCCGAGACTGTTTGCCCTCGTTGTCGTCAGCGCGGTCGTCATCGCCTATCCGAACGGACGGCAACGGCAACGGCAACGGCCAACGGCCAACGGCAACGACAACGAGAAGAGCCTGCCACGAGAGCCCCTGATCATGCGCACCGTCGGCACCAGCCCTTTCGGCCTGCGTGAGGCCGCCCGCGTCGTCGCCGGCGGCGGCGTCATCGCCTATCCCACCGAGGCCGTCTTCGGCCTGGGCTGCGACCCGCTGGACCCGGACGCCGTGCTGCGCATCCTCGAGATTAAGCGTCGCGACATGGACAAAGGCCTCATCCTCATCGCTGCCGACTTCGGCGCGCTGCTGCCGTACGTGGAGCCGCTGCCCGTCGAGCGCATGGCCGAGATCCGCTCAAGCTGGCCCGGCCCCAACACCTGGCTGCTGCCCGCCCGCCCGGAGACGCCGCAGTGGCTCACCGGCAAGCACGACACGCTCGCCGTGCGCGTCACCGGCCACCCCGCGGCCGCCGCCCTCTGCCGCGCGGCGGCCCGCTACGGCAGCCACATCGGCGCGGGCGCGCTCGTCTCCACCAGCGCCAACCTGAGCGATCTGCCCGCGGCCCGCACCGCGCTCGACGTGCGCCGCCAGTTGCGCGACGCCCCGGACCTGCTTGTTGCCGGGCGCTGCGGCGCGCACCCGAAGCCCTCCACCATCCGCGACGGGCGCAGCGGACGGGTGCTGCGGGGCTGACGCGCGGCGTTCGTGGCGACGCGCAACGGACGAGCGGCCCGCTCGGCGCGTGCTCGGCTCGGCCGCGGGACCAGGCTGCGAAGCGCCCGGCCTGCCCCCCAATAGCTTGCTGTCAAACCTGTCCTGGGCTAGCATCTGGTCATGCTGACCAGATGCGTAGGTTCCGACATGAACGACATTCCTTTAGAGATCGCCGACGGGCGCGGCCCCTGGAAGCTCCAGGACGCCAAGGCCCGTTTCAGCGAGGTCGTGCGGCTCGCGAACGAGGCAGGCCCGCAGCGCGTGACCGTCAACGGTCAGGAGAGGGCCGTCGTGCTGTCCGCGGAGGACTATCGGCGCCTGCGGGGGGAGCCAACGGGTGACGCGCTCATCCGCCTGCTGGCGGAGGCCGACCTCGACGACGTGCAGTTCGAGCATCCGCCGACGCGCGGCCCGGTGCGCGCTGTCGAGCTGTGAGCGGCTGGCTGCTCGACACCAACGTCCTCTCGGAGCTTCGGCGCAAGCAACCGGCACCCGCGGTGGTGGACTTCGTCGCGGGCCTGCCCCTGCACCGGCTCCACGTCAGCACCGTCAGCTTCGCCGAGATCCGCTACGGCATCGAGCTGCTCGACGACCCCGAGCGCCGCGCCACGCTGACCCACTGGCTCGACCATCGCCTGCGCCCGATGTTCGCGGGTCGCGTCCTGCCGCTGTGTGAGCTCACCCTGCTGCAATGGCGACTCATCATCGAATCGGGCCGCAAGCGCGGGCACACCTTCAGCCATCCGGACGTGCTGATCGCCGCCAGCGCCGCGCGCCATGGGCTCACGGTCGTGACCAGGAACACGGGTGAATTCGACATGGCCGGCGTCGCGGTGGTCGACCCGTGGCAAGCGCCGAAGCGCGAACCGCCAGGCCGCCGCCGCGGGGTCTAGGCGAGTTGGACCCTCGGCGCCGTCTCATGACACCGCTCCGCGGTGTTCACCCCCCGGACGGAATGCCGGCCGGAATGCCGGCCGGAGTGCCGGCCGGAGTGCCGGCCGGAGTGCCGGCCGGAGTGTTGACCTCCAGGTCAACACGAGCCAACCGCGACAACTGCCCGCGAGCCCGCCCCAATCGTTCGCGCACATGCGAGCAGTGTCGGCCGGAGTGTTGACCTCCAGGTCAACGCCCAACCTCCCAGCACACACGCCCGCGAACCCGACGCGCACCCGTTCGCACAACCGCGCGCAGCGTCGGCCGGAGGCCGACCCTCCGCAAAGAACCGCCGCGCTCGCCGAAAAAAGGCCGCGCCGGAGCAGGTCCGGCGCGGCCTGGTCGGGGGCAGGCTCAACCCCGGTCGCGAGGTCCGCCAAGCGCCCGTGCGGTGTCTGCAGCTCAATCGCGCCGCGGCGCCCGCCGCAGCGTCCGCAGCCCGAGCAGCCCGCCCGCGAGCAGCAGGGCCGTGGCCGGTGCAGGCGCCGGGTTAGGGTCGGAGTACTCGCTGATGTTGAAGGAATCGAGCTCCGACAAGACAAATCCACCTCCGCTGATCGTGTGGGTCAGGGTATACATCTGCCCGGCGGCGAAGAACGGGATGCTGCCCATGTCGAACGTGAAGGTGCCGACGGTGCTCATGTCGTTGAGACCGCTGGTGCCGTTGGCGCCGGCGAGCTGAAAGCCGCCTGTCGGGCCGAGTTGGATATAGCCCACCGTGTACTGGTCGATCAGCGTATCGGTGTCGAAGACGATGCTGAAGCTCGTCGCGGCAGTACCATAAGAGGACGTGGCACCTGCCAGATAGATGCCATCTCCGTCCACTCCCACAGCGTTACCTCCGTAAGCGCTCAGCACATTGCCAAAGGTCAGCACGATGCTGCCGCCGGTGGCGGTGTCGCCGTTGTTGAGTAGATTGTCGTTGAAATCCGGGTTGCTGTTGTCAAGCGGCACCAGCGCGGCCCCGGCGGGTCCGGCGGCGAGCACCAGCGCGGCGGCGCAGAGGGCTCCGCGCAGAACGGGAGAGACAAGTGACATGGTGTATTCCTCGGGCGCTTCGCCCGCGTAGATGAAAGGGTAGGGATCGAGTTGCTGCTGTGCGATGCCGTGACGCGTGCCCTGCGGCTTGGCTTACGCCGACATCGGTGAAAAACTTACCCCCCCCCCGGCGCCCGCGTCAACGGCTTTTCTGTGACGGCGCAGCGGCCATCGGCCGGCCCGAAGCGGCGAGGGGAGACTTGATTGCGCCGCCGTGCGCGACCCAGCCGCTGTGCGGGGCGCCCCGCGACGCGCCGCGCCGACGCTGCGGGGCTCGCGCACTGGCGAACCTCTGCCGGTCGGTGGCGGGATCATGGCAGCGTCCGGTCTGCGCCGGCGCCGGGCTCAAGCACAGGGGCTGCCGAGCGCCGCTTGCAGGTCCGCCAGCGTGATCATCAAGGTCATCGGCGCACGCGGCGATGCCTCGAAGCCGAGCCGCAGATAGAACGCCTGGGCCGCGTCGTCGACGGCATGGGTCAGCAGACCGCGGATGCCCATGCCGTCAGGGCGCCTCCGGAAACAACCCGGGCAGCCAGCGCGCCGCGAGCCGGGCCGGGAAGGCGATGCGCAGCGGCGCCCGGGTGCTGGCGGCGTGGACCACGCCCTGCTCGGCGAGCGCGGCGACGACGCGGCGGGCGCTGCGCTCGCTGGCGGCGAGCAGGTCGGGGACCTCGCCGCGGGGCAGCTCGCCGCGGTAGAGGATGGCCTCCAGCACGCGGCCGGCCTTGGGCGGCCGCTCGCCCAGGCGGGCGGCATCGTCGCTCCACAGCAGGATGCGCTCGCGCAGGCGCTCCGGCTGGGCCAGCGCCTCCATGAAACGGACCTGATCCAGGCAGGTTTCCAGAAAGAACCGCGTGAAGTCGGCCAGGGCCTCTTCGCTGAGATGTCCGCGACCGTCGAGGTCGTTGCGGCGCGGCAGGTCGCAGGCGGCGAGGTGGGCCTTGTAGGTGCGCACGCTGCGGGCGAGGCCGCGGGCGATGGACCAGACGCTGCCCGTGTCCAGGGCATCCAGCAGCAGGGCGTGGGACAGCAGCCGCGCGACACGGCCGTTGCCGTCGAGGAAGGGGGGGATCCACAGCAGCCGATGGTGCGCGGCGGCGGCGCCGATGATGCCCTCGGCCTTGCCGAGGCCGACGTAAACGCTGGCATAACGCTCCAGAAAGCGCGGCACGGCGCCCGGGCTGACGACGGGAGTGGCGGCCGACCCGCACGTCGCGCCCCCGCAGCGCCCCCGGCAGCACGTGCAGCCGCTCGCTGCTGTCCGGGTCCTCGGTCCACAGCAGCGCCTCCGGCAGCAACTCGCTGAAGCGCCAATGGATCTCGCGGATGCCGTCCAGGATCAGGGAACGGCCGGCGAGACCGCCCGCGTCGATCCATTGCTGCACGGCGATGTGGGCGCGGGCCTCAAGCTGGAGGTTGCGCTTGCCCGCGTCGGCGCTGTAGGCGTCGTGCAGCGCCCGCTCGATGTCCACGGAGTGGGTGTCGTGGCCCTCGATGAGGTTGCTGTAATAGCAGTTCATCGCCCGCACCAGATCGGCAAGCGCCGCGAGCACGCCCTCGGGCAGGCTGCGGCGGAAGCCTGCCGCCGCTGCCGCCAGCTCCAGCGCGAGGTCGGCGAGCCCGGCACGATGGCGCGAGGTCTCCGGGATGCGCAGCGGCTCCATCGCGGAGACGGGCTCGCCACGGTCTGCCGGCGCCTGCGTGCCGGTGCTGGCTTCCGCTGGTTTGGCCGCTTTTCTGTCCGCCTCAGGCTCGCCCATATCGGCGTCTATATCAGATTGTTGCGAGCGGTGAGCGGGGATTTCGGTACCGCTGTTTGGCCGGATTTTTGGCCGCTTTTCGAGCGCTTGCGCAGCTAGTTGGCCTGAATGCGGCTTCGGGGGTGTGCACGGGCCGTCGGCCACGACAACGACTAGGGAGGCAGAGCCTCAGACCGACCAGGACGCGGAGCGCTTTCTCGCGCAATCCGGTCGTCGCCGCAGGTGAACCAAGGGCCGAGGAGGGCTGCCTCTGCCCTCGGCCCTCGGCCCTATTCGCGGGGTGGTGTCCTTGCAACGCGCCACCTTGGGCAATACCTGGACAACCTGCGAGAGCACAAGCGACAAGGGAGCAACTATGCCCATTTCCGAAGCCAGAATCCTCGACTGGGTCGAACGCGGCCGGGTGCCGGACCCGGTGGTGCGCGCCGGCATCCGCCAGCGCTTAAAGAAGATGTCAGACGAGCTGCCGGGCCGGGAGCCCGAGGCCGCCTGGGCGCACAAGCGGGATTTTCTGGCGCTGATGGATGCCTCGCCCGTCGCCGCGGTGCCGGAGCGCGCCAACGAGCAGCACTACGAGGTGCCGGCCGAGTTCTTCGACATCGTGCTCGGGCCGCGCCGCAAGTACAGTTGCCTCTGGTGGCCGGAGGGCGTGGACGACCTGGCCGCGGCGGAAGAGGCCTCGCTTGCCGTCACCGCCGAGCGCGCGGGCATCGCCGATGGCCAAGATGTGCTGGAGCTCGGCTGCGGCTGGGGCAGCTTCAGCCTCTGGGCCGCGGAGCGCTTCCCCGGCAGCCGCTTCACGGCGGTTTCCAACTCCGCGTCGCAACGCGCCTTCATCGAGGGCGAGGCGGCGCGTCGCGGCATCGGCAACCTGACCGTCATCACCGCGGACATGAACGTCTTTGCTACGGACGGGCGCTTCGACCGGGTCGTGTCGCTGGAGATGTTCGAGCACATGCGCAACTGGCGCGTGCTGTTCGGCCGCGTGCATGGCTGGCTCAAGCCCAGCGGGCGCTTCTTCATGCACGTGTTCTGCCATCGCGAGCATCCTTACGCTTACGAGGACACGGGGCCTGATGACTGGATGAGCCACTATTTCTTCGCTGGCGGCATCATGCCGAGCGATGATCTGCCGCTGTACTTTCAGCACCAGCTCAAACTGGTCGATCGCTGGCGCTGGAACGGCAAGCACTACGAGCGCACGCTGAACGCCTGGCTCGCGAAGCAGGATGCCGCGCGCGAGCAGGTCATGCCGATCTTGGAACAGACCTACGGCGCCGAGAACGCGCCGCTCTGGTGGATGCGCTGGCGGCTCTTCTTCATGGGCTGTGCGGAGTTCTTCGGCTTCCGCGACGGCACGGAGTGGTACGTGGGGCACTATCTGTTCGAGCGGCCGGCATAGGCTCGCCGCGAGGGCCGAGGGCCGAGGGCCGAGGGCCGAGGGCCGAGGGCCAAGGCACTCCTGCTCGGCCTCACTTCGCTGGTGACACCCGCGGCTTGCAACACGGTGCTGCCTGCGCTTGTCGGTCTGATGCTTCGGCTCGTTAGCGCTCGGTTTCTGGGGAGATCTCCGCGTTTCCCCGCGTCCGGATTCCCGCACCCGCGCACAGGCTTCCCTCCACCTCTGCGGTATAGTTGCGGCGGTGTGTGCTCCGGGTCGCCGGGGTACGCCGCTCACGACCGCGGGGAAAAGCCATGCGCGCTAGCCGACCAGTCCCTTCTGCCCTGATCGCCCTGCTCGCCGCGCTAGGTCTCGGCGGCTGCGCGAACGAGACGAAGGAGCAGGTGGACTTCAACCTGCTCTTTACGAACGTCGAGCCCATTGAGTACGCGCGCATCCTCTGCCGCGGCATCGAGATGCAGGACCAGCACACCTGCATGACCTCGGTGATCAAGCACTACTCCGACACGCGCTACGACGACTTCACGCCGAGCCAGATCACGGGCGGCCCCTTTGTCGTCGTGCTGGACGACGATCTGTACCGCGGCACCTACGTCTCCCAGCCCTTCGCCGCCGCGTTCACGGTCAGCAACGGCTACAACCTCTGCCGTGGGCGCTATAACGCGTTCGCCGGCGACACCAAGGCCAGATTCGCGGTTCGGTGCGATGACGGCAGCAGCGGCACGGCCAAGCTGATCCTCGACGTCGATGGCCGCAATGGCATCGGCAAGCTGGAGTTCTATGACGGCCGCGAGGGCGATATCGTGTTCGGCTACCGTGCGGTGGGCGGCAACTTCCTCTGAGCCGCAAGTTGAGTCAAGTGTCACGACGACACGGCGCTTGAAGGCAGAAGGTCCGAGGGCCAAGCGCCAAGGGAGCCATCCTCGGCCCTCGGCCCTTGTGACGCTCTGCCTCGCTAGCGCGCGAGCCGCGTGATCCGCAGCACCAGCGGGATCTGCCGCAGCCGGCGCATGATGGTGGCCAGATGCGCGCGGCCCTGCACGTTGATCGTGAAGTCCAGCGTTGAGGTCATGCCGTCCTTCTCGCGGGAGTTCACGTACTCGATGTTCGAGCCCTGCTCGGCGATGGCCGTGGCGATGGTGGCGAGCGCACCGCGGCGGTTGCCGACTTCAACGCGGATCTCGGTCTGGAATTCGGCCTTCGGGTCCTCCGCCCACTCCACCTCCAACCACTTGTCGCGCTTCGACTGGAACTCGCCCAGGTTTCGGCATTCGCAGCGGTGCACGACGATGCCCTTGCCGGGGCTGAAAAGGCCGGTGATGGCATCGCCCGGGATGGGCCGGCAGCAGCGGGCGAGGTTCACGACCATGCCTTCGGTGCCGCGGATGGAGAGCCGCCTGGGGCTGCCCTCCTCGGGCACCTCGGTCTCGGTGCCGGCCTTGTCGGCGCCGGCCAGGCGCCGTGCCACCAGGAGCGGCAGCCGGTTGCCGAGGCCGATGTCGGCGAATAGCGCCGCTGGCGTGTCCAGGTGCACCTCGCGGGCGTATACGGCGATGACCGACTCGCCGATGGTGTCCACATCGAGCCCGAAGCGCGCGAGCTCCGCGTTCAGCATGCGCCGCCCGAGCGCCTCCGCCTCCTGGCCCTGGAGGTTCTTGAGATAGCCGCGCACGTTGGCGCGCGCCTTGCCCGTCACGACGAAGTTGAGCCAAGCGGCGTTGGGTTTGGCGCCCGGCGCGTTGATGATCTCCACCGTCTGGCCGCTGCGCAGCACCGTGCGCAGCGGTGACAGCCGGCGGTCGATGCGCGCGGCCACACAGGTGTTGCCAACGTCGGAATGGATGGCATACGCGAAGTCCACGACCGTCGCGCCCTTCGGCAGCACCAGGATGCGGCCCTTGGGGGTGAACACGTAGACCTCGTCCGGGAACAGGTCGATCTTGACGTGCTCCAGGAACTCCTGCGAGTCGCCGGAATCGCGCTGCATCTCCAGCAGGTTCTTGAGCCAGTCGTCGGCGAGCGCCTTGGCGCCGATGCCCTCGACAGCGTTCTTGTACAGCCAGTGCGCGGCGATGCCGGCGTCCGACAGGCGGTGCATGTCCACGGTGCGGATCTGCACCTCGATGGGCGCGCCGTTGGGGCCCACCAGCACCGTGTGCAGCGACTGGTAGCCGTTGGACTTGGGGATCGCGATGTAGTCCTTGAACTTGCCCGGCACCGGCCGGTACAGGCTGTGCACCTGACCCAGCACCCGGTAGCAGGTGTCCACCCGGTCCACCACGACCCGGAACGCGAACACGTCCACCATCTCTTTGAACGAGCGCGACTTCTCGTGCATCTTGCGATAGATGCTGTAGAGGTGCTTCTCGCGCCCGCTCACCTCGCCGTCGATGCCCTCCTGCTCCAGGCGCCGACGCATGGCGGTCTCGACCGTGGCCACCAGCTCGCGCTGGTTCGCCCGTGCGCGGCACACGGCCGCTTCCAGCACGTGATGGCGCCAGGGCCAGAGGTGGCTGAAGCCCAGGTCTTCGAGCTGCAGCCGCAGGCTGTTGATGCCGAGCCGGTTGGCGATGGGGGCATAGATCTCGAGCGTCTCGCGGGAGATGCGCCGGCGCTTCTCCGCCGACATGACCCCGAGCGTGCGCATGTTGTGCAGCCGATCGGCGAGCTTGATCAGGATGACCCGGATGTCGCGGGTCATCGCCAGCATCATCTTGCGGAAGTTGGCGGCCTGCGCCTCGGCGCGGGACGGAAAGTCAATCTGCGTGAGCTTGCTGACGCCGTCCACCAGCTCCGCGACCTCGTCGTCGAACACCGCCGCGAGCTCGGACTTGGGCTTGCCCGTGTCCTCCAGCACGTCGTGGAGGATCGCCGCCATCAGGCACTTATAGTCCATGCGCAGCTCGGCCAGGATGCGGGCCACGGCGATGGGATGGTAGATGTAGGGCTCGCCGGACTGGCGCTCCTGCCCGGCGTGGGCCTCGGCGCTGAAGAGGTAGGCGCGGTAGACCTCCGAAACCTGCTCCGGCGGCAGATAGCGATAGCTGTCCAGCTCCGCGCACAGGTCGCTGATCAGGTAGCGGGGCTTTTCCGCCGGCGTGCGTGCCCCGGCGTCGCGCGGGCGCGTGCCGGCCCGCCCGCGCTTGGGCTGCTGCGGGGGCTCCGCAGCAAGGCCCGCGACGCCCGGGGGCTGGACCCGCGCCGTCTTGGACGGCTCAAGCGTTCGCTCCGCGGCCGGGTCCAGCAGCGCCGCGGCGTGCTCCGGATCGGCGTGGCCGGCGGCGTGCAGGGCCGCAGTGAGCTGCGACGCCGGCGTGCTCATACCGAGCCCCCGCCATCGCCGCCGACCAGGCAGCGGCGCCCGTCCCGGGTGGTCCCGGGGACGCTTCGGCCGACTAACATGCCGCTGCACATGGCGAGCTTCGGGCGCTGCAAGTGACGCCGACGAGTGGCCGTCAGGCCTCGTCGTCGTCCTCGGCACGCATGCCCAGCTCCGCCGCGAGCGCCTTCTCCAGCGCCTCCGCGGCGTCGGCCGCGGCGCGGTCGGCCTCGGCCAGGGTCTCGGGCTTTACCAGCCCTTCGGCGATCTCGCGCAGCGCCATGACCGTGGGCTTGTCGTTCTGCCAAGGCAGCATCGGCTCCACGCCGTTGGCGAGCTGACGCGCCCGCTTGGACGAGATCAGGACGAGATCGAAGCGGTTATCGACATGATCGAGGCAATCCTCGACAGTAATACGGGCCATGGAAGCCTCTCCAATTGATCGAGTTGCGGCGCCCAGCCCGGCGATCGCCGAGCCTTGGCTTAAGGAAACATTGTCGTGACCGGCCACCGACACAAGGGTGCACAGGGCGCGGCTGGGCCGGGCTCGGGACGACGGGCGACCGTTGAAAATACCAGAAAACGCTTCGCCTTACCCTGCGAAGGCGGCGGTGCTGTTGAGTTGCCGTGGGTGCCCGGCAGCCGTCGGCTTGAGCGCCGGTCAATATGCTGTCCCCGCTGTCCCCGCGCGGCCTACGCCGCTCTCCGACTTGGCAACTCGGGGTTACTCATCGGCGTCCCCACCCCGTCCGCTCGTCTGACGATCAACGGTGGCGTACACTCAGGTCGCAACGGCCCGAGGTGTACGCGCTGCCGGATACTGGAGGAGACGATACACGGCAGAGGATAAGTTAGACAAGGCATGGGCACGCGCCTTGTCGGCGACCGATTGGCCCGGCCGGCATGCCGCCCTACCGACGTGGTCGTGGCCTGTCCCAGAGCTCGCTGATGAATTCGCTGGTCCCTGAATTCGTTGATGGGGCTTACTGGTTGATGGCGCTTACTGTGGGATGCCGGTGATGTGCTTGGTTCCAAGTCGCTTGGCGTTTGGGCCATTGGCGTTTAAACTTTCGATGACTGCTTGCATGTTGCGCCACTTTGCCACAACGATAGGATGCGCGGCGGCTTTCTCTGCCCGCATAAGAGTCTTATGCCAGTGCAACAACCTCGCCCAGCGCAACTAGGCTTACCCTTTGTGGCCGAAGAGTGCGGTCACAGGCATCTAAGTCCCGATGCTCCGGGGACTGCGGTTCCAGATAATGCGCATTGGCGATTGCACCTAGGCGATGTCTCTGATGTATACTCTACGTGGCCGGCACCGTCAACGATCATTTCAGATGGGGCTTACGGCGTCGGCGGATTCCCAGGAGACCCGAGAACCCCGACTGACTTGGTTGAGTGGTATCGTCCGCATGTGCAGGCTTGGGCGCACTCCGCACGCCAAGCGACAACTCTATGGTTTTGGAACACAGAGGTGGGCTGGGCTACGGTTCATCCTTTGCTGATCGAGAGCGGCTGGGAGTACGTTCAAACAATCGTGTGGGACAAAGGCATAGCCCACATCGCGGGCAACGTCAACGGCGATACCATCCGCCAATTCCCTGTAGTTTCTGAGGTCTGTGCCTTCTATCGCCGTCGCCTTGAGTTCGAAACGCGTGAAGGGCGAAGATTGCTTGCCAAAGAGTGGCTTCGCTATGAATGGCAACGGGCGAAGTTGAGGCTCGATCGCGCCAACGAGGCATGCGGAGTGAAGAACGCTGCAACGCGCAAGTACTTAACGCAAGACTGGCTTTGGTACTTTCCCCCGCCCGATATGATGGCCCGGTTGGTTGCGTATGCAAATGAACGTGGCGACCCTGCTGGACGGCCGTACTTCGCAGTCGATGGTACCAATCCGGTGACGCCGACGGAGTGGGCGGAGTTTCGTGATCGCTGGGTGCATATCCACGGATTGACAAACGTTTGGGCGCATCCGCCGTTGAACGGTCGTGAGCGCTATCGGGGCACAGGCAACCGATCCGCGCCGCGAATACACAATCCAGGGCCTAATGCCGCGGCGCATCTGAATCAGAAGCCGCTGGAGTTCATGCGCCGCATTATTAAATGCTGTACACCGCGTGGCGCGGTGGTATGGGAGCCCTTCGGTGGGCTTTGCTCTGCATCGGTTGCTGCCGTGGAGATGGGGCGCAGAGCTTTCGCGGCCGAGAACATCCAAGAATTCTTCGAGCTTGCCGCAGCCAGGCTTTCGGAGACAGAGCGAGCCCAAGCGCTCAACGAACAAGCGCCAATCGAACCATAGAAATGCTCTATCTCTGGAGAATTGCCCGTGCCTAATCCACCCGCGGCGCCGACTCGGACATCTATCCCAACTGGAAACTCTGCACTTGCTAAGCTCCTCGACAACGTAAAGGATGCGCTTAGAGCGATCCCGGTTTATTATGAATCTGGGACTCACATAGAGGGGCTGGAGGCTGTAGATTTGTTTAATCTCAACTCGGTTCTGGGGAGTTCTATAGAGATTCAAGTCGTTGACACTTTGAACCGCGTAAGGAAAGTGTGGGACCCGGATGACGAATGGCCCGAGCATAATTTCGAGCGTTCATCGCAAACGTTTCCGGACGTTCGCCTAATATCGAGAACAGGTGGGGAAATCAATACGGTACTGGGAGTAGAGCTTAAGGGTTGGTATCTCCTAGCCAAAGAGGGCGTGCCGAGTTTTCGGTACAAGGTAACACCCGCGGCATGTTCCGAGTACGACCTATTGGTTGTCGTGCCCTGGCACCTGAAGAACGTATTATCGGGTATCCCGATCGTCTATGAGCCTTACATTGAGCAGGCTCGCTTCGTAGCCCAGTACCGCAACTTTTGGTGGAAGCACATGCGCAACTCGGCTGGCAACACGACGATCAACCCACCGCCCGGAGTAATTCAGCCCTATCCGCCGCCGAAGTCGAAAGTCAACGATTCACCTAGCAGCGACAGTGGCGGCAACTTTGGTCGAGTCGCGCGCATAGGAGTTATGGATACCTATATTGACCGCATGCTGTCGCATCGCGTATCGGGTGTTGAAGCCAACCATTGGGTTCTATTCTTCAAGACGTACGCCGAATCCAATAACTCGGCGAGAATTACAGAGAAGCTTGAGAACGAGCTTGCGAGGATGCGCCAAGAGGCAAATTCCGATTCGGATCTTCGACTTCTCGACTTGCTCGCGGAGATTGGTAACCTATGGTGTACACGGTAATCTGAGCCTGCCCGCGTCGCGGTGACAGTTTATTGCATCCACTGATTCGTAGGCCTCAGGGGCTACCCCATGCCATTACCCACATCTCAGTGGGGACAGAGAGCCCGAGGGGCTGGACACGCTGAGCCGGACCTGTTGAAATCCGGCCCCATCAAGTTTGATGGGGCTGGAGCAGATGGGCGTGGGCATACCTGACAAGTTGTGCGGTCGGCCGTTCGATGCGGCGGACCTGGAGCGGATCCGCGCTGAGATCGTGGCGGCGGAGCCGCCGCAGCGCTCGGAGATTGCACGGCGGGTGTGTCGGGCGCTGGAGTGGACGGATGCGCTGGGTCGGCCGAAGCTGATGAGCGCCCGGGTGGGGCTGCTGCGGCTGCATCGGGCGGGGCTGATCGAGCTGCCGGCGCCGAGCCGAGGCAATGGCAACGGTCGTGGTCTGCTGCGGGGTCCGGAGCGCTGGCCGGAGCCGGTCGCGGTCGTGGGCACGGTCGGGGATCTCGGCGGCTTGCGGCTGGAAGCGGTGCTTGATGCGAGCGCATCAAGGCTGTGGAATGGGTTGATCGCGCGTTATCACTACCTTGGCTACACGCCGTTGCCGGGGGCGCAGCTGCGCTACCTGGTCCACTGCGAGGGTGGCGTGCTGGGCGCGATCGGCTTCGGCGCGGCGGCCTGGAAGGTGGCGGTACGCGATCGCTGGATCGGTTGGGATGCCGCCTGTCGCGAGGCCCACCTGGGCCGGGTGCTCAACAACGCGCGCTTTTTGCTGCTGCCCTGGGTGCGGGTGAAGCACCTCGCCTCGAAGGTCCTGGCGCTGGCGGCGGCGCGGATCCCCAAGGACTTTGCCGCGCGCTATGGTGAGCGGGTGGTGCTGTTGGAGACCTTCGTCGAGCGGCCGCGCTTTGCCGGCACCTGCTACCGTGCCGCCAACTGGCACTACCTGGGGGAGACCACCGGACGCGGCAAATGCGATCGCACCCATCAGGCGGCGTTGCCGCGCAAGGGCGTCTACGTCTACCCGCTGACGGCGGGGTTTCGCGCCGCGCTGGGGGTGGTGCGATGAGTGCGCTGGCCGACGAGCTCGGCGCCATCGATCTTGGCGATCGCCGCCTCGATCGCCGCGCGCGCCGCCTGCTGCAGAAACTGGGGGAGAAACCGACGTTGAGCATTCCCGCCGCCTGCGGGGGCTGGGACGAGACCCGCGCCGCCTACCGCCTGTTCGACCACGCCGAGGTAACGCCCGAGCGCGTGCTCGCCCCGCATAGCGCCTGCACCGAGGAGCGTTTGCGTGCCTATCGGCGGGTGTTGTGCATTCAGGACACCACTGAGCTGGACTACACCACCAAGAAGGCCAGCATGGCCGGACTCGGCCCGCTCAACTACGAGACCCGTTGGGGGATGTATCTGCATCCGACCCTGGTGGTGACCCCGGAGCGGGTTCCGCTCGGACTGCTCGATGCCTACACCTGGGTGCGTGAGCCCGGCAGCATCGGCCAGGAGAAGGATCGCAATCGCCCCCTCGAAGAGAAAGAGAGCGTGCGTTGGATCGATGGCTTTGCTCGCGTCAACGCCTTGGCCGAGACACTGGCCGACACCCGCATCACCTACATCGCCGACCGCGAAGGCGACATCTACGACCTGTTCGTCGAAGCCCCCTGTCCCGAGCGCAGCGCCGACTGGCTGGTGCGCGTGCAGCATACCGAGCGGCTGCTGGCCGATGGACGCAAGCTGCGCGCAGTCCTTGATGCCGCCCCCGTGCTCAGCGAGATCAGCTTCGAGCGCCCCCCCGCCAAGGGCCGGCGTGCGCGCACCGTCCACCAACAGATCAAGGCCGTGCGCGTCACCCTCAAGCCACCGCCGCGCCCCGACCGCACTTTGGCCGAGGTCACCGTCACCGCACTGCTCGCCACCGAGCCACACCCGCCCGCAGGCGAAGACCCCTTGGAGTGGCTGCTGCTGACCAACCTGCCGGTGGAGAGCGCCGAGCAGGCCGCCGAAACCCTCTCCTGGTACCTCTGCAGGTGGCAAATTGAGCTTTATTTCAAGGTCTTGAAAAGCGGCTGCCGCGTCGAGCAGCTGCAATTGGAGACCCGCGAGCGCCTCGAGCCGGCGCTGGCCTTCTACATGATCATCGCCTGGCGTGTGTTGTACCTGACCATGCTCGGACGCGACTGCCCGGAAATGCCCTGCGACAGCGTCTTCGCCGAGGAAGAATGGAAGGCGGTCTATTTGGTGACCCAGCGCAAGCCACCACCCGCCGTGCCGCCATCCCTCGACACCATGGTGCGCATGGTCGCCACCCTCGGCGGCTTTCTCAATCGCAAGGGCGACGGCTTTCCCGGATCGAAAACCCTTTGGATCGGCCTGCAACGCATCCCCGATTTCGTCCTCGCACTTGAGGCTCAGCGCAGCATCGGGGAAAGTTATGGGTAATGGTATGGGGCTACCCCCCCCGGCAGCGTCCGTAAATTGCCCGCGACGGTCAGTGCCAACTGTTCTTCTGTTCTCGCGAGGAGTCCCATATCCATGTTCATGTCGCGCACCCGGACGCGGAGGCACGATGCCAGGCATCTTCGATCTCCGTAAAGTGTGCTGCGACAACGGCCTCCGCTTGCCGCATTTGAAGCCGATTAAGGCCTACGGCGACTGCGAGCGGTGTTGAAGGATTCAGCCAGAATGTCCGCTTTGGCGGCTGAAGTCACGAGCATATCCAAGCGCTGCTTATGGCTTCTGCTTGACGATGAAGAACTTGCAGTGCCGTTTTCAGACTTCCCTTGGTTCAAGTCCGCAACGATTGAGCAACTCTGCAACGTTGAGCGTCCGACCGAAGATCATCTGTATTGGCCGGCGATTGACGTTGATCTTTCGGTCCAGTCGATTCGTCAGCCTGAGCGTTTCCCGCTTCTCTCCAAAACGACAGGCTGACCAGAAATGGCCTTGATCATACTTTCGACCACGGACGCGCGGTCCGCGTAGTCAGGCCACCCTGGCCTACCGGAGTCAGGGCTGGAAGCCGTGGCTACGCACGGAGCCCTCGGCGCTGGTCGGGATTACGATCAAGGCCTGCCGCGCCGGCTAGGCGGCTTGGTCCTGTTGCAGCAAGGCGTCGGGATCGTAATCGGCGAGCCCGAATTCCTTGGGGTCCAGATCGAGCGCTGCGGCCTGCTCACGTGGGACGGTCAGAACATCGTAGTAGGCTGCCTTCAACCCGCTGTTGAACTGCGTCCGCTCTTGCTGTGCCCTTTCGGCAGCCCGCCGCGCGGCCAGCAACATCTCCTCCAATAAGGGCCGAGGGCCGAGGGCCGAGGCGGGCTCCCTCGGCCCTCGGAGCGGAATGGCGCCCGCAGCCCACCGAGCGCAGCGCGGCGCTCAGCCGCCGCCGAGCATCGCCCGCAGCGCCGCGGCGTGCCGGCAGGCCTGGCGCGGCTCGCGCAGGCGTTCGGCGATGACGATGGCGTGGAGCTCGCCGAGTGCCGTGGCAAAGTCGTCGTTGACGACCAGGTAGTCGTATTCGTCGTGGTGGCTCAGCTCGTCTCGCGCCTGGGCCATGCGCCCGGCAATGATCTCGTCGCTGTCCTTGCCGCGACCGCGGAGCCTTGATTCCAGCGCGGCAAGGGACGGCGGGGCGATGAACACGCTGACGGCATCCGGAAAGCGCTCCCGGACCTGGCGTGCGCCCTGCCAGTCGATCTCGAGCAGCACGTCCGTGCCGGTGTCGCGCTGCTCGCCGAGCGCCGCGGCAGCAGTGCCGTAGGCGTTGCCGAAGACGCGCGCGTATTCGACGAATGCTGCAGCCGCCGCCATGCGGTCGAAGGTGGCGGCGTCGACGAAGTGATAGTGCACGCCGTCCTGCTCGCCGTCGCGCGGGGCGCGGGTTGTATAGGACACCGACAGCGCGAGGCCCGAGTCCTGATCGAGCAGCGCCTTCACGAGGCTGGTCTTGCCGGCGCCGGACGGCGCCGAGACGATGAACAGGAGCCCGCGGGCGGCGGCCTCGGCAACGTTGGCTTCTTGCGGCATGCTCGTCACTCCAGGTTCTGCACCTGCTCGCGCATCTGCTCGATCAGCACCTTCATCTCCACCGCGGCGTGGGTGGTCTCGGCGTCGGCGGATTTCGAGCTCAGGGTGTTGGCCTCGCGGTTGAGCTCCTGCATCAGGAAATCGAGCCGCCGGCCGACCGGCACGTCGCCGGCGAGGGACTTCTGCACCTCGGCGATGTGCACCTTGAGGCGGTCCATCTCCTCGTCCACGTCGAGGCGTTGGGCGATCAGCGCCATCTCCTGCTCCAGCCGGGCCGGATCGAGCTCCGCCTTGACCTCGGCGAGCCGCTCGCGAATGCGGGCGCGCACGGCTGTCAGCACATCGGGCATGCGCGCGCGCACCGCGTCCACCTCGGCCGCGAGCTTCTCGCAGCGCGCGAGCAGCAACGCCCGCAACCGCTCGCCCTCGCGCTCGCGGGCGGCGATGAGGCTGTCCAGTGCCTGCTCCAGCAGCGCGAGGGCCGCGGCGGCGATGACGTCGGTGTCCTGCGCTGGCTCCTCCAGCAGGCCCGGCCAGCGCAGCAGGTCGATGACATGCGGTGTGGCGGGCTCACCGAGCCGCGTGGCGATCTGGTCCGCGGCGACCAGGAGCTGCTCCAAGAGCCGCCGATTGACCTTGAGCACGCCCGCATCGTCTGCTGACGGCGCGAAGCGCAGTGTGCAGTCCACCTTGCCGCGGCCGAGCCTTGCCGCGAGACGCTCGCGCACCGGCGTCTCCAACCCGCGCAGGTCGTCCGGCAGGCGCAGGTGCGGCTCCAGGAAGCGGTGATTGACCGAGCGCAGCTCCCAGGTGAGCTGGCCGAATGCGCCGGTGCTGCTCTCGCGGGCGAAGGCCGTCATGCTGCGTGTCATCGTGCTCACCTCGGTGTGGGCTTGCGGGTGGGGTTGTCGGGCGGCGGTGCCGAGCCTGCGGCGCGGGCGGCAAGCGCGCTGCGCATCGACCCCATCGGGGGCGCGACAGCGCGCGGCAGCGGCTATCATACCGGCTCGGGCTTCGGCGCTGGCGTTGCGCCGGAGGCGCCGGAACCGAACGCATGCCCTGCGGCCCTGACCTGAGGCCCGCACCCCGCAGACGCCGCAGCAAGAGCGCCGCATGAGCCACGCCCGCGACAGCCTCGAAGCAGGTACCACGCTGGATTGCTATCGCATCGTCGATACCATCGGCAAGGGCGGCTTCAGCCTGATCTACCTTGCCGAGGACGAGGAGACGGGCGATGAGGTCGTGATCAAGGAGTTCATGCCCAAGCGCCTCGCGCGCCGACATAGCGACGGGCGGCTGCTGCCGGTGGATAGCAAGCAGCGCGAGTCGCTCTACCGCAACCGCCGGCTGTTCTTTCAGGAGGCGAAGGTCATGGCTTCCCTCGCCCATCCGCACATCGTCGCGGTGCTGAACATGTTCATGCGCAACGACACGGGCTACATCGTAATGCAGCACGAGCGGGGGCGGAATCTGGGCCAGTTCGTCCACGAGCGCGGCGGCGGGCTCAGCACGACACTCCTGTTGCGGATCTTCGTTCCGCTGCTGGACGCGCTGCACACGATGCACGCCCGCGCCATGCTGCATCTGGACGTGAAGCCCGGCAACATTCATTTGCGCAACGGGCACGACCCGCTGCTGCTGGACCTCGGCGCCGCGCAGGTGCTGACCATCGGCGGCAGCACGGCGAGCCATGTCATCACCGCGGGTTACTCGCCGCCGGAGCAGTACCGCCAGGGCGGCAAGATCGGCCCCTGGACCGATGTGTATGCCGTCGGCGCGTCCCTGCGCTGCTGCATCGAGGGCAATACCATGCAACCGGCCCCGGAGCGCCTGGCGGACGACGCGGTGGTGCCGTCGCTGGAGCTGTTCGCCGATCAATACCCGCAGTGGCTGCTCGCCCTCATCGACCAGTCCACCGACCTGGTTCCGGAGCGCCGCCCGCCGGACGCGGGCGCGATGCTTCGCGTCATGCAGGAGCACGGCGAGCAGCACTTGCAGTTCGGCTGAGCACCCGCGCACCAGCCTTGCCCCCGATCCGTTTCACCGCCATAGGAGAACCCGAATGCGCCCATCGAAGCGCGCGCCCGACGAGCTGCGCCCGGTCCGCCTGACACGCGGCTTCACGCACTACGCCGCGGGGTCGGTGCTGGTGGAATTCGGCGCCACGCGCGTGTTGTGCACCGCGAGCGTCGAGGAGCGGGTGCCGCCCTTCCTGCGCGGCGCGGGCAAAGGCTGGGTCACGGCCGAATACGGCATGCTGCCCGGCGCCACGCATGAGCGCACGGCCCGCGAGGCCGCCCGCGGCAAACAGGGCGGGCGTACGCTCGAGATCCAGCGCCTGGTGGGGCGCGCGCTGCGCGCGGCGATGGACCTGCCGGCGCTGGGCGAGCGCACCGTCACGCTCGACTGCGACGTGCTGCAGGCCGACGGCGGCACCCGCACCGCCGCCATCACCGGCGCCTGGGTCGCGCTGCATGATGCACTCACCGGCCTGACCGCCGACGGTTTGCTGACCGGCTGGCCGCTCAAGGAGCAAGTGGCCGCGGTGTCCGTTGGCATCTATCAGGGCACACCGGTGCTGGACCTGGACTATGCCGAGGACAGTGCGGCGGAAACCGACATGAACGTCGTGATGAACGCGACCGGCGGGCTGATCGAGGTGCAGGGCACCGCCGAGGGCGCGGCCTTCTCGCGCGCGGAGCTGGACGCGCTGCTGGACCTCGCCACCGCCGGCATCGGTCAGCTCATCGTCATCCAGCGCGCGGTGCTCGCCGGCGCCTGAGGGCAGCCGACGCCGGTCCTGCGACAACCCAAGCCCGGAGCATCCCACCATGCCTGTGCACCGACCGAGCGACATCGTGCTTGCCAGCAACAACCCGGGCAAGCTGCGCGAGATCGGCCAACTGCTCGCCGGTGCCGGTGTCGCGGTGCAGCCGCAGCGGGCCTTCGGCCTCCCGGAGGCCGAGGAGACCGGGCTCAGCTTCGTCGAGAACGCGATCCTAAAGGCGCGCCATGCGGCGGCGGGCAGCGGACTTGCGGCCATCGCCGATGACTCCGGCATCGAGGTGGACGCCTTGGACGGCGCCCCCGGCATCTACTCGGCGCGCTACGCGGGCCCGGGAGCCGACGATCAGGCCAACAACGACAAGCTGCTTGCGGACCTCGCCGAGGTGCCGGACGGCGCGCGCACGGCACGCTATCGCTGCGTCATGGTCTATCTGCGCCATCCGCTGGACCCGACCCCGTTGATCTGTCTCGGCACCTGGGAGGGGCGCATCCTGCGCGCGCCGCGCGGCGAGAACGGCTTCGGCTACGACCCGCTGTTCTTCGTGCCGACCCATGGCTGTGCCGCCGCGGAGCTGGACCCCGACACCAAGAATCGCCTGAGTCACCGCGGCCAGGCCCTGCGCGCGCTGGTGGCGCAGATCACCGACGCCGCCGGCCAGCACCAACACGCCGACGACTGAGCGCCACCGACGAACCGCATGACCGCAAACCTCGCCCTGACCATCGCGGACAACCTCGCGCGGGTTCGTGAGCGCATCGCCGCCGCGGAGGCCCGCTACGGGCGCCCGCCCGGCAGCGTCGCGCTGCTCGCCGTCAGTAAGGTGCATGGCGCCGACAGCGTCGCCGCGGCCCATGCCGCGGGCCAGGCGGCCTTCGGCGAGAGCTACGTGCAGGAGGCGCTGGACAAGCAGGCAGCCCTCGCGCACCTACCGCTGACCTGGCACTTCATCGGCCGGGTGCAGACCAACAAGACGCGCGACATCGCGGGCCATTTCGCGTGGGTGCACGGCCTCTGCGAGCTCAAGCACGCGCGCCGGCTCGGCGCGCAGCGCCCGGCGGCGCTCGGCCCGCTCGCCTGCTGCGTGCAAGTGAACCTAAGCGGCGAGGCGAGCAAGGGCGGGCTCGCGCCCGAGGCCGTCGCGGACTTCATCGCCGCCTGCCGCGGCATCGACGGCATCGGCGTGCAGGGACTGATGACGCTGCCGGCACCGGCCGACGACCTCGCCGCGCAGCGTCGGCCCTTCGCCGCGCTGCGGGCGCTGCGCGAGCGCCTCGCGACACCGGCGCTGCCGCTGCCGACCCTGTCCATGGGCATGACCGACGACCTGGAAGCGGCCATCGCCGAGGGCGCTACAATGGTCCGCGTGGGCACCGCGATCTTCGGCGCACGCGTCGGCACCGCGCACCGCTGACGCTCGCGCAGGCGTCGGGCGCCACCGCCCGGCGTCGAGCCCGCACAGCGGGCCTCGTTTTGCAGCCGCCATTTGCAGCCACGTTTCGCAGCCACGTTTCGCAGCCACCATTTTCGACCACCATAGGGAGTCGATCTCAACATGCCACTGAGTCAGACCCGCATCGCCTTCATCGGCGGCGGCAACATGGCCCGCAGCCTGGTCGCCGGCCTCATCGCCGATGGTCATGCGCCGACGGCGCTGACCGTCAGCGACCCGCTGCCGGAGCAGCGCACGCGGCTCGGCGAGGCGCATGGCATTCACACCACCGACAGCAATGCGGCGGCCGTCGCCGATGCGGAGGTCATCGTGCTCGCGGTGAAGCCGCAGGTGGCGC
Source organism: Thiohalocapsa sp. ML1 (assembly GCF_001469165.1). GTDB lineage: Bacteria > Pseudomonadota > Gammaproteobacteria > Chromatiales > Chromatiaceae > Thiohalocapsa. The sequence continues at coordinate 47,358 of NZ_JABX01000014.1, read as the reverse complement.
CCGCGGTCTGCCGCGCGCTCGCGGGGCAACTGCGTGAGCCCGCACCGCTCGTCGTCTCCGTCATGGCGGGCGTCACCGAGGCGTCTATCTGTGCCTGGCTCGGCCGCCCGGTGCCGCTGGTGCGCAGCATGCCGAACACGCCGGTGCTGGTGCAGTCCGGCGCCATCGCGCTGCACGCCAACGCCATTGCCACGCCCGCGCAGCGCAACCTCGCCGAGGAGATCATGCGCGCCGGCGGGCTCACGCGCTGGGTTGCCGGTGAACGGGACCTGGATGCCGTCACCGCCGTGTCCGGCAGCGGGCCCGCATACTTCCTGCTGCTGATGGAGGCGCTCGAGCACGCCGCCGTCGCCGAGGGCCTGGAGCCCGAGGCCGCGCGACTGCTGAGCATCCAGACCGCGCTCGGCGCCGCGCGCATGGCCATGGAGAGCGACGAATCGCCCGAAGAGCTGCGCCGGCGCGTCACCTCGCCCGGCGGCACCACCGAGCGCGCGCTGGAGGTGCTCACCGAGGGCGGCTTGGAGGCGCTGGTGACCCGCGCCGTCGCCGCCGCCCGTGCCCGCGCCGTGGAGTTGTCCCAGTTGCTCGGAGCCGACGCATGACCCAGGCCTACCTCACCGAACCGCTGATCTTTCTGATCAAGACCCTGTTCGGGCTCTACATCAGCATCGTCGTCATCCGCTTCCTGTTGCAGTGGGCGCGGGCGGACTTCTACAACCCCATCTCGCAGTTCGTGGTGACCCTCACGTCGCCGGTGCTGCGGCCATTGCGCAAGGTCATCCCGGGCTACGCCGGCATCGACATCGCCTCCGTCGTGCTCGCCTGGGTGTTGAAGGCGGTGGAGCTGACGCTGCTCGCCTGGCTGCTCGGGCTCGGCTTTCGGCCGCTCATCGCACTGGCCTGGGCCGTGCCGGCGCTGGTTGGGCTCATCATCAGCATCTTCCTGTTCGCAATCCTGGTGCGCGTGATCCTGAGCTGGGTCAACCCGGACCCCTACAACCCTGCAGTGAGCCTCCTGAACCGTCTCACGGACCCGATCCTTGAGCCCGCGCAGCGCCTGCTGCCGGCCATCAGCGGCATCGATCTATCCCCGATGGTGGCGATGATCGGGCTGGTGCTGCTGCAAATGCTGCTGTTGCCGCCGCTGCGCGCGCTCACCGGCAGCCCGTTCTGACCCTTCCGCCCGCGCCTTGAGCTGGTATCGCTGGGACGGCAAGACGCTGCGGCTCAACCTGCGCGTGCAGCCGCGGGCGCGGGACGACGCCTTCGGCGAGCCCCTCGGCGACGAGCTGCGCGTGCGGCTGAAGGCACCACCCGCGGACGGCAAGGCCAACGCCCGGCTGGTCGAGTTTCTCGCCGTTGCCTGCGGGGTGCCGCGGCAGCGGGTGCGGCTCGCCGGCGGCGCACACGGGCGCTCCAAGGTCGTTCTCATCGATGCGCCGGTCGTCTTGCCGCTACCTCTGGCCGAATGTCGCACCAGCGCACGGGATAACGCCTGACGCGCGGTTAGAATTCGAGTCATCCAGGGCAGTCATCCCGCCCTCCAACGCTGACAAGGTTGTCCGATCGCGGCTCGATGGAGGCGCACCCGATGCGCTCGGGACACGACAACACAGTACAGGCTCCGCTGCGCGAGCAGTTGGTCGTGCACGCTAAGTGGCGGTCCCGGGCAACACGGGCCGTACACGTTATGAGGGCTTGGCTGCGCAGCGTCGGTGCCGGCACGCCCCAGACAGACGCGCGGTTGCGGCGTGCGCTTGCCGCCATCGAAGGCGACAGGCTCTGCATCGCCATCGCCGGCGAGTCGCAACGCGGCAAGACGGAGCTGATGAACGCGCTGTTCTTTGCCGAGCTGCGCCAGCTTTTGCCCATCGCCGCGACCGGGAGCCTGTGTCCGCTGGAGATCTGCTGGCAGCCCAGCGACGGCGGCGCGTGCCTCAAGCTCTTGCCGATCGAGTACCTCGGCAAGCCCGATTCCCTGGCCGGGATGAAACAGAAGCCGGAGCGCTGGGTGCGGCTACCGCTGCATCCGCAGGAGCCGGAGCAGATCAGCGCGATCTTGGCCGAGGTCCATCGCACCAAACCATTGCAGTTGGCGCAGGCGGCGGGGCTCGCCGGCGCGGCGGCGACCGGTGATCAAGAGGGCACTGTCGAGATCCCCTGCTGGCGCTACGCGGTGCTGAGCTTTCCGCATCCGCTCCTAAAGCGCGGGCTCGTGCTGCTCGATTTGCCGGGCCGCGCGGCCATGGCGCGCGATCCCGCTCTCTACACGGAGCTGCTCGCGGCCATCGACGGTATGGTCATGACCATCGCCGCCGAGCGCGGTGTCGAGGCAGGCGACCTCGCGCTCTGGCGCGAGCATCTGCGGCCGGCGGGTGTGCAAGCCCCGGTGACCCTGGTGGCGCTGACGCGCAGCGGCGCGCTCGGCGCCGTCGAGGAGGCGCCGAGCGGCAGCACGCTTGAGCGTTTGCGCCACCGCACCGCCACCACGCTCGGCATCGATCGCGCGCTGGTGCGTGCGGTATGCGCCCGTGCGGGCCTGGCCGCCAAGATTGCCGACAAGCCGGCACGGCTGCGCGCGAGCGGCATCGACGCCTTGGAGTCGCTGCTCGCGGAGCAAGTCATCGCCAAGCGCCGGCAGGCCTGCCGCAGCGGCGTTGAGGCGAGCATTGGTGCCCTGCTGCGGTTCGCCATGTCGCGGCTGGAGGCGCGCACCGCGGCCACCGAGCAGCGCATGGCCGAGCTGGAGGTCCTGGATGCACAGAGCGCGGGACTGGTGGCGCGCTCCCTGGAGCTGGTGCGCCGTGACGAGGCCCTGTACGTGCAAGGCGTGGAGCAGGTCAGGGGCGCCCAGCGCCTGCTGCGAGCGCACGCCGAGCACGCACGGGGCCTGCTCTGCGCCGCGGCCTTCGAGCACCTGGCAGGGCGCGCGAGCGCGCGCCTCGCCGAGCGCTGGACCACGGCCGGCATGCGCCAGACCATGCGGGCGCTGTTCGACGAGCTGCGCGGCGTGGTGGCCCGCGTCGGCACCGACAGCGCGCGGCTCGGGCGCGAGGTGCAAGACATCTACGCCGCGCTCCGCGCGGAGCTCGGTCTCGATTTGGACCCACCGGCGCCGTTCTCGCTGACGCACTATCGGCACGAAATGGAGCTGCTGTACGCGGAGGCCGTGCGCTGGATCGATAGCGAGGAGCTTTTGCTCTGCCCGCGCGGCGCCGCCGTCGCGCGCTTCGAGCGCGGGCTCGTGCAGCGGGCGCGGGTGTTGTTCGACCACCTGCGCGACGCCGTGGACGGCTGGCTCGACGCCGCCCTGGCGCCGCCGGTACGCGCGGTGGAGGCGCGCAAGGCCCGCGCCGAGGCGCGCCTCGGACGCTATCAGCGCGTCGAGACCAGCCGCGAGCACCTGCATGCCGAGCGGGCGAGCCTCGTCCGCGAGCGGGCGCAGCTCGCAAGGCAACTGACGCTGTTGCGCAACATCCGCAACGCCATCGACTTCGAGCCCGGCCCCCAGGCCCCAGCGCGGCGCGCGCCGTATCTGGTCACCAGCGACGGCGCCCCGGTGCGACGGCTGGACCGGGCTACGGAGGCTTGACCCTAGCGGCAAAAGGGGCCGAGGGCCGAGGGCCAAGGCAGGCCTCCTCGGCCCTTGGCCCTTGGCCCTTGGCCCTTTCCGATCCCGATCCCGATCCCGATTTCGATAGCGATTTCGATAGCGATTTCGATAGCGATGATCAGGTCCGAGGCTCTGCCTCGCTAGGTTGACGCGGCGTAACGCAGCTCAGCCGGGCGCCGCCACCTGCCACAGCGCATAGCCGCCGAAGCCGATGACGACCAGGCCTGCGGCGCGGCGGAACCAGATTGCCTCCATGTAGCGCGCGGCGGCGCCGGCCAGCAGGCCGATGCCGAGCAGATTGGGCAGCGTGCCGAGCCCGAACGCGAGCATCAGCAGGGCGCCCGCTGCCGGCGAGCCGGTGCCGAGCGCGAGGATCAGCACGCTGTAGACGAGCCCGCAGGGCAGCCAAGCCCAGATGAGGCCCACGGCTACCGCCTGCCACCAGCGGCGAATGGGCAGAAGCCTGCGGCCGATGGGCTCCAGCCGCCGCCACAACACGCCCCCCGCCCGTTCCACGGCCGCCAGCCCACGCCACCAGCCACCCAGGTAGAGCCCGAGTGCGATCATCACCAGCGCCGCGACGGCGTACAGCGCCCGCTGACCGAGCAGCAGCGCGCCCGAGCCCGCCAGCAGCGCCCCGAGCCCGCCCGCCAAGGCCCCGGCGACGCCGTAGCCCAAGATGCGCCCCAGGTTGTAGCCGAGCTGCAGCGGCAGCGCGGCCGTGAGGCTCGCGCGGCGTTCCGCCGCCATGCCGAGGCTCAACAGTGAGACGATGCCGCCGCACATGCCCACGCAGTGCACGCCGCCCAGCAAGCCGACGATGAAAGCGGTCAGAATCGCGCTCGGCATACGTGCCTCGCCGCAACCAGGTTAGCATGCCGGCCCGCCCGGAGATGCTGCCGCGCGCCATCGGCAGAGATGCACGCGGTGTGTTGTTTGTGGCAATATCGACCACGATCCATCGGAGCCCGTCCAATGCATGAGTATCAGCGGCAGTTTCTCGCCTTCGCGATCGAGACCGAGGTGTTGCGCTTTGGACGCTTCACGCTCAAGTCCGGCCGGGAAAGTCCCTACTTTTTTAATGCCGGCGCGTTCAGCACGGGGCGAGGGCTGGCTCGGCTGGGCCGCTATTATGCCGAAGCCTTGCGCCATTCCGGGCTCGGCGTCGATATGCTGTTCGGTCCCGCCTACAAGGGCATTCCGCTGGCCGCCTGCACCGCCATCGCGCTGGCCGAGCACTACGCTTGGGATCTGCCCTTCGCCTTCAACCGCAAGGAGGCCAAGGCGCATGGCGAGGGTGGCAGCGTGGTCGGCAGTCCACTGGCGGGGCGTGTCCTGATTGTAGACGACGTTATTACCGCGGGCACGTCGGTGCGCGAGTCGGTGGCGCTGATCCGCGCCGCTGGGGCCGAGCCCGCCGGTGTGCTCATCGCCCTCGACCGTTGCGAGCGCGGCGCCGGTGCGCTGGCCGCGACGGCGGAGATCGCGGCGGAGTATGGCATCGCCACGGTCAGCATCGTGACCCTGCACGACTTGGTGGATTACCTCGATGAGCATGGCGATCAGGGTGGCTTTCACGCCTCGTTGGCAGAATATCGGGAGAACTATGGCGTGGGTCTCACGCTGCAGCCAACACGCAGTGACGCCGACCGCGAAACATGCTCCACATCGCAGTCGGCGTAACCTCGCTCGACTACCTTTTGTCTGCAGGGCGGGGTGCGGCACGGGACTGGGCTTCCTGACGGCGCACAGAGCATGCGGGAGGGCCAAGGGAGAAGGGCCAAGGGAGAAAGGGCCAAGGGAGAAGGCCTATAGGGAGGCGGGCCACAAGGAGAAGGGCCGCGGGAGCTCGTCGCCCTGCATGAGTACTGCTTTCGTCCTCGCCTTTGCCGATACAACTTCTGTCAGATCAGCCATGACACAAGTCCAGCGACTCCCCTCCCAGCGCCGGCCGAGCCGGCTCCCAACGGCGCTACGTCTTGGCATGCTGCTGGCGCTGCTGCTCGTGTCCGGCGCAGCGCCACTGGCCGCGCCGCAGTTGTATCGCTGGGTCGATGACCAGGGCAACATCCACTACTCGGACGTCATGCCGCCGACGGAGGTCGAGAAGGGCCACACCCAGCTCTCGCCGGAGGGCCTGCGCGTGCGCACGGTGGCGCCGGCGAAGACGCCGGAACAGATCCAGCGCGAGCGCGAGCTGGAGCGCCTGCGCGCTCAGCAGCAGCGCATGCTGGACCAGCAGCGGGCCGATGATCGCGTGCTGCTGAACACCTTCCAGAGCGTTGATGACCTAATCATGACCCGCGAGGGCAATCTGTCGGACATCGACACGATGGTCCAATTCAAGAAGGCCAACATTCGCCGTCAGCAGGACTGGCTCGCGCAACTGCGCGCCGATGCGGCGGACCTCGAGCGCAAGGGCGAGCGCGTGTCGGATCAGCTCAAGGAGCGCATTGCTAGCACGGAGCGCTCCATCGAGGAGGCGCTCACGAGCATCGTCGCGCGCGAGCAGCAGAAGCAGGAGATCCGCGCCAAGTTCGACCGGGACCTAAAGCGCCTGCGCCAGCTCAAGAATCTGCCCGCCTCCGCGGTGCCGAAGGAGGCGGTGGCGACGCGCCGGCCGGTGCTCGATAACCTCGTCGAATGTGCTGATCCGGTTGTTTGCGAGCAACTCTGGCAGCGTGCATTGAACTACGTGCGCCGCCACGCGACCCTCCCCATCGAGTCCCTCGGCAAGGACGTTGCCATGACCGCGGCACCGAAGGAGCGCGACGACATCGCGCTCACAGTCTCGCGGATCTGGAGCAAGGGCGGCGGTAGTGCGTCGATCTTTCTCGACGTGCAATGCACCAGCTATTCCCCCGGTCAGGAGGATGCCTGCCGCACCGATGCCCGATCGCAGGTGCTGAAGGGTTTCCGTGCCGCGCTCGAATCCGCCGAGGATACGAGCGCCGAGACCGCGTCGATGCCGCTTGGGAATCTCGGCGCGCAGCGCCTCAACGGGGGCTGATTCGGCGCGCAGCGCCTTAACGGGGGCTGATCTTGGTGCCGACGCCCTCGTCGGTGAACAGATCGAGCAGCACCGCGTGCTCCACCCGCCCGTCGAGGATGTGGGCGGCGCGCACGCCCGCCTTCACCGCCTCGACTGCGCAGCGGACCTTCGGCAGCATGCCGCCGGTGATGACCCCGTCGCGCACCATCCCGTCGACGCGGGCGAGATCCAGCTCGCGCACCAGCGCGCCGTCGGCGCCGAGCAATCCCGCCGTGTTGGTGAGCAGGATCAGCTTCTCCGCGCCCAGCACCTCCGCCACCTTGCCGGCCACGAGGTCCGCGTTGATGTTGTAGGAGCGGCCGTCCGCGCCGACCCCGATGGGGGCGATGACGGGGATGAAGTTGCCACCCACGAGCATGTTCACGACGCTGACGTCGATGCTCTCCACCTCGCCGACGTGACCGAGATCGATGATCTCGGGCGCGTCCAGCTCCGGTGCGTCGCGGCGCAGCACCAGCTTGCGTGCCCGGATCAGGTCGCCGTCCTTGCCGGTGAGCCCCACGGCAACACCGCCGTGCTGATTGATCAGGTTGACGATGTCCTTGTTGACCAGGCCGCCCAGGACCATCTCCACGACGTCCATGGTCTCGCTGTCGGTCACGCGCATGCCGTCGACGAACTCGCTGGCCTTGCCGAGGCGCGCCAGCAGCGCGCCGATCTGCGGGCCGCCGCCGTGCACTAGCACGGGGTTCAGCCCGACCAGCTTCATCAGCACGATGTCGCGGGCGAAACCCTCCTTCAGGCGCTGCTCCACCATCGCGTTGCCGCCGTACTTGATCACCATCGTCTTGCCGGAGAAGCGGCGGATGTACGGCAGCGCCTCGGTGAGGACACGGGCGATGGTCTGAGCGCGATCTTCGTTAACGGACATCTGGGCGATTACACGAGCACTATCGGACGTTTAGGGAACGGACATGAGGGCCAAGGGCCAAGGGCCAAGGGCCAAGGGCCAAGGGCCAAGGGCCAAGGGCCAAGGAGCGGCTCGGCGTTAGCCCCGAGCGACGCAACGCCTCGGACCGACGAGTCGCGCTCATCGCTTATCGAAATCGCTATCGAAATCGGTATCGGGATCGGCTGCAACTCGGTTCGATTTCGATTTCGATTTCGACGAACGGCTGGCGGAAAACGCTTCCCTAGCCCCTAGCCCCTAGCCCCTCAAGCGGAAACGCTTCCCTAGCCCCTAGCCCCTAGCCCCTAGCCCCTCAAAAAGGCAGCTCCAGGTCAGGCGCCACCATGTCCATCATGCGCCGGAACAGGTCCTGGATCTTCTCCAGCGCCGCCTGATCGTCGGCCTCGAAGCGGAACATGAGTCCGGGCAGCGTGTTGGAGGCGCGAATCAGGCCCCAGCCCTGGTCGAACTCCGCACGCAGTCCGTCGATGATATTCACCTCGACGCCATCGAGCCGGTCCGCCATCCCCAGCACCGCCTGCATGATGCTCGCCTCCTCGCCCGTCGGCAGCGGCACGAACAGCTCCGGCGTGCCGATGCCGACCCGCAGGGCGCCGAAGACCTCGGTGCTGGTGCGCGGGTCCAGGGCCAGCACCTCCAGCAGGCGGGCTGCGGCATAGAAGGCGTCGTCGAAGCCGTTCCAGCGCTCGGCGAAGACGATGTGGCCCGAGTATTCGCCGCCGAGTGGGGCACCGAGCTCGCGCACCTTCTGCTTGATGAAGCTGTGCCCGGACTTCCACATGACGGGCCGCCCGCCATGCTCCAGCACTGCGGCGCCTAGGTGATGGCTGCACTTGACGTCATAGACGATGTCGCTGCCCGGGCTGCGGGAGAGCACGTCGGACGCCAGCAGCATCAGCATGCGGTCCGCGGAGATATACCTGCCGGCGGAGTCGACGATGCCGAGCCGATCGCCGTCGGCATCGAATGCCAGGCCGATGTCCGCCCCTTGCCCGAGCACCGCGTCGCCCAGCCCGAACAGGTTCTGCGGCTGCGAGGGGTCCGGCATGTGCGCATCGGCCTGGGCCGGGTCGAGATCGCAGTCGAGCTCGACGACTTCGCACTCCAGTTGCCTGAACAGCGCCGGTGCGACGCGGCACGCCGTCGCGAAGCCGCAGTCGATGACGACCTTCAGCGGCCGCGCCAGCGCGATGTCGTCACAGACCGCGCGGATATAGTCGCCGACGTAGTCGAGGACGGCATAGCCGCCGGCGCCGCGCTCAAGCTCGCCGCGGACGATACGCTCGCGTAGGCCGCGCATCTGGTCCTCGTTGGCCGAACGCCCGCCGAGCACGACCTTGAGCCCGTTGTAGTCGGCCGGGTTGTGGCTCGCGGTGACGATGGCCGCACTCGCCGCACCCCGTGCGAAGGCCGCGTGGTAGGCAAGCGGTGTCGGCGCGATGCCCAGGTCGATGACATCGCAGCCGCTCTCGCGCAGACCGGCCGTCAGCGCCGCTGCGAAGGCCGCGCCGGACGGGCGCTGATCGCGCGCAACGATGCAGAGCCTTTGTCCCTGCGCCGCGGCCTCGCTGCCTACGGCACGCCCGAGCAGGCGCATCACCTGCTCGTTGACCTCCTCGCCGATGAGGCCGCGGATGTCGTAGGCGCGGAAGATGTGCGCGGGGACGCTGGCATGTGCGCGGCTGCCGGGCGGGGCCGCCGCGTTGGGTGCAGACCGAGCTGGCCGATCGGACTCGTCCTCCGGCAGGTTGAGCTCGAAGCCCGCGTCCAGGTCCATGACGCCATCGTCCTCGCTGCCGTTGGCCTCCGCGGCCAGCACCGCGAGCTCGGCCGCGGACTTGGGGGCGACGCTGCGCCCCGGCGCCAGCTCCCGCAGCCGCCGGCGCAGGTTGTCCGTCGTGGCAACGAGCTCGCGCACGCGCCCACGAGTGGTGCGCAGCGGTCGCTGTGCCACGGCGTCCTCGGCCAGCGCCAGCATGCTCGCGAGGTCGGTCTTGACGCCGCGCTGCAGCAGCCGATACGGAAAGCCGAGCGCCGCGGCCAGCAGCAGCAGCGCAAGCCCGTACAGCCCTGCCAGCAGTGGCAAGAGTCCGGCGCCCACCAAACCCGGGGACTCGGTCCAGGCGAACAGCTCCAGGCGCGTGTCGGCGATGGGCAAGCGCACCGACGGCGCGCCGGCGGGCGGCGCCTTCGCCTCCGCCGGCATCACCGGCACGATACTGTCTGCCACCAGTTGGCGGAACACGAAGCGGCTTTGCCCCGGCACCTCGGACACCGCGTGCGGCAACAGCGACAGCGGCAGCATGATGTGCACGACGCCGATGACGGGCCCGCCGTCGCCGTTGGTGACCGGGCCCGCAATGGCGAGGTGCTCATCCTCCTGGCGCACCCGGTGCGCCTCCAGCGGCGAGATGGCACCCTGCTGCAGCACCTGCTGCACCATGTCCAGCCCGGCGAAGCTCAGGCGGCGGGAGGCGGCACCGCCGGGCGCGATGTCTTCTGGGCTGAAGATCAGCACCGCGAGAGCGCCCGGCACCAAGAGCCCAAGCTCTGCCTCCTTGTCGCGCAGCGCCGCGGCGCGCCCGTCGAGCAGCGCTGCACGCAGACCGGCATCGTCGCGCCAGCGTTTGAGCTGCCCGCGCACCGCCGCCGTGCGATTGCTCATTTCCTGCGCCAGCGTCGCCGAGTAGCCGCGCAGGTGACGCTCCATCAGGCGCGACTCGTTGGCGCCGAAGATGATCGTCGCCCCGAGCAGCACCATCAGCAGCACCAGCGCCGCCGCGGTGTAGGCCAGTATCCAGTAGGTGCCGAGGCCGAAGCCGTCGACGCTGTCCGGAACCGCGAGCCCCTCGGGCTCGTCGCGCCCCTTGCGCGTCATGAGGAGCATGCCGGCGCCATCCCGTCACGCCCCGGCCTGCGCAGGCGGCCAGGCTCCGCCCGCCGACGCGCGAGCCCATATCGGGCGCGCGCCGCCGCCTGCCCGCCCAATCGCGGCAATGGCGCCATCGTCAACATGCTGACATCCCCATCACAAGCGTCCACTGTGCCCGAAGCCGCGGCTGCCGCGCGGCGTGGCGGCGAAGTCCGCCACCAGCTCCAGCTCCGCATGCACCACGGGCACGAGCACCAGTTGTGCGATGCGCTCGCCCACCTCGATGCGGAACGGCGCGCTGCCGCGGTTCCAGCAGGACACCAGCAGTTCGCCCTGGTAGTCGGAGTCGATGAGCCCCACCAGGTTGCCGAGCACGATGCCGTGGCGATGCCCGAGCCCCGAGCGCGGCAGGATCACGGCCGCGAGGCCGGGCTCCGCGATATGCACGGCCATGCCGGTGGGCAACAGCTCCGCGCTGCCGGGGGCGAGCTCGATTGCAGCCGGCGGCAGCGCGCGCAGATCCATGCCCGCCGCACCGTCGGTGGCGTAGCCGGGCAGCGGAAAGTCGCGCCCGAGACGCGGGTCCAGCACCTTAACCTGTAACCGATGCCGCATAGCGCTCTGCAATCAGCTCTGTGAGGGCCGCCGCCAGCGCGGGCTTGGGCAGCGTTGGAAGGGAGCATCTGCCGCCGGGCCAGAGCACGAGCAGCGCGTTGTCGTCCGCCTCGAAACCGACGCCGCGCCCGACCAGGTTGGCGGCGATCATGTCGAGCCCCTTCCCGCGCAGCTTGGCCTCGGCGTGGGCCGCGAGCGCCTCGGTCTCGGCGGCAAAACCGACCGTGAAGGGCCCGGCCGGCAGGGCCGCGACCTCGGCCAGGATGTCAGGATTGCGCACGAGCTCGAGCGTGAGCCGATCGGCGGCCTTCTTGAGCTTGCCGGGCAGTGGCGCGGCCGGTCGATAGTCGGCGACGGCGGCGGCGGCGACGAAGATCGCGCAGTCGCCGACGCGCGCCATCACGGCCGCGTGCATCTCCGCCGCCGATTCCACGCCGACGCACTCGACGCCGGGCGGGCAGGGCAGCGATGCCGGCCCGGAGACCAGGCTCACCCGCGCGCCGGCGCGGGCCAGCGCCGCGGCCAGCGCATAGCCCATCTTGCCGGAGCTGCGGTTGCCGACGTAGCGCACCGGATCGATGGCCTCGCGGGTCGGCCCCGCGGTCAGCAGCACCGGCACGTCGGCGAGGAGGCCCGTTGCGTCACCCGGCGGCGGGCCGCCCTGCGGCGTGCCGTCGAGCAGCGCGGCGGCGATCTCGGCGGGCTCCAGCATGCGGCCGGGGCCGGTCTCACCGCAGGCCTGTGCGCCCTCGGCCGGACCGAGCACCCGGCAGCCGCGCGCCTCGAGCAGGCGCAGGTTTGCGGCCGTCGCCGGGTGGCGCCACATCTGCCGGTTCATAGCGGGCGCGAGCGTCACCGGTGCCGCGGATGCGAGCACTAGCGTCGTCAGCAGATCATCCGCGAAGCCGTGCGCCAGCCGCGCCATCAGGTGCGCGGTGGCCGGTGCGAGCAGAATCAGGTCCGCCCAGCGCGCGAGCGCGATGTGGTCCATGCCGGCCTCGGCCTCCGGCTCCAGCAGCGCCGTGCGCACCGGCCGGCCCGAGACCGCCTGCAGCGACAGCGGCGTGACAAAGGCGCCGGCGGCGCGCGTCATGACCACCTGCACCGTTGCGCCGCGCTCGGTGAGACGCCTAACCAGCTCGGGCGTCTTGTAAGCGGCGATGCCGCCGCTGATCCCCAGCAGAATCTTGTACGATCCGTCGACGGACACGGTGCTCGTTTCGCTGGCTCGGTGCCGATTGAGACTGTTAGCACCGGATTGTAGCGCAGGGTTTACAGTGCCCGCGTGCGCAAGCACGCAGGATGCGCCGCAGAAGGGCGGCTAAATTTTCGCTTGGAAGCATCGTGTACGCTGCCGTAAGCTCTCCGCGGACGCACCCTAGCTCGCTTTGGTGAATTTTTCCTTCGCAGATGCGTCAAGTTTCATGGCGACAAGGCGCTTGAAGGCAAAAGGGCCGAGGGCCGAGGGCCAAGGCAGACCTTCTCGGCCCTTTGGTTCCGTTGCGGCAACGAGCGGGCGGCGCAAGACGACGCTCCGCGCCCTGGTTGGTCTGAGGCTCTGCCTCGCAAGATTGCTTGGGGGCGCCGAATGCTTGCAGATGAGTCAATTTTCGATGGGACGCCGGACTGGCGAGGCGCGTCGGGATCGGGATATCGACGTCGAAATCGATCCGAGTGCCGACCGATCCCGATCCCGATTTCGATTTCGAGAGCGATGAGCACGACTCGTCGGTCTGAGGCGAAGCCTCGCTAGGAGACCATGCCGCATGCGAATCACCGATCTGCCCGCCGCCGAGCGCCCGCGCGAAAAACTGCTCGAGCGTGGCGCCGGCGCGCTCAGCGACGCCGAGCTTCTTGCCATCTTTCTGCGCACCGGCGTTGCGGGCCGCAGCGCCATCGACCTCGCCCGCGACCTGCTCGCCGAGCGCGGCGGGCTGGTGGGGCTGTTGTCGGCGAGCCATGCGGACTTCTGCCGCGGCAAGGGCCTCGGCACGGCCAAGTACGTGCAGCTCCAGGCGGTGCTGGAGCTGAGCCAGCGCTATCTGCGCAGCGAGATCAGCGAACGCGACGTGCTGACCAGCCCGGAGGCGACGCGCAACTACCTCAAGAGCAAGCTGCGCGTGTATGCGCACGAGGTCTTCGCCTGCCTGTTTCTCGACAACCACCACCGCGTCATCGAGTACCGCGAGCTGTTCCGCGGCACCATCGACGGCGCCAGCGTGCACCCGCGCGAGGTGGTGCGCGAGGCCATGCGCTGGAACGCGGCCGCCGTGATCTTCGCGCACAACCATCCGTCCGGCGTCGCCGAGCCGAGCCAGTCCGACGTGCGCATCACCGAGCGGCTGCGCGACGCCCTCGCGCTGGTGGACGTGCGGGTGCTGGACCACATCGTCATCGGCGAGGGCGGCGGCACGTCGTTTGCGGAGCGGGGGCTGCTGTGAGCGCCCGAGAGCGGCCGCGCTGCGCCGCCTTTGGTAGACTCTGGCGCAACTGCCCTGAATCCGGCCAAACAGTTGACGCATGAGCACAGTGCTTCAAACCCGTCACGCCTGGTCTCGTCTCGAGTACGAGCGCATGGTCGATGCCGGCGCGTTCGCGGCGGACGCCCGGGTCGAGCTGTTGGATGGAGAGCTCCTCGATATGAGCCCGCAGAAGAGCGCCCATGCCACGGCGGTGGGCTTGGTCGAGGAGGCGCTGCGCGGCTGCATCCCCGCCGGTTGCCACATCCGCAGCCAGAAGCCGCTCGCCCTCGATGACCGCTCCGAGCCCGAGCCGGACATTGCGGTCGTCCCGGGGCAACTGCGGGACTATGCGCGGCGCCATCCGGCCTCTGCCCTGCTGATCGTGGAGGTCGCCGACAGCAGCCTGCCCTACGATCAGACGGACAAGGCGCGCGCTTACGCCCGCAACGGCATCCCGGAGTATTGGATCCTGAACCTGCGGGAGCGGGTCTTGGAGGTCTGTCGCGGGGCCGCGGCACAAGGCTACCGAGAGCGGCAATCGATTGCCGCCGCGGGCCAGGTGGCCCCGCTGCTCGCACCCGAATCCAGCATCCAGGTCAGTGCTCTGCTGCCTTGAGCCCGCGGATCGGCCGCCGACCGAAGGTCTTGCGCACGCTGGAGACAGCCGACTGTGCTGCCCCATCGCCTTAGGCGACGGGATCATCTTTGTGCGTCGAGTAATCGGCCGCGACCGTACACCCAGGGCGGGTCTCCCAAAGCAGCATCAGGGGTTTCCCTGTTCCGCGATCCGGTCTAAGATCTTCAAAGAGCTAGCTTCTTGAAGCGATCGGCGTAATTCGTCATGGAAAAGTCACAGTTCGTGCGACGAGGCAGGTGCCTCCTGCTGCTGGCCGACAATATATCAATGTGTGCGGTTGCGCCCGCGATCATGAAGCTTGGCGCCACTCTCGCCGCGCCGGAACCGGCCCCGCCCCCGGCCCCCGCGGAGCCGAGCTGCAACTGCATCTCCGCCACCAGCGTCGATGCCGGCTGCTGCGGGCTCGACGCTCTTAGGCGCCGACACGGCGAGGGGTTTTATCTGAACCGCTCCGTGGGTGTCTCACCTGCCGCTGCGGCGACGCCGAACGCGCTATGGCTCTTCGTGCCGCCGACACCGCTGTCCGGGCGCGGCGGTCCGAGCCGCCGCTCGGTCGCCGCCAGCTAGGATCGCCGGGCTGACCGAGACCTCACGGATGGGACCGCGCAGCCGCCATCAATTGGTTCAGCACGCCGGCCAGTGGCGTGCGCCGGGGTGATTGCATCCACGCCGCCACCGCGCGCTCGTCTCGCCGCGGACGGCGCTCCCACACCCGCGGGCTGCGGCGACAGGATCGGCGCGCCCGCCACCGAGCCAGCCAACGCCCGCCGGCGGCGTCGGCATCCGCGCCGCCCGCGCGGGCCATCTTCAAGACGCACCATCACCTTCGGAGACTGCCATGCGCTGGACGGAGTCGCGTTGGTCTAGGGGATTGGTCGGCACCCTGGTGCTGACCTTCGTGTTGCAGGGCATCTGGTCCGCGGCCTTAGGCGTCGCGCAGGCCTTCCCGCGCTGGGCGTCGGCCGCACCGCCGCCGGTGCATCCAGACCTGTTGCCTCCGGGTGCGCACGGCTCGAGCTGGAGCATGCTGGACCTGCTGGCGCCGCCGGTCCTGGCGCAGGGGGCCGATCCGCTGATCTTCTCGACGCCCGAGGCGGACCTGAACGACCCCTTCCTGGTGGAGCAGGCCGCGGCGCTGGGCTACGACGCGGAGGCCATCTTCGCCTTCGTCCGCGACGAGATCGGCTTCGAGTCCTACGACGGCTCCCTGCGCGGCGCCCGCGGGGCGCTGTGGAGCCGCGCCGGCAACGCCCTGGACCGCGCCAGCCTGCTGGTGGGGCTGTTGCGGATTTCGGGCATCCCGGCGCGCTATGTCGGCGGCACCCTGGGCACCCCGGACGCCCAGCGGCTCATCGCCTCCATGTTCCCCAACCCCACCGTCATCCTCGGCTGCCCGCCGGATGACGCCGAGCGCGCGGACCCGGTGAACGACCCGGAGCTGATTGCCGAGGCCAGCCAACACTACTGGGTCGAGTACGGCGACGCCCTGACCCCCCTCGACTCTGCCTTCCCGGAGGCCCTGCCCGGCGACACCTTCGCCACCGCCGCCGAGACCTTCGCCGAGGTACCGGACGCGCTGCGCCACAAGGTCACGGTGCGCCTGAAGGCTGAGCTGCGCGGGCAGCTTTCCAGCCTGTTCAGCTTCGGCGGCGCCTACGAGATCGAGCCGGAGACGGTGCTGGAGCATACCTTCACCGCCGTGGAGCTGGTGGGCAAGCCGGTCAGCATCGGGCATTTCGTCGACACCTGGACGCCGCCGCCGAACCCCTTCGCGGTCTACACGATCACCCGCCACACCTACTCGCCCTACCTGCTGATCGGCCAGAACGACACCGACCTCAGCGACGACCCGATCATCCGCGGCGACGACTACTTCGAGCAGTTCACCAACTTCCCGTTCGGCAGCCAGGTGCTGACCGGGGTGCTGCTGGAGATGGATGTGATTGCGCCGGGTGGGGGCTCGGAGACCTATGAGCGGTGGTTGTTGGATAAGGTGGGGTATGACGTTAGGGTGAATGGTGGGCAAGTAGAGACGATTGGTGATTCGGATTCTCCTTCGATCTCACGGCATGAAGTTTTCACCTTATACATTTCTGGAAGCCTGATTGGCAATTCTGTGATTGATCGTCACTCCGATATGGCGGCATCGCTGCGCGCGCGGGCGATTAGTTTATCTGTATTGGCAGAGAGCGTCGATTCCGAGACTCCTTCCGCCCAGGACATAAAGTACGTGGACGAAGTTGATTCACTCGGGGTAGAGCTTCTTGTATCTACTACTGCTGCGAAGACCTTCGCTTTCGCTGCGATATCTGATTCTGGCGCCGCCGCCTTGGACGAGTCTTTCCTGGTCAAATCTTTCTTTGACAGCCCACGGATCATAATTGCTGGTGGGTCGTTCAATGAAGAATCGCAATCTTCGGGCTCTTTAGGTAGCCTTATGGTTGAGCTTTCAATGGATTTGCGAAAGGATAACGTTCGAGTTATCCCGTTTAATGGACAAAGTGACCTAGGAATCTCCGCTTTCAACTTTGCTAGAGGCCTCTACGAAAGTTCTGCCGAGCACGCTGCACTTACGGCTTTGCCCGAAGGAGCCGAAGATACTGTGGAACTTGCCGCCCTCAGTGCAGTGAAGGTTTTTCAAGAAGCCCGTTTCCAGGATGTCGGGATGGTCCTCTACGGTTCTTGGGATGCGGTAGGGATCGAGCAGGGCGGTTACTCCTCGGAGGCGCAGGCCCGTATGACTGCGTCCTTGCGCGAAGGGAAACTCATTATAGCGCCTGCCAACCCGGTCTTAATTGACGGGGCATATACGGTTGCCTGGTACGAAGTAGATATTGAAACGGGTGAGACGTTTTCTGTTCTCGAAGATGGAACTTATGGTATCGGTTCTTACCTAGCACTGGCGTACCATACAACTCGCAATCTTTTGCAGAGTGTCACGCCCTTTGCGGCCGGCGTGATTTCTGGGGGTTTAATCACGGTCAGCTCAATGATGACGTTCGCCGCGATAGATCTCGCTTGCAATGGCAGATGCAGGCAGGAAGCAAAGGCCATTGCAAGTGCCGAGGCCGAGTTTATGGCAATAGCGATCACCTTGGTTGCGGCGACGGCCTATCCTCCGCTTGGAATTGCCGTTTTCTTGGCGACTGTCGAAAGCTTTTCTGAATCCGTACAGTTGATTTTCGACCTCGCCGATCCGCCGGCGCCGGGCTTCCTGTTCTCCATTCCAGGTGTAGCAGCGATCCCAGGGGAGGCAGTACAACAGCCCAGCCTTAACTCGTCCGTGGTCTCAGACAGCTACCTCACGGTATCGAAGCATGGGAGCGAGTATCCCTTCGCCTTCCGCACCCAAGTCAAAAACCTCGGCCCCGACACCGACACCTTCACCCTCGCCCTCGACAACATCCCCGACGGCTTCACCGCCCGCACCAGCGTCCCGTCCATCACGCTGGAGTCCGGCCAGACCGGCGAGGTCGGGGTCTGTCTGGAGCCCATCGACGCGGTGCCGCCCGTGGGCACCGACCTCGCGTTCGATGTCACGGCCACCAGCAGCGCGGACCCGTCGGTCTCGTTGACCACCACCGGCGGCATCACGGTGCCGGCGGTGGAGGGGCTGGCACTGGCGTTCGGCCCGCAGGTGCTGGCCACCGAGCCCGGCGTGCCGGTGCAGACCACGCTGACGCTGCGCTCCGTCGGCAGCGGCCCCATCGACGACGCCGAGATCACCGTGGACCCGTCAGCGGGCCTCACCGTCGAGGGCATTACCAGTCCGGTGTCGCTTGCCATCGGCGAGACCCTGACCTGGCCCGTGACCCTGACCCCCGCCGCCGATACCCCGGTCAACACCAGCCTCAGCGCGCTGGTCACCGCCCGCTTCGGCGAGGACCTGGCCGGCGACCCGCTGGAGGTGAATGCGGCGGTGTCCGTGATTGCGTCGACGGAGGCGGCGAAGTCGGCCTATGAGGCCGCGGTCGCGGCGGCCGATGTCGGGCGCCCGAATCTGGCCGGCACCTTGTCGGACCTGGGCGATGCTGTGAACGCCCTCGCCGGCGAGCCGGAGAACAGCCAGCACCGGGATCGTTTGCTGGCACTGCTGGATCGGCTGCTGGCTCAGTTGCACGGCCCTGCCGTGGTCGATTTGGTGACCGGGCTGACCGCGACGCGGGATGCCCTGGAGGGCGCGGAAATAGCGGATATACCGGATGTACTGGCGCAGTTGCAGACGGATGTCGGCGCGCTGGACAGCTTCCTGCGGGACGATCCGTCGGCGGTTCCATTCGAGTTGAACATGTGGCCGACGTCGGTGACGGCGCAGCCGGGCAATGCGGCGCGGTTTTCCGTTCAGCTTGCCAACACCGGCACCGAGACGCTGACCTATGACCTGAGTCTGTCCGACGTGCCCGACGGCGTGAGCGCTGGTCTCAGCATAGAGTCCGTGACATTGGCACCGGGTGAGGCGACGTCGGTGGAGGGCGGCACGCCGCTGGTGCTGACGGTGACGCCGGCACCGGACCGGATCGAGACCTTTGAGCTGACGGTCACGGCGAAACCCAGCGGCTCCGCGCACGAGAAGACGGCGCGGGGGCAGGTGCTCGCGCGGTCGGAGACGCTGCAGGTCTTGAACGTGACGGCGACGCCGGGCTTCACGGACCCGGGCGGCTCGGTGCAGGTGTCCGCGGATGTACTGAGTGCCGTCAATCGCGAGCAGACCCTGCAGGCCGGCTACAGCGTGACGGACGCGGAGGGCAATGCCGTACTCACGTCGACGCCCGTGACCGTGACGACATCGGTGACGGATACCTTCACGCCGATCGATCTCGGGCCACTGGATACTACTGGCTTCGCCGAGGGCCAATACCGTCTTCTGGTCTCGCTCTCCGACGCCGACGGGACTCCGGTGCCGGGCGCAACCGAGGAAGGCAGCCTGTTCGTCGGCTCGCCGCTGCTCGCCGAGCTGACGCTGGAGCCGGGGCTGGTGCCGCCAGGCGATGCGGTGACCGAAGCGAGCCTGAGCGTCAGCAATCAGACCGTCATCGACGACGCGGAGATCACCCTGCTGGGGCAGATCGATACCACCTCGACAGCCCGCAGCCTCGTGGTTCGAGGTGACTATGCTTACGTCTGCGGCACAGAGGACGTTACCGTTGTGGACGTCAGTGATCCGCGCAATGCGGTTGTCGCGGCGGTGGTGGCGGAAGACTTGATCGAGAACTTCAGTGTTTCCTACTGCCGAATCGTCGATGATCAACTGGTCATCAACGCACAGGAACGTGAGAACGCGAGCTCGCTGCGCAGCTTTGTGTTCAGCCTCGATGACCCGTTGTCACCCACGTTGCTCGGGAGCCAGACACTGCCCTACCGCTTCTTGCAGAGCTGGTACGGGGAGGGTGATACGGTGTTCATGGCCTTCGGCACACTGTCGCGTTCGTGGTGGTGGATCACGCAAATGGGAAACTTTGCAGCGTTCGATTTCAGCGACCCGACAAATCCACAGTTGCTGGGTTCAGTGTGGGGCTTTGACGGGCTTGATGGCGCGGGACCGGATATCGTAAACAGTGCAATCGCAGCACCGGGCGACTTCGCCTTGTTGGGAGTGGGGGATGCGAATGGAGACGACAGATCCTCTGCCGGTCGTATCCTGACAGTGGATACGAGCGATCCTGCGAACATGCAGGTGGTTTCGGAAACCGTAGTGCCGGGTACTCGCTATATCGAAGAGCTGTTGCTGGTTGGAGAGACGTTGTGGGTCGTCGGGACGAACTATTCCGATCTGGAATGGCCGCCTTTCGATTACCCGGACATCACGATCAGCGCCTACGATGCGGCCGATCCCACCGCGTTGCAGTGGATCAGCTCGACCCCCGTCACGGATGCAACCATGGCGGGCGCGACCTTGGTCGATTTGGGCAACGGCTTCGCGGCCCTGGGCGGGCTGAAGTTCGAAGGCCAACCGGCCCTGACGGTTGTGGACATCAACGACCCGCTTCAGCCGAACATCAGCCATGTCGATGTCACAGCCCGTGTTGCCGAGATGCGTCGACGCGGAAATATTCTGTTTACGCCGAGCAGCGATGGCCTCGGCTTCTACGACATCGGTGAGGTCTTGGGCCTGACCTACTCGGCACAGGTCCGGGTGCCGAACGACGGCAGTGTTGCCGTCGTGAGCGATTCCTTCGACATCCCGCCGACGCGGATCGAGTCGGGTGCCGACTACGACACGTTGATCTGGGAACGTGCACTGAATACGGATCGCCCCGAGGAGACGATCAATTGGAGCATGTCCGCGGCAGATCTCGCGCCGGCAGAGGTTAGAACGGCTACCCTGGAGTCGCAGATCGATTTCACCACATCTCAGGACGACACCGGTGTCGTGGCCTTGCCAGCTACCGAGTTGGCGAGCGAGCAGACCGTCGGGCTGACGCCGGCCACGCGAACCGTCTCTCCAGGGGGGCAAGCTGATTACACGCTGCGCATCGACAACCCGTCGGACCAGGCCGTCGATTACACCTTGGCGCTCCAGGGAGTGCCTGCTGGCTGGGTGAGCATGTCTCCGCAGGTCAGTATCCCCGCGCAGTCGTCGTTGGACGTACCGCTTGCCATCACCGTTGCCGGAGATCCCGGGTCCAACGGCTACGGCTTTGTGATTGCCGCCGTCACGGGAGGTGGCGCGACCAGCGAAGTGGCCGGTGCGGTGTTGCTCCAGCGCCCGACCATGGAGCCGGCGAGCGCCGACCCGGCGGTCGGCGTCAATCTGGCGCTGACGCCGGCGAGGGCGACAGCCGGGCAGGGGACGGCTGCTGTGTTCAGCATTCAGGTGACCAATGTCGGCGACGACACCGACACCTTCGACCTCTTCGTGAACGTGCCGGCCGGTATCACGGCCACGCTCGGCATGAATTCGGTCAGCGTCCCGCCGGGCACCAGCAACGGCCGCTATGTGCAACTGGAGCTGACGCCGGCACCGGGCACCGCGGCGGGTGACGTGCCCTTCACCGTGTCGGCCGCCTCGACCGGGGACCCGGACACGACGGATCAGGTCGGCGGCACCCTGTCGGTGTCCGCCATCGGCGTCGACGCGGAGCTTGCACCGGAGCTGCTGGCGCCCGGTGAGGCGATCGCGCTGACGGTGACCAACACCGGCGCTGTCGAGGAGACCTTCGACCTGGCCATGGCGGGTACGCTGGGGCCGTTCGCGGTGCCGGCGGCGGAGTCGGTGACGCTGGCGCCGGGGGCCTCCGCGACCGTGGCCATCGACCTGCCCGATGTCGGCGCGGCGCTGCCGGGCCGGCTGGAGCTGTATGCCATCGCCACGGCCCGGAGCGACTCGGCGATCTCCGACCGCGCGCTGGCCGAGGTCGAGATGCCAGCGACCAGCGGCATCACGGCGGCTTTCGAGCCGGCGACCGTGGTGCTGGATGGCCTGGGCTCCGGCTCGTCGATCCTGGCGGTGGAGAACACCGGCAATGTCGAGGATGGGTTCACCGCGACCATCACATCCGTCGGCGGGCTGGACGCCGCGACCATGACCGGGCTGCGCGGCGAGGCCACGCAGTCCATCGAGGGCTTCCGGCTGCCGGGCCTGGCGACGGGCGGCATCCTGACGACGGGTGACATGAGTGCCTTCGGCAGCGGCACCGTCACGGTGCGGATCACGTCCGACACCGATCCATCGGTGAACGCCGAGGCGACCCTGAACCTGGTCACCGCCAACCAGACGCCCATCGCCGATGCCGGCGGGGATCGGCAGGCGAGCCTGGGCCAGGTGGTGCAGCTCGATGGCAGCGGCAGCAGCGACCCGGACGGGCGGCCGTCGCCGCTCGGCTACGCCTGGGCCTTCGTCTCGGTGCCGGACGGCAGCGCACTATTGGCCGCGGACCTGCATCAGGCGGATCAGGTGAATGCCTTCTTCACGCCGGACGTGGAGGGCGAGTATCGGCTGTCGCTGACCATCACGGATGGCGAGTCCGCGGCCACCGACGAGATCACCATCACGGTGGTCAACGACACGCCGGTGGCCAGCGCCGGCGACGACCGGAATGTCCAGACCGGGACGACGGTGACGCTGGACGGCAGCGCGTCCTTCGATCCGCAGGGCGAGCTGTTGAGCTACGCCTGGGACCTGGCGTCGATGCCCGCCGCGAGCCTGCTGACGGAGGGCGATGTCACGGGCCTGGCGACGGCGCAGCCGAGCTTTGTGCCGGATGTGGACGGCGACTACGTCTTCGAGCTGACGGTCAGCGCGGGCGGGCGGGACAGTCTGTCGGACGAGGTGACGGTGACGGCGGCGACGCTGAACGTCGCGCCGAATGCCGACGCTGGCGAGGATCAGCAAGTCCAGGTGGGGGATGTCGTCGCGCTGGACGGCACCGGCAGCACGGACCCGGATGCCGGGCCTGTGCTGCTCGACTATCTGTGGTCCTTCGTGCGAGTGCCGGTGGAGAGCGCCCTGACGGATGCCAACATTGGCACGCCGGATCAGGCAGAGGCCGACTTCGTGCCGGACGCCGAGGGCGAGTACGAGGTGAACCTGCGCGTGGACGACGGCGCGGCGACGGATGACGACCAGGTGGTCATCACGGCGCTGATCCCGAACGTGCCGCCGGTGGCCGAGGCCGGTGAGGATCAGACCGTCGCGCTGGGGCAGACCGTCACGGTGGATGCTGGCGCCAGCTACGACCCGGACGGCGGCGGTGCGGAGACCTTGGCGTTGTCCTGGTACTTCGTGTCGGTGCCGACCGGTAGCGCGTTGGCCAACGGGGACATCGCCAACGCGACCGCCATTCAGGCGAGCTTCACGCCGGATGTGGCAGGGCAGTATGTGCTGCGGCTCGACGTGTCTGACGGTGAGGATACGGCTTCCGACAACGTGCTGGTCGAGGTGCAGCGAGCCGTGACCCCGATCGACGACCTGCGCGCCGTGCGCGGATCAAGAGTCGTCCAATTGATCTGGTCTCCGAAGCCCGGGGCCGCGAGCTACAGCGTGTATCGGAGTACCCGGGGCCCGTACAAACTGTACGCCGCCGGACCGGCTGTGACCTATCCGCCCTTCGTGGATAGGGCATTCATCTATACGCGCACCTGCTATGTGGTCCGTTGGCTGACCGACGATGGGCAGCTCGTCGAGCAATCCAACGAGGCCTGCGTCACCCGTTGAGGGCGGCCAAGCGTCATCTCGAGAATGCAGCGGAGAAAGGCAATGCGCAGACCGATCCAGGCGGTGATCCTGACAGGCGCCGCGTGCTCCATGGCCGGCATGTCCCTGGCAGCAGACTTCGACTTCAGCGGCACCTTCACCACGGACGACCAGGTCGAGCTTATCAACTTCACCGTCGGCTCTGCGAGCCGGGTCACGATCTTTACATCGTCATGGGGGACAGACAACGCAGACGATGGTTACGTGCCGAACGGCGGTTTCGACCCATTGCTGGGTGTCTGGGACAGCGATGGTACCCTCGTTGACTTTCAGGATGCCGGCCTGAACGTGGGGGTCACCCAATCGAACGGTGTAGGCTATTCGCACGGGCTCTATGACGTGTACTTAACCGTCGACTTGACTGCAGGCGACTACGTTGCAAGCCTCACCCAGTACAGTAATTTCCCCCTCAGCGACCAGTTGGCTGACGGCTTCGTGGAAGCTGGCAATCCAAATTTCACATTCGACTTGGGCTTTGGCGGTAAGCCTATGTTCAATGGTGTCTGGGTGCCCGGCCTCGATCCCCGTACCGGTGCCTGGGTATTGCACATCATCAATGTAACGCCGCCGAGTCCACCCAACGACTGCGGCGATTGGCTGGGCACGCAGATCGGTGCCGGCAAATGCATCGAGAACGGAGTCATGACCGTCGACGCCGCGAATCAGGTGATCGCCGGCAAGCTCGATGTCGGGGACGGCGGCGGCATGCTGGACTCCGCGGGCATGACTGCCAACATCAGCGGCGAGATCGTCGGCAACGGTCCAGTGCGCAAGGTCGGGGCCGGCCGTATCTCGCTGACCGCCCGGAACAGCTACCGAGGGCGAACATTCGTGGACGAGGGAACCTTGTCTGTGGATGGCTCCCTCGCCGCTGGCGGGGTCACCGTCAACCCCAGCGGCACGCTTCGCGGTACCGGTGTCATCAACGGCGATGGGGACATCCGCGGGCGTCTGGCCCCCGGAGGTTCTCCGGGGACCCTGACATTCAACGGCCCTGTGGTCATGCGTTCCGATTCGGTCCTGCAGATCGATATCGATGGCACCGGCACCGGTAACGGCGCCGGCAATTACTCTCGCCTTATCGTCCAAGGTGCAGGCAACACCTTTACGGCCGGCGGCGATTTTCAGCCCCTGTTGCGGGGTATCACCGGCGAGGCCACCAACGCCTACACGCCGCCCATCGGCCAGCAGTTCGTTCCGGTGGTTGCGGATGGCGGCATCGTCGGAACCTTCGACTCCCTGACTAAGCCGGACGGCCGAGCCGCCGGGACGCGCTTCGATCTGCTCTACGACCCCACCCGGATTCGCGCGGTGGTCACCCCGGCAAGCTACGCGCACCTACCCAACATGGTGCTCCCTGGCAATGCGATGGCGGTTGGCGGTGCGCTCAACCTGATCCGCCCGGCCCCCGCCGCGAGAAAGGACGCCTTGTTCCGCGCGCTGGCGGTACTGGATGCGCCGCGGCTGGCGCTGGTTCTGCCGCAGCTCGCAGGGGAGATCCACGCGGACATGATCGCCGCGAGCTTCGACGTTCACCGCGCCCCGCGCGGACTGGTGTTCGGGCGGTTGGAGGATCTGCGGCTCGGGCGCACCACCCCCTCGACAGGCGTTGACGGTGGCGCGTCTTCGCAGGCGCGAGTTGTGGACGGAGCCGAAACAGATCGTAACTTCTGGTTGCAGGCCACTGGCAAGCGCATCGAGACGGACGGCGACGAGAAAGCCGGAGCGTTCGATGAGGATATCTATACCGTTGCCGGGGGCGGGGACTTGCAGGTTCTCCACGACCTTCGTCTCGGCGGGGCCGTCGCTTATGGACATGCCGAGGTCGATGCGGGCGCGAGCGGCGAGGGTGATATCAGCTCGCTGCAGTTGATCGCCTATGGCCTGTGGGAGCGGGGCCAGTGGTTCGCCAACGCCGCCGTCGGATATGGCTGGGACAACTACGATACCAAGCGCGTCGTCGATTTTCCGATCGCAAGCAATTTGTCGTCGCGCACGGACGGCAACAGCGCCTTTTTGGATTTGGAGGTCGGACTGATGTCCCTTTGGCGCGGCTACCTGATCGAGCCGAGTTTCGGCATGCGCAGCGATATCCTGGAGCGAGACGAGGTTGCGGAGCGCGGCCTTGGTGGATTGGTTGTCCGAGGTGATTCGTGGCAAGCGCTCCAGACGCGATTGGGAGCCCGCTTCTCCCGCGACTTGACGACGGGCAGCAACACGCTTGTAACGCCGGAGCTGCGCCTGCACTGGCTGCACGATTTTGGCGACAGCATCGCACCCAACTCCAAAGCCATAATGGACAGTGCCGCTTTCAGTGTGCAAAGCCCGCACGCCGGTCGCGATGCCCTTGAAGCGGGAGCGGGCGTACGCGTGAGCTCGGGCGAGAACCTGTCGTTCTACATCGACTACAAATACACGCATCGCTCGGCGCAGTCGGGGCATGGCCTGATCGCTGGCTTTCAGTTGGCGTGGTGACTCAGGCGGGCTGACGCAGCGCCGCTGAGCATCGCTACGCTCGTGCGGGTAAGCCGATACCGGTGAGCTGCACGAGCGCCCCATCCAGTCGATCGGCATCGCGATCGGCCGCAACACCTTGACTTTGCGAGATTGCCCCGCTAATCTGCGCGGCTTCGTCGAGCGGCCCTTGGGGTTGCTCCCTTCGGGTCGGGCGCGTAGGTCGTGCGCCGATGCCCGGCCGCACCCGCGAATCGCATTCTTTTAAGGAGCCTCGGGCCATGTCCAAAGTCTGCCAGGTGACCGGCAAGCGCCCGGTGACCGGAAACAACGTCTCCCACGCGCACAACAAGACGCGCCGGCGTTTTCTGCCGAACCTGCACTACCACCGCTTCTGGGTGGAGAGCGAGAAGCGCTGGGTGCGCCTGCGGGTGTCCACCAAGGGCATGCGTATCATCGACAAGCTTGGTATCGACGCGGTGCTCGGCGACCTGCGCGCCCGCGGCGAGAAATTCTGACGGCGCTCCCCTGTCCCCGGCGCCACGGCTGATGACCTCGGTCGGTCGGCGCGGGACACGCCACCACCCCTACAGGCGCTCAACGAGGTTACAAGCCCATGGCAAAGGCAGCACGCGAGAAGATCCGCCTCAACTCGAGCGCGGGCACCGGCCATTTCTACACCACGACCAAGAACAAGCGGAACCAGCCGGGCAAGATGGAAATCAAAAAGTTCGACCCGGTCGCGCGCAAGCACGTGATGTACAAGGAAGGCAAGATCAAGTAGCAGCATCCCCCGCCGCCCCTTCCGCAAGAACCGCCCGCAAGCGCTTGCGAAAAAAAGCCCGCGTCAGCGGGCTTTTTCGGGTCCGTCGATAAGGCCGGGCGAGCCCGGCGGCCCGCCCTCCCGATCAGTGTGCGGGCGCCCCGACCAGTGCGAAGCCGCGCAATTGCCGCGAGAACCGCTCCAGCGCCTGGATGCCGGTGGCCTCGGCTTGGTGGCACCAGTCCTGAAGCTGCGCCAGCAGCGCCTCCTGCGACGGCGCGTTGCGCTCCCAGATCTGCCGCAGCCGCTCGCGGAACTGATACACCACCGCCAGCTCCCGGCTCTGCGCCAGCAATTGCTCCAGATTGCGCCGCCCGGTGTCGTCGAGCTGGCCCCGGGCGCGGGCGAGCAGCCGCGCGGCGCGGCGCGGCGAGACGCCGTCCGCGCTGCGCTCCGGTCCCTCCTGCAGCACCTCACGCGTCACCGGCCTCAGCACATTCAGGCTGAAGTGGCGGATGACGTGCATGCGGCCCACCAGGAGCGCCGTCAGCGTGTCCAAGTCCACGTGGCGCTTGCCCTCGATGAAGCGCGGCGACGGCGCCAGCCGCTTGACCCGCGCGAGCCTGAACCGGCGCAGCAGCCGGATGTAGAGCCAACCCAGATCGAGCTCCCAGCGGCGCATGGACAGCCGTGCCGAGGACGGGAAGGCGTGGTGGTTGTTGTGCAGCTCCTCGCCGCCGATCAGGAGCCCCCAGGGCAGCAGGTTGCTGGAGGCATCCGGCGTCTCGAAGTTGCGGTAGCCCCAGTAGTGGCCGACGCCGTTGATGACGCCGGCGGCGAGCACCGGTATCCACAGCATCTGCACGGCCCAGGCGGTGATGCCGTAGACGCCGAACAACGCGAGGTCCAGCACCAGCATCAGCGCGACGCCGGCCCAGCTATAGCGGCTGTAGACGTTGCGCTCCAGCCAGTCATCAGGGGTACCGTGGCCGTAGCGCGCCATGTCGTCGGCGTTGCGGCCCGCGACCATATACAGCTCCGCACCGCGCCCGAGCACGGTGCCGAGCCCGAGTATCTGCGGGCTGTGCGGGTCGCGCTCGGTCTCGCAGTGGGCGTGGTGCTTGCGGTGGATGGCGACCCACTGCCGGGTCACCATGCCGGTGGTGAGCCACAGCCAGAACCGGAACACGTGCGCGACGGCCGGATGCAGATGCAGTGCGCGATGGGCTTGGGCGCGGTGCAGATAGACGGTCACGGCGACGATGGTGAGATGCGTCATCGCGAGCACGGCCAAGGCGACCTGCCAAGGCGGCAGGCCCAGTAGACCCTGGTACGTCATGAAATCATCCTCTGGTGCTGAGTTGAGACCGACCAGTGGCCGCACTGGCCAACGTCGGCATGGAGCCGGGAGACGCGTACTTCGGTGTCATCAATTTCCGTGCCTGGTGCGCACGGCGATGTCCGGCCAACCCACCCCGCGGTAGATGTCGTGCACGGAAGATCTCCGGCATTGCCCCAGACGTTGTTCTCATTATTGGGGCAGCATGCTAGGACTATAGCCAAGCGGCGGCGGACCTGCCAGCAGCGGCGGGTGGATTCCGGGGGCTGCGGGTCGGATCGACCGGCGGGCAGGACGGTCAGTCGGCACTGTCGCCGTCGCGCAGCAGCAGGTTGTCCAAGCGGTCGCGCTGCGCCTGCCAGCCCGGGGCGAGCCAAGTGGTCGCCACATCGTCCAGGATCACGGCCGGTCCGTCGGCGCGGCCGTCCAGCGGCAGTTGGTCACGCCGCAGCAACGGAACCGGCGCCGCGAGCCCGACGAGGCTGGCCGTCTCGTCCACCGGGTGCGCCGCGGGCAGCGCGCCGACGCTCGGCAACGCCGGCGCCCGGGCCGGCGCGGTCAGGCGCACGCGCAGGTTCACCAACTCCACCGGCAGCTCCAGCGCGTGCCCGTAGCGGGCGATGTGCAGCGCCCGGAACGCGTCCGCGGTGGCCGCGCCGCCGCGCCAGGGCAGGTTCAGCGTGTAGGACTGGCCCCGATAGCGCAGATCGACGCTGTCCTCGCGGTGCAGGGTCGCGGGCTCGATGCCGTCGCGCGTCAGCTCCGCCATGCCGTCCGCCGCCAGCGCCGCGAAGGCGCGCGCCACGTCGGCGTCCACGCGCCCGGCGAGCGGCCCGGGCCAGGCATGGGTCAGCAATCGCCCGGGCGGTGCCGCGAGCATGCCGAGCGCGGACAGCACGCCGGCACGCGCGGGCACCAGCGCGCGGCGCATGCCGAGTGCGTCGGCCAGGGCGCAGACGTGCAGGCCGCCTGCGCCGCCGAAGGAGCAGAGCCAGGCGCCGGCCGGGTCGATGCCGCGCTGCACCGAGATCACGCGCAGCGCCTGCGCCATGTGCTCGTTCACAATGTCGATGACGCCGAGGGCGGCCCGCGCGGCGATGTCCGCGTCGCCGGCACCGTCGCCGTCCAGTCCGAGCCGGCGGCCGAGCCGCGCCAGCGCGGCCTGCGCCGCGGCGCCGTCGAGCGGCATGCGTCCGCCGAGGAACGCATCGGCCCGCAGCCGCCCGAGCACGAGGTTCGCATCCGTCACCGTCGGCTCGACGCCGCCGCGGCCATAGCAGACCGGCCCCGGCTCGGCGCCGGCGGACTCGGGGCCCACCTGCAGCGCGCCGCCGGCATCGACGCGGGCAATGGAGCCGCCACCGGCACCGATGGTGTGCATATCCACCATGGGCACGGCGACGGGCAGGTCCGCGACGCGGCCCTCCAGCGTGAGCCGCGGCTCGCCGTCCACGAGTGCGACATCGGTGGACGTGCCGCCCATGTCAAAGCTGAGCAGCCGCCCGATGCCGGCCGCATCGGCGACAAAGCGCGCGCCCGCGAGCCCGCCGGCCGGTCCCGACAGCAGGAGCCGTACCGCGGCGGCGCCGGCCGCGCTCGCCGCGACAGTCTCGCCGCTCGACTGCATCACGGCGATCCGCGCACCCGGCAGCCCGGCCGCGAGCCGCCCGAGATAGCCGCCGACGACGGGGCCGACCCGGGCATTGAGCCAGGTGGCGACGCCGCGCTCGTACTCGCCAATGAGCGGCAGCACCGCCGAGGACAGCGACACGAACAGCGTCGCCGGCAGCGCCGCCGCGATGGCCCGCTCGGCGCCGTCGTCCAGATACGCATGCAGCAGGCAGACGGCCACGGCCTCGGCACCGGACGCCGTGACCGCATCGACGAGCGCCCGCAAGTCTGCCTCCGTGAGCGGCTCCAGCAGGCTGCCGTCGGCGCCGACCCGCCCGCCGGTCTCGAAGCAGAGCGCCGGCGGCACCGGCGGCTCGGCGGGCGGGGGCTGCAGGTCGTAGAGCGCGCGGCGCGCCTGCCGGCCGATGGCGAGCAGGTCCGCGAAGCCGCGGCTGGTCACGAAGGCGGTGCGCGCCCCCTTGCCTTCCAGCACGGCGTTGGTCGCCACCGTGGAGCCGTGCACGATCGTGAGCGCCGCCGGGTCGAGCCCCAGCTCCCGCACGCCCGCGAGGATCGCCCGCTCCGGCGCGCCGGGCGTGGACGGCACCTTGTGCACGCGGAGCTCCCCGTCCTGCCACAGGACGAAGTCCGTAAAGGTGCCGCCGGTGTCGATGCCGAGTAGAGCCATGCGCAGGGGTCGCGATGCGTCGTTGCCGGAACGATGTGATGTACCACGCCGCGGCGGGCCGACGCGAGCCCACGCGCAGGTCGCGGCCCGCGCGCTCGGGCGGGCTGTGCGCGGCCGTCGCGCGGGGGTCGGGGTCGAAGTGGCCGACAACGACAACGACAACCACCGCGCCGCGGCGCGAACCTTGACGCCCCAACCGACGCCGCCTAGTCTCCGGCGAGGTACAGCGCTGACCGCCGGCAGTGGCACGAGGAGCAACGACGATGGGCAAACCCGCCGCCAGAATCACCGACATGGTCCTGCAGACCGCGCCGCATTGCCACGCCCCGATCCACCCGCCGGCGCCGGTCCCGACGCCCGTGCCGCATCCCGCGATGCCGCTCATGATCATCACGGGCCAGCCGACGGTGCTGATCGGCTCCCTGCCGGCGGCCCGCGTCACGGACACCACACTGCCCTGCATGCTGGTGCCCTGCGTGCCGGCGGGGCCGGGCATGATCGCGATGGGCTCCGCCACCGTGCTGATCGGCGGCATGCCCGCGGCGCGGGCCGGCGACATGACGAGCCACCCGAGCTGTGTCGCGCCCATCCCGAGCCCCACGGGCAATATCCTTCCGCCCTGCTGCCCGACGGTGCTCATCGGCGGCTGAGCCTTGAAGCTGGTCCATTTCGAGTCCCTGGCGCCGGTCTGCCCGAGCTGCCGGCTACATCGCCAGCAGGAACATCCGCTGGTGCTCGCGTCCATCGCGGTGCGCGACGCCGACACCGTGCTGGAGGGCAGCCTGCACTGCCCGAACGCGGAGTGCCGGCTGGAATATCCGATCATCGACGGGATTCCGCTGCTCTTTCCGGACATCCGCCGCTACATCGACGACAACATCGGTCATCTCACCGCGCGTGCGGACCTCGCGGCGGAGACCGAATCCATCCTCGGCGACTGCTTGGGGCCGAACAGCGCCTTCGACATCACCCGCCAGCACCTGAGCGCTTACGCCTGGGACAACTACGGCGACCTCGACCGGGAGGAGCCCGGCGACGGACCCGTCCGGCCGAACGGCGTCGGCCGCTGCCTGCACGCAGGCCTGGCGCGCGTGGCGCGCCGCCCGGATCGGCCCGTGCTGGACATCGGCTGCGCGGTGGGCAGGAGCAGCTTCGAGCTGGCCCAGACGACGTCGCAGCTCGTGCTCGGGATCGACGCCAATGTCGCCATGCTGCGGGTGGCGCAGCAGGTGCTGCGGCAGCGGAGCCTGCGCTATCCACGCCGGCGCATCGGCGTCGTCTACGACCGGCGGGAATTCCCCGTGGACCTTCCGGCCATGGAACGGGTGGACTTCTGGGCCGCGAGCGGCATGTCGCTGCCGTTTCGCGCCGACGGCTTCGGCCTCGCCGTCGCGCTGCAGGTGCTGGATTCGGTCAACTCGCCGCATGCGCTGCTGACCGCCATCGCCGAGGCGCTCGTGCCCGGCGGCAGCGCCGTGCTTGCCTCGCCCTACGACTGGTCGCCCGGCGTCACCCCCATCGAGGCCTGGATCGGCGGTCACTCGCAGCGCGGCGTGACGCGAGGCGCGGCGGAGCCCCTGCTGCGCTCGCTGCTGGCACCGGACGGTCATCCGCAGTCCGTGACCGGGCTGGAGCTGCGCGACGAGGTGCTGCACTTTCCGTGGCATACGCGCATCCATGAGCGCAGCATCACGCTCTACGACACGCATATCCTGATCGCCGAGGCGGTCGATGTTGCAGGCTGAACGCGAATGACGGCGGACTGAAGTCTGCGTTACCCAGGGGCGGCGCCTCCCGGGTACGCCGGATTTATCCGGCCCTTGGGAAGGGTGACTTCAGTCGCCCGGTACGGGCAACCATCGGCAGGGCCGACTAAAGTCGGCGTACCCAGGGGCGGCGCCTCCCGGGTACGCCGGATTTATCCGGCCCTTGGGAAGGGTGACTTCAGTCGCCCGGTACGGGCAACCATCGGCAGGGCCGACTAAAGTCGGCGTACCCAGGGGCCGACTAAAGTCGGCGTACCCAGGGGCCGACTAAAGTCGGCGTACCCAGGGGCGGCGCCTCCCGGGTACGCCGGATTTATCCGGCTCCGGCAATGAGACTAGAAACGCTGGGCCTCGTTCGGCGCAAAGCTGCGCAGGATCTGATCGAACACCGGGTTAGACTTCGCGGCGTTCGCGGCGAGGTCGGTGGTGGTCAGGATGTAGAGTCGGGCCTTTTTCCCCGGCGTCAGCAGATACACGTGCTTCTGCGTCATCCGCGCGGGCCCCTCGCCCCACTCGACGGTTGCGAGCACGCCGTCCGCGTCGCCCCGCTTGCCCGCGACCTTGTTCACGAGCTTGAAGCCCTGGAACTGGCCGCTCAGGTTCGACAGCGCCTTGTCCGCGTACTGCGCGAGGTCCAGGTCCGCCGCCACGTCCTCGAACCGGATGACCAGATTCGCCGCGAACCCGCCGTCGGCGGGCAGCACGAAGGTGTAGGCCGACGCGTCATGGCATCCGCTCGGCAGCGTCAGCGTGAAGCCGGAACCTTGAAACTGCGGCATCGATGTCGCTCCCCACGCGCTCGGGCTTGATCGGAAATCGAGCACTGATGGTAACAACAACTCGGCCCCGGCCGGTCAAGCCGCGGCGCCGGCGCGAAAGCCGCCGCGCGCTCGGTTGGCAGCGGCCAGCGCCCGCGCTATCGTCGCGGCCATGGAAACACTGCTGCGGGTGCGGGGCCTCGAACGACGCTATGGCGGCAAGCCGGTGCTCGCAGGCGTCGATTTCGCGCTCGCCTCCGGCGAGGTGCTCGGCTTGCTGGGGCCGAACGGCGCCGGCAAGAGCACTTGCCTTCGCATCCTCGCGGGCCTGCTCGCGCCGAGCGCGGGGCGGGTCACGGTGGGTGGAGACGACCTCGCGCGCCATCCGGAGCGCGCCAAGCGCCGCATCGGCTACCTGCCCGAGCGCCCGCCGCTGTATCCGGAGATGCGCGTTGCGGAGTATCTGGACCACTGCGCGCGGCTCCGGCGCATCCCGCCCGGCGCCATCGCGCGCGCCGTCGCGCGCGTGGAGCGGCTGTGCGGCCTCACCGAGGTGCGCCGCCGGCTGCTCGGCAAGCTGTCGAAGGGCTACCAGCAGCGCGCCGGGCTCGCCGCGGCGCTGCTGCACGAGCCGGAGCTGGTGATCCTCGACGAGCCCACCGACGGGCTCGACCCGGTGCAGATGCGCGAGGTGCGCGGGCTCATCGCGGAGCTGGGCAACAGCGCCGCCGTGATCATCTCCAGCCACGCGCTGACGGAGGTGCAGGCGACCTGCCGGCGCGTCATCGTGCTGCACCAGGGGCGGA
Organism: Thiohalocapsa sp. ML1; assembly: GCF_001469165.1. Lineage (GTDB taxonomy): Bacteria > Pseudomonadota > Gammaproteobacteria > Chromatiales > Chromatiaceae > Thiohalocapsa. Next base: position 13,819 of record NZ_JABX01000014.1, on the reverse strand, counting down.
TGCTGCACGACGGGCGGCTCGATACGCCACGCGCGCTGTTGCTGCGCGTCGCCCGGCCGCCGAAGCTCGCGGCGCTGAAGGCGCTGGCGCCGGTGGCCGCGGCCGTGCCCGTCGCGCGACCGGTGCCCGGCAGCAGCATCGCGGAGCCCGGCACCTACCGCATCGAGCTGACGGACGGCGCGTGCGCGGAACAGCTCGCCGCGGCCGTCGTCGCCGCGGGCTGGGGGCTCGTCGAGCTTGGCGTCGAGCGCACCGACGTGGAGCGGCTCTTCTTCCAGACCCTCGGCATGGAGGCGGCGTGATCGTCGCCATCGCGCTCCGCGACCTGCTCGCCGCGTTTCGCACGCCCGTCGGCTGGGTGCTGCTCGCGGTGACGCAGGCCATCCTCGGCTATGTGCTGCTGAAGGTGCTCGATCGCTTCTCGGGGCCGGCGCCCGCCGTCGACAGCGCCGGGCTCAACCTGGAGCTTGCGCACAATCTGTACGGCGCCGCCGCCGTCATCTTGCTGCTCGTGGTGCCGCTGCTCGCCGCCCGCGCGCTGGCCGGCGAGCGCAGCGACGGCACCTGGACGCTGCTCGCCGGCGCGCCGGTGTCGCTGGCGGAGGTGCTGCTCGGCAAGTACCTGGGGCTGGCGCTGCTGTTGCTGCCCCTGTGCCTGCTGCCGCTCGGGCTCGGGCTCACGCTGCTCGGGGCCGCCGCCGTGGACCCGGGGCTGCTCGTCGCCGCGTCGCTCGGGCTCTGGCTCACGGGGCTCCTGTTTGCGGCGGTGGGGCTCTGCGCGGCCAGCCTGACCAGCCAGCCCATCGCCGCCGCGGTGGCCGCCTACGGGCTCTTGATCCTGCTCTCCGTCGTGAACCGGGCCGAGATGCTCGGCGCCGCCGAGCTCGGCGTGCTGGACTGGCTGGCGTGGAACCAGCATCTGTTCTGGTTCCTGGCCGGCATCGTGCGAGTCGGCGACCTGGCCTATTTCGTGCTGATGTCCGCGCTCTTCCTCGCGCTTGCGCACCGTGCCCTGGACAACGCAAGGCTCGGATGACGGCGCGCGCATGAAGGCCAACCCATCACCCGCGGCCGGTGCCGACGCCGCGATGGCCGCTGTCCCGAGTACGGAGCCGGCTGCCGCGCGGCCGTCGCCCGGCGCCGACGCCGACGGCGCGACGCAGCGCGACAGCGGACCCTGGCGGCGCGTCCTGTGCACCGTCGCCGACCTGCTCTTCGCGCTGCTGCTCTTTGGCGTCGTGCTGGCCGCGGGCTGGCTCGTCGCGCGCCATGATCACTACTTCGACTGGACGCTGACGCAGCGCAACAGCCTGTCGCCGGAGAGCATCGCGGTACTGGAGCGGCTGTCGGCCGGCGACGGGCCGCCCCTTGCGATCACCATCTTCGCGCCGCGCGAGCATCGCATCGGCCGCGCCGTGGAGCAGCTCGTCGCGCAGTACCGCCGGCACCGGCCCGACCTGGACGTGCGTTGGGTGGACCCGCAGCGCTTCCCGGAGCGCGCCCGCGACGCCGACGTGCGCCTGCTGGGGCAGATCCTGCTGGAGTATCGGGGCCGGCGCGAGACGCTCGGCGTGCTGAGCGAGGCGGCGCTATCCGGGGCCATCGCCCGGCTCACGCTGGACCGCGCCCCCTGGGTCGCGGTGCTGGAGGGCCACGGCGAGCGCGCGCTCACGGGTGGTGGCGGGCCCGACATCGGCCGCTTCGCGCAGCTCTTGCGCCAGCGCGGCTTTCGGCTCCGGCCGCTGGACCTCGCGAGCGCGGGCAGCGTGCCGGCCAACACGGACCTGCTGGTGCTGTCGACGCCGTCCATCGCGCTCTTCCCGGGCGAGGCCGAGGCGCTGGTGGACCACGTCGCCGCCGGCGGCAACCTGCTCTGGCTCATGGACCCGAGCGAGACGGGCGACACGGGCGACTTGATGGGCCTGGAGCCGCTCGCCACCTATCTCGGCGTGCGGCCGTTGCCCGGCACCGTGGTCGATGCCGCCGCGGCCGCGCGCGGCTTCGACACGCCGACCTTCGCCTTGCTCGCCGACTGGCCGGCGCACGCGCTGGGCCGGGACTTGGTCGAGCCCGCCGTGCTGCCCGGCAGCCTCGCCTTCGAGACCGCCGCCGCGCCGGGCTGGCAGCTCGACGCGGTGCTCGCCACCGGCGCGGAGAGCTGGAACGAGACCGGCCCGATCCGCGGCGAGCTGACGCGCGACCCGAGCCTCGGCGAGCGCCCCGGCCCGCTCGCGCTGGCGCTGGTGCTGACGCGCCCGCGCCCGCCGCCGCCCGGCACGGCGGCGAGCGCAGACGAGGCGCCGGCGGAGGCGCCGATGCAGCGCGTCATCGTCGTCGGCGACGGCGACTTTGCCAGCAACGCCCACTTGGCGAGCGCCGAGAACCGCACGCTGGCCCTGCGCATGGCGCGCTGGCTGACCGGGCTTGAAGACCTCATCGCGCCGCCGACGGGGCCGGACGACCGCGCCATCGTCGCGCTGTCGGATCTGCGCGCCGGCATCATCTCCCTCGGCGCCGTCGTGCTGCTGCCCGTCGCGCTCATCGGCGCCGGGCTCCTGGTGCGCTGGCGCCGGGAGCAGGACTGACCATGCTCGCGCGGCGCTGGCTCATCAACTTGGGCCTCTTGGTGCTGCTCGCTGGGTTGCTCCTCGCGGCGCGCCTGGACGTGCGCGAGGCGCTGCGCGAGACGCGCCTCACGGCGCTCAAGCCGGCGGACATCGCGAGCATCGAGCTGCACCGCGCCGGCGAGCCCGCCGTGCGGCTCAAGCGCGACGACGCTGGCTGGCAGATGCTCGCGCCCTACGCCGTGCCGGCGGACGCGGAGTCGGTCGCGAAGCTCCTGCCCGTGGCGGCGGCGACGCTGACGCGCACGCTGCCGGCGGCCGGGCTCGACCTCGGCGGGCTCGGTCTCGACCCGGCGCCGGTGCGCATCGTGCTCGACGGGCTGGAGCTGCGGTTCGGCGGCACCGAGCCGGTGGCGGACCAGCGCTATGTGCAGATCGGCGACATGGTGCACCTGATCGACGACCGCTTTCTGCCGCGCCTGATGACGCCGACGCTGGAGCTGGTGAGCCGCCGCCTCCTGCCGGCCGACTTCAGCCCGGGCCTGGGCGACCTCGACGGCGAGCCGCTGACCGCCGGCGCGCTGGCGCCGCTGGCCGATGCCCTGGCCGTGCGTGTCGAGACGCCGCCGGACCTGCGCGACGGCGGCGGGTTGGGGCAGTCTCTCCGAATCGGCTCCGCGGACGGCGGCGACGCGCTGGAATTCCTGGTCAGCGACGGCGGCACCCGCTGGACGCTGCTCGACGCCAAGCTGAGCTGGCGCTTCGCGACGCCGCCGCTCGATGCCGCGCGCAGCGCCCCCGCGCTGCCGATGCCGCCGCCGCCCGGCCGGTCGCTGCCCACCGCGGCGATGCCGACGCCGGCCCCCGTGCGGCCTGACGAATGGCGCGAGCCCGACCCGGCCGAGCTGCCGGCGCCACCCGCGCCCGAGCCCGTCGCGCCGGCGCTGCCGACGGAGCGGCTCGCGCCGCCGCCGCCCGGCAGCGAGCCGGCCGAAGAGCGGCCCACCGCCGCGATTCCGAACCTGCGCGACATGGTGCCGCCGCGCAGAACAGACCCGTCCGCGCTGCCCGGCGCCGAGGACCCCTTCGCGCCCGTCCAGCCGCCGGACCTGCCGCCGGACCTGCCGCCCGCGCCGGAGCAACTCGCCCCGATGGACGACCCGATGGCGCCGCTGCCCACGGAGAAGCTGCGGCCGTGAGCACGACCCCGGCCATGCCACGGGCCCGCCGCGGCCGCGGCGCCGCGCACTGACATGCCCGAGCTGCCCGAGGTGGAGACGAGCCTGCGCGGCATCGCGCCGCACCTGCGCGGGCGGCGCATCCTGCGGCTCGTGGCGCGCGAGCGGCGGCTGCGCTGGCCGGTGCCGGAGAGCCTGGACGCGGCCGTCGCCGGGCAGCCGGTGCTCGATCTGCGCCGACGCGCCAAGTACCTGCTCATCGACCTGCCCGCGGGCACGCTGATCCTGCACCTGGGCATGTCCGGCAGCCTGCGCGTGCTGCCGGCGGCCACGCCGCCGGGTCCGCACGACCACATCGATCTCGCGCTGGACGACGGGCGCTGTCTCAGGCTCCGCGACCCGCGCCGCTTCGGCAGCCTGCACTGGGCGCCGCCGCCCGTGGAGGCGCACCCGCTGCTCGCGCACTTGGGCCCGGAACCGCTGTCGCCCGGCTTCGACGGCGCCTACCTGCACCGGCAGAGCCGCGGCCGGCGCGCAGCGGTCAAGACCTTCATCATGGACAGCCACGTCGTCGTCGGCGTCGGCAACATCTACGCCAGCGAGGCCCTGCACCGCGCCGGCATCCATCCCGCGCGCCCCGCCGGGCGCATCGCGCTGCTGCGCTTTGAGCGTCTCGCCGCGAGCATCAAGACCGTGCTCGCCGCCGCCATCGCCGAGGGCGGCACCAGCCTGCGGGACTTCGTGCAGGAGAACGGCAACCCCGGCTACTTCGCCCGCGCGCTGCGCGTCTATGGCCGCACCGGCGAGCCCTGCCCCGGCTGCGGCGCGCCCGTCCGCACGCGGCGCATCGGCCAACGCTCCAGCTTCTATTGCCCGCGGTGCCAGCGCTGAGGTGCGGAGCGCGACGCGCCGATCCGCGACGACTCCGCGGGTCCGGCGGCATTGATGCGGGAGGATGCATCTACTTGGCAGGACGAGGCTTTTGGAGGTTGCGGGTATCAGAAAAGGCGCTAGACTTGGCCCAAGCAGAATGCTTGAAGAAAGGGTCCAACCTAACACCTCAAGCACAGGCTGCGGCCCAAGTAACTGTTAGGCAAAAATATCAGAGGCCAGTATGCCCCCATTTTCAAGACTCTTTGGCAGCAGGAAATCAAGCGAAGAACTGTTCACCGATGCTGCTGCGACGCTCGCACGGACCCTGGAATCTGTACTTCGTGAGATCGGAGGCGAGCCGTCAAATCGCCTATTGATGCGCCAAGAGACGGCCGCCTTCGCTCTGACATATTGCACCCTGATAGTCCTAGCATCGTCAAACGGAGCCCCGCAGGATGTTGAGCGAAGGTCGGATGAGATGAACCTTGCCGCCGTTAACGCATTTATGGAGCGCGGATGGGTGTCGAGCAGCAATGAGCTGATAAACAAGTTGCATGAGCGCTACACGGATTACTCGGATATCATCCAGAATGCTCTTTTAACAAACGAACATGGCGGCCCAGAACTAGCGTTTTCGGTAGTTTTTTTAAACGTCTATAAACCAATCCCCGGATACTACGCGCAGCTACTAATGAAACGAGGTCTTCTCATGGAATCGTTGATGCAAGCGGCCAACGACGTTCGGAAGTCATGCAACTAAAGAGGAAATAGAGGGCATACCACCGTGGCAACGTCAAATCTCGATCTCGCCGAAGCCTACCGAGACCACTATCCTCATACGTTTGGATCGTTGCAATATCTTGTGCCGGCTATGGCCAAGGTCTTTAACAACCGAGGAAAGTTTACAGTTTTTCGAAAAGACAAAGGGGTCGCTGCCTACAAGAAATTTGAAGCCAAGTTGGCCGATACCATTCTTGCTATGGTTTTGGATAGGATTATTGCAAGAAATGCACAGCCGAGCGAGATAAGAGAAAACCTAATCCGGGCGCTGGAAGAATTCGAAACAGTATTTCCCAATTGGCAGGACGCTTATACATTCGGAAAAGAATATTTCGTCGATTCGCCGACGGTCGCGGAAGACCGAATAAGAAATCTGATGCGCTAGACGTTGAAATACGGTGACAGTTTACTAAATTGAGATACGGTGACAGTTTACTAAATTGACTAATTTAGCCCGACAAACTGACGGGTCACAAAGGCATCTGTCTACCATTTCACACCCCCACATACGGTGGGCATAAACCGTGCGAACCAGCGCAACAGCCCGATCCATGCATGCGGGTCGAGCTTGTGGCAAAATTCTAAGGGTGTCGGGCCGCATGCATGGGCCGGCTTTGCAAAACGTTAGGTAGGGTACAGCGAAGAAAGTATGAGCACGGACGGGTTGAGTCACCAAGTCGAAATATCGGCTGATAATCCTGATTTGGAGAGACTCAAGGTCAGTTGGAGGCGGCCTGAATTCACAACCGTTGATGGGATAGGCCCTTTAGACAGTCTCTACCAAGCTGGTGATGCCGTCGCGGCAATAGGAGGTTTCTTCGGTGACAAATTGCTCAGCATTGGGAGTGGCATCATGATTGGCCCAGGTCTAATGCTGACGGCAACGCACGTTCTCGATGAGTTTCCTCGAGCGGGTTCTGGACCAGTGTTACTCACGCTTCTCCCTGAAGGTGCAGCGCGAGCCTGGCTTCCAACAGCCACGGTTACGTGCTCAGGGAAGAGTGAATTCATGATGCATGATAGGAAAGTTGTATCTGATCTTTCCGTGGTTTCATGCAGCCTGAACTCCGACGCACACATTTCACATATTGTTTCGTTTGCCCCAATTGAGCTATGCCTTCCACTGCCAGGGCAGAGGCTCTGGGCAGTAGGTTTTCGACAAGGAAAAATTGAACCTGGCGCCGCTCCGGTAACACCACTCGTCAGTTCGGGTTTGGTCACTGCTTGCTACCCGCATGGCAGAGGCGACCGTATGCGGTCCCCATGCGTTGAAGTTGCTATGGAAGCACAGGGAGGGATGAGTGGAGGCCCAGTTTATAACGAGGATGGCTTCGTGGTTGGCATTGTATCATCATCGTTTGACGGTGGACCAACCTACGTGACTCTCGTCTGGGATGCATTACGTTTGTCGATTGATAGCCTTCCTGCCGAAATCTGGGGGAGTAGACCTTCGAGTTTATGTGAAGGCAAGCGATCGGGTCTCGTCAAGATCAGAGGAAACTTCAAGTGTGACCCGTATAGGAACATTACACTTTCACTGTCGGATAAAGAAATGAGGGTTCTTTTTTCTACTCAACAAGATGCCTAACCAGAGCACCAGCCCGACCGCTTGCTGGCCAGCCGTCGCTTCGCTCCGTCCGGCCAGCAAGCGGCAGGCTGTGCTTAACGTTGGGCAGTCGTACGAACCCCGCAAACAGCGAGCAATAGGGAACAGACCACGTTTTCTCGGACTCTCGCTTTACTTTGCCGGGACGATAGAAAACGTGGTCTGTCCTGGTCTGTCCCCATTTTCTCCGCGGCTGCTCCAAGGCGCGGGCTGCGCTTAACGTCCGTAAAAATAGAGCAAAGGAGGATTGAACTGGAATGAGCGTCTCTGAAATGTTCTCCGAATTTATTGCCAACTTGGCGATTAGCAATGCGGGCACCGTCAGTTACCGCTACGGAGAACTTACGTCGGCCTTGAATAAGCAATTTCGAGATACGGAATCCAAGACAGCTAACACTTTGCAAGTTGGTTCATTTGGCCGCAAAACTGGTATAGATGGTATATCTGATCTCGATATGCTGTACATCATGCCCAAGTCCATATGGGATGATTACAAGGAGGGCAAACAGCTCAAACTCTTACAGGATACAAAAGCCGCGATCCTAAAGCGCTACCCGAACACTAATGTTAGGGTTGACCGGTTGGTTGGCACCGTAACCTATACAGACTTCCACGTAGAGGTACAGCCGGTCTTTGAGCAAGAGGATCAAAGCTACTATTATCCAGACACCAAGGGCGATGGTAGTTGGAAAGTAACTAAGCCAAGGAAGGAAATGGCCGCAGTCTCAGAGTTGGACGCTGACAAGAACTACAATCTGAAACGCCTCTGCAAAATGGCTCGCGCCTGGAAAAACAAACATGGTGTCGGAATGGGCGGCCTATTGATTGACACACTTGCCTACAACTTTCTCAAGTCTACCACAGATTATGACGACAAGAGCTACCTCTACTACGACTGGATGAGCCGAGACTTCTTCAAGTATCTTTCGGAATTGCCCAAGCAAGATTACTACGCCGCACCCGGAAGCGGCCAACGAGTGAAGGTCAAGAAGAATTTTCAAGCCAAGGCAAAAAAGGCATATAATCTGTGCTTGGACGCGACCAATGCAGAAAAGCAAAAGAACGTTAATGCGAAATGGAAAAAGGTTTATGGTAGACCGTTTCCTGCGGCCAAAGAGGAGGTTGCAGAGGCTCCAGTGGCGAAAGCCGCATACACATGGAAAGACACTGAGCAGTTGATCGAGAACCAATACCCCATAGATATACGAGAAAACCTGGTCATTGACTGTGAAGTTAAGCAGGATGGCTTCCGAATGCACCTTCTGAGCAGTATGCTGGCCAGCAGAATGCCTCTGCTAGCCAGGAAGAAGCTTCGTTTCTGGGTGAAGGAAATATCAGTCCACAAGCCATATGCTATCTTATGGAAGGTTTTGAACCGAGGTGAGGAATCGCGAAATAGGAACTGCATCCGGGGACAAATAGTCAATGATGAAGGTCATTTAGAAAAAACAGAGAAAACAAACTTCAAAGGCGACCACGTTGTCGAGTGTTATTGCGTTAAAAACGGCGTTGTCGTCGCCAAGGACAGGATTCACGTCCCAATAGCCACCAACCAAGAAGATTATGAATGAAGAAGCGAAGATCATAGAAGGCCAAGTTAGAGAATGCTATGGTCGTGTAGTATATTCGCATAAGACGCACGAGAAGTGTGCGGACATCCTACTGTCCCGACTCGGACACATAAAACTTGGACAGATAGTGTTGTCTGCATTAACTACGGGAGGGATCTTATCGACATTCTTTGGAAGCGGCAACATCGGCGCAGGAATCGGTGTTGTCTTGTCCACCGTTCTCCTAGGTTTGAATGCTTACACCAAGGACTACGACATGGGTGAGATTGCCCAAAAACATAAGCAAGCAGCATCTGACCTGTGGATCATCCGGGAGGAATTTCTTTCTTTGCTGACTGACATTAGGATTGGGGATGTGTCACTTGATAAGATCAGAGAGCGCAGGGATGCTCTTACCAAAGAGTTGCATGTGGCTTATGCGGGCTCGCCTAGCACGAGTTATAAGGGTTACAGAAAAGCTCAAAAAGCCCTCCAAAAACTGGAGGATATGACTTTCTCAAATTCAGAAATCGATGCATTCCTCCCCCAAGAATTGAAGAGGGGGAATAATGGATCAAAAATTGGGAGAGGCCAGCATTAAATCGCCAGGCCAACGAATCGCCCAACAAGCGCCTCGGCCCGACCGCCCGTTGCCGCGCCGTCGCTGCGCTCCGGCGCGGCAACGGGCGGCGAGCCAGGCTTAACGTTAGCTGAGTAACACCGTTGAACTCTGCCGCAAGAACCACTGGACGTGACAAAGAATCGGCTGCGGTGGAAATGGCAGAAAAGGCTGTTGCGGTCGGTAGGTTAATGCTTGGTGAGTTTAACGACTGGGAGGAATTTTGTCGCCCAGCAACCGTTGATTACTCGTCTCTTCCAAGGCGCCAGCTAAAATCCGGCTACGCTGATGTTCGACGTAGGCTGGAAACGGAAATAGAGAAGTTCTGTGATCAGAACTTCGTCTCATTAAATACAGAACGACTTGCCAAGCTCTATGACGAAATCCTTGCCAACTGTGGATTAGAGATACCTCTCAAAGAATTTGAAAGAAGATACGGAAAATTGCACCCTAAAGCACTTAACGGAGCACCGCCTCACCTAACAATTAGTATTTCTCTTTGGGGCCTTAAGTTTCGCTTTCCCGAAGACATGATTGCGAAGGACATTGCGACTTCATTGCAGCTAATCCGACGCGCGAAGCGGACCATAAACCCTTACGAGAAGCTGCCCCATAAGTCGGTATCCAATCGCACGGAGGCATTCGTTCCGTCGCTCCGAAATCTCGAATTTGCACAACGAGCAATTGTATTGTCTTGCTTTAATTTGCTTGAGGCTTACTTAAATGGTTTGGCTTGGGATTATTGTGAATCACATAGCTTAGAGCACCTTTCCAAAAGAAAGGCAAAGCTCTTGCAGGATACAACATCCGCGTCAATCCGCGAGAAGCTCGACAATTATCCATGGATCATCTCTGGCACTTCAGAAGTTCCGCTAGATGGTAAGGCGGAGTTTCTAGAACAGGTAAAGCCGTTTCGTGATTCCTTGGTGCATCCTTCGCCGTTTACTGCGCCGGAAAGATTCGGCGGTTATCAAAAACTCCAGAAGTTCTATGACTTGGATGAGGGCATAGTGAAGCTAGCAGTCGTAAGTTGCCTATCTTTGATAGCAAGCATAAATCATATCGTTACCGGCGCAAAGGGAGTTCCGGCATGGTGTGAGGGCATCGACAACGAAATAGAATGGGCCGTTACAAATGACAGCTAGCAATGCCACAAACTCGGGCTTACAAAGCGTCGATCCTTCCTCGCTCTGCTTTTTGGCTCCGACTACGGCAGACGTTAGCTACAACACGGAGTCGTGACAGCGATGCCGGTTCCGCTTATCCCCGCCGTCCTGATAGGTTTGTCAGTTCTCACGGGTACGAAGGGCGTTCATGGTAACGTCAGATCCCTGCTTCGCATCCGAAACGCACGGAAGCGCTATAACAGACGCCGAACTAACTATGAAGCTTGTGAGGACGGTTACACGGAGGCGCGGGGTGATGCCCACAGCCGTTTCGAAGCACTCGGAAAAAGGCGCTTGGAAGCCGTAGTCACCTTGGGAAAGGCTGTCGATTTCTTGAAGAGAGCACGGATAAAGGAAAGACAACTCAAAGAAGACGTCAACCTCGGCCAGGAAACCCTCGCCGAGTGGTCTGGGGCCGCCACCAACGCCTTGGAAGTCTTGAGCGGCCTTGGGACAAGCGCGGGAGCAGGAATCGCCACGGCTTCTGCCGCATACGGCCTCGTAGGAACCTTAGCTTCAGCCTCCACCGGCACCGCAATATCTTCGCTCAGCGGAGCGGCCGCTACTAACGCAACCATCGCGTGGCTAGGAGGCGGTTCACTTGCTACTGGCGGCGGCGGAATGGCGCTCGGTGCACTAGTACTCAACGGAATCGTCATCGGCCCTGGCTTGCTCGTGGCCAGCTTTTTTGCCGGGAAAAAGGCCGATGCGGTTGAAACGGAAGTAAGTCATCAAATTGCTGAAATGGATAAAGCCGAGGCACTGATGGAACAACAGCTCGCGGTGCTCCGAGTCATCCTTCGGCGTGCAGACGAGCTTTACGACGCCACCATGCGCGTAGATGCCGCGCTGCGTGAACTTTTGGGCAAATCTAACCCTTCGAATATCGAAGACGCTTACATTGTCGCCCGAACAGCGAAAGCCCTCGGCGACTTGCTTGATGTTGCCATAACCGATAAAGACGGCAATTTGCTTTCAGAGTAGCTTGGGCAATCGGTTCTACGAGAAGAAAGAGCATGACAAAAACATACCAAAAGGCCATTTCCGCTGCCGGGAAGCACGTTGCCTCAGCGGCAAACACTCTGAACCCGTTGGCAGTTATCTCCGAAACAGTAGAATACCTCAGAACAAGGACCGAGGAGAACACTAAGCGTTTATATATTCAAGCGAAGCGTGATGTGCTTGTGCGATCCCTCGAGTCGGAGAAAGAAGTCATCCTGAACTACTTCGAGCTTCGGTTTGCGGAGCGCGCTTCCGCTCTAGAGAGGTTCTTCGCAGCACTTGAGCAGGGAGTTGCGGATCGCAACAAGGAGGCTTTGGATCACGCTCTTACGGGGATCTTAGGAATTCTGCAAAGCAATCCGCTTAAAGACTTCGCTGAATTCAAGAAGAGTATGTCGAACCCGGAATTTGTTATTGAGCTATAGCGCAGCACCGAACTCTATACCAAACGAAACAAAGAAAGCTAAGTAGCGCGCCAGCCCGACGCCTTGGAGCAGCCTTCGCTGTCGCTCAGGCTGCTCCAAGGCACGGGCTGCGCTTAGCGTTGGCAACCCGCGCACACCGAAGGAGCGCTCGAAATGCTTGACCGTCGAATGGCACTAGCGTTGATAATGCTGTACTCACTGACTGGCTGTGGCATTCTTACCAAGAGCGCGCAGCAACAAGATCAAGTATTCGGCCTACTCATCATGGTCGTTGGCGTTGTGGTCTTCTTTCTCGCACGAGCGATGTCCCGTAGTCGTACTGCGCTTATTATGTGGTTCAGCGACATTCGCTGGGGCTTGCTTGCCGGTCTATCCATGTTTGTAATCGGCTAATCTTCTCTGCGACGCAATAGCCCACGCCGACTACGAACATGCTCTAGAGAGTAACTCGATAGAGAAGTGATGGGGTACGTATTTGGATATTCGGTTCTACAATGATCCTGCAACCGGCGTCCCTCACATCTACGAGCATGGCGTCCATGAAGACGAGGTGGCAGAAGTGCTGTTTGGCATTGGCGAGGATTTGCCGGCAAAGCGTAACTCGCGCATGAAGATCGGCCAAACACGCGCTGGCCGGTATCTACAGGTTATATATGTTCCGGATGAAGATCCAGACAGCTTATTCGTAATCACAGCCTATGAATTACAAGGCAAAGCGAAGACTGCGTATCGGCGTAGACAACGGAGGAACAGGCGATGAGTAATGCGTTTCCGAAAGGCTGGAACGAAGAGCGTGTCCGCCAAGTTCTGCAACATTATGAAGGTCAGTCGGAAGATGAGCAGTTCGCGGAAATTGAGGCAGCCTTCGAGCAAGAAGGCATGATAACGATGTCCGTACCCGCGAGCCTCGCCGGAGAGATTCGAGCACTGATTGCGCGTAAGCAAGATCAGTGAGTGCCAACAAGCCCGCCAGCCCGACGCCAAACTGCGGCGGGCGCTTCGCGCGCCGCCGCAGTTTGGCGCGGGCTGCGGTTGACGTTGGGCCTCACAAGCAGCGACATCCAAGAGGCATCGATATGAAGCATGAATTTACGCTTGAATTCTGGGAAGACGATGGCTGGTTTGTTGGAAAATTGAAGGAAGTCCCCGGCGTCTTCAGCCAAGGCGAAACTCTTCAGGATCTCGAAGAGAATATTGCCGATGCCTATAAGCTCATGTCTCGGGATGACCAAGCAGGCAATCGTCCGCCTGCGCGCACAAAAGGGATCGTTTTGGAAGTTGCATGAAACGCGGCCAGTTCATTGAGGAGCTGGCAGCCGCTGGCTGCTACCTGAAGCGTCACGGTAGCCGTCACGACATTTATGCAAATCCCGTAACCGGGAAGCAAGCGCCCGTTCCGCGTCATCCCGAGATTCGGGAGAGTCTCTGTCGACTTATTCGCAGCCAGCTAGAGATTCTACAGCAGTGAATAGGCCCAACGAATAAGGTTAGATCGCGCGAGCGAAGCGAGCCGCGATCTGAACCGGTCGTTGGACGAGCCCGGGGTCGAGGAATCACGGGGAGGGCATAGAAAACATCTTCCATGAAGCCGGTGGTGCGCCGGCCGCGGGGACCCGCGGCCGGCGCACCACCGGCTGTCTTCGTCGCCGTTGCGGCGACGGCGGCAGGCCGAAGCGGGGATCGCGCGCCGTTTGGCCCGAATTCGAGCCGAGCGCGGTCCTCGGCCTGCGGCAGCCGAAAACCGAGTGGTCAGATTGTCGGCGGCGGCTACATCACCGGCGCCGCGGCTGCGGCGAGCGGCTGCGGCGGCGATGCGCTGGAGTGCGGACGCGGCGGCATGCCGGTTCGCACGATGCGCATCGGCGCACCGCAGCAGCGGCAACGCAGTTGCGGACGGGGCTTCTCATCGGCCGGCAGGCGCTTCACGAGCATGCCGACCAGGTAGTGCAACAGCGCAATCGAACGCTTGCTGTTGGGATGCAGGAAGCCGAAGTTGCGCGCCCGGCGAAAGCCCTTGGGCAGGACATGCCGAAGCACCAGCGCGAGAAATCGCGCG
>NZ_JABX01000013.1 GCF_001469165.1 Thiohalocapsa sp. ML1 | reverse complement strand
CGGCTGACCGGGACCGCCGGCTTTCCAGCCGGCTCGCCGCCGACGCGGCTCGATGCCGCGTCGGCGGCGTCTGCGCTGAGCAAGAGGGCGCATGCTCAGTCCTCCGCCCGGCGGCGCGGCATGGGCAACCGCCCGGCTCCCGCGCCGCAGATCGCGCGCCGGAGGCATCGAGCCCCCGGCACGCGAAGCCGGCTGAAAGCCGGCGCTCCCAGTGCGTGCCGGCGCGGTGTCGAGCCCGCTCGTCGGGCATACATTTCGATAGCGATAGCGATATCGATAGCGATGAGCACGACTTGTCGCTCTCAGGCTTCGCCTCCCTAGCTGGCTATCAGGCTTGCCGCGAGCCGGCCCAACGACTGCCCACATAGCCGTGCTGATTGAGGTGCGCGACCATCGACGCGAACACCTTGGGCGCGTCACCATCGACCGATCGATCGACTTCCGGCAACCGGGCGAGTGTCTCGGCGAGTCGTTGCAGCCGCGGGTACGCCTCCGGAAAGCAGGGAAGCACGGGCTGCAACAGATGCATGCGATTCAGCAGCGGCGCGAGCACCACATCGACCATGCACAACTCGCTGCCGGAAAAATAGGGCTCGGCATTGTCCATGGCCGCTTCGATCTGCCCGAGGCCGTCATGCAACTGATCCCGTGCGGCGATAAACGCGGCTTCGTCCTCGGCACGAATCATCGCGCCGAAGCTTGCCTGACAAGCCGATACCAATTCCACCAGAGCCCGCACCTGCGCACGCGCAACCGGCTCAGCCGGAAACATGCGTCCACCGCCGATCTCGTCTATCAGCTCGCCGATGACCGCGGACTCCAGTATGGGGATGTCGTCAACCACCAGGACCGGCACGCGCCCATGCGGCGACGCGGCTGCAAACCAGCCCGGCGGTGCGTTCGGGTCGATCCACACCAGCTCGTGCGGTAATCCATAGTGCTCCAATAAGATCCGGACGCGTTGACAGTACGGACAGAAATCGAAAGCCGCCAGCTTCAACTGCATCAAACACCTCCAACCGTTGCAAAAGGCCAATCGCGAATGCCGCCCTCGATCGTCGCCGCCTTGATGCGCCGCTGCTTGAGCAGCATCGTCGCGACCTCCGCGCGCTTCCCGCCCTTGCACAGCACGAGATAACGCGCATTGGGATCGATCTCGCCCATGCGCTGACGCAGCTCGGGAAGCGGTATGAGCAGCGATCCGTCGATGTGCTCGTCGTCGTACTCCTCTTCGTATCTGACATCCAGCAGTCGAGCACCCTCGTCAAGCATGGTCTTTGCGACCGCAGCGCTCACCATCTCGGCCTGCGAGGCCGCGATCAGCTCATGGAAGTCGTCCTTCTCCAGACGCAGCAGCTCACCGTCGGTCGTCATCGTCACGGTGGCGGTGCGGGTACCACCGAGGATCAGCGCCTCTTCGCCAAAACTTGAGCCCGGACCGAGATGGTTGACCAAGACTGGCGCGTCGTCATACAGCCCTTGGGACCAAACCTCCGCTTCGCCGACCAGGATGATGTACAGCGCATCACCTGGCTCACCCTGAACAACCACACCATCGCCCGCCGAAACCTTGACGAGCTGCATCCGTTCCATCGCCTGCTCCACGCAGTCCAGCGGGAGCTGCTGCATCCCGAGACAGCTATGCTGAACAAGCCGGAATCGCTCCCGCGCCGCTTGGTTTGCAAACAGATCGTCTTCGACCGCCAGCTCCTGCCAGGACATGAGCTGATCGAGATCCTGCGACTCGCACTGGCACAGCACCGCCTCGCTGTCGGCGATGACCGTCAGCCGATTGGGTGGTGGCTCCAGGTTGATGGGCAGCCGCCGGTCATCTCCGGCGCTGTACCGGCGCTTGCCGTTGTCGGCGACGATGGTGACGTCCCCGCCGATCAGGTAGAGGTAACCTTCGGCACTGCCCGCGCTGATGCGGATCTCCTCGCCCGGATGCAGCTCGAACAAGCGCATGGTGCGATTGAGCGCCGAGAGTGCCTGCGCGGGGAGATGAATGAACGGCGAATAGTGCTTCGCCAGGGTGCTGATGGCTTCTTGGGAGGTAATGGCCATGCTGAACCTTTGTCATTATTGTGAAGAAAGTAGCCGAGTCTTGACCTTCGAGAAAACGCTGCTCGGGTCAGTGCATCGGCGTACGAGACCTGTGGATAGGCGGGCATAATCGGCCTTGATCATTATCCCGACCAGCGCCGCGGGCTCCGTGCGTAGCCGCAGCTTCCAGTCCTGATGGCGTCAGTCCGGGACGGCCTGACTACGCAGGCGGCCGCCGCTGTAGTCGAAGTCATGATCAAGGCCCCGCGCGCCCGCTCGTCGTCGCAAGCGAACCGAAGGCCGAAGATGGCTCCAGCCGCTCGGAGCCACAAGGCGAAGCCCCCCCAAGCAGCTTTCAGGTGACGGAAACGGTCAGTCGGACATCCGCGTCTCGGCGCGCTCATCACCCATGCGGGTCCGCAACAGTCGCACCGCCGCCGTCTGGCTCGGCGCCGCCATGCACTCGGCGAGGAGCGCGGGATCGAGACCCGGCAGCTTGGCGCTGCGCCCGGTCTCGCGGTAGCCGTCGTTGTCGAGCACATGGAAGCTGAGCCGGCCCCGCTGCCAGAACCAGACCTCCGGCACGCCGAGGCCGCGGTAGACCTTGAGCTTGTCGATGCCGCCCGAGGTCTTGGCGACCTCGATGGCGATGTCCGGGCGCTGCGGCTCCGCGTCGAGCGGACCGATGAGGTAGCACTCGTCCGCCTCGGCGCCGAGCGCCTTCGCGCGGTCCTTGAGCGTCCAGGAGCCGGCGCCGGTCAGCTCCGTGCCGGTGTGGTCCGCCCAGGCCTCGATGAGGCGCGCAAGGGTCTTCTTGTCGGACTCGTGGCTCAGGCCGGGCGTCATCAGCTCCAGGGCTCCGTGCAGGTAGGTCAGGCGCGGCACGGCGGAGTCGCCGCGCAGGGCGTCCAGGCGTGCGTAGTCGTCCCAGTTGGCCGATCGCAGCAGCACGCGCTGCTCGGATGGCGCAGGCTCGTAGGTCGCGCGATCTTCGGCGATCAGTTGCGGGTTGGTCGCCATGGGCGGTTCTCCAACTGGTTGCGGCGTGCTCAATGCCGGGATAGCAGAAGCCTAGGAACGCTTCAAAAACAAGCGGTAGAGTCCGTGGTCTCACCTCGACGGTCAAGCATTTAAGGACGTCGAGCTTCTCGCGGCCCAGTGTCATGTCGTGTCGATCGCGATAGCGATAGCGATCCCGATTTCGATTTCGATTTCGGTGCCGTTGACGTCGGGTTTCGCTGCGCTGAGGCGATCTTGGGAGTGCGCCGATAATTTCTGAACCATCACTAACCCGCCAAAGCGCCAAGCAGCTCAGGCCTGCGCTTGCAGCGCCTCCAGCTCGGCGGCGGCATCGAGCCAGTCGGCCTCGGCCTGCTCCAGTGCGGTGTCGATGCGTTGCTTGTCGGCGAGTAGCTTGAGCAGCCGCGGCTTTTCGGCGTCGGCGTAGAGCGCGGGGTCGGCGAGGGACTGCTCCAACGCCGATTGTTCTGCCGTGAGACGCTCTACGTCGGACTCCAGCTTGTCCACGCGCTTCTTCACGGGTTGCAGCCGGGCTCGCTGCTCCGCCTCGCGGCGACGCTGGTCCTTGCGCGAGCCCGCATCGGCGGCATCCGATGGGGTCGGAGTCGTTTGCGAGCCGACATCGGTATCCCCGCCCTGCACGGCCTTCGCACGGGCCGCGAGCCAGGCGGGATAGTCGTCGAGCGAGCCGGCGAAGGGCTCGGCGCGGCCGCCGTTCACGAGCAGCAGCGTGTCGCAGGTGACGCGCAGCAGGTGGCGGTCGTGGGAGACCAGCACCAGCGCGCCGCCGAAGCCGAGCAGCGCCTCGCTCAGCGCCAGGCGCATGTCCAGGTCCAAATGGTTGGTGGGCTCGTCCAGCAACAGCAGATTCGGGCGCTGCCAGACGATGAGCGCGAGCGCGAGCCTGGCCTTTTCGCCGCCGGAGAAGGGCGCGACGGGGTCGGTGACGCGCTCGCCGGTGAAGCCGAAGCCGCCCAAGAAGTCCCGCAGGCGCTGCTCGGTGGCGGGCTTGGCGCCGCGCAGCTCCGTGGCGGCCTCGATGCGCTCCAGGTGCTTCAGCGGGCTTGCGGCGGGGTCGAGCTGGTCCACCTGGTGCTGTGCAAAATAGCCGATGGCGAGCCCCTGCGCCGGCTCGCGCTGCCCGGCGGTCGGTGCGAGCTGTCCAGCCAAGAGCTTGATCAGCGTGGACTTGCCGGCGCCGTTGGGCCCGAGCAGCGCGATGCGGTCGTCCGGGCGCAGGCTCAGGCTGATGCCCGAGAGCACGCGGCGCTCGCTGCCATCCACGCGATAGCCGGCATGCACCTGCTCCAGCCGCAGCAGCGGGTCCGGCTGTGCGGCGGGCTGCGGGAATTCGAAACGGAACGGCGAGTCCACGTGGGCCGGCGCGATGAGCTCCATGCGCTCCAGGGCCTTGAGCCGGCTCTGCGCCTGCCGCGCCTTGGTGGCCTTGGCGCGGAAGCGGTCGACGAAGGCGCGCATGTGCGCGACCTCGCGCTGCTGGCGCTCGTGCGCGGCCTGCTGCTGCGCGAGCTGCTCGGCGCGCTGGCGCTCGAACGCGGAATAGCCGCCGGTGTAGACCTTGAGCCCGCGCCGCTCCAGGTGACAGATGCGCTCGACGGTGCTGTCCAGAAAGTCCCGGTCGTGGGAGATCAAGAGCAGCGTACCGGAGTAAGCCTTGAGCCAGCCCTCGAGCCAGATCACGGCATCGAGGTCCAGGTGGTTAGTCGGCTCGTCGAGCAGCAGCAGGTCGGAGCGGCACATGAGCGCCTGCGCCAGCGCGAGGCGCATGCGCCAGCCGCCGGAATAGCTCGACACGGGGCGCCGCTCGTCGCCGATCGCAAAGCCGAGCCCGTGCAGCAGCCGTGCGGCGCGGCTCTCGGCGGTGTAGCCGCCGATGGCCTCGAGCTGGCCGTGCAGCGCCGCCTGCCGCACGCCGTCGCCGGCCTGTTCCGCGGCAGCGAGGTCGCGCTGCACCGCGCGCAGCTCGGTGTCCCCATCGATGACGAAGTCGATGGCCGGCCGCTCGCCCCCGGGCGTCTGTTGCGCGACGTGGGCGATGCGCCAGTCCGCCGGCAGCGCGACGCTGCCCGCGTCCGGGTGCAGCTCATCGCGCACCAGCGCAAACAGGCTCGATTTGCCGGTGCCGTTGGCGCCGGTGAGGCCGACCTTCTGGCCGGGGTGCACGCGCAGGTCCGCGCCTTCCAGCAGCAGCTTGGGGCCGCGGCGCAGCGTGACTTCGGACAGCTCCAGCATGGTTCAGTGGCTCTTGGTCTGGGGGCCGGGCTCGGCACCGCCGCGGTCCAGCCGACGGTAGCCGATGGCCTCCCCCAAGTGTGCAACGGTGATGGCCTCGCATTCAGCAAGGTCGGCGATGGTGCGGGCCACCTTGAGGATGCGGTGATAGGCGCGGCCGGACAGCGCGAGCCGGCGCATGGCCTGGGTCAGCAGCTCGCGGCCCTGCGCGTCCGGCGTGCAGTGGCGCTCCAGCGCGGCCGTGTCCAGCGTGGCGTTGGTGCAGCCGGCGCGCCCGAGCTGCGTGGCGCGGGCCTGCTCGACCCGCGCGCGCACGGCGGCGCTCGTCTCCGTGGCGGCGGCACCGCTCGCGGGCGCCGCCGTGAGGCGCTCGGCCGGCAGCCGCGGCACCTCGAGTTGCAGGTCGATGCGGTCCAGCAGCGGCCCGGAGATGCGCCCCCGGTAGCGCGCCACCTGGTCCGCCGTGCAGCGGCAGCGGCCTTGGGCGTCGCCGAGGTAGCCACACGGGCAGGGGTTCATGGCGGCGACGAGCTGAAAGCGCGCCGGGAACTCCGCCTGCCGCGCGGCGCGAGAGATATGAATGCGCCCGGACTCCATCGGCTCGCGCAGCACCTCCAGCACGCGGCGGTCGAACTCCGGGAGCTCGTCCAAGAACAAAACGCCGAGATGCGCCAAGGAAATCTCCCCCGGCCGCGGCGTGCTGCCGCCGCCCACCAGCGCGACGCCGGAGGCGGTATGGTGCGGGGCGCGGAACGGACGCTCGCGAAAGCGCGCCGGGTCCAGCTCCGACTGGCCGCTGACGGAGCGGATGGCGGCCACCTCCAGCGCCTCGTCGTCGGCCAGGGTGGGCAGGATGCCGGGCAGCCGGTTCGCGAGCATGGACTTGCCGGTGCCGGGCGGGCCGATCAGCAGCAGGCTGTGGCCGCCCGCGGCGGCGATCTCCAGCGCACGCTTGGCGTGCTCCTGCCCGCGCACCTCGGCGAGGTCCGGATACTGCGGGCGCGCACGGTGCGACGGCGGGGCGCTGTGCGGCGCGATGACGGCCTCGCCGTTCAGGTGCGCGCAGACCTCCAGCAGGTGCTCGGCGGGCAGGATATCCAGCCCCTCCACCAGTGCCGCCTCGTCGGCGTTGGCGCGCGGCAGCACCAGTGCGCGGCCGGCCTCGCGGGCGGCGAGGGCCGCCGGCAGCACGGCGGAGACCGGCCGCAGCGCGCCGGTCAGCGCCAGCTCCCCCAACAGCTCCAGATGCGGCAACTGGTCGGCGCGCACCTGCCCGGAGGCGGCGAGGATGCCGATGGCGATGGGCAGATCGAAGCGCCCGCCCTCCTTCGGCAGGTCCGCGGGGGCGAGGTTGATGGTGACGCGCCCGGCCGGGAAGCTAAAACGGCCGTTGATGATGGCCCCGCGCACCCGATCGCGGCTCTCCTTCACGGCCAGTTCGGGCAGCCCGACGATGGACAGCGCCGGCAGCCCGCTGCCGGCGTGCACCTCCACGATCACGGCGGGCGAGCGGATGCCCTCGCGGGCGCGGCTATGCAGAACGGAGAGGCCCATCAGGCCAGCGCGGGCGGCGGTGCCGTCCCGGCGCTGTTCGCTCAGCCCGCCTGCGGCGGCGCCGTACCGGGGCCGCCGGCGGCCTCCAGCTCGGCAACCCGGGCGGCCAGCGCGTCGAGCTTGGCGCGCGTGCGGGCGAGCACCGCCGCCTGCACATCGAATTCTTCCCGGGTCACGAGATCGAGCCGGCCGAGGCCGCTCTCCAACGTGGAGCGAAAGCCGCGGCTTAGGTCTTCGCGCAACACCTTAAGCCCCTCCGGCATGCTCTCGGCGAGCCGGCGCGCGATATCGTCGAGCTGTTTCGGGTCCAACATGAGGCAATCTCCAAAGGTCGTGACGTGGATTGAAACGGATTATAGGGCTTCGGATTGCGCGGCGTTCCGGCGCACCCGTGCTCGATCTTCGTGCGCGATCTCGGGTCCTTCACCCCATCACTGCACCAGAACGGTGCGATCATGTGTTGCTGATCCGCTACAAGAAGCCGGTAAGCGTTGGCTTTTGGGTACATGCGGGATTGGCACAGCAAGTGCATTGCTCGTCAACGGAATCCGCCCACTGCGGCGAATGACATGGGGCCGACGATGGTCAGAGGCCCCGGCAGCACCCTAGAGGTAGACAGCATGAAAACACAATTCCTCCGCACGGCAGCCGCCGCCGGTACCCTGGCCGCCACTTCGCTGGCATCCATGGGTCCTGCCTTCGCCGCCGATCCTTGGGCCGTCAGCGCGAACATCGGCGCGGTGTCTAACTACATCTGGCGCGGCGCGACCCAGACCGGGGACGGACCCGCGATCCAGGGCGGCATCGACGTCGGCCACGAGAGCGGCTTCTACGTCGGCACCTGGGCGTCGAACGTCGATTGGGACAACGGCACGCAGGACGTGACCACCGACGTGACGGGCTACGTCCCGATGCACCCGGATACGGGTCTACCGGTCACCGATGCCGACGGCAACTATGTCGTTGTCGGCACCGGCACGGGCACCACCGGCGGTGATCCGTCGCCCAACTACGAGCTCGATCTCTACGCGGGCTACGACTTCGCCGTCAACGACGATCTGAGCTTCGGCCTCAGCACCATCTACTACGCGTACCCGGACGGCCGCGACGTGGACTTCTGGGAGATCGGCGCGAGCGGCACGTACAAGTGGTTCACCGCCGGCCTCGCCTATACCGCGTGGGGCGAAGCGGACGACGACGCGCCCTATTCCGAAGGCGACATGTACTACTACGGCTCCATCGATGTCGGCCTGCCCTATGACTTCGGGCTCAGCCTGCGCGGCGGCTACTACGACTTCGACACCAAGGAGGGCGGCGTCGACTATGGCCACGGCGGCGTAAGCATCAGCAAAGAAGCGGGTGACTTCGGCACCTTCAGCTTCAACTACGACCAGATCGCCCGCGATACCTATGACGATGATCCCAAGTTCTGGGTCGGTTGGCTGAAGGAGTTCTAATCAGCACCGGGCCTGATCCGTCCACCCCCCGTGCGCCGGGCCGCTTGCGGCCCGGCGCTTCCCCGTCCAAGGAGCGCAAACCATGAAGCTGATTTCAGCCATCATCAAGCCATTCAAGCTCGACGATGTCCGCGAGGCCCTCGCGGACATCGGCGTGTCCGGCATCACTGTCATCGAGGTCAAGGGCTTCGGCCGCCAGAAGGGCCACACAGAGCTGTACCGCGGCGCCGAGTATGTCGTCGACTTCCTGCCCAAGATCAAGGTCGAGATCGCGGTCGATGACCCGCTCGTGGATCAGGTCATTGAGGCCATCACCAGCGCCGCGCAGACGGGCAAGATCGGCGACGGCAAAATCTTCGTCTCCGACCTGGAACAAGTCATCCGCATCCGCACCGGTGAGACCGGTCCGGACGCGCTCTGAGCGCCAAAGACGGAGGTAAACCTAAGTGGAATCGCCAGAACTTCAACTCGCCTACGCCCTAGACACCTTCTATTTCCTCATCTCCGGCGCGCTCGTCATGTGGATGGCCGCCGGCTTCTCGATGCTCGAGGCGGGCCTCGTGCGTGCCAAGAACACGGCCGAGATCCTGACCAAGAACGTCGCCCTGTTCGCCATCGCCTCGATCATGTACATGCTGATCGGCTACGGGATCATGTACCCGGCCGGCGGCAACGGCATCATTCCAGAGATCTCCTGGTCATTCATGTTCCTGGACGCGGCCAACGACCACAGCGTGGAAGCCGTGCTCGGCAGCGACGGCGACACCTACTACTCGGGTCTGTCTGACTTCTTCTTCCAGGTGGTGTTCGTCGCCACCGCCATGTCCATCGTCTCCGGCGCCGTGGCCGAGCGCATGAAGCTCTGGGCCTTCCTGTTGTTCGCGGTGGTCATGACCGGCTTCATCTACCCGGTGCAGGGCTACTGGAAGTGGGGCGGCGGCTGGCTCGACGGCATCGGCTTCAACGACTTTGCCGGTTCCGGCCTCGTACACCTGTGCGGCGCCTCGGCGGCACTCGCCGGCGTGATCCTGCTCGGTGCGCGCAAGGGCAAGTACGGCAAGGACGGCAGCATCAACGCCATCCCCGGCGCCAACCTGCCGCTAGCCACACTCGGCACCTTCATCCTCTGGCTCGGCTGGTTCGGCTTCAACGGCGGCTCGCAGCTCGTCGTCTCCAGCATCGAGAACGCTAACGCAGTCGCCGGCGTCTTCGTCAACACGAATATGGCGGCCTCGGGCGGCCTGGTGTTCGGGCTCATCACCGCGCGCCTGCTGTTCGGCAAGGCTGACCTGACCATGGCGCTGAACGGCGCGCTGGCGGGCCTGGTGGCCATCACCGCGGAGCCGCTGACGCCGACCCCGCTCGCGGCGACGCTCATCGGCGGCGTCGGCGGTGTCATCGTCGTCTTCGCCATCGTGACGCTGGACAAGCTGCGCATCGACGACCCGGTCGGCGCCATCTCGGTGCACGGCGTCGTCGGCATGTGGGGCCTGATGGCGGTGCCAATCACCAACACCGACGCCAGCTTTGCCGCTCAGGCCATCGGCCTCGGCAGCATCCTCGCGTGGGTCTTCATCACCTCCTTCATCGTCTGGTTGCTCATCAAGCTGATCATGGGCATCCGCGTCAGCGAAGAGGAGGAATACGAAGGCGTCGATGTCGGCGAGTGCGGCCTGGAGGCCTATCCGGAGTTCGTCGGTACCCGCGGCGCGAGCTGACGCCCACCACCGAACAGACCGCGCAGGGACGCGCGCTCATGCTTGCAGCGGGGCCTTCGGGCCCCGTTTTCGTTGGTTGCCGCAAAGGCGCCACTTTGCATGCGCCGCGAGATCGAGAAGGTCGAGGCGGGTCCGAGGCTTGACCGAGGTAACCCTATTCCCGTCCCGGATGACGAGGGATTCCGTGCGTGCCTTCCGCCTCCTGTACAGCCCGATGCGGCTACAGGTCTGGCCTATTCCCCCACGAACCGCAGCGCCCGCTGCAATACCGCGTCGGACAGGTACATTCCGTTGTCGCGCAATCTCTCCAACACCGGACGTGCGACCGGGAGGCGACCGGCCCTTTTTGCGGCAAGCACCAGCCCGACAGTCCCGCGCAACGCAAGCCCGAACGCTCGGCACAGCGGCGCCCCGCCAAGTCGTCGATCACGACCGTGCTGTCGGCGAAGCTCCGTGCGAGCTCAATGACCGCGCTTTCTCCCGGTCCCAAGTCCCATGCTTGTACCTCGGCAGAGGATGGCGGAACCGGTCGAACCGCCAGCCAATCTTAGGCGGCGAGCGCCCGTGCGGTTGGATCCCCGGGTCCGTAGGCTCGAATTTCCGCGGCAACCGGCTCCGGTATCCAGATGATTGGCGCGGCCTCCTGCAACAGGTTCAGCAGGTCCGCCTCGGCCAAGTGGATCAACGGCGAAGTGTTGACGACCAAGCGGGGGGCGATGGCAGTCATTGATTCGTCTTGGGTCCGCCCGTGTCCTGACCAAGCTCCCGGGCGAGGCCGTCGTCGTCCACATGGAAGACGTCGACCCCTTCTCGCGCAAGGGCGCGAATGAAGTCACGGCGGTTCATTCCCGCCAGCTCCGCAGCGCGCTCCTGTGACAACAGGCCCCGCCCGTACCAGTGGATGGCTGCCGCTAGCTTCAGCTCGCGGCCGAGCTCGGCCGGAGAACGCCGTAAGGCGGACAGTGCCGAATCCGGCACGGATAGTGACACGATGGCCATTGGTCTCTTGCTCCCAAATGTTTGGTCCCGGCAGGTCGTCCACGACGACTCCGACGTCGAGCCGGCTCGCCGTGGCCGTCGTGCGCCCGGGCACCTGCGAGCGCGTCACGGTTAGGTCATCCGGCGTCACGCTCACGAGCTTGGACAGTCGGCGCCTCTGCTTTCTTCCCTGTTGGGCCTGTTGTGCTTTGGCGATCGCGGCCTTGATCTCGGCGCGATGCTCGTTACTGAGGGGCGACGGATAGAACTCGTACTGATAGCCGATACGGCTGGCGATCCGCAGTCCGCCGTCGGCGAAACTGTCCATCCCGCCATAGTCGCCAGCGCGGTTGGTGAACAGGTTGAAGGTGCGGCCTTCGCGCCTGGCCTCATGAAACGGGAGGAGATCCACGATCCTGGCGAATTCCAGTCCGCCCTCGTCGTCCCGCGGGAAGGACTTCGCTGAGACGCCGAGTTTCTGGGACGCGGGTGGGCGTGGGCATGGAGCAACCAGCGAAGAAAGAGACGAGGGTTCCAAGGTATACGAGAGTAGCTTCCGCACCGGCGGTTAAAGTCTAAACCGCTGATAGGTCTGTCTTGGAAAAGTCTTCCCCCTTGAACAGCAGCGGCATGCCGGTCGTCTTGGCCAAGGCATAGGAAAAGCAATCACCGAAATTGAGTTTGGCGGGGTACCTGCCCTTGCCGTAGTCCAGGTAGGCCTGGCGTGCGATGACGGCCTGCTCTCGGGTCACGGGCTCTATCCCGATGTCCGCGCGCGCGACGAGCGCATCTAGTTGCCGCCCCGCGGCGGCACCGAGCTGATTGTCCACGACGATGCCGGCCTCCAGGAAGCTCGCCGCGGACATTCTGCGCGATTCGGCGCCAGCGATGGCGTTCGCATAACGCTCCGCATCAGCCTCTTGGAACAGGATCGCGAGTATGGCAGAGGTGTCGATGATCATCTCGGCAATCCGCGCTCGTCATAGAGCAGCTCGGCGTGATCGATGTGTCGTCCGTGATCATCGCCGACACAGCGCCTGCCGATACGCATGAGGTCGGCGCTCAGTGCCTCTTGGTCTTGACGGCGCTTGATCCGCTCCAAGCGCTCCTTCACTGCAACAAGCACGGCGCGGGTCTTGGTCTCTCCGGTCAGATCGGCGAGCGCGGTCACCAGCGTGTCCGCCTCGGTGCTCTTGATGTTGAGCGACATTGGCATGCTCTATGGCAAGAGGTACGGGTAGAAGATACGCCGCACTTTCTACCATGGCGCGGCGCGTCAGGCATCTTTTCGCGATGAACGCCGCCGGCACAACGCCTCAAGCGGTGCGGGGTAGGCCGGCGCGCCGGCGGGTCGGGCGCGTCGGTTGCTGGGCAAGGTTGGTTGCGGTTGCACTGCGGAGCCCGGGGCTGCCTGCTGCCGGCAGGATGCCGGCAGCACGGGTCTCAGGCCATGAACCCCAGATCATCGGCGTCGAAGTTGCCGATGTTCGGGCAGATGACGGGCAGGTCGTCCGCCGGTACGCCGTACCAGTGCGCGAGGGTGGAGGCCACCTGGTCCACCGCGGTGTCCGGGATGAAGCGGCCGCGCCCGCCGATGTCGTCATCGCCGTCGATGGTCTGGTCCGGCATGCGCCCGTAGAGCCCGCCGTTCACGGCGCCGCCCTGCACGAATTGAATGCCGCTCCAGGCGTGGTCCGTGCCGTCGTTGCCGTTCTGCGCGAAGGTGCGCGCGAACTCGGACGCTGTGAAGGTCGTCACCTGGTCGCCGAGACCGTTTGCCTGTGCCCAGGCGTCGAAGGCGGCCATGCCGTCGGCGAGCTCGCGGATGAGCTGCGGGTGGCGGTTGTTCTGGTCGGAGTGGGTGTCGAAGCCGCCCATGGACGCGAAGAAGGTCTGCCGGCTGATGCCGATGGTCGAGGCGACGCTCATGATCTGCGCGATGGATCTGAGCTGAGCACCGAGCCGCCCGGGCGGGAAGCCCGGGATCTCCGGCGCGTTCACCAGCGCCTCGGCGAGGGCCTGGTTGCCTTCGAGCGCGCGCGTCTTGGTCTCGCTGTAGGCGCCGTCGAAGACGTGGCTGGTGGCGAACAGCAGCGCCCGACGCCCGGCGTCGAGCCGACCCTGAAGGTTGCCGGAGACGAAGCGGCTCACCGGCACTTGCAGCACGCCATTGGTGTTGACGGCGTAGGGCATGACCTGCTCGCCGACCTGGATCACGTTGTCGCCGGACAGCGACACGTTGGTGAACGTGGACAGCCCGATGTTGCGGCCGAAGAAATAGTCCCCGAGCCGCCCGTGCCAGCCGGTATAGCCGGCATCCGACGCAAAAATGCCGCAGGTCTGGGTCTGGAACTGCTGGTCGGAGTGCGAGCCGATGCTCGGCGGGCGCCGGCCGCCGCTGCGGTACGTTGCCTTGGTCAGCGGCTCCACCAGCGGGCCGACGCTGAGCGTGACGGCGAGCCGGCCGGCGTCATACACGGGTTTCAGCGCGCCCATATCCGGATTGAGCCCGAAGGTCCGCCCGAGCGGGTCCGGATGCATCGCGTCCGGCAGCGGCAGCAGCGCCTCCGCCGGGATCGTGAGCCCGCGCCGGGACACCGCGTAGGTGGCGTGCCCGGCCGGGTCGGACGGGATCACGCAGTTGTGCGAGTCGTTGCCGCCGAACAGGAAGATGCAGATCAGCGCCTTGTAGTCGCCGGGCACGTCCGCCGCGGCGGCGAGCCGGCTCGCGTTCAGCAGGCCGAGCGCGGACAGCGCCGCCGTGGGCCGGGCGGCGGCGCCGGCGAGCGCCCCGAGCTGGCCGAGGAAGCGCCGGCGCGCGCGTTGGTCGATGGTGTTGCGCATGTCGATTACTCCTCGATCAGATATTCAGGCGACGTGACGATCAGGTAGACGGCGGCCAGCACCCGGGTCAGGCGCCCGCTCTCGCCCTGGCGGTCGTAGTCGTAGAACACCTGGTCATACAGGACCTCCCGCAGCGTGTCGGACATCTCCCCGCCCAGGAACAACAGGCTCAGGTGCTCGACGATCTTCGCCGCCCCGGAGTCCGCCATGGCCAGCTCCATGGACAGGTCGTACCAGTCCGCGCCGTTCTGCGTCGCCCCGAGCGTCCAGGTGTCCATGATCGACACGGCGCCGGTGATCTGCTGCT
Organism: Thiohalocapsa sp. ML1; assembly: GCF_001469165.1. Classification (GTDB taxonomy): domain Bacteria; phylum Pseudomonadota; class Gammaproteobacteria; order Chromatiales; family Chromatiaceae; genus Thiohalocapsa. Next base: position 131,521 of record NZ_JABX01000013.1, on the reverse strand, counting down.
CGGTGATGATCTGGAGCTCCGGCGAGTCCAGGCCGAGCGCCGCGATCTCCCCCGGCGCCTGATAGTCCGGCTGGAAGAAGTTGAACACCGAGGGCGCCGACAGCGGCACCTGGCCCAGCGGTGCCAGCTCGGCCACCGTCAGCGCGGTCTCGTCCGGGTCGATGCCCAGCGCACGCCAGAGCCCGGTGAGCTGCAGCAACGGCTCCTTGACCTTGCCGAAGGCGCGGGGCAGTGCCGCCTCGCTGCCCGGCTCGGCGTCGGCGAAGAGCCCATCGAGCGGGTCCGGCGTGCCGGTGCGCGCCTCCTGGTCCAGCAGCACGGCGCGGATGGTCTCGCCGAGGTCGCCGCCGCTGTTGCGGAAGGCGTCTGCGACGCGACCGACATAGTCCGGACTCGGGTTGCTGGTGACGAAGCGCTGGATCAACTGCCGGCCGATGAAGGGCGCGACGTTGCGGTGCGCGGCGATGTTGTCCAGCGTCCAGGCGAGGTCCGCCGTCGGGTCGCCGGTGATCAGGTTCAGGTCCGCCGGAATCACGACGAGCTGCCCGCGCACCGCCGGATCGAGCAGCCGCTTCTCGCCCTGCTCGTGCTCGCCCGGGTCCAGCACCATCGGCAGGCGCCACTTGTCCGGCAGCGCCTCGGTGGCATAGTCCCAGCCGGTGAAGACGCGGGCGTACTGCATGATGTCCTCGCCGGTGTAGCTCGGGATGGGCTTGCCGTCGGCGTCGAGCAGTTGCTCGCCGTTCGGCAACAGCTCCCACAGGCCGATGGAGAAGAGCTGCAGCACCTCGCGGGCGTAGTTCTCATCCGGCACCGTGCCGGTGATCGGGTCTTCCTTGACGTTGCCGGCGCTATCCAAGAAGAAGCCCATGGCCGGGTGCAGGGTCACGCCTTCGAGCAGCGTGCGATAGGGGCCGAAGGCGCCGTCCACGAGCATGTCGTAGTAGTGCACGGCACCGAGCGCCCCGGCGTCGGTGGCGAGCACGTTGCCCAGGTCGCCGACCACGAAGATCTGCGACAGCGCAAACGCCATGCGCTGGCGCAGTTGATCGGGCGCGCCGACGGCGTGGCGCAGCCAGGCGTTGATGCGCAGTTGGCGGTTGTCGGCATTCGGCGCGAGGGACCGGAGCTCATCGAACAGCCCCTCGTGGCCGCTGGCGGGCAGCGCGAGCTGCGCGTCGATCCAGGCCTCCGGACCCATGAGCATCACGGTCGCGATGTCCTCGCGGGTCGCGCCGAAGGTGGCCTGGTTCAGGAAGCGCACGGCCTCCTCGGCGGTCATGACCGGGACAACGCCGGCGCCGACCTCCACCGTGAGCGTGCCGTAGGCGGAACCGCCGCGGCGGTCGCCGACGCTGTAGCTCACGGCGTCGGTGCCGACGAAGCCGAGCGGCGGCGTGTAGACCAGACGACGGCCGTCCTCGGCGACGACGGCGGCACCGGCCGCTGTCGCCGAGTCGGCGCCGGTCAGCACCAGGATGTCGCCGTCCGGGTCACTGTCGTTGGCGAGCACGGCGATGGTGATGGACTGGCCCTGGCCGATGCCGGTGCCGGCGATGTCCGGCGCCGGCGTCGGGTCGGCGTTGGCCACCGTGCTGATGGGGCCGCCGTCCGGTGCCGTGCCCGGCTCGCCGATGGCCGGGTCGATGCGGAACAGCACGTCCGCGGTGACGGCCGTGGTGCCGAAGCGCGGTCCCGAGTAGGTCACCTCCAGGCTGTCGTCGCCGCCGCGCTCGAAGAAGGTCACGCGGATGGCGTGGCGGCCGCGGTCGAGCCCGATGCGCCCGCAGCGGGTGCGCGCGGCATGCAGCCCGTCGTTGTCCACCACCTCGGTGTCGCCGATGTAGAGCTTGCTGCCGTCGTCCGAGCGCGTGCAAAACTCGTAATGGCCGTACTCGGGGATGTCGATGTAGGCGTTGAAGACGAAGCCGTAGTTGTCGTCCTTGAGCCGCGGCGCCAGCGTGAAGCTGTCTACGACACCCGTGGCCACCGGCGTCAGCGCCGCGAAGTCCGGCAGCACGGACCAGCGGCCCTCGTAGTAGGCATAGTCGACGCCGCCGATGAGGTTGGCCGCGTTGGCGCCCGCGTCCTGCAGGTCCGGCAGCAGGGCGGGGTCGAGCATCAGCGCGTCCGCCGGCAGCGGGCCGAAGTCGCCGGCCGGGCCGCGCAGCGCGAGGGTCAGGCGCTCGTCGCCGTGGCGCTCGAAGAACTGGACCTCGATGGGGTGCCAGCCGGCTTCGAGACCGACGGCGCCCGCGACCTCCCGATAGCCGTGCAGGCCGTCGTTGTCGATGACGAGCGCGTCGCCGATCAGGAGCCGGCTGCCGTCGTCGGAGCCGAGCCGGAAGTCGTACCAGCCGGCGGCGTCGATGCGCAGCCAGCCGCGGTAGCGGACGCCGAACTTGTCCGTCTGGCCGATGCTGGCCAGGTCCGGCGCGGTGGCGATGCCGACGCCGTCCGGCGCGAGCGCAGCGAAGTCCGGCAGCGCGCTCCACTGGCCGAGATACAGCTCATAGGCCAGGCCGGGCAGCGCGCCGGACACCGGCGGCGCGTCCGGGGCGGCTGCCGCCGCCCGCAGGGCCGGAAGCTGGTCCGCGGTGTGGAACAGGTCCGCCGCGGCCACCGGCACGCGGACGCCGTCCGGGCCGGTCATCTCCAGTGCCAGCGTCATGCCGCCCCAGCTCTGGAAGAAGTCCACGCGGATCGGGTGCAGGCCGGCCTCAAGTCCGATGGCGCCCATGATCTCGCGCGGCCCGTGCTGGCCGTCGTTGTCGACGATCAGCTCATCGCCGAGCCAGAGCCGGGAGCCGTCGTCGGACGTGAGGTGGAGCCGGTAGAAGCCCCGCTCGGGTACGCGCAGGTAGCCGTCGAAGCGCAGCCCGAGCTTGCGGTCCGTCGTGGCCCGCGCGAGGTCCAGCACCGGGCTGACGCCGAGGGTGGTCGGGGTCAGCGTCGCGAAGTCGGGCAGCCGGCTCCAGGAGCCCTCGTATTGGCGATAGGCGAGGCCGGGCGCGAGGTCGCCGTGCGGCGTGACCGCCGCCGTCAGCGCGGGCAACTGATCCGTCGTATGGCTGAACGCCGTGGCGGGGATCGCCGCCGCGGTGCCGTCCGGCAACTGCCAGGACAGCGCGAGCGCCTTGTCGCCCCAGCGCTGGTGATAGACCAGCTCGAAGGCGTGCAGGCCGGCTTCCAGCCCCAGGCTGCCGAAGGCCTCGCGATTGCGGCTGCCGACGAGGACCGGCTGGCCCGCGATGACGAGCGCCGCGCCGTCGTCGGCGGTGGCGAAGAAGCGGTAGAAGCCCGCCTGCGGCACCCGAATGAAACCCGTGTACTTGAGCGCGAGCTTGTCGCCGGTCGGCGCGACGCCAAGGTCGAGCCCGTCGGCGACGCCATGCACCGAGGGTTCCAGCGTTGCGAAGTCCGGCGGCGCCTTGAAGTCGCCCTTGGCGAAGGCGTAAGCCAGGCCGGCGCTGAGGTCCGCAGGCTCCGGCAGCGCGGCGATTAGCGACGGTAGCTGATCCGCCGAGTGGCCCAGGCGTGTCAACGGGATCTCCGCCGGCTCGGCACCGGGCGGCGCGTGCCGCACCGTCAGCGTCTCGCCGCCCCAGCGCTCGAAGAAGGCGACGCGGATGCGGTGCAGGCCGGCCTCCAGCCCGACGCTGCCCCAGGCGTCCTGCGGGCCGTGCAGGCCGTCGTTGTCCACCACCAGCGCATCGCCGATCCAGAGCCTGGAGCCGTCGTCGGAGTTGGTGAAGAAACGATGGAAGCCGGGCTGGTCGATGTCGATCCAGCCCTCGTAGACGAAGCCGAATTTGTCGTCGGTCTCGCGCGGGTCGAGGCGGAAGCCGTCGACGATGCCGTGGGCGCGGACCTGCTCCGGCTGCATCGCGTCGAGGGTGCGCCAGTCGCCTTCGTAGTAGGTGTAGGCGAGGCCGCCGGTGAGCCCGCCGTCCGGCGACGCTGCCGCGAGATAGGCCGGAAGCTGCGACTGGCTGTGGAACAGCGCCGCCGCCGGCAGCGGCTGCGCGGAGTCGTCGCCCGGTCCCTGCAGGCTGACGGACAGCAGATCGCCGCCCCAGCGCTCGAAGTAGTCGATGCGGATCGGGTGGACACCGGCCGCGAGCGGCAGCGCGCCCAGGTCCTGCTGCCCGCTGCGGTGTTTGTCCAGCTCGGCGACGAGCTCGGCGTCGTCGTCCGCGCCGATCCAGAGCTTGGCCGGGGCGTTGGAGGCCAGCGTGAAGGCGTAGACGCCGTCCGCGGGCACCTCGATGTAGCCCCGGTACGAGAAGGCATAGCGGTCCGTGGCCATGCGCGGCTCAAGGCCTGGCACGGCGATGACGCCATGTTCCAGCACCGCCTCGGCGTCGAGGTCCGGCATGCTGTCCCAATTGCCCTCGCTGTAGCGGTAGGCGAGGCCGGGCAGCAGGTCTTCGTCCGGGGTCACCGGCTCGCGCAGCGGCGGCAGCATGTCGAGGGCGAAGCTGAGCGCCTCCGCCGCGATGGGCGCGCGCGTGAAGCCGGGACCGGACCAGACCACGTCCAGCAGCTCGCCGCCGCCGTCCTGGAACAGGTCCACGGTGATGCGGTGCAGCCCCGCCGCGAGCGCGATGGCGCCGGCGCGCTCGCGCGGGCCATGGAGTCCATCGTTGTCCACCACGCGGCGGTCGCCGACGTAGAGCGCGCTACCGTCGTCGGAGCTGGTGTAGAAGGTGTAGATGCCGTCCTCCGGCACCTCGATGTAGGCCTGGAAGCGCAGCGCGAAACGATAGCGCGCGAGCGAGACGCCGCTGTCGAAGCCGTCCGCGACCCCGAGGAAGTCCGGCGTCAGCGCCGCGAAGTCCGGCAGCCGGTCCCAGCGCCCGGCATACCAGCCGTAGGCGACGCCGGGATACAGGTCCAGGTCCGCCGTGTCGTCCGCCGGGCGCGGCTGGGGCATCTGCGCCGCGTCAAAGGCCAAGAGCCCTGGGTCGATCTGCCGGAGCCTGCCGTCCGGTCCCTCGAAGCCCACCTCCAGGCCCTCGTGGCCGGTGGCCTCGAAGAAGCCGACCGTGATCGGATAGTCGCCGGCCGCGAGCAGCAGGGGCTGGCTCCAGCGCGTGCGCATGCCGTGCAGGCCGTCGTTGTCGACGATGCGCTCGCCGTCGAGCAGCAGCTCGCTGCCGTCGTCGGAGCGCGTGTAGAAGCGGTATTCGCCGGGCTCCGGGATGCTCAGGTAGCCGCTGTAGCGCACCGCGAAGTCATCGCGCTGCGGCAAGGTGTCGATGCTGAAACCCGGCGCGACGCCGTAGCCGGACGGCGTCAGCGCGTCGAAGTCCGGCAGCGCGGAGAAGCGCCCGGCGTACCAGTTGTAGAAGACCCCGCCGCCCACCGTCTCGGCCGGTGCCGGTGCTGCGCCCGACACCGCCACCGCAACGTCGGCAGTGAAGAGTGCACAGGCAGCCAGCGTCGCCGCACCGAGCAGCGCGCGACGCGGTCGGCGCCGCGGCGAGATCGGCGATGCGGGCGACGCAGACGCGCCATCAGGGCGTCCCCGGCGAGGGGATTGCGGGGCGAGGTGTTCCGGCGCGGGCATCGAAATCTCCGGCTAATGACCTAAGCAGGGCGGATGCCCGACCGGGCACGGCGCACGCTCGTCGGTCGGCTTCCACGATCCGCGCACGATACCCAAGCAAAGCAATGGCAATGGTGACGGCGGTCTCGTTTCTCGGATCTGTGGCCGCGCCTGACTGTGAAATGTTCTTGACAGTCGGCGCGAACCGCCCGCGGCCGATGCTGCGCGGCACTTGACATCTTGCCCATTCGCATCGATCGCCGACCGCCCGTCGCCGGCAGATCGGGCAGTAGCCCCCATCGTGCTTGGGCTTCCGGCAACCCTGGGGCTCGTGGCGGCCCCTGGCGCGCCCTGCGCGGAGCGTTATACTGTTACGCTCGCGCGGACGGCGATAACAGCGCCCCGCCCGGCAGAATCCGCAGCCGGTCTTCCCCTTCACCCCACAGGTGCCGAGCGCCGTGATCTCCAACACCCCATCCCACCGAGCCTGTCCACCGCGCCGCGCGGGCGCATGCCTACGGCCCCGCGCGCTCGCGCTGCTCTTGCTCGCGCTGCTGCCGGGCGTCCCGGCCGTCGCCGCCACGCTCGATGCCTTCGTCAGTGTGCTGCCGCTCGCGACCTTCGTCGAGCGCGTCGGCGGCGAGCGGGTGAGCGTGCATTCGCTGGTGCAGCCGGGCCACAGCCCGCACACTTACGAGCCGACGCCGCGGCAGATCACGGCGCTCGCAAACGCGGACCTGTACTTTCGAGTCGGCATGCCGTTCGAGGATGCGTGGATGAAGCGCATCGCCGCGGCAAACCCGGACATGCCCATTGTCGATCTGCGCGACGGGCTGAGGCTCCGCCCGCAGGCGGCCCATCGTCATGCCGACGCGCACGAGCACGAGCATGCTCAAGACGACGGGCACGACCAGGCCCCGGAGCACGACGGCGAGGCCATGGACGCCCACGTCTGGACCAGCCCGCGGCTGGTGCGGCAGATGCTGATGACCATCCGCGAGCAGCTCAGCGCGCTGGACCCCGCCGGCGCCGAGGCCTACGCAGCCAATCAAGCCGCCTTCGACGCGGAGCTAGCAGCCCTGGACGCCGAGCTGACGCGGAAGCTCGCCGGCCTGGAACGGCGTGGCTTTCTGGTCTATCACCCGGCCTGGGGCTACTTCGCCGACGCCTACTCGCTCGTGCAGATCCCCATCGAATATCAGGGCAAGGAGCCCGGCGCGCGCCGGCTGACCGCGCTGATCGAGCAGGCGCAGGCGAGCGGCGCCCGCGTCATCCTGGTGCAACCGCAGTTCGACCAGCGCGCCGCGCAGCAGGTGGCAAAGGCCATCGACGGCCGCGTCGAGCCGGTGGACCCGCTCGCCACGGACTACGCGGGGGCGCTGCATCGGCTCGCGGACATTCTGGTGGGCGCCTACGGCGATACCGACGGCGCCGCCGGCCAAGCCGAGACCCGCTGACGGTGACGCCCCCGCACGCCCAGCCCGCGGTCGAGATCAGCGGCCTGCAGTTCGCGTACGGCGCGGTGCCGGTGCTGTCCGACGTGACACTGACCATCGCCGATGGCGAGTTCCTCGGCATCGTCGGCCCCAACGCCGGCGGCAAGAGCACGCTGCTCAAGCTCATCCTCGGGCTGCTGAGGCCGCGCGCGGGGCGCATCCGCGTCTTCGGCGAGTCGCCGCGGCGCGCGCGCCGGCAGATCGGCTATGTGCCGCAGCACCCGGGCTTCCAGCGGGACTTTCCCATCGGCGTCGAGGACGTCGTGCTGATGGGCCGCTTCGGCCTGGGCTGGCGCCTCGGCACCTGGAGCCGCGCGGACCGCCGGGCGGCCGCCGCGGCGCTGGACGAGGTGGAGGCACTGGACCTGGCGCCGCGCCAGATCGGCACGCTCTCCGGCGGCCAGTTGCAACGGGTGCTGCTCGCCCGCGCGCTGGTGGCGGAGCCCAAGCTCCTGATCCTGGACGAGCCCACCGCCAACATCGACCAGCGCCTGGAGGGCGAGATCTTCGAGCTGCTGGCCCACCTGAACCGCAGGCTAACGATCCTCGTCGTCTCCCACGACATCGCCTTCATTTCGGGCTATGTGACCCGCGTCGCGTGCCTCAACCGCACCCTCGTATGCCACACCACGGAGCGCATCGACGGCCAGATGATCCAGGATCTCTACGGCGAGCGCGTGCGCCACATCAGCCACGGCCACGGCGAGCCGCACGCCGACGCCGACGGCCACACCGAGCCCGCGCGGGTCAGCGACCATGGGTGAATTCATCGTCGCCGTCGCCGAGCAGCCCTTTCTGCGCCAGGCGCTGCTGGCGGGGCTGCTCGCGAGCATCGGCTGCGGGCTCATCGGCCCCTTCGTGGTGGTCAAGCGTATTGCGTTTCTCGCCGGCGGCATCGCCCACTCCGTGCTTGGCGGCATGGGTGCGGCGCTCTATTTCGGCTTCGACCCGCTGCTCGGGGCGCTTGCCGCCGCGGTAATCTCGGCGCTGCTGATCGGCTGGGTGCGGCTCACCTGGCACACCGGCGAGGACACCGCCATCGGTGCGCTCTGGGCCATCGGCATGGCCGTCGGCATCCTGTTCATCGCGCAGACGCCGGGCTACACCACGGACCTGATGAGCTTTCTGTTCGGGAACATTCTCTTGGTACCGACCCGCGAGCTGTGGTTCATGGGGTTCCTGGACTTGGCGCTGCTGGTGGTGGTGGCGCTCCTGTACCGGCACTTCATCGCGGTCGCCTTCGATGAGGACTTCGCGCGACTGCGCGGCCTGCCCGTGGCGGCGCTGTACCTGCTGCTGTTGGTGCTGGTGGCCCTCACCGTGGTGTTGATGATTCAGGTGGTGGGCCTGATTCTGGTGATCGCGCTGTTGACCCTGCCTGCGGCGATGGCCGGACAATGGACGCATTCCATCACCGGCATGATGGTCGCGGCGACGCTGCTCGGTGCGGCCATCACCAGCGGCGGGCTCGCGTTGTCCTATGCGCCGGACCTGCCCCCGGGGCCGACCATCATTCTGCTGGCGGGCGCGCTCTATCTGGTCTCGGCGCTCACGGCGGGCGTCGCGCGCCGGGCGCGGGCGCCGCGGCCCGACGCCTGAGCGGAGACGAGCCGCAGCCTGCTTGGATGAAGGCGGCGTTTCTGGTCGGCGTCGCAGGCGACGACGACAACGCAACGACCACGCACAGCCTAAGGACAAGCAGCCTAGCCACGCCCAAACGAGCCTGCGCGCAGATGAACGAAGACACCCTGAACAACGCACTCGCCCGCGCCGAGTCACTCTGCGCGGAACGCGGCGTGCGCCTCACCGCCCAGCGCCGCCGGGTGCTGGAGCTGGTGTGCCGTGCCGAGCGCCCGGTGGGCGCCTACGAGATCCTGGACCACATCCGCGACGGCGGCACGGCGGCACCGCCGACCGTGTATCGCGCGCTGGACTGGCTGCTCGCCCAAGGCCTTGTACACAAGCTCGAAACCCTGCACGCCTACGTCGGCTGCACGCACCCGGAGCACCCGCACGTGAGCCAGTTTCTGATCTGCGACGGCTGCGGCGGCGTTACGGAGCTGGAGGACGCGGCCATCGCCGGCAGCCTCGCCTCCGTGGCCTCCGAGACCGGCTTTCGGCCCACCCGGCCCATTGTCGAGGTCATAGGCACCTGCTCGCTCTGCGCGACCAAGAGGGGCACCGACTGACCAATGCCACATCCCCACAGCAAGAGGAGCTGACATGACCCCGACCCGCACCCTGCCCCGCCCGGTGTTGCTAGCCCTGCTGGCGAGCCTCGCCATCCCCGCCGTCGCCGGCAAGCATGATCACGACCACGACCACGGGCACGGGCACGAGCATCGCCAACATGGCGCGCACGTGCACGGCGTCGCGGAGCTGAACGTCGCCGTGGACGCCGACTCGCTGCTGGTGGAGCTGAACACGCCGGCGATGAACATTGTCGGCTTCGAGCACCCGCCGCGCACCGCGGAGCAGCGCGCGGCCATCGACGCCGCGCGCAAGCAGCTCGAAGACGGGGCCGCGCTGTTCGTGCCGAATCCCGAGGCCGAGTGCGCGCAGATCTCGCACCAGGTGACGCTGGACCTCGGCGAGCCGGAGGGCCACGCGCACGGACACGACCACGGCGATAGCGGCGGCGACGATGAAGCCCACGCCGACGCCCATGCCGAGTGGGCCTTTACCTGTGCGAAGCCCGCCTCGCTGAACCAACTGGACGTGAAGCTATTCGAAGTGTTCCCGGGCAAGGAGAAGCTCCGCGTGCAGCTCGTGACCTCCGCCGGCCAACGCGGCGCGGAGCTGACCCCGGACCGCCACGAGCTGGAGCTTTGATGCTCGCCGCGCCGCGGGAGCTGCATGCGGCGCCCGCCGCCGCGCCGGAACCCGTGGTCCGGCTCGACGGCGTGCGCTTCCGCTGGCGCCGCCGCGGCCCGGAGATCCTGGTGCTGGAGGACGTCGCCGTCGGCCGCGGCGAGCGGCTTTTCATCGAGGGGCCGAGCGGCAGCGGCAAGAGTACGCTGCTGGGGCTGCTGGCCGGCGTCACCGTGGCGCAGGCGGGCAGCGTGCAGGTGCTCGGGCAGGCACTGGAGGGCCTGTCCGGCGCGGCGCGCGACCGCTTCCGCGCCGATCACATCGGCTACATCTTTCAGCAGTTCAACCTGATCCCGTATTTGGGCATCGTCGACAACGTGCTCTTGCCCTGCCGCTTCTCGGCGCTGCGCCGCGAGCGCGCGCTGGCGCGCTCGCCGGACCTGCGCACAGAGGCCAAGCGGCTGCTGGGCCATCTGGACCTTGCCGACCGGGAACTGCTACGCGAGCCGGTCACGTCGCTCAGCGTCGGCCAGCAGCAGCGCGTCGCCGCCGCCCGCGCGCTGATGGGCGCGCCCGAGCTCGTCATCGCCGACGAGCCGACCTCATCGCTCGACGCCGACCGCCGCCGCACCTTCGTGCAGTTGCTCTTCGACGAATGCGCGATGAGCGGCGCGACACTGGTGTTCGTGAGCCACGACGCCTCGCTGGAGCCGCTCTTCGACCGCACGCTGAAGCTCGTGCAGGCGAATCGCGCCGACCGCCGCTGATGCCCCGTTCCGCCTTGCCTCGGCAGGCCGGGAGCTGAATCCGAGCGCTCGGACCATCGGGATCGCACGCGTTACCGGCACCGCGCGGAGCAGCCCATCACGCCAAACCCCGCGACATCGACCACCGACATCACCCTCAGGCCGCCCGCGGCGGCGTCTCCGCAAAGCGCTGCGCCAACAGATCGCCGATGCGCGTCTGCCGGGCGCGGTACAGCACCACGTCCACCGGCGGCAGGTCCGGCAGCAGGGCGGTGCCGGGAATCAGCGCATGCCCGTACACCAGCGGCGCCTGCCCGAGCAGGCGCCCGGCGCGAAAAAGCCGCTCACCAGGTCCCGCGTGAAGCCGGCACCGCCGCGTCGCGAGCGTGGACGCGCCCGCCCTACTTCTCCCGCGGATACGGCCAAGCCATCAGCCCGCCTTCCATGACCTTGACGTTGCGCCAGCCGTGGGCATTGAGGATTGCGGCACCCTCGTAGCCACGCAGCGAGATCTTGCAGTAAAGAATGACCTCGCGATCCTTGTCCTGCGGCAGCTCGTCGAGTCGGTCGCGCAGGGCGCCGAGCGGGATCAGGGTCTCGCCGACGCCGAGGCGCATCTGCTCGAACTCGGCAGGGCTTCGCGTATCGAGCAGGAAGCAGTCGGCGCCGCTGTCGACGCGCTGCTTGACCTCGCTGACCGAGAGCCCCTGCATGCGCCCTTCCAGCTTGTTCTCGAGCACATGGGCGGCGACGATGACGTGGTCCAGCGCCAGCGAGTACGGCGGCGCGTAGGGCAGGTCGGCGTTGACCATGTCGGCCACCGTGAGACCGCCGCGGATGGCGGTGGCGACGACGGCGACGCGCTTGCTCACGTCTCCCGGCCCGATGCACTGGAAGCCGACGATGCGCCCGCTGCCGCGCTCCGCCACCATCTTGCTGATCAGGAGCTTGCCGCCCATGAACACCGGGATATCCAGCCCTGAGATGGTCGCGGTCTCGACACTGAGACCGGCCTCGGCGGCACGCTGGGCGGACAGGCCGGTGAAACCGACGGTGTAGTCGAAGATCTTGCAGATGCCGGTCTGGGTGATGCCGGGGAAGCGCGCGGAACCCTCGTGGACCACGTTGCGGCCGGCGACGCGGCCCTGGAGGTTGGCGATGTCGCCGTAGGGCGCGCGGAGCTTCTGACCGGTGATCAGCGAGGTGCATTCCACGCAGTCGCCGACGGCATAGACGTCCGGGTCCGAGGTCTGCATGCACTCGTTGACGCGGATGCCGCCGGTGTCGCCGATCTCGATGCCGCACGCCATGGCCAGGCCGACGTTGGGCCGCACGCCGACCGCGACCACGGCCACCTGGCACGGCAGCTCGGTGCCGTTGTCGAGCTTGACGCCGACAAGGCTGCCGTCCTCGCCCAGGAACTCCGCCACGCCGTTGCCGACGATGATGTCCGGCCCGTGGGCGCGGATGTGGTTCTCCACCAGCTTCGCCAAGTCCGGGTCCAGAAAGGGCAGGATCTGCGTGGTTTTCTCCACCACGGTGGTGTCGATGCCGGCGAGGCGCAGTGCCTCGCAGACCTCAAAGCCGATCAGCCCGCCGCCGACGACGATGGCCTTGGTGGCCTTGTGCTCGTCGCGCACGGCGCGCAGCGCGTCGGCGTCGGCCATGGAGTGCAGCGTCAGCACGCCGTCGAGCTCGAAGCCCGGTGCCGACGGGCACATCGGCGAGGCGCCGGTGGCGATGATCAGGCGGTCGTAGGGCAGTGTGCAGCGCTCGCCGCTCGGCAGGTGCTCGCAGGTGACCGTCTTCGCGTCGCGGTCGACGGCCAGCGCCTCGGTCTCGACGCGGGCGTCGATGGCCTTGGCCTTGCCGTAGAAGGCCGGGTCGCGAACGATGCCGGCCGGCGTGCAGATGAGCAGGTTGCGGTCGTCGAAGGTGCCACCGACGTAGTACGGAAAGCCGCAGGAGGCCATGGACAGGTCCGGCTCGCGCTGGACCAACGTGATGCTCGCGTGCTCGTCCATCCGGCGGGCCTTGGCGGCGGCCTTGGGGCCGGCGGCGGAGCCGCCGATGACGACGATGCGAAGCTGACTGGAAGACATGCGGGACGCTCCTCTTGCGCGGGGACTGCCGGACAGCCGCGATGCCGCGCACGCACGGGCTTGTCCGGTGCGCACCGCGGCAGACATTCGCGACCAACAGGGCACAGTGTCCTCCCTGCCCTGCCGTGCCGACATGCAGTTGCGCAATCGGGCGCGGCGTTCGGCTGACGCGTGTCAACGGACTCGCATGCCGTGCCCAGAGGGCGCAGCGGTACGCCGGCCAGTGGCACAATCGAGCATTGCGCAACCGCCGGAGCCCGCCCGTGCCCAACTCGCCCATCACCGCCGCCGACACCGTCGCGCGCCTTATCGTCCGCAACGCCACGCCGGCCGACGTGCCGGCCATCCGCGCCCTGTTCGAGCGCGCCTACGACGGCGCCAAGGTCTCCAGCTACTCGGCGGCGATGATCCGCGGGCAGATCAACAAGTTCCCGGAGGGCCAGTTCGTCGCCGAGGCCGACGGCAAGCTCATCGGCTTCTGCTCCAGCTTCGTCATCGCGGGCCAGCTCGCGCTCAAGCCCCACGACTGGACCTGGATCACCGGCGGCGGCTACGCCAGCCGGCACGACCCCAACGGCGATTACCTGTACGGCATGGAGGTCTGCGTGGACCCGGACTACCGGGGTTTGCGCATCGGCCAGCGGCTCTATGACGAGCGCAAGAAGCTGGCGTGGTCCTGGGCGCTCAAGGGCATCATCTACGGCGGCCGACTGCCGTCGCTCAAGGCCGCACTGACCCGCGCCGACCATCCCTACCCGACGCCCGAGGCCTACGTCGCGGCCGTCGAGGAGGGCCGCGAGAAGGACCCGGTGCTGACCTTTCAATTGCGCAACGACTTCAAGGTCATCGGGCTCATGCCCAACTACTGGCCCGAAGACGGCCAGTCCATGGGCTATGGCGTGCATCTGTTGTGGCGCAATCCGCAGGCGCCCGACGAGAAGGAAGAGGCGCGGCAGAAGAACTACGGCGGCCGGCTCATGGACGTGGTACGCGTTGCGACCGTGCAATATCAGCAGCGGCGCGTGAAGTCCTTCGACGAGTTCGTCGGCATGCTCCGCTACTTCGTGGACGTGACCTCCGACTACCGCTCGGACTTCTGCGTGTTTCCCGAGCTGTTCTCGCTCCAGCTCTTGTCCATGGAAGACCAGGAGCTCTCGCCGCAGGAGGCCATCGAGGCGCTGACCCGCTGGACGGACCCCATCAAGGACGCACTGCGCGACATGGCCGTGCGCTACAACATCAACATCATCGGCGGCTCGCACCCGACCATGATGCCGAGCGGCCGGGTCGAGAATATCTGCTACGTGTGCCTGCGCGACGGCAACATCCACGAGCAGGCCAAGCTGCACCCGACGCCGAACGAGGTCTATTGGTGGAACATCGAGGGCGGCCACGAGCTCGCCGCCATCGATACCGATTGCGGCCCCATCGGCGTGCTCATCTGCTACGACGCCGAATTCCCCGAGCTGGCCCGGCACCTGGCCGACCAGGGCGCCAACATCATCTTCGTGCCCTTCTGCACCGACGAGCGCCAGTCTTACTTGCGCGTGCGCTACTGCTGCCACGCCCGCGCAGTCGAGAACCAGTGCTACGTCGTCATGTCCGGCAACTGCGGCAACCTGCCCAACGTCGCGAACATGGACATCCAATACGCCCAGAGCTGCATCCTCACCCCCTGCGACTTCCCCTTCGCCCGCGACGGCATCGCCGCCGACACGACGCCGAACGTGGAGACCGTCGCCTTCGCCGATCTGCGCTTAGAGGCGCTGCGCGAGGCCCGCTACGAGGGCACCGTGCAGAACCTCAAAGACCGCCGGCATGATTTGTATACGACGGTGTGGCGGGAGCGGTGAGAAGCCGCTCATGGGAACCACGCTGCTCGCCGAGTACGAGGATGTTCCGATTACGCGCAGCTTGCGCGGATGCAGTTAAACTCGGGCACCGGAGCCCCTGGCCGCGCTGCCGGCCTGCCCGGAGCTGGAGCACGCGATCGCCGCGCTACGCTTCAAGGAGCAGGTCTACCGCCAGGCCGTCGACTTCGGGCTCATCGCGCTGCACCGACCGGATCGGGCCGGCAGCGGCGCCATCTCCGTGGACTTAATCTCCGTGGACTTAATCTCCGTGGACTTAGCCACCGGCTTTATCTTCCCTGTTTTCCCCGACGGTACAACGATGCTGCTGGATGAAATCGCCGCCATTAAGCCGCAAGTGCTCGCCCTCGGGGAGCGCTACGGCGCACGCCGGATCCGCGTCTTCGGCTCCGTCGCCCGGCGCGAGGAGCGTCCCGATAGCGACGTGGATTTCCTGGTCGATTTCCCGCGCGGATACGACATGTTCGGCCAGCGTCTCCCCCTGACGGCCGATCTCGCCGATCTGCTCCATCGCCGCGTCGATCTGGTACCCGAGCACGAGCTGAATCGGCATATCCGCGACCGGGTCCTGCGCGAGGCCATCGATCTATGAGCAAGCCCTGGCGGCCCCATGCGCTGCATAGACTCGACGCGATCGCCAAGATCACGCGCATCCGTTCGCGCGGCGACCTGACCCGGGACGAGGTGCTTTACGACGCGGCGCTGCGCAACCTGCAAACACTGTCGGAGGCGACCCGACACCTGCCGGAACGCAAGACATCGCTGTGCCTATCCATTCCATGGCGCGAAATCCATGGCGCGAAATCAGCGGCTTTCGCAACGTGCTGGTGCACAATTATCTGGGCGACATCGACCCGGCAACCGTGCTCGCCGTCATTGACCGACATCTGGGACCGCTGGACGCGTGCGTCCGTACCTTGTTGGCCGAGGAAGAAGACCCCGCGGAGGGCTAGCCGATGCCGTGTGGCGACGGGAGCCCCGCGGCGACGCGTGACCCGTCGCCGGGCGCGCCTATCCGGCGAGATATCGGTGGTACGTCCCCATTTTCCCGAGTCTGGCTGCGGGTGCGGGCGACGGTCAAAGGCGTCGAACTCGGCCATCTCGTCAACGAGCTGCTGCGGCGGGACATCGATCTGATCGAGGCGGTCAACTAGCCCGACTTCGACTATTCGGCCTGGATTTTGGCGAAATCCAGGCCGTTTGCTCTTGCAAGCCTCTGATTGGGTTGGCGACGGGTTTGCGAAAGCGCTTGTAGTGCCGACCTAGGCCGTTGTTCTGACGCGGTGTTTTGCCGAAACTATCGGCATGTTCTTGCGCTCGAAAAAACGTTTCAAGGACGGCAAACAGCACCGCTACTGGAGCATCGTCGAGAACCGTCGCGTCACCGACGGGCGGGTGGTGGAGCGCCAAGTTCTCTACCTCGGCGAGATCAACGATGCGCAGAAGGCGGCTTGGTGCAAGGCGATCGAGGTGCTCGACGAGGACGAGGGGGCGTCGGCGCAGGTTGCCCTATTTCCGGAAGATCGGGCAATCCGGGACAGACCACGGATAGCCCACGAATAGCCCGGATGGGGTCGGGCTGACGGAATTGCGCCCGTCAGCCCGACCCGATCCCGCCTGACCCCGGCGTCGGCGCCCGCCGCGACGCCCGGTTCCGGCGATTTGTTTGTATCACCACCAGCGAGGTCAAGTCATGCAAGTCGCGGTCGATCTTCCCAATGATTTTGTCGGGATGTTGACGCAGGATGTCGTCGCGCGGGAGATGCGGATGACCTACGCGCTGGCCTTGTTCAAGGATGCTCGGGTCACGCTCGCCAAGGCCGCGGAACTGGCGGGAATGAATATCTATGAGTTCATTGCCGTCTGCAAGGTACAGCGGATTCCCGTGATTGACATCTCCCGTGATGAACTCGTCCAGGAAATGCAGTCAATCGGACGAACCCAATGATCCTGGTCGCGGATTGCTCAGCCTTGATTGCCTTGGCGACCTGCGATGGGCTGCATCTCTTGGACCGATTGTTTGGTTCAGTCGTCGTCCCCGAGGCGGTTTATCGCGAAGCCGTGACCAGCGATAAACCGCAAGCCAGGCAGTTAAAGGCGTATCTCCATGGCCGAGTCGAACAAATTGATCCGTCTTATCCGATTCTCCTCGACGGCGTTTCGGATCTGGGCGAAACGGAGGCGATGATTCTGTATCGACAGTTGGCCGCGGACCGGCTGCTGATCGATGACCGGCGTGGGCGGCGGGTCGCGAGGATCAATGGCATTGAGATCATTGGATCATTGGGTGTATTGTTGGCTGCGAAACAGGCGGGGCTGATCGAAGCGGTCAAGCCTTACGTCCTGCAGCTATCCGCTTCCGAGCTTTACCTGTCCAACGATCTGATCGCGACAGTGATCGAAATTGCGGGGGAGAAGTAGTAATCAAAGAGTAATCAGAGCGCAAACCGGGGATGGACCACGGTATGCGCCCTCGCGACCCTCGGCGGCGTGGACTACCTGTTGACACGGAACTGCGCCCACATCGCCAACCCAGCCTTGCGTCCGAAGATCGAGGCCGTGCTGCGTTCGCTGGGCTATCAGCCACCGATTATCTGCACGCCGCTGGAGCTGCTGGAGGTTTGAAATGCACACCAGCCCGATCATCGAGGAGTTGCACGCCGTGCGCCGCCGTTACGCCGAGCGGTTTGGGGACGATCTGCATGCGATTTGCGAGGACGCACGGCGCAAGCAGGCCGAGCAAGGCCGACCGGTCGTCCCGCTCGATCCGAAGCGTCTGACGGAACAGGACCTGGAACAGGACCACGAGGCAGCCTGACTCGACAAGCGATACCACCCACGCGAGGCAGCGGCGGTGTTTCGCGACCCACTGGCCCGCATGTTTGTGGACGAGTGGCACTCCGAGGGCGAGGCGCGGGAGATCATTGTCGGGCGCCTGAACAACCAACGGTTGGCGCTTGTCGTATTTCTCGAATCGCCGCCGGATCACATCCGCATCATCAGCGCGCGCTATGCCACCGCCAACGAGCAACGAGACCATGAGCAATTCACTGGCTGACGACCCGCTTCCCGAATACGACCTGGACTACAGCAAGTCCAAACCCAACCGTTTCGCCGCGCAGGCCGAAAACCTGGTGGAACTCGACCCACAAGTTGCGACCTGGCTGCGGGGGCGGGCGACGGTCAAAGGCGTCGAACTCGGCCATCTCGTCAACGAGTTGCTGCGGCGGGACATCGATCTGATTGAGGCGGTCGAGTAACCGCGATGGGGTGGCTTCTGGTGCCGAGGGTCCCCCAAGGCACTGAGGTTCCGGTGAGCTTCGTCCCACGCGAAGGCAGAGGTCACCAACCTGCACCGGCCTGCCGCAGCCAGATCAAACAGCAGCAGCGCCGGGCTGGCGTCCCGGTAGGCCGCGCTGAACAGGAAGTTTGCGTCCGGAAACAGGCGCACCCATCAGTCGTCCCGCCGGAGCACCGCACGGGACCTGCCCGTGAATCTCATCGGGGACTGCGTTCTCACGCTCGAATTCCGCAAGACGCTGTTCGGAGTAGATTTCGATCGGATAGACATCTGCCGGTTGCAGGACGATGGCAGCGTCGGGGGTCGTGTCGACCAGCAGCGGGGCATCGCCGGTCAGGCCGACCGAGCCGCCGGCCCGTGAACCCCCGCGCTGCCGGCAGCTCCCGCATTCACGGTACCATTGCCGGGCAATGCCAGCCTCCGACCCAGCGCCGAGCCCCACGCCATGCCGTTAGCCGCCCGCGACCTGCGCCATGCGCCGGCGTCGCCGTTCGACGGCGTGCTCGGGCGGCTCGCGGCGCTCGGGCTCGCGGCGCGGGCGCTGCTCGACTGCCTGGGGCTGTACCTGGACATCCTGCTCGGCCGCGACCGGCTGGACCTGCCGGCGCTGGCGGCGGCGCTGCGCCAGGCGGGGCTGTCGATCCTGCCGGCGGTGACGCTGGTGACGGCGGCGCTCGGCGTCATCCTCGGGCGCCAGGCCGCCTCGGTGCTGGAGGACTTCAACTTTCCGGGCGCGCTGCTCTTCACCATCACCTATGCGGTGGTGATGGAGCTGGTGCCGCTCTTGGTGGGCGTGATGGTGGCGGGGCGCGGCGGCGTCGCGCTGGCGGTGCGCCACGCGACGCTGGTGGCGACGGGCGAGATGGACGGGCTCTTGGTCAGCGGCATCAACCCGTTTCGCTTCATCACGGGCCCGGCACTGCTCGCACTGCTGGCGATGTCCTTTGCGTTTCTGGTCTGGGGCAGCCTGGTGACGGTCGGCAGCGCCTTCCTGTGGCTCTTTTTCTTCTCGGAGGTGCCGCCCTACCAGCTCATCGATGCGGTGCGCAACACCTTGGGGCCGTTCGAGGTGCGCGAGGCGGTGGCCAAGCCGCTGGTGTTCGCGGTGGTGGTCGCGCTGATCGCGACGGTGAACGGCACCGTCGCCGGGCGCGATCCGGACGCCATCGGCGAGGCGGCGACACGCACGATGATCGGCGCGGTGACCAGCATCCTGCTGATCGATCTCCTGTTCGTGCTGTGGCCGGACTGACGCGCCGCGATGCAGCAGGCCGCAAGCCAAGTCGAGCCGGAGGCCGCCGCAGCGCCGGCCCTGGAGCTCGACAACGTCTTCCAGCACGTGGCCGGGCATGCGGTGCTGAACGGCGTGTCGCTGACCGTGCGCCCGGGCGAGGGCCTGCTCCTCATCGGCCAGAACGGCGCCGGCAAGAGCCTGCTGGTCCGCCTGGTGCTCGGGCTGGACCTGCCGTCCGCGGGGCGGGTGCGGCTGTTCGGCCAGGCGCTCGCGGAGCTGCGCGGCCGGCGCGCGCAGGCCCTGCGGGCGCGGGTGGGCGCGGTGCTGCAGCGGGGCTCGCTGCTGGACGGGCTCTCGGTGCTGGAGAACCTGCTGCTGCCGTTGCGCCCGACGCGCATGTCCCGGGCGGACATGGCCCGCGCGGCGCGGCTCGTCATCACGCAGTTGCAGCTCGATGGCATGGAGAACCACCGCCCGCGGGCGCTGTCCGTCGGCCAGCGCCGGCGTGTGGAGCTGGCCCGGGCGCTGATCCATCGCCCGGACCTGCTGATCTGGGACGGGCTCACGGACGGACTCGACCTGCCCGCCGTGCGCGAGATCCTGGGCGTGCTGCGCAGCCAGATCGAGCAGCGCGGGCTGACCGTCATCGGCACGGACAATACGATCCTCAAGGCCGTGCGCGACGAGGAGCGCGTGGTGGTGCTGGATCGGGGTCGGATCCTGTTCGACGGCACCCGCGGCGCGCTGGAGGCCGCGGTGCCTGAGCGGCTGGAGCTGAGGTATCTATTGGAAGGACGCTGGTAAGGGCCGAGGGCCGAGGGCCGAGGGCCGAGGGCCGAGGGCCGAGGAACATCCAAACGCGCCGACATCGCACTCCGCATTTCAAACTTCAAACTTCAAACTTCAAACTTCAAACTTTGGAACGCCTCTACCAACCCCCCGAGATCGGCGCCCCCGGCATCCGCCGCGGCCGTCGCCAGCGCCGCGATCTGGTGCTCGCGGGGCTGTTCGTGCTCGCGATGGCGGCGGTGGTCGTCGGCGTGGTGCTGCTGAACGTGCCGGCACTGTTCGGCGGCTATCCGCTGCGGGCCTACTTTCCGGAGGCGACGGGGCTCGACCGCGGCATCAACGTGGTGCAAGAGGGCTTCGTCGTCGGCCATGTCGGCGGCGTGGAGCCGGTGTTCGCGGCTGATCCGGACCGGGCGCTGTGCCCGGACACCGATGAGCCGCGCTCCGCCGAGCTGCCCTGCTTTCGCGCGAGCCTGCGCCTGCAGGGCAACTGGCCGGTGCCGACAGACAGCCGGGCGCAGTTGGTGCCGGCGGGCTTCCTCGGCGGCAACCAGATCCGCATCCTGCCCGGTCTCGCCGACGATGTGCTCGCCGCCGGCGCGGCCATCGCGACACTGCCGCGCCAGCCGGACCTGGCGACCCAGGCGGCACAGGCGCTGACGCAGCTCCAGCAGGCCGTTGACGGCACCATTCGCCCGGCGCTGGTGCAGTTGCAGGAGCGCATCCAGGGCCTGATCGGCGCGCTCGGCGAGGGCGAGGACGGCGCGCCGGGTACCGGGGCGGCGGTGGGCGAGGGCGTCGCCGAGGTGTTCGGCAACCTGCGCAAGCTCAGCGCCGATATCGAGCAAAGCGTGAATCCGGAGCGGATCGAATCCATTCTGGCCTCCGTGGACGCGCTGACCGCGAACCTGGCGGAGGTCTCCGCGGGCCTCGACACCCGAAGCGACGACGTGGGCGCCGCGATCCGCCGCTACACCGATCTCGGCGCCGATCTGCAGCGTGTCGTCAACCAGGCCGAGCCGCCCATCACCGATACGCTGAACGACGTGCAGTACCTGCTGCAGGAGATCTCGGCGTCGCTCGCACCCATCATCGCGAACATCGAGACCGCCTCGCGCAACCTCGCCGCCCTCACCGGCGACCTGCGCGAGGACCCGAAATCCTTGTTGTTCGAGCAGAAGCAAAAGGCGCCTTCGCCATGGCTGGAACGCTGACCCCCACCGCAATGAGCGGCCGCCCGCAGCGCCTGCGCCCGGCCTGGCCCCTGGCCGCCCTCATCGCCTGTGCGCTGCTCGCCGGCTGCGGCGGCGGCGAGCGCACCCGGGATCTCTTTTTCAGCCTGCAAGCCGACGTGGCACCGACGCCAAGCGCGCAGCCGATTCCGGGCACGCTGCGCGTCACGCCCATCGCCGCGCGCGGTTTCGTCGCCGGCAGCCGCATTGTCTACCGCACCGCGGAGGCGCCGCTGGAGGCGCAGCGTTATGCAGAGCTCCTGTGGGAAGAGGTGCCGGCGCGCGCCATCGCGAACGACTTGGCCACGGCGCTGCGTGCCGCGGGCGTGTTCGAGCACGTCATCACCGCGGGCGACCCGGCCCGCGCGGACTATCTGCTCACCGGCGAGCTGCAGCGCTTCGAGCACCGCCCGACCGACAACCCGCCCGTGGTGCTCGCCGAGCTCTGGCTGACTTTGGTGCGCGGCCGAGGGCGCGAGGTGCTGGTGGCGCGCAGCTACACCGATACGGTGCCCGTTGCCGTCAGCACGGACGGCCGCATGACCCCGCAGGCCATCGCCGATGCCTTCAACCACCTGAGCGGGCGCATCATCGGCCAGGTGATCGCGGACGCACACGGTTTGGGGCGGAAGCTCAGATGACCACTCACACTGCATGCGATGCGGCCAGCGTGCGGCCGCGGGGACCCAGCGTTGGTTGAGCGTTGCGGCGGCGCTGCCCGACCGGACCCGTTTGCGGACCTGCTGCCGACGGCGGCCTGGCGCATGCCCGTAGCCTGGCAGCAGATGGCGGTGCCGGGGCCGCCGCCCGGCTTCGCGCTCACGCACGCGGAGATGAACGCCGCGGCGCCCCTCGCCCGCTTTCACCGCCGCACCATCGCGCTGCTCGACTGCGCCGGCGGCAACGGCGACCGGCTCGCGCTGGTGGACAAGGCCATCCCGCACGCCAAGCTCGACCTGATGCTGAGCGAGGCCTCGGCACGGGACAAGCCTGGCCCCTGCGACGTCGCGCCGGTGACGGGCCGCGTGTTGTGGCGCACGGGCCTGGAGCTCGTGCGTTTCGTCTCGGACCCGGAGGTCATGGCCCGCTTCGGCCTCGCCGGCGGACTCCTGCACCTGGCGCTGAACTGCGACCCGAACACCCGCGACCGCGAGAGCGTGCAGGCGGCCAAGCAGTTTCACCTGCACCTGCTGTACTGGACCGCGGCGGAGCTCGCCCCGCTCGCCGCGGCACGCAGCGGCCCGCGGGCGGCGGACCATGATGTCCGCACCCGCCGGCAGTTGCTGGACCCGCTGACCTTCGCCGGCGCCCGGCTGGTGGCGGCGCTGCTCAAGGATGTCGACCTCGGCGTGGCCGGCGCCGAGCTGCTCGACTGCGATGATGCGGCGGTCGCGGCCGGCACCCGCCCCACCGGCGCCGTGATCCGGCTGCCGGGCTGGCACGTGCTCGGCGACGCCGCCTTCGAGGATCTGATCCGCCGCCTGCACCGGCGCCTGGACGCCGCCGCCGGCGTGCTGCGCGAGGTCTTCACCGGCAGCGCCGCGGTGCCTGCGCCCTGGCAGCGCCTGCCGCTGCGCGCGCGGGCCGACACCATGGCCGCCATTGCCGGGCTCGACCTGCCGGCGCCGGTGCAGGACGCCCTCGGGCGCCTCGCCGCCGCGCTGCGCGACCTGCCGGCGCCGGTGCTCGCGCGGCTGCGCGCCGGCCCGGCGGAGCCGCGCAAGCACCTGATGACGCTGAACGCACCGAGCTACAGCCTGAACCTGCACGCGCCCATCCGGAACACCGCCGCCACGCCCGTTGCCGCCGCGCGCGAGGTGTTTCTGAGCATCCAGCCCAAGCTCTTCTCCGGCACCGGCGGGGCCGGACTCCTTTGGTTGGACGGCGTGCCGAGCGTGCGCATCCGCCGCGGCGTCGGCGCCTTCTCGCACGACGACTGGCGAGCGCGCACCGACTGGCAACGCGCCTTCGCGCTGCACAACGCCGCGGCACTCGAGGCGCTGCTCGGCCCCGGCTGCGAGCAGGTGCGCCGCTTTGCCGACTGCGACCGCGGCTGGGTCTGACGGACGACGGCCGACTTGATGGATCTCTCTGCGCTCGCGCCCTTTTGGATCGTCTTCTCGCTGCTGTCGGCGTTCTTTCACGCCTCGCGCATCGCGGTCACCAAACACCTGTCGTTCAGCTTCTCGGCGCGGGCGCTGACGCTGTACGTGAACCTCGCGAGCCTGGTGGTAACGGCGCCGCTCGTCATCTGGCATCACGACGTCCCGCTGCATGAGCCCGTCTATATCGCCGTGGTGTTGCTCGGCGGCCTGGTCTCCGGCATCGGCGGCTGGGCACTCAACAGCGCCATCGGGCGCAGCGACGTGTCGCTGGTGGGGCCGGTGATGACGCTGACGCCGGCCTTCGTCGTGGTCATCGAATGGTCGGTCATCGGCGATCTGCCGAGCGGGCTCGGCCTCGTCGGGCTGGCGCTACTCGTGGCCGGCGGCTATGTGCTGAGCGTGGAGCGCGAGCAGACGAGCCCCTTCGCGCCGCTCAAGCGGCTGTTCACGGACCCCGGCAGCGTGCTCACGCTGGTGGCGGCGTTCTGCTTCGCGGCGGCCTCCACACTCGGGCGGGTCGGCATTCAGATGAGCGATCCGCTCTCCTTCGCCGTGGTGGTGGCGGTGGTGAACCCGGTGGTGCTGTTCGTCATGTTCAGCGTGCAGGACCACCGCTTCTATCGCGAGGCCTTCCCGCGGCACCTGCGCCGCGAGATCCGGCCGCTGCTGCTGCTCGGCGTGCTGTTTGCGCTGATGCGCATCGCGGACCAGATCGCGCTCAGCCTCGCGCTCGCGTCCTACGTGATGGCCGTGAAGCGTTCCGCCGGCATGTTCTCGGTGCTGCTCGGACACTGGTATTACGGCGAGGGGCACCTCATCGCACGCCTCGCCGGCAGCGCCGTCATGCTCGCGGGGCTGTTCGTGCTGACCCAGTCCTGATCTCGATCGCCGAGCACGCGGGCCGCCGTCTATAGACAGTCCCGCTACCGCAGTGGCCGAGGGAAGCCATCGATCTGCAAGACCGTTTTGGGTCCTGGCGCCACATCGCTAACCAGCGCGCCAAGGCGCAGGCTCCGCAACACGTTATGGCGACAGAGCCGGATCAGCGCCTTGTGGTCTGTGAACATGTGCTTGCACACACGCAGGGCGCCATATTGTTGGATCGCGAGGCCGAAGCCGAACAGGCCTCCGGCAGGAATCCCGCACGGAAGGCGTCGATCCGCCGCTAGGCGGTTGTCACGGGGCTCGACATCGGCTAGTGTCCTGTCTCTAAGGTCTGCTCGGGAAGTGACGGATGTCCGCGGGGTCGGCAGCAAGGGCTGCAATGACGGCAACAGTTCACTAAATACACTTAATTTCGACGTTGCTCACAATCGCCGTTTGCTCCAATGCTTCAGCGGCAGCAATCGGGGAGTAGCTGATTCCGGGCGTACTATTTGCCGAGTTTAGTAAACTGGCGCCGTCGTTCGACGGATCGGCAGTGCGGTTAATGGAGCAAGAGAATGAGCGACGATCGTCCAAAGTTGGCCGAAGCATTAGCGGCATTCAGAGCGGTTTATGAGGACGCAGGGAAAACAGTTTCCGGCGTTGGGACAGTAATCGGCGGAAATGTGAACCACAACATAAACGTCGTCCCGGTTGGCAGAGGGCGTTTCGAGAACGCCTGCGCAATTAGAATGAGTTACGTCCTCAATGAAACCGGCTTCAAGATACCGTACACCAGCAGACAAACAGTTTCTGGCGCGAAGGGAAATTGGTATTTTTTCAGAGTTACGGCTTTGATCTCCTATCTGCAACAAACCTTCGGAGGGCCAGATCACACCTTTTCCGACCCCACTCCTGCAATGCTTTCCTCTCATAAGGGGATTTTAGTTTTCGAAGTCGATACGTGGAACGACGCAACAGGTCACGCGACGCTATGGGATGGAGCAGTCTGTTCAGATCAGTGCTATTTTCCCCTTTCGAAGAAGGCATACCTGTGGAAATTAACAGACTAGGCGTACTGGCCGCCTTTTGCGTCTTCGGCTCAACCATTGCAAGCGCCAACGATTCAAAAGAGCTGGAGTTGTTCAAGAACTTCACCCTATCCGTTTGTGTTGGTTCGGCATACCGCGATCCTGTTGTTCTGCAGGATGCAAACAATGCAGCCAATGCATACATGCAACAAGGAAACCTGGATCTTGATGTCTATGAAAAGACAAGGACATTGGTGGACACCTGGCTGGCCCGGCAGTATCGCAGCAAACATGGTGGTTCGCTTCAGCTCATGAAATGCATTGATTTGGTGAAATCAAATGAGCTTGAGCTCTTGTTCTCGGCGCAGTCGCCGTGCAATAGCCGTGAAGGCTGGCGGAACGAAGAGCATTTTCAGGAGTTCTGTTCTCCCAGAACTTCCACCGATGAAAAGAAAGGCGCTCGCGGCTCGTTAGGCGGGATTCGCACCCGCTAGAACACGCTACCTTACCAGTCCACGCTGTCCCTGGTTTCATCTGGTTTCCTGCAATGAACGACGGACGCCTGGTCGCATACGGAGAGCATCAGATGGTATTGACGCACTGGGGCCTCCTCGGCCCTGAATCCCTGCCAAGCTCGCGGCGCACGCGAACCCTTGGGCTCGGGGCCGCGGTGCGCGCCTTCAACAACCTGGCGGTTCCCGGTCTCGGCGGGATCTGGTACGCCAAACAGCCGATCCTCGCGCTGCTCGGCGTTCGGGTGGGAGAGCTGGCCAGGGCGAAGGGCGGCACGGCAGCCAACATCCAGGTCGCCAATGCCATCGAGGCCCTGGCCTGTCGGCTCGCCTTCCAGCAAAACGGCTGGTCCCAGGATGCACGTCTGCGCGGGCGGCAGAAACTGCGGGAGCGCACCGACTTCAGATTCAGGTCAGCCCGCAGCCCCAGCTTCTATGTCAGCCAGCCGATGCGCACGGCGAGCGTGCAGACCCTGCCAGCCTTGGGCCTGGTCGACGCCACCACCACCCGCTTCAACGGCTTCCGATGCACCGAGGCCGGGCAAGCCCTTCTGGACGCGGCGTTGCGCGGCAGCACTCCCTACAAGCGGTCGCTGGTCGATCACCTGGCATTGTGGGTACTCGGTCAGGACGACCGGGTGAACACCGACGCCCTGGCGCAGGGACTGTCTCCCCTCCGCGCGCTCCCCGCGCCGGCCCGGGAGTTGCTGCGGGACCGTCTCCTGCGCATTGGCCACGGAGAGACCTCAGATGATCGTGACCGGCGCCGGGATGCGCTCGACTGGGTGGAGTCGCGACGCAGCGATCCATCCTCCCCAGCTTCTTGGGAGACCAGACCCGACGCCATTCGCGTTGATGAGCATTGGTTGGATCTGCGTGCCGGCGCCCGGTTCTTTCTCGCCCGGGAGGCTGCTTTGACGGTGCTCGATGCCGTCGAGGCGCGGGTTCCCGAGCAGCGAGGCAGACCGCTGGATGCGAGCCTGCTCGCCGAGGTGGCGGGGCACATGGAGACATTGCGAACGGCGGCGCAGGCATTCCTGGACAACGGGCATCCGAACGCAATGGCCCGGACCTTCTGCCAGGAGTGCGTGACACCCGAGTCCGGGGCGCTGTTGACCAGCCTTATCGCGCGCGACGGGCGCGTGCTGCGTCTGCTGGGTGGGCTGGTGTGCCCGGGGCCGGCCTTCGTCGGCGTTGACGAGGCCGGGCAGGACGGCGCAGCGGAGACGGACGAAGTCGATACCCCCGTCGAGGGCGAGGCATGGCCCGACGGCGTCTCTCAGCGCATCCCCAATTTGTTTCTGCTGAACCTGGACTTGGACGACGCCCTCGGCGCCTGGCTGGACAGGGAAGATGGGGAGGCCGACCAATGAGCGATAGCTTTCCGTCCCTGGCCCAACACTTCGAGGCCCCCGCGGACTACCGGGCCGGGTTCGCCTGGCTCTGCGGCTACTCCGCCGACGCGGCCTTTCTCGACGACGCGCTGGAGCGCTTCACCAGGCTTACCTCGGCGCAAAGGGCTTACGAAGGGCGCATCTGGCTCGCCTTGATGCTCGACCACCGCCACCCGCCGATCGGCTTCGTGGACGCCCCTGGGGTCGTCCACTTGCCGATTCAGGACCCCGAGATTCGGGGCTTCCGGTTATTGCACGCCAAGGTCGCGCTGCTCGGCTTCCGCCACGACGAGGACCCGGAGCGCTGGTGGCTGCGCCTGATCGTCGCCACGGGCAATTGGACACGCCAGACCCTGGAGCAGAGCCTCGACCTCGCCTGGCGCATCGACCTGGAGAGCACCGACCTGGCCGCCGGCGGCCCGGCAGTGGAACTGGGCTGCGCGGACCTTGCCGCGGCCTGGAACCTGCTGAAATGGACCGGCAGGCACTTCGATCAAAGGCTTCTCGACGCCCAAGGTGACGGTCACCCGGCACGGCTGGCCAGGCGGGAACTGGAGCACTGGCTCGCCCAGTGCGAGAAGACCGCCGGGACGCGGGTGCCTCGCTTCCTCGACAACCGAACGTCATCGCTGTTCGATCGATTGGTCGGGCAGGTCCAGGCCCACGCCGGCGGCGTCCGCCGCAACTATCTGGCCATGGGCTCCGGCTTCTACGAGGCCCCGAGCGCAGACGGCAGCCCACCGGTCGTCCCCACCGCCATCCGCGATGGCCTGAGCAAGGCCGGTCTCCTGACCGCTAGCGCCGAGGTCGACCTGTTCGTCAATCCACTCGGCTGCCAGGGGATCGCCGCGGCCATCGCGCACGTCCGAGAGGCCGGTATCACGGTGCGCCCGGCCCGGGCCCCGGTTGGCCTCTACGGGGAGAATGCCGCGCGGTCACTCCATGCCAAGTTCCTGTTCAGCGCCAACTATCGGGAAGCATCCGAGAACTGTATCAGCCCCTGGGCCTACCTGGGATCGGGAAACCTGACCAACGCCGGCTTCATGCAGCGGGCCAGCCTGGCAGCCGGCAACCTCGAGGCCGGGGTGGTCTTCGCCCCGTCCGCGATGCCCTGGCAGGCCGGGACCAGCGAGCCGAGTCGCCCGGCCGTCGATACCCTGCTGCCGGCGCAATGGACGGACGAGTGCAAGGACGCGGGCGACGCGGCCGCCGGCGAGGGTCCGCCGGAGCGCGATGAAGAATACGTGGCGGGGCCCATCGCCTGGGTGACCTGGCAGGCGTGTGACGAAGGTGGGGTGCTGATCCCCAACGAGCCGGTCGCCGATGGGGGCGACGTCGTGGCACCGGACGGTGAACCTTGTACGCGGAAGGGCGAGGCCTTTCTGTGGTCCGACCCGCGCCCCCGCCAGGTCACGCTGCGCTGGCAGTCGGCGGACGGGGGCACCCGGCAGGGCCAGATCCCGGTCCTTGACGAGCTGGGGAGGGTCTGGGGAACCGCGCTGCCGGCCTTGGGCCTGGAAGGCGCGCGTGCCCAGTTGGCCAGTTTTCCACTCGCCCCGGACGTGGAGGCGGAGGACGAAGACGGATCGCCGCCAGACGACGACAACAACAGCGGCAGGAACGCTCGCGGTGTAGGGGACCAACCACAGGTCGGCACTTATCCCATCCGACAGATGATGGCCCTGATCGAGGACATCGCCGCACGGCAGGCCGTCACCCCCGCCCACGACTGGATCGCCTGGTGCGCACGGTTGGAGCAGACCCTGCAACAGACCGCCGGCGCGCCGGAGATTCAGGCATTCCTGGCCTTGGGCCTCAATCCCTTGAGCCCGTTGCGCGCCAGGCCCTTCCGGCCCAGTTTTGCGGAAACCGCGGACGAAGAGCCCGGGCGACTCTACGAGGCCCTGCTTGACCGGATCGAGCTGGCCTGGGGGGTCAAGGGTCTGGAATCCATTGGGGTGGAAGCATGAACTGGAACAAGGTAGCGACACGTCTTGACGATCTGGCTGCGATGGAGGACGCGGGCCGCGCCCCGGCGCTGTCGGCGACCTGGTGTCTCAACGACGGCCAGAAAGCCAGCCTCAGGGCCATCGCCGAGCGCCTGCCGGGCAACGGGGTGGTGATCGCCGACGAGGTGGGCATGGGCAAGACCCGCATCGCGGTGGCCGTGGCCCGCTCGGTGATCGACTGTGGCGGACGGGTGGCCGTGGTCGTGCCGCCGGGGCTTGGCTACCAGTGGCACGACGAGCTGCGGTGCGGTGGCGTCGAGGCCCCGCCGATCGTGCGCAGCCTCTGGCAATACCTGGCCGCCTGGGAGTCCGACGATCCGCTGGAGCACAGGCCCTGGGCCAGGGAGGCGGTGGTTCTGATTTCTCATGCTTTCACGAACTGGCGCCTGGGAGAGGCCAGTCAGGCTTGGCGCTGGGCCTTGCTGCCAGTGGTTTATGCCCATTGGCGCAGGGCACAGTCCGGTCGGTTCCCGCGTGGCTATTGGGACAATGACAATCAGGACTACCTGGACGATCCCTGGGTCCAACAGGCCGCCGAGAGTATCGTGGCAGCCGCCTGCGGCGACCTGGTTGACGCGGATTTACGGCAACGCCTCGATGAACTGGTCTTGGAGACACCCTGGCCTACCGCGCTGGATGCGGGGCAGTATGCTGCGAACGAGAACCTGCGCCCGTGGCTGGAACGGGCCGTCGGGCTCGGCCTCGGGCTCTTCGATCTGGTCATCATCGACGAGGCCCACAAGAGTCGCGGCGATGACAGCGGCCTGAGCCGACTGCTGGGCCAGGTGGTCCAGACCCGTCCCAGGGCGCGCCGTCTGGCGCTGACCGCCACCCCGGTGGAGTTGGACGCGGGCCAATGGGAGGGCACCCTGGAGCGCATCGGCGCCGGCGGGGATGGCCTGCGCGCGATCGTGGAGGGTTTCGCCGAGGCCGTTCGCCGCGTTCGTCGCAGCCCAACCGACGCCGAGGCCCGGCTGACCTATGCCGCGGCGGCGCGCACCTTCGAGCAGAGGCTCCGCCCCTGTCTGCTGCGTCGCGACAAGCGTGAGGACGCCGATGTCCAGCGATTCCAGCGCCACAGCGGGTTGCCCCTGAACGCCTATCGTGACCTGAGCCTCGAGATCGCCGTGGACCCGGCAGGGTTGAGCGGCCCATGGAAGCAATGCGTCTGCGCCGCGGAGGCCCTGTCCCTGGTGGCCAGCGACCGGGAGGACCCCGGGGCCAAGCGCCTGCGCCTGACGCTCGGCAACGGTCACGGGATTGCCGCGCTGATCGACGAGGTCACCCGGGACGCGGTGCGCGATGCGGAACAGGATCGCCACGACGGGATCGACCCTGCGCCGGAGGCAGAGCAGCACATCGGGGCCGGAGACAAGCGCACGGAGCGCGCCCGGTGGTGGCAGCAGGTCCTGGTGAACGCGGTTGGCGGCAGCGCGGCGCCCCTGTTCGACCACCCCGCGATCCTGGCGGCCGTCGACTCCATCGAGGAGGCCAATCGTCAGGGCGAGAAGGTTCTGGTCTTCGGGCGCTTCACGCGCCCGATGGAGGCCCTGGTAGACCTGCTCAATGCCCGTGAAATGCTGCGCTGTCTCGAACAGGGACGCCTGTGGTCGCAGTCCAAGGTTGCGGACGACGAGTGGCCGGCGGTGCAAGCCGCTCAGCGCCAGTTGGGGGCTGAGCAGGATAGGGACCGCGCCGCCCTTGATGCCCGCCTGGCCGAGCAGTACGCCGAGCTCGAGAGGCTTCGCGAGCGGCTGCGCGGCAACCTGATGGAACAGCTTCATCGGGGACTAAGCGGCCGTCCGGACGAGGACCGTCTGGCGCGATTGTTTGCCGCCTTCCGCCATTCGGAAGAGTCCGCCGGGAACAGCGCGTCGGAGCACGGGACGCTGGCCCAGGTGGTGCGGGCCATGCTGGAGATCCTGCCGGCGTCGCCGGAGCCCCATACCCCCACGCAACTGGCGGAGGCCTTTGGCGACCTCGTGGGCGCGCTGTGCGACCGTAACGAGGGGGACGCCAACGGGGACGAGGAGCTGGACCCGGATGAGGCCTCGGCACTCTGGGTACTCCTGGAGGAACGGCTGGCGGGGGAGTACGGACGCACCCGGGGGCGGTTCGCACGGCTGATGAACGGGGGCACCGCCGCGCACACGCGGCGCATGTTGCAGCTTGCCTTTAACCGCGTGCAAAGCTTTCCCCGGGTTCTGGTCGCCCAGTCCCTGGTCGGGCGCGAAGGGCTCAACCTGCATCAGGCCTGCCGTATCGTCGTGCTGCTGCACCCCGAGTGGAATCCGGGCGTGGTCGAGCAGCAGATCGGTCGGGTCGATCGGGTCGGCAGCCATTGGGCGCTCAGCCTGCGCAAGGCCATCGACGACGGTTGCGAGCCAGGGGCATTGCCGCGGATCGAGGTCCGCCCGGTGATCTTTCGCGGGACCTACGACGAGCAGAACTGGGCCGTGCTGCGCCGGCGTTGGGACGACCTGCGAGCCCAGCTCCACGGTGTGATCATCCCACCCGAGGAGGCGGCGACCTACGCCGGCCTGGGCGATCTGATCGCGCAGATCGAGGCTGCGGCCCCGAGCTTCTCGCCCCCCTAAGGCACCGCGATCTTGATCCGTCGCTCTCGTCAACGGGGTCGCGAGCACGCACGCGAGACCGAAGCAGATCTGGCTCGTTGTCGTTGTCGACGTTGCGGATCATCGATGACGACGACGATTACGATAACCAGCACGACTACGAACCGCGAGCCGCCCGCGTGCAGAAGCTGGTACCCTTCCCGCACGCTTGGTGAATCTTATCGGGCCGCGAGAGCAAGGCCCTGGAGCACTGCCATGGGCCGCGCGTGCCCCTTTCACGTCGAGCTCATCAAGCCATCCCATTACGACGACGACGGCTATGTGATCCAGTGGCTCAAGGCCTGGATACCGTCCAATTCGCTGGCGTCGCTGTACGGCCTGACGCTGGAGGCAGCGGAGCAGCAGGCGCTCGGCGCCGACGTGGACATCCGCGTGCAGGCCTACGACGAGACCAACACCGTCATCCCGGTCAAGCGCATCATCAAGCGCATGCAGAAGGCCGGCGGCGAGGGGCTGGTGTGCCTGGTGGGTGTGCAGTCGAACCAGTTTCCGCGCGCCATGGACATGGCGCGGGTCTTCCGCGCCGCCGGCCTGCAGGTGGCCATCGGCGGCTTCCACGTCAGCGGCTGTCTCGCGATGCTGCCCGCGCTGCCGGCGGACCTGCAAGAGGCGCTGGATCTGGGCATCACGCTCTTCGCCGGCGAGTCCGAAGGCCGCTTCATGGAGCTGCTGCGCGCGGCAAAGGAGCGGCGCATGGAGCCGCTCTACAACTACATGGACGACCTGCCGGACATGGCGGGCCAGCGCATGCCCTACCTGCCGCCCGAGGTGGCGCGGCGCTATGCGCCGATGCCGGGCACCTTCGATGCCGGCCGCGGCTGCCCGTTCCTGTGCAGCTTCTGCACCATCATCAATGTGCAGGGGCGGAAATCCCGCTACCGCAGCCCGGACGATATCGAACAGTTGCTCCGGGCCAACCTCGCTCACGGCATCCGGCACTACTTCATCACCGACGACAACTTCGCGCGCAACCGCAATTGGGAGCCCATTTTCGATCGCATCGCCGCGGTGCGCGAGGAGCTCGGCGTCAAGCTCAACTTCACCATCCAGGTGGACACCATGTGCCACACCCTGCCGGGCTTCGTGGACAAGGCGCGCAAGGCCGGCGTGTCGCGGGTGTTCATCGGGCTGGAGAACGTGAACCCGGACAACCTCAAGGCGGCCAACAAGAAGCAGAACAAGATCGCCAACTATCGCGACATGCTGATCGCCTGGCAGCAGAAGCGCGTGACGACCTATTGCGGCTACATCCTGGGCTTTCCGGGCGACACGCCGGAATCCATTGCCGCCGACATCGAGACCATCAAGCGCGAGTTGCCGCTCGACATCCTGGAGCTGTTCTGTCTGACCCCATTGCCGGGCTCGGCGGACCACAAGGCGCTGGTGGAGCAAGGCGTGCCGCTGGACCCGGACATGAACATCTATGACCTCGAGCACGTCTGCACCGCACACCCGAAGATGAGTAAAGAGCAGTGGCTCGGCGCTTATCGAGCCGCCTGGGACAGCTATTACTCGATGCAGCATCTGGAGACGCTCATGCGCCGGGCAGCGGCGTTCGGCCGCAACCCCAAGCGCGTCATGGAGATCGCGCTGGAGTTCTACGGCTGCCTCAAGTTCGAGCGCGTGCACCCGCTCCAGGGCGGCTTCGTGCGTCGCAAGATCCGCACCCAGCGCCGGCCCGGCTTGCCCATCGAGCACCCGCTGGTCTTCCACCCGCGCCGCGCCCGGGAGATTGCGAGCACCTACTCTCGGCTCTTCGTGTACGCGCTGCGCGTCTGGATGCTCTACAAGCGCATCCGCAAAGAGACGCAGAACGGTGCCGGCCTCGACTACCTGGACGACGCCATCCGCCCGAGCGCGCCCGAGGCGGCCAACGATGCCGAGCCGTTGGACCTCACCGGCGAGGCGGCGACGCCGATGCGCGCGGCGGCCGGGGGCTGACGCCGCCGTCGGCATGCCGAGGCCCGCGCGACCTCAGGGTGTGGGCCGACGGCGGGAGGACGCCCCTGCATCGGTCGGGAGCGGTGGCGTCGGGGGTAGGAGCGGTCGGGGCCCTTTTTCGCGAATACGCGAATGTTGCCGGTGCGGCTACCCGCCGCGCTTCTCCCGCCGCTGGAGCCACACCTCCAGCCCCTGCGCGTTGAGCTCCAGGTCCACGGCGAGTAGGTCCTGCATCTGCGCGTCCGTCAGCGCGCAACCGTGGGCGCGGGCGTCCGCGAGCAGGTGCGCGGTGACGGCCTGCTTGATGCGGTCCTTGCGCGCCGCGGCGGGCGCATCGGCGTGCGCCAGCGCGATGTCGGCGAGGTCTGTGATGCTCTGCCGGAGCTTGTCTGCGTGCGCCGCCGGGTCATCGATGCGGCAATAGTGGGTCAGGAAGGCGGCGCGGGGCGCATAGGCCAGCATGCGGTCCAGGCTCTGCTGCCAGGCGTCGGGGTCGAAGGCGACGGGCGTGGTGGGCGCGAACAGCCAGGGGCCGGCGGCGGTGTCGAAGTCGCGATAAGAAATCCCAAAGGTGTCGCCGGTGAAGAGCCCGCCCGAGCCCGCGTCGAAGATCGAGCCGTGGTGGTTCGCGTGGCCCGGCGTGTCGATGAAGGTGAGCGTGCGGCCGGCGAGGTCGAAGGTCTGGCCGTCCGCCGCCGCGACGACGCGCGACTCCGGCACCGGGGTGAGCGCGCCGAAATCCCGCGCGAAGGCCGCCTCGCCATAGACCGCCGTGGCACCGGCGGTGAGCTTGGCCGGGTCGATGAGATGCGGCGCGCCCTTGGGATGGGCGATCAGCATCGCATTGGCGCAGGCGGCCATCAACGCGCCGGCGCCGCCCGCGTGGTCGAGATGGACATGGGTCGGGATGACATAGTCCACGTGCGCCGGCGTCAGCCCCAGGGTATCGATCACGCCGAGCAGGCCCGGCACGGTGTTGGTGGTGCCGGTGTCGACGAAGGCGAGCCGGTCCTGCGCGCGGATCAGGTAGCAGGCGGCGAGGCCGTCGCGATAAAGGCCGGTCTCGATGCAGTAGACGCCGTCGGCGACGGTATGGAAGTGGGCGGTGGGCATGGGAACTGGAGTGGGCTGTCCGGGGGCTTGTGCCGTGCGCCGCGGGGCGCTCGAAGGCCGAGAGCCTAGCACTGTCCCCTCCTCGGTGCGCCGTCGCGGTGATGCGCCCGACAAGCGAGCGCCACGCCGGCTGGGGTTGCCGACGCGGCGCACACGGACCATGGGGCCGGGCGACGCCGCCCGGCCCGCGCCCGAGCTCAAACCCGGGCGGCAGCCCCGCGCAGCCGCGCCGCCAACAGCGGCAGGCCGGCCACGACGAGGAGCAGCGAGCCCGGCACCGGCACCATCGCGTCCCGCATCACGCCGAACACGGCGCTGTTCTCGATGTAGCGGCCGTCGTTGAAGCCGAGCACCGAGGCCAGATAGGGATCGAAGCCGAGTACGTGGTCATAGAACAGGTCGGAGCCTGCACCCTTGGCGAAGAACAGCGTGTTCTCGTTGGTGTGGGTACCGTAGTGCCATTGCACGCCGGGGAGGTTGCCCTGGCCGTTGTTCTGGATCGCCTGGAAGGGGTAGTCGTCGGAGTCAGGCCCCATCGGCATGGCGTTGCCGTGGTCGGTCAGCACGATCAAGAGCGTCTCCATCCAGTTGCTGTTGTCCTCGACCCAGTCGGTGGCGGCCTTCACCGCGGCATTGAAGTCCATCTGCTCTTCGATGATGCCCGCGGTGTCTCTGCCATGCGCGGCCCAGTCCACGGCGCCGCCCTCGATCATCACGAAAAGGCCGTCCGGGTCCTGCCCCAGGTAGTTGAGCGCCCCGCGGGTCATGGTCTCCAGGGTCGGTACGTTCGGATTGAACGCGACGCGACTCGGGGTGCTGAGGTCCGAACCCTGCACCGCCTCAGTCCGGCCGTACTGCAGGGTGCCGGAGACCTTCGGCACGCCAATGAACGGCTGACCGGTCAGCGCCAGGGTGCCGTCGGCCAGCGCATCGAAGTCGGCCTTGTCCTGAACGAACTGCCAGCCGGCGCTGCCGTCCGTCAACGAATCCCAGACGCTCTTGGCGATGTAGCCGCCGCCGGTGCCGGTCTCGTTGGCGTAGGCGGGCGTCGTGCGGGCGATGCCGTCGCCGTCGTAGAGCGGATTGCCGCCGCCCATGATCAGGTCCAGATCACCGCCGTTGACCATCTGCCGGCTGATCTCGCCGTAATGATTGCGACTGCTGTTCTGCGCACCGAAGGTGGCCGGCGTCGCGTGCGAGAAGGGCACACTGCTGACCGCACCCGTGCTCTTGCCCAGATCCTTCGCGATCTGCGAGATGAACTCCAGCGGCTGGCCGAAGTTGTCGAAGTTGATCGCGTTGTTGTAGGTCTTCTGCCCGGTCGCGAGCGCGGTGCCGGCGGCGGCGGAGTCCGTGTAGTCCTTCTTGAGGTACGTGTAGCCGGCGAAGTGGTCGCCGCCGCCGGTCGGCGTGTCGTCCCAGGCCTGGTACGGGTCGTAGTCCACCTGCGGCGTAGCATTGAAGGTCGGGGAGCTAGAGGTGTTTAGCGGCGTGGTGGTCATGCCGAGCTTGACCGGGAAACTGTCGTAGGGCTGCCTGCCGAGCTCGCCGTACTCGTAGTAGCTCGCCATGTCCCAGGTGCCCCAGGAGGCACCGTCGGTGATCATCAGAATGACGTTCTTGGCCGGACCGGCCTCGGCGGACAGCGCCGCAAAGAGCAGCGCGGACGCACAGGCCGTGGCCCAGCCCCGGTGAAAGGTGGTGGACTGCATGGAAGACTCCAGGAGAGCATGGTTGGAAACAACGGCGCGGCCCGGAGGTTCGGCCGCGAGGCGCCTAGAACGGCGACCGCCGACATTCTGGAATGCGCAGGTTTCGGTCCGATGAATCCCTTATGAATACTGCGTGAATAAACCAACCGAGACGCGAGGATACTGAGCTTCCCCCCGGCGGCTCCCGGCCTCTGTCAACGCAAAGGCTTGGCTTGCGGCGGCGCAGACCGAACGTCGTCGACGTAACACTGGACAAAGGCGTGTCCGAACCCGTTGGACACGTTTTAGGCTGTTTCGCCGACCGGCCCAACCAGCCGACAGCAAGCCCCACATGGCCGACATCAACACCAGGCTCGTCGACATCATCGCGCTCGAATGGCTCGTCGTCGCCGCCGCGCTCCTGGGCTTCGGCAGCGTGCTCGGCGTGCGCGCGCGCCGGCGCCGACGGCGCCCGCCACCGCACGCGCCGGACGCCACCGTCACGCACTGGCACAGCCTCGACACCGACAAGGCGCTGCAACGGCTGGACGCAGGCCCCACTGGGCTGAGCCAAGGGGAGGCCCGCGCCCGCCTCGCCGAGCACGGTCCGAACCGCCTGCCGGAGGCCGAGCAGCGCGGCGCGCTGATGCGCTTCCTGGCGCAGTTCCACAACGTGCTGATCTACGTGCTGCTGGCGGCGGGGCTCGTGACGGCGCTGTTGCAGCATTGGCTCGACGCCGGCGTGATCCTCGGCGTGGTGCTGATCAACGCCGCCATCGGCTTCGTGCAGGAGGGCAAGGCGGAGGACGCGCTGCGCGCCATTCGCGCCATGCTGTCGCCGCAGGCCATGGCATGGCGCGACGGGCGGCTCGTCACCGTGGACGCCGCGGAGCTGGTGCCGGGCGATGTCGTCACGCTGCAGTCCGGCGACAAGGTGCCCGCGGATCTGCGCCTGTTGCGCGGCAAGGGGCTGCAGATCGACGAGGCGCCACTCACCGGCGAGTCCCTGCCCGTGGACAAGGGCGCGGCGGCGCAGGCCGCCGACACGCCGCTCGCGGATCGCCGGTCCATGGCCTACTCCGGCACGCTGGTGACCCATGGCCAGGGCACCGGGCTCGTGGTGGCCACCGGCGCCGACACCGAGATCGGGCGCATCAGCGCGCTGGTCGCCAACGTCGAGCAATTGACGACGCCGCTGCTGCGGCAGATGGCGCAGTTCGGCCGCTGGCTCACGGCCGCGATCCTGCTGCTCGCCGCTGCCGGCTTCGCGTTCGGCATGCTGGTGCGGGGCTACAACGCGAGCGACATGTTCCTCGCCGCCGTCGGCCTCGCCGTGGCCGCCATCCCCGAGGGGCTGCCGGCCATCATGAACAGCGCCGGCATCCGCGTGAAGATGATCACCGGCGACGATGCCGCTTGGGGAGCACGGGGCCAAGCAAAGGGCCGAGGGCCAAGGGCCAAGGCGCCCTCCTCGGCCCTCGGCCCTCGGCCCTCGGCTCCGATCCACCGAGCATGAGCCAGCACGGCGATGAAACCACGCCATATCTTGTCCGTAGACCAAGGCACCACCGGCACCACGGTGCTGGTGTTCGACCACGCGGGCCAGGTGCGGGGCCGCGCCTACTCGGAGTTCACGCAGCACTATCCGCGCCCGGGCTGGGTGGAGCACGATGCCGAGGAGATCCTGCTCGTGTCGCTCAAGGCCATGGCCGACGCGCTGCGCGACGCGGCCGTGCGCCCGGACGACCTCGCCGCCATCGGCATCACCAACCAGCGCGAGACCGTCGTGGTCTGGGAGCGCGCGAGCGGCAAGCCCGTCGGCCGCGCCATCGTCTGGCAGGACCGGCGCACGGCGCGCTATTGCGACGAGCTGCGCGCCGCGGGCCTGGAGGACATGATCCGCGCCAAGACCGGGCTCGTCATCGACCCCTACTTTTCCGCCACCAAGCTGAAATGGCTGTTGGACAACACACCGGGGCTGCGCGAGCGTGCGGCGCGCGGGGAGGTCTGCTTCGGCACCATCGACGCCTGGCTCCTGTTCCGGCTCACCGGCGGCAAGGCGCACGTCACGGACTACTCCAACGCGTCGCGCACCCTGCTCTACGACATCCGCGCGCTGGCCTGGGACCGGGAGCTGCTGCGGCTGTTCGACGTGCCGGCGGCGATGCTGCCCGAGGTGCGGCCGTCGTCCGCCATCTACGGCGAGACCGATCCGCAGCTCTTCTTCGGCACCCGGCCGATCCCGCTGGCCGGCATCGCCGGCGACCAGCAGGCGGCGCTGTTCGGCCAGGCCTGCCACGGCCCGGGCATGGCGAAGAACACCTACGGCACCGGCTCCTTCGTGCTGATGAACACGGGCACGGAGGCCGTCGCGAGCAACGAAAAGCTGCTCACCACCATCGCCTGGGGGCTCGGCGAAGAGCCCGTGCAATACGCGCTGGAGGGGGCGATCTTCGTCACCGGCGCGGCGGTGCAATGGCTGCGCGATGGGCTCGGCATCATCGCTCACGCGGCGGAGACGGGCGAGCTCGCCGGCAGCGTCGCACACAACGAGGGCGTCTACTTCGTGCCCGCGCTGACCGGGCTCGGCGCACCCCACTGGGACCCGTACGCCCGCGGGCTCCTCATCGGCCTCACCCGCGGCACCGGCAAGGGCCACATCGCCAGGGCGGCGCTGGAGAGCATGGCCTACCAGACCCGCGACGTCATCGAGGCGATGCAGCGCGACTCCGGCATCACGCTCGCGGAGCTGCGCTGCGACGGCGGCGCGTCGGTGAACCCGGTGCTGATGCAGTTCCAGGCTGACATCCTGGGCAGCAGCGTGGTGGTGCCGAGCATCGTCGAGACCACGGCCCTCGGCGCCGCCTATCTCGCGGGGCTCGCGGTGGGCTTCTGGGAGGGCACCGCGGAGATCGCGGACAAGTGGGCGCTCGACAACCGCTACCGCGCCCACATGGATGCACCGGAGCGGGAACGGCTGTTCCGCCGCTGGCAGAAGGCCGTGGAGCTGGCGAAGGGCTGGGCGCTGGATGATGATTAGGGTTTAGCCCCTAGCCCCTAGCCCCTAGCCCCTGAAAATGCGTATTCACGTCCTGCAGCACGTCCCCTTCGAGGGTCCGGCCGCCATCGCGGATTGGGCCGAGCGCCGCGGTCATCCGGTCGCCGTGAGTCATCTCTACCTCGGCGATGCACTGCCGGCCACGCCGGACTTCGACCGGCTCGTGGTCATGGGCGGACCCATGAGCGTCGGCGATACCGAGGAGCACCCCTGGCTCGCGGCGGAGCAGGCCTGCATCGCGGCGGCCGTCGCCGCCGGCAAGTCCGTCGTCGGCGTCTGCCTGGGCGCGCAGCTCATCGCCGCCGCCCTGGGTGCCCGGGTGTATCGCAACGCGCAGAAGGAGATCGGCTGGTTTCCGATCGAGCTGACCGCGCCCGCGCAGACGCTCGATATCTGCGACGGCCTGCCGGCCACGCAGACGGTCTTCCACTGGCACGGCGACACCTTCGACCTGCCGACAGGTGCCGTGCACCTTGCCGCAAGCGCGGCCTGCGCGCACCAGGCCTTCCTGCTGGATGGCCGGGTGCTGGGCCTGCAATTCCACCTGGAGTCCACGCCCGCCAGCGTCGCGGCCATCTGCGAGGCCTGTGCCGACGACATCGTGCCGGCCGCTTGGGTGCAGACCGCGGCCGAGATGCGCGCCGCCGCCCCCGCGCTCTACGCCGGCCTCCGCCGCACGCTGGACGTGCTGCTCGACCGCCTGCCCGCCGGGCGCCCCGCGGCATGACCAGGAAGCCTGGAGCTGATGCTTCGCCCCCGAAGCTCGCGCCGCCTGCGCGCCCGACAAGCT
Organism: Thiohalocapsa sp. ML1; assembly: GCF_001469165.1. Lineage (GTDB taxonomy): Bacteria > Pseudomonadota > Gammaproteobacteria > Chromatiales > Chromatiaceae > Thiohalocapsa. Next base: position 91,244 of record NZ_JABX01000013.1, on the reverse strand, counting down.
TGTCCGCGCATGACACGACGAAACACGCAAAAAGCGCGAAAGGGCCGAAGCCGGTCGACAATCCCTCCCTTTTCGCGTGTTTCGTGTATTTCGAAGTCCAAGCATTCTTTGATTGCTCCCGCTTCGCCTTGCCGGTCAAGCACCGCACCGCTACGCTTTGGAAACACGCGCACCGATAGAGCCAACCCATGCAAGCCTCCGCCCCGCAGGCCCCGCAGCGCCATCCGATCACCGTGCAGGAGTTTTTCCGCATGGGCGAGACCGGCGTGCTCGCCCCGGATGCCCGCATCGAGCTCATCGAAGGAGAGCTGATCGACATGCCGCCCATCGGACCGCCCCACGCCAGCCGGATCGCGCAACTCAATGAACTGTTGGTCGAGGCGACACGCGGCCGTGCCGCTGTGTGGCCGCAAAACCCGATCCTGCTCGGTGATCTCAGCGCCCCGCAGCCCGATATCGCCTTGCTCAAGCGCCGGGATGACTTCTACGCGCACGGGCATCCCCAGCCTGAAGACGTGCTACTGCTGGGGGAAGTCGCCGACTCCAGCCTCGCCTTCGACCGTGACCGCAAGCTCCCCCTCTACGCGCGCTTCGGCATCCCCGAGGTCTGGCTCGTGAACATCCCCGGCCGCACCGTGATCGTCCACCGCAACCCGCGGCCGGAACAGGGCAGCTACGCGACGCAATTTCCGCTGGAGCCACCCGGCCTGATCCGGCCAGTGCTGCTGCCGGACATCGAGCTGGACCTGTCGCCGCTGCTCTGAGCCGAGGCGCACCGACCCCGCCGCGGACAGGGGCGGCACCAGGCACCGTCGAGCACCGATCAGCTTGCCGACGCAACGGCGAGGCGTTAGCCTCCACCGAAACACGCATCCGCCGGACCGAAACCGATGCAAGCTACCGCCCCCCTGCTCCCCCAACGTCACGCGATCACCGTGGAAGAGTTCTTCCGCATGGGCGAGATCGGCGTGTTCGAGCCCGAGGCACGGATCGAGCTGATCGACGGAGAACTGATCGACATGCCCCCCATCGGACCACCCCACGCCAGCCGTACCAAACGCGTCAGCAAGCTCCTCCATCGCGGTGTCGGCGACAGTGCCATTGTTTCCACCCAAGATCCGATTATCCTCGGCGACCTGAACGCCCCGCAGCCGGACATCGCCCTGCTCAAGCCCAGGGACGACTTCTACGAGACCCGGCACCCGCACCCGGACGACATCCTCCTCCTGGTGGAGGTCGCCGACACCAGCCTCGCCCACGACCGCGACCGCAAGCTCCCCCTCTACGCCCGCTTCGCCGTCCCCGAGGTCTGGCTCATCGACATCGCCGGCCGCTCGGTAACCATCCACCGCGATCCGCAACCGCAACAGGGCAGCTACGCAACAAGTTTCCCGCTGAAAGCACCCGGTCTGATCCGGCCGGTGCTGCTGCCGGACGTGGAGCTGGACCTGGCGCCGCTGCTCTAAGACTCACTGCGCGCAGGCCTCATCGCGCCAGCCGGCGACTGTGCTCACCAACGGCGGCAACGACCCGGAGCGACCCTGACCCGATCGGGGCGCCGGGAAATCTGCCGGACAGCATCGAGGACGACGTGCTCGTGACACCGCTCTGCGGTGTCACACATCGCTTGGCGCTCCGCGCCTTGAGGGCGGTCAGCGCGCCGGGCCGCGCGATTCGCGGCGATCCCGAGGTCGACCGGGTGACATTGCCGGAGCGGTGTCGCTGCAAATTCGAGAGCGACCATGCCGGTCTCTACTCCGGCGAGTCAGCCATCCTCGCCGGCAAAGACCTCATCCAGGGTGCGGGCGTCGAGCACACGCTGCCCCCAGGCGACGAGCTGATCGGCATCGGCCTGATCCAGGCGATCGAGGATGGGTTCAGGCAGCGGGCCGAAGCGCTGCTCCAGTAGTCCGCGCACCACCAGGCCGGCACCCGCGACCTTGCCGCGGGCCTCGCCGCGGCGTTCGACAAAGCTCATGTAAGGCATTTTCAAGCCCTCCTCGATCTGGAAGATCGCATCGGTGTAGCGCAGCTCCAGGTCCGCCGGCAGCGCCAGCGCCCAATCGATGAAGCGGTACAGGTCGATGATGCGCTGCTTGGTCAGGCCGCGCTCGTAGAGCTTGCGCGTCAGCGCCAGCTTGCGAGCATAGCGCCCCTGGGCATCGCCGCGCGTCGCCTGCGCCGCAAGGTGGGCGAGCACGACCGTCGCAAAGGGGTTGGTGTCGGCCTCGAGCGCCGCCTCCCGGCCGGCATAGTCCAACAGCTTCACGCTCGGAAAGCTCAAGCCCAGCCGGCTGCCCCAGCGGCCCACCTCGAAACCGCGCGGGCGCCAGCCCGGCGCGGCGTCGGCCAGCACCGCCAGGCTCGCGATGTCGCGCGCATAGCGGTCGAAGAGCCGATAGGCGTAGACGAACATGCGCCGCTCGAAGCCCGCCTCTTGCGAGCCCTGCACCTCGATGTGCACCAGCACCCACTCCTCGCTGCCGTCGATCAGGTAGACCTTCAGCAGCTTGTCGGCGAAGCGCCGCCCCAGCTCCGCGTCCTGCACCACCTGCGCCAGCTCCTTGTCCAGCGTCTCGAAGCCGCGCGACCAGTCGATCTCGGCGGCGGCACCCGGGAAGAAGAAGACCATGAAGTCCGGGAAGTAGCCGTCCAGGATGTCCTTCCAGGGGCTGTCGAAGTCGTCGGGCATGGCGGAGCCTGCGGTTGTTGGCGCTGTTCGACCCTAGGCGGCGAGGAACGCGCGGTCAAGCGTCCAGTACCGCCAAGCCGCGGCGATACGGAGCCAGGTCGGCCGCTTGCCCGGGGCCGACGACGGCGCGCCGCGGCCCTTCGAGCGCGTCATCGAGTTGCGCGGCGCCTCCCACAGCGGCAAGACTTACCTGCTGCAAGCGGCGGCCCTGGCCGCGGCCGACCAGGGCCATGCCCTGGTCCACGCCGTGCTCGACACCGACGCCACCAACCCGGACGGCGTCGCCTTGGGCGCCTACGCCGACAAGCTGCTGACCCAGCTCCGCCAGGATCGCACCCCGCGCCAGCAGCGCCGGGCGCGGCTCTTGGAGTCCCCGCTGGCGGACGCCGTGGTCAACGTCCAGCTCCAGCCCACCGGCTGGGACACCGGGAGGAGGCGCTGGCCGATCTGGAGAAGGCGCTGTCCATCTTTCGCGCGGCCTTGCCGCCAGGCCATCCCCGGATCGCAGAGGCGGAAGCGAACCTGCAAAACGCGCGCGGGGACAGCGGCCCACGGCCGGACGCCGATTCTTGATCGTCACGGCGCCCCCAAAGAGGAACTATGAAACAGGCGAAAAGCGCGAACAGGCCGGAAACCATCGCAGTTGCGTCCGCTTTTCGCGTGTTTCGTGTGTTTCGTAGTCCAAAAATCACTGGCGCTCGGCCAAGTCGTCGCGCAACGCCATGGCCTGCTCGTGGCGCTCGCCGGCGTCCGCATCGACGCTGTAGATCAGGATGTTGGTGTCGATGCTGAAGCGATCCGGCATCGGCATCAGCGCTCGTGGAGCTCGTCGCGGTTGGCGCGCAGGCCACCGAGCGCGTAGCCGCGTTGGATGCGCGCGCGCAGCCGCTCGCGGGCGGCGCGCTGGGCGTCCGACAGCTCGGTGGTTGCGGCGATGGGCGACAGCCGGGCGATGGGCTTGCCGCGGCGGGTGATGACGACTTCGGCGCCGGCTTCGACGCGCTCCAGATAGCGGGAGAGGTGCTGGTTGGCCTCGCGGACGGAAACAACGTCTTGCATGGCTGAGAGTTTGTGAAAAAATCCTTTTCTCGCCGGCATCTCAGAAAATTGCCATTTATAAAGCAGGGACTTACGGAGACGGATTCTTTCGGCTGCCGGTTTTTTCACAGCCTCTGAGCCCTTGCGGGATGTTCTACATGCGCCGAGGCTAGTGCACCGCCGTCGGATCGGCAACGCAGCGGCCCGTATCTGCGATACGTCGCCAGCCTTGAACCTGTCCAGCCGACCGGCGCGGCCGTTCAGAGCCGGATACTATGGACCCGGACAACAGCGACGACACGGACAGAGCACCGGCATGCGAAGCCCCCTCCACCCCGCGGTGACTGCCGCATGAGCACCGAGCCCGCCCGCTGCCCTTGGTGCGGCACCGACCCGCTCTATGTCGCCTACCACGACACGGAGTGGGGCGTGCCGCTGCACGACGAGCGCGCACTGTTCGAGCTGCTGATCCTGGAGGGCGCCCAGGCGGGCCTGAGCTGGCTGACGGTGCTGCGCCGGCGCGAGGGCTATCGGAGCGCCTTCCACGGCTTCGACGCAGAGCGCATCGCGGCCTATGGCGATGCGGACAAGGCCCGGTTGCTCGCCGACCCCGGCATCATCCGCAACCGCGCCAAGGTGGATGCGGCCATCGGCAATGCGCAGGCGCTGCTGCGGCTGTGGGACGCCGGCACGACGCTCGCGGACACGCTCTGGCGCCACGTCGATGGCGTGCCGCGCCGCAACGCCTTTGGTCGCCTGGAGGACGTGCCCGCCGAAACGCCGGCATCGCAGGCCATGAGCCGGGAGCTGAGGCGGCTCGGGTTTAGGTTCGTCGGCCCCACCATCTGTTACGCGCTGATGCAGTCGGCGGGCCTGGTCGATGACCATCTGACCGGCTGCTTTCGGCACGGCGCCGCGGCTGGATAGCACGCGCCGCGACGCAGCGTCGGTCGCGACGCCCGGCCGGGGTTGCGGAACATGGCGCTTCCCCGGCAGCCTAACCCGGCACCGAACGCGACCGCGCAGCGCGGCCGCCGCCGGCGCCTGATTTCGGTTACGCCGATGCCGAAAGCGGCAACAATGACAACGATTTGACAACGACAGCTTTCGCTCGACGCCCCGCCACTGCAACAGCCGACCCATCCCATGCAGCCACGCACCCGACTGATCATCACCTACGCCGCCACCTTCCTCGCCGGTCTGCTGACCGGCGCCACGGTGCTCTCCGACGTGCTCCGCCCCCCGCCCGAGTCGCCGCCCGCGCCCGCACCGACCGCCGCGGTGCCGGCCGAGCCGCCGCTCAACATCGCGAGCGTCGAGACCGCGCCGCCGGCGCCGGCCGAGCCGCCCGCACCCGAGCCGACGCCGGTCGCGCCGCCGCCGGCCACCCCGGCCGTGTCACCGGAGGTCACAGACGAGCTCGCCGAGCGGATCTCAGAGCTGAGCAACGGCTGGGGCCGCATGCAGGCGGAGCTGGCGGAGCTGCGCCACCGCGTCGCACTGGTGGAGCAGCGCGAGCCCGCGGGGGACAGCACAGCGGCAACGGAGCCGCGGCGCCGCGGCCCGGCGACGCCCGCCGAGCAGCGCGACGCCCTGCTCCGCGCCGGCGTGACGCCGGAGCTGGCCGACGACCTGCTGTGGCGGCGCTCACAGGTCGCGCTGGCGCGGCTCGAGCTGCGCGACGAGGCCGCCCGCGAGGGCTGGCTCGGCACCGCGCGCTATCGCGAGGAGATCGGGCGGCTGAACGAGGAGCAGGTGTCCATCGAGGACGAGGTCGGCAGCGACGCCTACGACCGTTACCTGTTCGCCACCGGCCAGCCGAACCGCGTCGCCGTGGACTCGGTGCTGCCCGGCTCCGCCGGCGAGGAGAGCGGGCTCATGACCGGCGACGTCATCGAGCGCTACGGCGATACGCCGGTGCTCGACTTCGAGGACCTGCGCGCCGCCACCAGCACGGGCGTCCGCGGCGAGCTGGTGCCCGTCAGCGTGGTCCGCGCCGGGCAGCGGATGGAGGTCTGGCTGCCCCGCGGCCCCATTGGCATCGGCCTGGACGCGACGCGGCTCGACCCGAACGGCTGAGCCTCTTTGAGACATCCCGAAACCGCCCGCGGACGCCCGGCGAGCCGCCCGCCGGGCGCCACCAATTTCCGGGTTGAATGCTAGGTTTTCGCCTGCACATGACCGGTTAGCAGTTGTCATGGCAGCAGCCACGGCCAAACCACTCGCCCCTTACCCTCAGGTCAACGCCGATGTCGGAGCTCACCGTCGAAGAACGCCAAGCCATGACCCGCCAGGTCATGAGCATGCTGGAAAGCTGGAACCTCTCCGCCGGGGACATGATCCGGCTCCTGCAACTGCCTGACAGCGTGAAGGCGCGCAACATCTCGCGCTTCCGTGAAGAGGAGGCCTTTCCGGCCGACACGACGGTGGACCGGCGGGTCGCCTACCTGCTGCGCATCGAAGAGGCGCTGCATACCTACTTTCCGCGCAATCCCGAGATGCGACACCTCTGGGTCAAGCGCGGCAACAAGCAGTTCGGCCGGCGCGCCCCCGTCGCCGTGATGGTCGAAGACGGCGAGAGCGGGCTGATCTCCGTGCTGTCCCACCTGGACTGCACCTTCGCCTGGGACCTCACCGGCTCCAAGAGCGAGTACAGCATGGCGCAATGACCGCAGCGCGCGGCTGCACGGCTGACTGGGGGGCTCCTGTATCATCCACGGGCCAATACCCCGCGGAGTCCTGCCATGTTTGATGCCATGTCTTCCCGGCCTCGGGGCGTCCTGCCCCCGGCCAGCCTTGTTGTTGCAGGCTGTCTCTGCCTGCTTGTCGCGGGCTGCAGCGCCCCGACCGACAGCACCGTGCTCGACGCCGACCCCGGTCGCGCCGCCTTCGAGCACATCCCGCCACCCATAGGCACCACCGTCGGTGCCGACCCGCTGGCGCTGGCCCAGGCGCTCTACGGCATCAGCGAGCCGGTGGAGGGCAACTACTCCGAGCAGGTCGAGCTGCTGTCGGAAACCGCCACGCAGCAGATCGTGCTGTTCACCCAGATCGGCCTGCCGGACGACTCCGTCCGCAGCCAGCGCCATCGGCTGGAGTTCGAGCCGCAGGGCTCGGACTGGGAGCTGACCTGGGTCGGCCAGCAGGTGCAGTGCTGGCCCGGCCGCGGCCACGAGGACTGGGGCACCGATCCCTGCTCCTGACGGGCCCGGGCACCCGCAGCCCGGGCCTAAGCAGGGCGGCCCCGGTGACACGGCGAAGGTGCGGGCTTAGCATCGGCATGACGGGGCTGCACCACACGCGCCCGCCATGCCGAAGGCGATGCCATGAAGCGCTTCAAGAACATCCTCTACGTGGTCGGCAACGACGCGGACGACGACTGCGCCTTGGCCCGCGCGTTCGATCTCGCGCGCTCGAATCAGGCGCACCTCACCATCGCCGCCGTCGTCGAGCAACTGCCGGCCGAGCTGAGCCTGGAGGGGCTCGACGTCACCGGCGAGGGCCTGCAGCGGGCGCTCGTGGACAAGGCCAAGGCGCGCCTTGATGCGCTGATCGCCGACCGAGCCGAGGACCTCGACGCCGAGCGGCTGGTGCTGACGGGCGAGCTGTTCCTTGCCGTCATCCGCGACGTGCTGGGCCACGGTCGCGATCTGGTCATCAAGTGCGCGGGCGACACCGGCATGCTGGATCGCCTGCTCGGCAGCGACGACATGCATCTGCTGCGCAAGTGTCCCTGCCCGGTCTGGCTCCTGCGGCCGACGCCGCAGCCGCGGTTCCACCGCGTGCTCGCCGCCGTCGACGTCGAGCAGCTCTACCCCGAGGCCGAGCTCGGCACGCGCCGGGAGCTGAGCCTGAGCATCCTTGAGATCGCCGCCTCGCTGGCCGTGGCCGAGTTTGCGGAGCTGCATGTCGTGCACGCTTGGGACAGCGTCGCCGAGTCCGTGATGCGCCTCGGCGCGCTGTCGCTGCCGGACGACCAGATCCAGGCCCACGTCGCCGCGGAGCGCCGCCGCCACGGGAGCGCGCTGGAGGCAGCGCTGCACGCCCTCGGCGATCGCATCGGGCCGGAGGCGCTGAGCTGGCTGAAGCCCGTGCTCCATCTGCCGAAAGGGCCGCCGCACCGGGTCCTGCCGGCGGTGGCCGCGGATGTTGAGGCGGACGTCGTCGTGCTTGGCACCGTGGGTCGCTCCGGTCTCGCGGGGCTGCTCATCGGTAATACCGCGGAGAACGTCCTGCAACGGCTCGACTGCTCCGTGCTGGCGCTGAAGCCGCGCGGATTCGCGAGCCCGGTGGGCCTTTAGTCAAGGGCCAAGGGCCAAGGGCCGAGGAGGGCTCCCTTCACTCTTCACTCTTCACTCTTCACTCTTCACTCTTCACCCTTCACCCTTCACCCTTCACCCTTCACCCTTCACCCTTCACCCTTCACCCTTCACCCTTCACCCTTCACCCTTCACCGTCGGCTGCATCGACGCCCGGATGTTCTCGGCCGCAAAGTCCGCGGCATCGCGGAACGGATAGAGGATGACCGGTGCCCCGGCATGCCAGAGCGCGTTGGCTTGGCCCTCGTCGCGGGCTGCAACGGCGATCTCACCGCGGAAGCCACGCGCGAACAGGGCGTGCAGCACCGCCTGGTTGGCCCCCGCATCCGGTAGGGTGCTGACGACCCAGCGCGCCTGGTCCAACGGCAGCTCATCCAGAAAGTCCGGGTCCTGCCCATCCCCGAAGCGCACCGGCAGCGCATCGGTACCGAGCCGCCGGATCAGGTCCGGGTCGCAATCGACGCCGAGCACCCGCAGCCCGGCGGCATCGAGCCGCTTGGCCAGCCGCAGCCCGTAGCGGCCAAGCCCGAGCACGACGATCTCGGGCGCCGCCAACGAGTTGTCGTCTGGCGAGGCGTTCAGCTCCCGAAACGCCGTGCGCCGCTCGAAGACCCCGAGCACGGGCGCCAGCAGCCGGTAGAGCTGCTGCGAGTACAGGATCATGTACGTGGACAGCGTGATGGTGATGAGCCCCACCAAGGTCGTCAGCCCGAGCGCCGCAACCCCCACGTGCCCGAGGGTGATGCCCATGGCCACGAACACAATGGAGAACTCGCTGATCTGCGCCACCGTGAGCCCGGCCAAGAAGCCGGTGCGCTTGCGATAGCCCATGAAGCCCATGATGGCCATGACGATGAGCGGATTGCCGATGAGCACGAACAGCGACAGGATCACGGCCGCCCAGACCTCCGCACCCAGCGTGGAGAGCTCCAGCTTGGCGCCGAGGTCGATGAAGAAGAACAGCAGCAGAAAGTCCCGGATGCCCGTCAGCCGCGCGCTGATGGCCTCCCGGTAGGCCGTCGAGGCGAGCGAGAAGCCGGCAAGAAAGGCCCCCGCCTCCTGCGAGAAGCCGGCCCACTCGCCGAGCGCGGCGAGCCCGGTGCCCCAGGCGATGGCAAAGATCAGCAGCAGCTCCTGCGAGCGCGCGATCCAGTGCACCAGCCGGGGCAGCACCCAGCGCATGAGCACGAATAGGAGCAGAGCGGCGGCGCCGACGCGCAGCAGCAGCAGGCCGGCCACGTCGAGCGCCGAGGCGCCGGCCTCGCCGCCGAGCGTGCTCATCGCCATCATCGCCAGCACCACGGCGATGTCCTGCACGATCAGGAAGCCCACCGCGATGCGCCCGTGCAGGGCGTCCAGCTCGCGCTTGTCGGACAGCAGCTTGACGATGATGATGGTGCTGGAAAACGTCAGCGCGACGGCGACGTAGAACGCCTCCACCCAGCCCTTGCCCAGCGCGAGGATGAGCAGAAAGCCGAACACGATGGTGAAGGCGAGCTGCCCAAGCCCCGTGGCGAGCGCCACCGGGCCGATGTCGCGCACCCGGGTGAGATCAAGCTTGAGCCCGACCACGAACAGCAGCACCGCGACGCCGATCTGCGCCAGCACATCGATTTGGTCGTGCGCCTGCACCAGCCCGAAGCCGGCCGGACCGACGCCGATGCCGATCACGATGTAGGCGATCAGCACGGGCTGGCGCAGCCCCACCGCGACGACGCCGGCAAAGGCGGCGAGGATCAACAGCAGCGACAGCTCCGCGAAGGGCTCCATGGGGATGCGGGGCTGCGATGCGGGGCTGCGGGGCTGCGCGGGATGCGGCCCGGACGGGCGCTGCGTCCCGTGCGGGGCCGCGGCTCAGCCGTCAGTCGTCGGCGGCCCGCTGGTAGGCGTCCGCGAGCTGCTTCTGGATGTTGGCCGGCACCGGCTGGTAGTGGCTGAGCTCGATGGTGTAGGTGCCCTCGCCGCCGGTGATGGACTTGAGCCTGGACTCGTAGCTCGTGAGCTCCGCGAGCGGCACCTCGCCCTCGATGACGATGCGCCCGTGGCTCTTCGACTCGCTGCCGCTGATGCGCCCGCGCCGCCCGGACAGGTCGCCGGTGAGGTCGCCCATGTGACTGTCCTGCGCGCTGATGCGGATCTTGACAATGGGCTCCAGGACCGCCGGCTTGGCCTTGTCGATGGCTTCGAGGAAGGCCTTCTTGCCCGCGGTGACGAAGGCGATGTCCTTCGAGTCCACGGGGTGGAACTTGCCGTCGTACACCGTGACGCGGACGTCCTGGAGCGGATAGCCCGCCACGGCGCCCTCGCTCAGCGCCATCCGCACGCCCTTCTCGATGGAGGGCAGGAACTGGCCCGGAATCGAGCCGCCGACGGTGGCATCGACAAACTCGAAGCCGCCCTCGTAGGGCAGCGGCTCCACCCGCAGGAAGACCTCGCCGAACTGCCCGGCACCCCCGGTCTGCTTCTTGTGCCGGTGATGCCCCTCGGCGGGGGCGGTGATGGTCTCGCGGTACGGGATGCTCGGCGGATGGGTCTCGATGTCGACGTGGAACTGCTCCGACAGGCGCCGCATCAGCACCTTGAGGTGCAGCTCGCCCATGCCGCGCATCACGGTCTCGTTCGCGGATGCGTTGTGCTCGACGTGGAAACAGGGGTCTTCGGACTCCAGCTTGTGCAGCGCGTCGGTGAGCTTCTGCTCGTCGCCGCGCTTGGCGACGTTGACGGCGAGGCCGAACAGCGGCACCGGGCACTCGATACTGGAGAGATGGAAATGGTCCTCGTCGTGGCTATCGTGCAGCACGGCGTCGAAATGGATGTCGTCGACCCGCGCGACGGCGAGGATGTCGCCGGGCACGCCCTCGTTCACCTCGTTCAGCTCCGAACCGTGCACGCGGAACAGATGATTCACCTTGAATGGCTTGCGGGCATTGCCGATGAAGAGCTGGCTGTTGGTGGTGATGCGCCCCTGATGGATGCGAAAGATGCCGATCTTGCCCCGGAATGGGTCATTGACCACCTTAAACACGTGCCCGATGGCGTGCTTGGTCGGGTCCGGCGCCACGGTCACGGGGGTGACGTTCGCGCCATCGCCCTTCATGAAGGGGGGCGGGTTGCCCTCGGCCGGGTTCGGCATCAGCCGGGTCAGGATCTGCAGCAGCTCCGGGATGCCGGCGCCGGTGGTGGCGGAGCAGAAGCAGATGGGCACCAGGTGCGCCTCGCGCAGGGCCGCCTCGAAGGCGTCGTGCAACTGCTCGGGTTTCAGCGCCTGGCCCTGCTCCAGGTAGACCTCCATCAGCGCCTCATCGACCTCGACGACCTGGTCGATGATCTGGCTATGGGCCTCTTCGATGCTGGAGAAATCCGCGCCCTCGCCTGCCGGGTTGAAGAAGACGTCGATGACGCGCTTGCCGCCATCAGCCGGCAGGTTGATGGGCAGACACTCGGCGCCGAAGGTCTGGCGGATCTGCGCGGTGAGCTCGCCCAAGTCCACGCCGTCCGCGTCGATGCGGTTGACGATGAACATGCGGCACAGGTTGCGCCGGTCGGCCGCCTTCCACATGCGCTGCGTTTGCATCTCGATGCCGTTCTCGGCATTGATGACGATGGCGCAGGTTTCCACGGCGCTCAGCGCCGACAGGGCCCGCCCGAGGAAGTCCGCATAGCCGGGCGCGTCCAGCAGGTTGATATGCTTGCCGTGGGTCGTGAAGCCCGTGATGCCCACGTCAAGCGAGTGCTTGAGCTCCTTCTCCATGTCGTCCCAGTCGCAGACCGCGGTGCCCTTGTCCACGCTGCCGGGCGCCGGAATGGCCCCGGCGGCGGCGAGCACGGCCTCCACGAGCGTGGTCTTGCCGGCGCCGGCTTGGCCGACGAGAGCGACGTTGCGGACGTCCTCCGCGTTGTATTCGGACATGGATTGCCCCTTGATCGTTGAGCGTTTTCGGCAGTGGTGATGCACGATCTCCGCAACTGGAGCGCGCGTGCGCCGAGTATATCGTAACGATCCGGTCACGCACCCCGGCGCCCCCGCGTAATCGGCACAGGCCGTGCATTGCGTTGCTTTGCGTCAAGTCGGCCGCGCCTTCGGGAAGGGCCGAGGGCCGAGGGCCAAGGGAGCGCTCATCGGCCCTCGGCCCTCGGCCCTTGTCCGGATCGGTTCGATTTCGATTTGGATTTCGATTTCGATAGCGACGAGCACGACTCGTCGGTCTGAGGCTCTGCCTCGCTAGTGCTTATCCGCTGAGGAGCTTCCCCGTCGATGTACGACGCCATCACCTGGATCGCCATTGCCTTCGCCGCCGGCCTGATCGCCAAGCAGCAGGGGCTGCCGCCGCTCGTGGGGTATCTCCTGGCCGGCTTCGTGCTGCACGGCCTGGGTGCCGAGGAGGGCCCAGTCATCGAGGCACTGTCGGAGCTCGGCGTCACGCTGCTGCTCTTCACCATCGGGCTCAAGCTGAAACTGAAGAGCCTGGCGGCGCCGCAGGTGTGGGGCGTCGCCTCGCTGCACATGGTCGCGGTGGCGGCGCTGTTCGTGCCGCTGCTGCTTGCCGAGGCCCAGCTCGGCCTGCCCTACCTGGCGGACATCGACCTCGGCGCGGCGCTGGTGCTGGCCTTCGCGCTCAGCTTCTCAAGCACTGTGTTCGCCGTGAAGGTGCTGGAGGAAAAGGGTGAGATGACCTCGCTCTACGGCACCATCGCCATCGGCATCCTGATCATGCAGGACCTGGCGGCGGTGCTGTTCCTGGCCTTCTCGGCGGGCAAGGTGCCGTCGCCCTGGGCGCTGCTGCTGCTCGCGCTCCTGTTCGCGCGGCCGGTGCTGAACTGGCTCTTCGAGCGCGCCGGGCACGGCGAGCTGCTGCTGTTGTTCGGCCTGACGCTGGGCCTTGGCGGGGCGGAGCTGTTCAAGCTCGTGGACGTGAAGGGCGACCTGGGTGCGCTGCTGCTCGGGGTCATGCTGGCCTCGCACCCGAAGTCCGGCGAGCTATCGAAGGCCCTGCTCGGGCTCAAGGACCTGTTCCTGGTGGGCTTCTTCCTCAGCATCGGCCTGACGGCGATGCCGAGCCTGGACATGGCGCCCGTGGTGCTGGTGCTGCTCGTGCTCCTGCTGCTGAAGGGCTTCCTGTACGAGCAACTGCTGCTGGCCTTTCGGCTGCGCGCACGCACGGCGCTGCTCGGTGCGCTGGCGCTGTTCAACTACAGCGAGTTCGGGCTCATCGTCGCGGCCGTGGCCACGCGCAACGGCTGGCTCACGGCGGACTGGCTCGCCATTGCCGCCATCACTGTGGCGCTGTCCTTCGTCATCGCCTCGCCGCTCAATGACCGCTCCCACGTCATCTACGAGCTGTTCAGCAACCGCCTCAGGCGCCAGGAGCGGCGCCGGCGCATCGACGCCGAGCTGGAGATCGACCCCGGCGATGCGGACGTGATGATCGTCGGCATGGGCCGCGTCGGTATCGGCGCCTATGACTTTTTGCAGCGCGACCGGGGGCTCAACCCCGTCGGCATCGACGCCGACCCGGACAACGTGGACCGGCAGCAGCAAGCGGGACGCAACGTCGTGCTCGGGTCGGCCACCGACGCCGACTTCTGGCACCGCCTGCATCTGGACGACGGCCACATCAAGCTGGTGCTGCTCGCGATGCCGCAAGCGGAGGAAAACGTCTTCGCCGCCGAGCATCTGCTAAAGGAGGGCTTCACGGGCAGCATCGGCGCCATCGCGAAGTTCCCGGACGACGAAGCGGCGCTGCGCGCCGTCGGCGTGCATCAGGTCTTCAACCTGTACGCCGAGGCCGGCGCCGGCTTGGCGCAGCACGTGTGTGCCGAGCTCTCGCACGATACACTGCTGCCAGACGAGCCCACCGCCCGGGCGTCCTCGTCCTCGGCATGACGCTGTCGGCGCGTCGGCGGGGTCGGCGGGGTTGACCGACACGGGCCGCGCGGCGGTCGCCCGGGCCGAGATTGCTTGACGGCGCCAGATGCTTGCAGATGAGTCGAGTTTCGACGGGGCGTCGGTTTCGAGAGCGAATGGGCACGACTCGTCGGTCTAAGGCGAAGCCACGACACTGCGTTTGCCAACCAACCACCGCATGAAGCTAGAACCGCAAGTGACAGGAAACATCGGCATAGACTACGCATGCTATATGCTGTCGCGGATGGGCTGGAACGTTATGCCAACAGCACGGAACGCTAGGGGCATTGATATCATTGCCTACAACAAGACACGACTGGCTCTCTCTGGTGACACCGCTGCCGCGGTGTCACCGCCTCCCGGCGCTCCGCGCCCACACGCCGCGATCGCTGTCCCACGGCCGCTGCCGACCTCGTCGCCCCGTCACACCCCGCGGGGCGCAGAGCGCGAAGAGCGCGTGACACCGCAGGAGCGGTGTCACGAGCAGAACCTAGGGTCATCGCGGCCGGTACGATGATCAAGGCCGACATTCCAGAGTTCAAGGAGGCTTGGCACAGGATCGGTGTCGGTCATGGGTCATAATTAGCCAACACACTTCCTGCGCGGGCGGATATTGCCGAAGCTATGCCAAGATTTCAATGGAGCGCCCTGAACAAGCAGCAACTTGGAGCGTTTGCTGAGTACTTTGTATAAATCGAGCTCACGATGTATGGATTTCAGGTTTACGACACAGAATTTGATGACCGCGGAATTGATTTCGTGGCGAGGCATGAGTCAACGCGCGACTGAGGGACGGAACACGCTTTGCCGCGTATTGCCGAAACGCCTCGATGGAGAGATTAATTTGGTCCATCCCGGCCCTGGTTGGCGCGATTCTAGTTGCCGCGATTCTAGTTGGCGCGATTCTAGTTTCCGCGATTCTAGTTGCCTCGATTCTAGTTGCCTCAATTCTAGTTGCCTCAATTCTATGCGCTCTCGCCGCAGTCCGCCCAGCGGCGCGGGCGCTGAGCGACGCACGACGGCAGCGTGACCACCATCGAACGGTTGCCCCGGCGACGGGCGTGGACTACCGTTAGCCGTCCCTTCGCCTAACTTGCCCCCCCCGGCCAAACCTCCCCCGGAGCAGCAACCGCATGACGCACGCATTCGATCCAGAGATGGTCCTGATCGACCTGGACGGCACGCTGGTGGACAGCGTCCCGGACCTCACCCGCAGCGTCGATGCGATGATGGCGGCACTGGACCGCCCGCCGCGCGGCGAGGCGGCGGTGCGCGACTGGGTCGGCAACGGCGTCGAGCGGCTGGTGAAGCGCGCGCTGATCGGCGCGCTCGACGGCGAGCCGGAGCCGGCCGACTACGAGCGCGCCTATCCGATCTTTCTGGCGCTGTATGCGGCGCACAACGGTGAGCGCTCGCGGCTCTATCCGGGCGTGCGCGAGGGGCTCGATGCGCTGGCCGCCCGCGGGCTCAAGCTCGGTTGCGTGACGAACAAGGCCGCGTGCTTCACGGAGCCGCTGCTCGCGGCGCTGGGCGTCGCGGACCGGTTCGGCGTCATCATCAGCGGCGACACGCTGCCGGAGAAGAAGCCGAGTCCGCTGCCGCTGCTGCATGCTGCCGAGCACTTCGGCGTGGCGCCGGCGGCGGCGCTGATGGTCGGCGACTCCATCAGCGACGTGAAGGCGGCGCGCGCCGCGGGCTTTCCGGTGGTCTGCGTCAGCTATGGCTACAACCATGGACAGGACATCCGCGAGGCCGCGCCGGACGCGGTCATCGACGCCCTTGCGGAGCTCGACGGGCTGCTCGTGGCAAACGCGGCTTAACTGCGGGTTTCGCGCAAGTGCGCACGACGCTACGATGGCGCCCGCGCGGGGCAGCGCCGCCCCGCACCAGCGCGGATGAGCTCAGCATGCAGCAGATGACGCACTCCAAGCGAGCGATGCAACCCGGGAAGCGATGGCGGGGCTGACGCTCTCAGCCTGCGTTCGTACCCGCGGATCTGCACCCTTTGGAGTGCCTGTCATGACCCCTGAGAACTTCGCCGCCCTGGTGCGCCAGGGCCACAACCGCATCCCCTTCGTCTGCGAGGTCTTGGCCGACCTCGACACCCCCCTTAGCTGCTATCTGAAGCTCGCCGCCGGGCGCTATTCCTATCTCTTCGAGTCCGTGCAGGGCGGCGAGAAGTGGGGCCGCTATTCCATCATCGGCCTGCCGGCGCGCACGGTGCTCAAGGTGTACGGGCAGCGCGTGGTCATCGAGCGCGACGGTGCCGTCGTGGAGGAGGCCGAAACCGACGACCCGCTCGCCTGGATCGAGCAGTTCCAGGCCCGCTACCGCGTCGCCGAGCACCCGGACATGCCGCGCTTCGCGGGTGGGCTGGTGGGCTATTTCGGCTACGACACGGTGCGCTACATCGAGCCCAAGCTCGCGCACTGCCCGAACCCGGACCAGATGGGCGCGCCGGACATCCTATTGATGCTGTCCGAAGAGGTCGTCGTCTTCGACAACCTGCGCGGGCGCATCTACATGATCGTCCACCTGGACCCGGAGGCCGGCGACAGTACCGCCACGGGCCAGGCGCGCATCGACGCGCTGGTGGCGAAGATGCAGCGCGGTGCGCCACGGGACCCGCTCGCGGGCGGGCGCTCGGTGCGGGAGACGGACTTCGTGTCCGGGTTCAGCCAAGCCGGCTTCGAGGCCGCCGTCCGCCGCATCAAGGACTACATTCTCGCCGGCGACTGCATGCAGGTGGTGCTGTCGCAGCGGCTCAGCATCCCGTTCCAGGCCCGTCCGCTGGACCTGTACCGGGCGCTGCGCGGGCTGAACCCGTCGCCGTACATGTACTTTCTGGACCTGGACGGGTTTCAGATCGTCGGCTCCTCGCCGGAGATCCTGACCCGGCTCGAAGACGGCGTGGTCACGGTGCGCCCCATCGCCGGCACCCGCCGGCGCGGCTACACGGAAGACGAGGACAAGGCGCTGGAGGCGGAGCTGCTCGCGGACCCGAAGGAGCTGGCCGAGCACTTGATGCTCATTGATCTCGGCCGCAACGACTGCGGGCGCGTCGCCAAGACCGGCAGCGTCTCCGTCACGGACCGGATGATCGTGGAGCGCTACTCGCACGTGATGCACATCGTGAGCAACGTCGTCGGCGAGCTCGCACCCGGCATGAGCGCCATCGACGTACTCAAGGCCACCTTCCCGGCCGGCACCGTGTCGGGCGCGCCGAAGATCCGCGCCATGGAGATCATCGACGAGCTGGAGCCCGTCAAGCGCGGCATCTACTCCGGCGCCGTCGGTTATCTGGCCTTCAACGGCAACATGGACACGGCGATTGCGATCCGCACCGCGGTCATCCAGAACGGCACGCTGCACATCCAGGCGGGGGCCGGCGTCGTTGCCGACTCGGTGCCGGAGCTGGAATGGCAGGAGACCATGAACAAGGGCCGCGCCGTGTTCCGCGCCGTGGCCATGGCCGAGGCGGGCATCGAGCGCTATCCCTGCGTTGGCGAGGACTGAAGGCTGGAGGGTCGCCGCGGGGAGTCGCAGTGGTGATGTGCGCTTGGGCGTGACGCGGTTAGGGGCGGGGTTTCGATTTCGATCCCGATTTCGATCCCGATCCCGACGAAGCGGGGGCTGAACGTGAGCGTGGGGGACGGGAGGGGTATCAGTTTGTTCTTGACCGATTCCTGATGCCGTTACAGCCGTCGTGCCTTCAGCTCAGATCGGATGAGCCGTCCACGATCGAAACCGGCGGCGGCTCGGCCGATGACGGACCGGACTCGATCGCGTCGAAGCCGGCGAGGTCCCCGTCGTCGGCCCGCAGCGCATCGAGCGCCCGCGCGTTGGCGAGCGCGATACCGAACTGGGCCGCCAGGTCCGCAATCAGCTCGATGTCCGCGTCGGCGTAGCGCGTCGGCGCGCTTGGGCTGTCAACGTACAGGACCGCATCGGCAGCCGCCGGGCCAAGCGGCACCGCGCACGCCACATGCACGCCGAGGGCGACATCGAGGGGTTCGTGGACTCGGACCTCCGGTCGCCCCTGCGCAATGCTCGCGGCCACGAGCGCCGGATCATGGAACACAGCGCCATCGCCCCCGGCATCGCCGACCCGCGATCGGACCGCCAATACGCGCACTGGCGGCGTCGCCTGGGTTGCACCGGCCGGCCCCTGTTCAAGCACCGCGGCCTGGTCCACGTCCAGGAACTGCATCACCAGATCCAGTGCCTTGCCCATGCGGACCGCCACACCGGAAGGCTCCGCCAGGCGATTTGCCGCCTCCAGCAGGAGCTTGAGCCGCAGCAGGCGCCGATCGCCGGTCCAGCTCGCGGGCTCTCGCAACAGCGACTCCGGCGCGGCGCTGCCGGCTGACATGCTTGCCGCCGGCGCCTTGGACTCGGCGCCATCCAGCGGGGCGGCACGGGCGCGTTCCCGCACCGAGCTGACCGCGGCAACCGACGCGACGGCATCGCCGGCGCTCTCGCGCCGAGCAGCGCTGGAATCCGGATTGTCCTCCGCCTGGAAGCGCAGCCTGACGCTGCTGAAGCGCACTTCGTCGCCGTCCGCGAGCTCAACGAGCTTGACCTTGCGGTCGTTCACGTAACAGTGATTGCTGCTGCCAAGATCCTTCAGCAGGACCCGCTCGGGCGTCACGGCGATCTCGGCGTGGCGGCGCGACACGTCGGCCCGGTTCAGCCACACCTGGTTGTCGCGGTTGCGCCCGACGCTGTTCAGGCCGATGCCGAGCTCGAAGCGTCGCTCATGGGGAGTACCGGGCCTGTAGATCAGCGAGGGCATCCCAGTGCATCCCGGCTCAGGCCAACGCCGCCGCGCCTCGGTCATGCGCCTGCTTGCCCGGGGCGCACCGCGTCACAGCCGCGCCGCCTCGAAGCTGTTGCAGCCCTGCATGCTGCCGCTTTGCAATCCGCGCCGAAACCAGCGCACGCGCTGCTCGCTGCTGCCGTGGGTGAAGCTGTCCGGCACCACGAAGCCGGCGGAACGGCGCTGCATGCGGTCGTCGCCGATCTGCGCCGCCGCGTTCAGGCCCTCTTCGATGTCGCCCTGCTCCAGGATGCTCCGGTCCCGGTCCGCGTGGTGCGCCCAAACCCCGGCGAAACAGTCCGCCTGCAACTCCAGCATCACGGACAGGCGGTTCGACTCTGCGCGGCCAGCGGCGCGCTGGGCGCGGCTGACCTCCGGCGAGATGCCGAGCAGGTTCTGCACATGATGGCCCACCTCGTGCGCGATGACATAGGCCTGAGCGAAGTCGCCCGGGGCCTTGAAACGGTGCTTCAGGTCGTCGTAGAAGGACAAGTCGATGTAGACCTTCTCGTCCCCCGGACAATAGAAGGGGCCGACGGCGGCCTCGGCGAAACCGCAGGCGGATCGCACCTGGCCCGAGAACAGCACCAACCTGGGCTCGCGATAGCGCGCGCCGCCCGCCGCGAACAGCTCGCGCCAGGTGTCCTCGGTGTCGGCGAGCACCACGGAGACGAAGTCCGCGAGCTCATCCTGGCGCGCGGCGGTCAGACCGGCGTAGCCGGCCGGGACCTCGCGGCGCGTGTCCGGCTCCTGCATCGAGCCCGTGAGACCGACCAGCAGCGCCGGGTCGACACCGAAGAGCAGCCCCAGGACGAGCAAGAGCAGCAGGCCGAGCCCGCCACCCGCGGCCGTGCGCCGCCCCACCGGCGACCGCACGCCACCTCCGGCGCCCGCCCGAACGCCGCGCCGGTCTTCGATGTTGTCGCTGCGTCGGCCCGTTCTCCAGCGCATGTCGATGGTCCAAACGATGCGGAGACATTGAACCGGGATCTTAGCATCCGCGTCATTGCGCGCCAGGCTCCGGATCGGCGCAACCCTGCGCAACTGCATGGCCGCTTGGACGCCAACGGCTGACATTGCAGCGGGCGTGACCGGGTATTTGGCGTAGCGGCGCCTGTGCTGCCCAGCGGCGAGCCCATCGGCATCCGTGCCCCGGACATCGGAACATCCGCGCGCACCAGCGCATCCAAGCCTAAGACTGTGAACAGGTTCAGCAACGAGACTCCGCGCCGACGCCCATGCCCCGCCACGGCCGCGACCCGGCGCCCGGCGTGTTGCTCCGACCCAGAAGAGCACCGGTGCATATGGACGTTTTCCTTAGCACTACCCATGCGTTACGCTAAGCCAACGGCTTTCGCCAAGCGCCGGACGAAGCCGCAGAAGCACCATTTGTCGGACAACCACGTAGCGGCGCGCGAAAAGCGTTGCGCGCGGCCAGGCTTTGATTACCATGAATCGAAGTCGGAAATGTCCAGCTCTTGTCGCAGGAACTTTCCGTTCAAAAGCTGCTCGAAAACCCGGTGAGCAATGTTGTCAAAGCCGCTCTGGCTTGTTAGCATAATTTCAGAGCTTTTCACTCAGGTATAGACGCCATGACCGACGCCACCACCACCGACATCGCCAACATCGGCTCGCTGTCAACCGGCACGATCGACGCCTACATCGCGAGCGCGTACCAGATCCCCGTGCTGACCCAGGAAGAGGAGCGCACTCTGGCCCTGCGCCTGCGCGACCACGGCGACATGACCGCGGCCCGCCGTCTGGTGCTGTCGCACCTGCGCTTCGTGATCCGCATCGCCCGCGGCTATCTGGGTTACGGGTTGCCGCTGCCCGACCTCATCCAGGAGGGCACCGTGGGCCTGATGAAGGCCGTGCGCCGCTTCGAGCCCGATGTGGGCGTGCGCCTGGTGTCCTTCGCCGTGCACTGGATTCGCGCCGAAATCCACGAATACATCCTGCGTAACTGGCGCATCGTGAAGGTCGCCACCACCAAGGCCCAGCGCAAGCTGTTCTTCAACCTGCGCAGCGCCAAGAAGCGCCTCGGCTGGTTCACGAAGCAGGAGGTCGAAGACGTCGCCGCGGACTTGGGCGTGAAACCCGAGACCGTGCTCGAAATGGAGTCACGCCTCGCCAGCCATGACATGGCCTTCGACGGCCACGACGACGACGACGACGAGGGCCCGTCCGCCCCGTCCACTTACCTGCCCGACATGCGCATGGAGCCCGCCACACAGCTCGAGCGCGAGGACACCGACGCCCACCAGCGCAAGCGGCTGTTCGCGGCGCTGGAAGGCCTCGATGAGCGCAGCAAGACCATCCTGCGCGAGCGCTGGCTGAGCGAGAAAAAGCAGACCCTGCACGAGCTCGCCCAGCAGTTCGGCGTGTCGGCGGAGCGCATCCGCCAGATCGAAAAGAACGCCATGAACAAGCTCCGGGTTCAGCTCGAGATGTAGCTTTCGACGCAGCTTGATGCGCCGTTTGCACCGGCCCGCCGCAAGGCGGGCTTTTTTTGCGCCGCGCAGCGCCGCGGCCGACCGCAGCCTGTTGCCGCGGGCCGCTTTGCCCGGCGCTCGCGTCTACCGATTTGAGGATGGCAGGCGCACTATCCGCCTCTGGCAGTCGCGAGCCTGCAACCCGAATATGCCATCATCGCCGGCGACGTGAGCCCCGGTGACCGGCTCGTGGTCTCCGACCTGTTCCCGGCCGTCGACGGCAGCGCGCTCCAGGGCGAGCCCGACCCCGACCTGCGCCACGGCCGCTCGCGGCTGCCGCAGGTGCAGCCCCGCCGGCAGCGCGGCCCTGAGCCCGCCCGGACGGCGCCGAGCCGCGGCCGAACGGCCGCCACGCAACCCGAATTGAACGCGACCCTATCGATCCCGAGCACTCAAGGACCCAAGCCTGACGCCATGCAAAGCACACTGAGACCAGCCCTCGTCGGCCTAGCCCTCTGCTCCGCCATCACCTTCGTGCCCGCCGCGGCCCAGGCCGCGATCCCGGCGGCACCGGTGATGACGCTGTACAAGTTCAACGGCCCGCTCACGGTGCCGACCTATCGCATCGGCCCGAACGGTCCCGGTGCCCAGTCCGGCACGCTGACCCAGGGCAGTGTCGTCATCCCCTGCCTCGTGGTCCAGAACGGCCGCGCACTGACGGACGCAAGCGGCACGCCCTTCGTCGGCTTCGAGCTGGTCGTGGATGCCTCCAAGGCGTCCGATCAGTCCGCAACCCGCGCCTTCGAGCGGGCGCTCGCGGAACAGAAGGCGAAGCAGGTCAAGAACCACCACTGCGGCCCGGGCGTGAACCGCGTCGTCAACGTGCGTGATCTCTATGCCCTGGAGAAGTCGCCCTTCTTCGACCCGCCCGGTCGCGGCGATCAGCAGGCCGCGGAGCGCGCGGGCCAGAGCACGCTGGACAAGATCGTGCGCAGCTTCCACAACTCGCCCCAGTGCGCGAGCGTGAACACCCGCATGACGGGCCGGCGCAACCGGCTCGCCTCGGCCTGGGACGACTTCACCGCCCGCAACGGCGGCAAGTGGGACAAGGAGACCCTCGCGCGCGCCAAACACCTCGACTACAGCATGCGCACGGCCATCTACGAGGGCCATCTCGACCGCGGCTGCTCCGCCTACGGCGCCTGCGAGCGCAGCACCGTGGTGCTCTCGGTGCGCAACCGCGCCGTCGGCCAGTGCCTTGGCCGGCAGGGCTGCCGCTTCCCGGGGGACTTCCAGGGCGTGTCGTCGGACGTGTCGCAATACAACATCTGGGATGAGTACCTGACCATGATCTCGGGGCTCACCGCCTGCTACCTGCGCACGGATCTGGCGAACAAGGACTTCTACGATCGCGTCCAGGCCATGTACACGCAGAGCGTCGGAGACGCCGAACGCATTCTGTATGGCGGTGACGGTGCACTGCTGGAGCTGTTCCCGGGCAATTCCCTGTCCGACCTCACGGCGATGCGCCACTACTACCACCCGCCGGCCATGGGCAAGTGCTTCCCGCAGCAGGATCGCATCGAGTACATGTCCGGCGCGGTGGCGACCAACGGCGGCGACCATGCGCTGATCGCGAACGCCCGCATCAAGGTGGGCGAGCGCGTCGGCGGCGGCTATCGCTTCCGCGAATTCCGCTTCGACCAAGAGGACTGGGGCGACGCCATCCGCATCGAGGACAACTATCCGGGCTTCATCGTCGACGGTCGCAAGGTGCGCCTGGGCGGCGGCGGCGGCTGCACGGCCTACGGCGTATCGCCCGGCTGCCGCTTCAACAAGGTGGGCCGCTGGCGCAAGACGCCGAGCTGGCTCAGCGCCGGCAAGCCCATCGCGCTCAACTGCCGCATCCAGGACTTAGGCGAGTCCTGCCGCGGCGGTGGGCGCAGCGTGAGCGTCGCCGTCGGTGGCGCCTGCGATGTCGATATGATGCCCGTCACCGGCGTGCATTGATCGAAGATTCACCGACCTAGATTGCTTGACGGCTCCGAGTGTTTGCAGATGAGTCAAGTTTCACGAGGCAAAAGGGCCGAGGGCCGAGGGCCAAGGGAGCCCTCCTCGGCCCTCGGCCCTTGACCCTTGGTTCAATGCGTCGACGAGCGCGCTGCGCAAGACAACGCTCCGTGCTCTGGTCGGTCTGAGGCTCTGCCTCGCTAGGGCTGCCTCCGCAATTTTGCTGAGCCAGCGCAACGTGCACGGCGCGGCGGCGGGTTAGCCTTGCGTTTCCGCAATCACCACTCGGAAACCTAGGGAATCAGCCACAATGACAGCCATTCCGTTCCGCTGCCCCACCGGCGCAGTCATCGCTTCCGCCCTCTTGCTCGGCGCCGTCGCCGCTCAGGCCGACGACGCCGCGCTTCGCGACAAGGCCAAGGGCGTCGGCCTCGAGCCCGTGCCCTATGGTCTGCAAGCGGTCACCGACAACCCCGTCACGCGCGAGAAGATCGAGCTCGGCAAGATGCTCTTCTTCGATCCGCGCCTGTCGGCGTCCGGGGTCATCTCCTGCAACACCTGTCACAACCTCGGCACCGGCGGCGACGACAACATGCCGACCTCCGTCGGCCACGGCTGGCAGACGGGTCCGCGCAACTCACCAACGGTGCTGAACGCCGTGTTCAACGCCGCCCAGTTCTGGGACGGCCGCGCCGAAGACCTCAAGGCCCAGGCCAAGGGCCCGATACAGGCCGGCGTCGAGATGGCAAACAAGCCCGAGAACGTTGTCATCACGCTGAAGAGCATGCCGGAATACGTGGACCACTTCACCCGCGCCTTCCCGGGCGAAGCTGACCCGGTCACCTTCGACAACATGGCCAAGGCCATCGAGGCCTTCGAGGTCACGCTGGTGACGCCCAACGCGCCCTTCGACCAGTTCCTGGAGGGCGCCGACGGTGCGCTGACGGATGCGCAGAAGGCGGGCCTCAACACCTTCATTGACAAGGGCTGCGCCGCCTGCCACAGCGGCATCAACTTGGGCGGCCAGAACTACTATCCGTTCGGCTTGATTGAGCGCCCCGGCGCCGACATCCTGCCGCCGGACGACAAGGGCCGCTACCAGGTCACCGAAACGGTCTCCGACGAGTACGTGTTCCGCGCCGCACCGCTGCGCAACATCGCCATCACCGCGCCGTACTTCCATTCCGGCAAGGTCTGGGGGCTGGAACAGGCCGTCGCCGTCATGGGCACCGCGCAGCTCGGCGCCAAGCTCACCAATGACGAGGTCACCAGCATCGCGACCTTCCTCGAGACCCTCACGGGCGAGCAACCGAAGGTGGAGTACCCGATCCTGCCGGTGGAGACGGCGGAGACGCCGCGGCCGCAGCTTTAGGGAAGGGGCGAGGGCCAAGGGCGAGGGCCGAGGACAGAGCTCCCCGGCCATCTAGCCCAAGGCGCCGCCGTTAAGCAATAACCAAAGGCCGAGGGCCAAGGGCCGAGGAGGGCTCCCTCGGCCCTCGGCCCTCGGCCCTCGGCCCTTTTGCCTGCAAGCGCCGTGTCGTTGTGAAACTTGACTCATCTGCAAACAGGCGCCGTCAAGCAATCTAGCCCCAGCCGCAGCAGCACCCCGTTTAGCCATGTCCGACACCGCAGCAAGCGCCTGCCGCCGGCGCACCGACAGCACGCCCGTCCCCGCCCGCAAGCGGCCGTCCGCGGCCGACCGCTGGCGCCTTCTCGCTTTGCTGCTGCTCGCCATCCGGGTCAGCGGCGCGTCTGCGACCGAGCCCGCCCGCGTCGATGTCGGCATCACGGCGCCCGCCGACATGGCGAGCATCGCCGACCACGCCCTTGAGGTCCGGCTCTACGCCATCGAGCCGCTGCTCGCGGACGCGCCCGCGAGCCTCGTGGATATCCGCGAGCAGCCCTTCCGCCACGCCACCGGCAGCCCGACCCGGGTCGCCGTCCGCCTCGGCGAGGCGGCACCGCTGGAGCCGCAGTTGCGCTACTACGTCACCGTCTTCGTGCTCCGCGACGGTGCGCGCACGCACATCGGCGAGCGCGACGGCAGGCCCGGTCTGATCCACGTGCTCACCGACGGTCATCCGGCCGCGCTCCAAGCCGTTCTGCGTCCCGTACGCTGAGACCCGCGGCGCAGCAGACCTGCGCGTGGACTGTCGGCTGCCCGCCAGCCCCAATGCTGCCTGTCGTATGTCCGACAATGACCGTCCGTTTACTCGCGCACCGCACGCACTTGTTCCATAAGGATTTATCGACGACGCCAAACACTGGCGCGATGTTTGCTTGCCCGACTCTTCATGAGGTTTGTCAATCGGATCGACCCCGGCCTGCACCAAGCGCCGAGGGCATCCGGCACCCGCCAGCAACCGGAGTCGAGCCATGTGGGACTATTCGGACACCGTCAAAGAGCACTTCTTCAGCCCCCGCAACGCCGGCGCCGTGGCGGATGCAAACGCCGTCGGTGACGTCGGCTCCCTGTCCTGCGGCGATGCCCTGCGGCTCACGCTGAAGGTGGACCCGGCCACCGAGACCATCCTGGAGGCGGGCTTCCAGACCTTCGGCTGCGGCTCGGCCATTGCGTCGAGCTCCGCGCTCACCGAGATCATCAAGGGCATGACCTTGGACGACGCGCTCAAGGTCACCAACCAGGACATCGCCGACTATCTGGACGGCCTGCCGCCCGAAAAGATGCACTGCTCCGTGATGGGCCGCGAGGCGCTGCAGGCCGCCATCGCGAACTACCGCGGCGAGGTCTGGAAGGACGACCACGAGGAAGGCGCCCTGATCTGCAAGTGCTTCGCCGTCGACACCGTGCTCATCGAAGACACCATCCGCGCCAATGCGCTCAGCACGGTCGAGGAGGTCACCAACTACACCAAGGCCGGCGGCGGCTGCTCCGCCTGCCATGAGGGCATCGAGGAGATCCTCACCCGCGTCCTCGCCGAGCAGGGCAAGACCTTCGACCCGACCGCCGCGCCGCCCCCGCCCGCCGGCCAACCGAAGCTCGGCACGCTCGCGCGCATCCGCCGCATCGAGACCGCCATCGAGGCCATCCGCCCGAACCTGCAGCGCGACCACGGCGACGTGGAGCTGGTGGACGTCGACGGCAAAAACGTCTACGTGAACATGACCGGCGCCTGCGCCGGCTGCCAGATGGCGTCCACGACGCTGGAAGGCATCCAGCAGCGCATCGTCGAAGACTTGGGCGAGTTCGTGCGCGTATTGCCTGCGGGGAAGGGCCAAGGGCCGAGGGCCGAGGGCCGAGGCGCCCCAGCCTGAGCGCGACGCCGCGCCGGCGCCCGCCCTGCTTCCGAAGTACGGAGTAGGAAGTACGGAGTAGGAAGTACGGAGTAGGAAGTACGAAGTACGGAGTCCGAAGTACGAAATATCGGCTCCGTACTCCGTACTCCGTACTCCGTACTATCCCCCAGTCCTTGGCCCTCGGCCCTGCCGGCGCCGCAACGCCCCCGACATCGCCGCCCAACAAGCCAAGCAAGAGAGACCAGCCATGAGCTCAGAAGCCAACGCGCCGGCCCCAGGCATCTATCTGGACAACAACGCCACGACGATGGTCGACCCCGTGGTGGTCGAGGCCATGCTGCCCTACTTCACGCAGCAGTTCGGCAATCCGTCGTCGCTGCACCAGTTCGGCGACCGCGTCGGTCGCGCCATCAAGACCGCCCGCCAGCAGGTGCAGGCGCTGCTCGGCGCCGAGCTGGACTCCGAGATCGTCTTCACCTCCTGCGGCACCGAGTCCGACTCCACCGCCATCCTGTCCGCGCTCAAGGCGCAGCCGGAGCGCAAGGAGATCATCACCACCGTCGTCGAGCACCCGGCCATCCTGTCGCTGTGCGAGCACTTGGAAAAGGACGGCTACAAGGTCCATTACCTCAAGGTGGACAAGAAGGGCCGCCTCGATATGCAGCAGTACATGGACCTGCTGTCGGAGAAGGTCGCCATCGTCTCGGTGATGTGGGCGAACAACGAGACCGGCACGCTGTTCCCGGTGGAGGAGATGGCCGAGCTCGCGCGCTCCGCCGGCGTCATGTTCCACACCGACGCAGTGCAGGCCGTCGGCAAGGTGCCCATCGACCTCAAGCACACCGCCATCGACATGCTGTCGCTGTCCGGGCACAAGCTGCATGCGCCGAAGGGCGTCGGCGTGCTCTACCTGCGTCGCGGCACGCGCTTCCGCCCGCTGCTGCGCGGCGGCCACCAAGAGCGCGGCCGGCGCGCCGGCACCGAGAACAGCGCCTCCATCGTCGCGCTGGGCAAGGCCTGCGAGCTGGCGCTGGCGCACATCGATGAAGAAAAGACGCAGGTCCGCATGCTGCGAGACCGGCTGGAGAAGGGCATCCTCGCCACGGTGCCGAGCTGCTTTGTCACCGGCGACCCCACCAACCGGCTGCCGAACACCTGCAACATCGCGTTTGAATACATCGAGGGCGAGGCCATCCTGCTGCTGCTGAACAAGCTCGGCATCGCGGCCTCCAGCGGCTCCGCCTGCACGTCTGGCTCCCTGGAGCCGAGCCACGTCATGCGCGCCATGGACATCCCCTTCACCGCCGCCCACGGCACCACGCGCTTCTCGCTGTCGCGCTACAACACGGCCGAGGAGATCGACCGCGTCATCGCGGCCGTGCCGCCCATCGTCGCCCAGCTCCGCAAGCTCTCGCCCTACTGGGACGCCGCCGCCAATGCGCCGGTCACGGAGCCCGAGCTGGCCTTCCAGCCCGCCTACGCCTGAGCACCCGAGCACCCCCGGGTGCGCCGACTTTAGTCGGCCGCATCCGGCGCGGGCTCAATGCCCGCGCCGGATGTCCCGTGAAGATTCACAAGAGAGCGGTACACTCGTCAACCGGGTCAGCGTAGCGCTACCCGACGTTGGGCGATCGCAGCCGGGAGAAAGATATCTCGCGCAGAGACGCAAAGGCGCAGAGAAGAGAAGAGAAGAGAGATAGAGATTTGAGAAACGCATTCAGAATCCGCGACTAAGGCACATTATGTTGGTTGAATCGACCAATTCTGCGTCTGCCCTTTGCGTCTATGAAATTACCGGTACTCAATCGCTATCGAAATCGAAATCGGGATCGCTATCGGGATCGCTATCGGGATCGCTATCGGGATCGCTATCGGGATCGGCACGACATGACACCGGGCCACGAGAAGCACGCACCTGCCGTCTTTTCGATCGGTTGATCAGAGCATCTATCGCGGTTAGAGGCGCGATTTCGATACCGATTTCGATTTCGATGAAGACGGCAAGGAGCCCTACCCTAGGCGAGACCGCCGACTGTACCGCGTGTTTCTGAAGCGTTCCTAAGCGACATCGCACGAGCCAAGGAGTGCATCCGACACTCCCGACCTCCCGCCACCTGCAATGCACCGACAACGGGCAAAACCTACCCAAACGGTCGGTACATGCACCCCAGGCGCGCAACCAGATCGTCGACCACTGCGATGATGCGCTCGGGCGCTGACCGAAAATACTCGTCGTCACAAGACCTTAACCTGCACGCCAGCGACTGACCCAGCCGCACCGCCGCCCCCTGGCACGCCCTTCGCAATACCGTTAACAAGCCTTCCGGCCAACAGCGGTCCATCCAAGCGGAGACAATGACCATGCGCGAGAGCGACTATGCGAACCTCGACCCCGCCGGCTACGCGGACTGCGTGCGGACTCCGGCGACGACTACGAACCCTACGGCTTCGCCCCGACGGCGCTGCAACTGGCACAGATGACTGGCACGCACCGCAACCCAGCCTTCGACCGCGTCATCGAGGCCCAGATCCTCGCCCAAAGCTGTATCGTGGGGTGCTGAGCATGAGCAGACGCCGCATCCATCAGCATCGTCGCCCCGCCGCCATCGCGTTGCGCGCCGAGCCATCCCACGGCGCCGCCCCGCGCACCGTCGCCCTGCTGGCCCTGCTCACCGCCGCAAGCCTCTGGCTGCTTGCTCTCTGACCCGAGCCCGGTCCGGCTCCCGGCCACGGGAGCCGGCGCGGTCGCCACTCAGCCGGTCACGCAATCGCAATCCACTCGCGACACCGCTCCAGCGGCGTCGCGCCTCGAAGGGCGCTCTGCCCCTAGGGCGATGAGGAATGGGCACGGCGGGAAGTACACCCATTCTGAGCGGCGCCGAGGATCCCACTCCGCAGCGTATTCCGCCCGACGGCTCTGCCACCAGTGCAGGGCGCCGGGCGGCAGAGCCGCGAAGACACGTGCCGAGGCAGAGCCTCGGCACGAGAGACGCCCTCCAGCACCTTCGCGACTTCTACGCCGAGGAGATCGTTGACGGGCATCGGTGTTCTACCTCTCGCGACGCAGGCCGAGACTACGCGTATTGTATTTGCAAAGGGAAGCTACTGCGGAAGCTATACCGGCGACTTCTCCGGAGGCAAACGCTTCGTTTTGGGGTTAGGCCGAGATCAAACCTTCATCTCACGTAACACGGGAAACAGTCGGCAGTTTGACGTTTATGTGACCGGCCCGACGGGAAAGATTCCGGGTCAAAACGTAGCCGCCAACGAGATTCACTATCGCACTACCGCGAGGGGTGATTACGAGATCATGGTTCTCTCGGAGTCGGCGTTTTCTTCGGTGGAATTCTGCGCCTACTAACCCGTATCGCTAGAATGACGTGCGAACCCCAACATCCCCTGGTCTAGCCGGGTGCGGCCTCGAAATGATGTCGAAACCCGTTGCGATGCGGCAAGAAAAGGCTCGCGCAGAAGGAGAACAAGAAGAAACTCGCGCAGAGACGCAGAGACGCAAAGGAAGAAAGAGCATTTCTCGATGTTCCCACTGCGCTGCTCTTCTCATTCTCTTCTTCTCTGCGCCTTTGCGTCTCTGCGCGACATATCTTTTTCTTGTGTCGTCTGCGCGACATAGCACCATCTGATGGACATGATGCGGAGGCCGCACCCGTCTAGCCCGCCGGAGCGTTACACGGTCAGGTACTGCCTCACCAGCTCGTCGGTCAGCTCCGGCATCGGCCCAGAGGCCATGAGCCGGCCGCGGTCGAGGATGACGAAGCGGTCGGCGACACGCCGCGCGAAGGGGAGCTTCTGCTCAACCAAGAGCACGGTGAGGCCGAGATCGTCGATGAGGTGGCGGATGATGTCGCCGATCTCATGGACAATGTTGGGCTGGATGCCCTCGGTGGGCTCGTCGAGGATCAGGAGCTTGGGGTCGAGCACCAGCGCGCGCCCGATGGCGAGCTGCTGCTGCTGGCCGCCGGACAGGTCGCCGCCGCGGCGGCCGAGCATGTCCTTTAGCACCGGGAACAGCGCGAAGATGAAGTCCGGGACTTGATCCTTGCCGTTGTGGCGCTTGCCGGCGCGCCGCGCGGGCAGGCCGATTTCGAGGTTCTCCTGCACCGTGAGCAACGGGAAGATCTGCCGGCCCTGGGGCACGTAGCCGATACCGAGCTCGGCACGGCGCTCCGCCGACAGCCGGGCGATCTCGGCGCCATCGAAGCGCATGTCGCCGCCACGCAGCGGCAACAGCCCCATGATGCATTGCATCAGCGTCGTCTTGCCGACGCCGTTGCGGCCCATGACGCAAGTGCACTGGCCAGCGGGCACCTCGATATCCAGGTCCCAAAGGGTATGGCTTTCGCCATAGAACTGATTGAGTCGGGAGATGGTCAGCACGTTGGCGGAGCTCCATCGAAATCGAAATCGGGATCGGAATCGCAATCGGGATCGCGATCGGTTTGATTCCAAGCTAACCTCGGCATACCCGGAAAGCGCCCCGCAACGCCAAGCGCGTTGCGCTATCCCGGTGCAGCATCCGGCCAGTGATCCCCGAGGATCTCAGCAACCGACCATGGGCAGGTCGCCGGAAAGGCAACGTAATCGAGTGGCGTCTCGGCCACCGCCAGATCTAGACCGTCCGCATAGGCCCGCTCAATGACCTGGGGCAGACCGGCGCGCAGGCTGGGATTCTCATCGAGCAACTGTGCAAGCAAGCGCCGCTGGGCGTTGATGGTCGCGCGCCACGACTTGCGGTTCACGTACTCGGGCTGATAACACCATTTGAGCAGGTGCCCGAGCAGGACGCCCAACCGACTCTGCAAGGCCCGCCGCTCCCGCTTGCCCAAGTCCTCTATCTCCTCGGCGACGTGCTCGATATCGAGCTGGCTGAAGCGTCCGGCCCGAAGCAGCCCGGCCTGTTCCTGTGCCCAAGCGTGAAAATCGGTGTCGTAGTCGGTGCTCATTGGCGTCGGCCCTCGGCGGCAAGGTGCGCCGCAACTCTACTCGCCGAGATAAACCTCCACCACCCGCGGGTCGTTCTGCACCTGCTCCATGCTGCCCTCGGCGAGCACACTGCCCTGGTGCAGCACCGTGACGCGATTCGCGATGGAGCGGACGAAATCCATATCGTGCTCGACGACGACCACCGAGTGCTTGCCCTGCAACGACAACAACAGCTCCGCGGTGCGGTCCATCTCCTGGTGGGTCATGCCCGCAACGGGCTCGTCCACCAGCAGCAGGAGCGGGTCCTGCATCAGCAGCATGCCGATCTCGAGCCATTGCTTCTGGCCATGGGATAGGCTGCCGGCGTCGCGATGAGCATGCTCGCGGAGGCCGATGATGCCGAGCACCTCGTCGATGCGGTCGCGCTGCGGGCCGTTGAGCTTGGCGAACAGTGTCCGAAACACGCGCTTGTCGCCGGCCATGGCCAGCTCCAGGTTCTCGAACACGCTGTGGTGCTCAAACACCGTCGGCTTCTGGAACTTGCGGCCGATGCCGATCTCGGCGATCTCGGGCTCGCTGAGCTTGAGCAGGTCGATCTGCTGGCCGAAAAAGACCGAGCCGGAGTCCGGCCGCGTTTTGCCGGTGATGATGTCCATCATCGTCGTCTTGCCGGCACCGTTGGCGCCGATGACGCAGCGCAGCTCCCCGGCGTCGACATAGAAGTTCAGATTATTGATGGCCTTAAAGCCGTCGAAGCTGACGTTCAGATCCTCAATGTAGAGGATCGGGCCGTGGCTCACGTCGAGCTTCAGGTCCTTTACGTTGACCATGAAGTCGAAGGTTCGATCGCGGCGCATGGACTCCTTGAACTGGAGCCACGCTTGCTGCTGGCCGCTGAAATCGAAGGCGCGACCGCGCTGCAACAGATCGCGCACGCCTTTGTCTCCACCCGCGCTCAAGCTCAATCCTCCTGCTTCCGGCCCTTGGCCTTCACCACAAACGCGAACTGACGGTCGCGGCGAATGGCGTCCCTGAACTGGGGCCAAGACTGACGCCTAAACCTGAAATCAAACGCGCGGTTGCGGCGCAGCAGATCCCGCGCCTCATCATTGCCGTTGCTCATGCTGTCACCCCCTTTACCAGATGGTTGGTCTTCAATCTAGACTCCAATGCGCGGTCCCGGGGCGCGGGCCATGCGGGGCGGCGCTCATGCCGTCACGCCCGCCGCCGCCGCGCCGTTGCGCCGGCGCCGCAACTGCCGGAACAGCCCGGCGATGCCCTGCGGCAGGAACAGCGTCACGAAGACGAAGAGCCCGCCAAGGGCGAACAGCCAAGCCTCCGGGAAGGCACCGCTGAAGTAGCTCTTGCCGTAGTTGACGACGATGGCCCCGATGACCGCGCCATAGAGCGTTGCACGCCCGCCGACGGCGACCCAAATCACCAGCTCAATGCTATTGAGCGGCGAAAACTCGCCCGGGTTGATGATGCCCACCTGCGGCACATAGAGTGCGCCCGCGATGCCGGCCAGCACGGCCGAGAAGGTCCAGATGGCGACCTTCACACGATCGACGCGGTAGCCGATGAAGCGCGTGCGGGCCTCCGCATCGCGGATGGCGACGGCCACCCGACCAAGCCGCGAGCCGACGATCCAGCGGCAGGCCAGGTAGGCGAGCGCCAGCGCCAGCGCTGAGGCCAGAAAGAGCCCGATGCGGGTGGCGTCCGACTGTAGGCTGAAGCCCAGGATGTCCTTGAAGTCCGTGAGCCCATTGTTGCCGCCGAAGCCCATCTCGTTGCGGAAGAAGGCAAGCATCAGCGCATAGGTGAGCGCCTGCGTGATGATGGACAGATAGACGCCGGTAACACGGGAACGGAACGCAAGCCAGCCGAACACGAAGGCCAACACGCCCGGCACCAGCACGACCATCAGCGACGCGTACCAGAATTGGTCGAAGCCCTGCCAGAACCAGGGCAGCTCCGGCCAGTTCAGGAACACCATGAAGTCCGGCAGGATCGGGTCGCCATAGACGCCGCGATCGCCGATCTGGCGCATCAGGTACATGCCCATCGCATAGCCGCCAAGCGCAAAGAAGGCCCCATGGCCAAGGCTCAATATCCCGAGATAGCCCCAGACCAGGTCCACGGCCACCGCGAGCAGCGCATAGGTCAGGTACTTGCCCAGCAGCGTCACGGTGTAGGTGCTGACGTGCAGCGGATTGCCATCGGGCACCGCCAGGTTCAGCACCGGCACGACAATGGCGACGAGCAGCAGCACGCCGAGCATGACCTGCCCGCCGGTATCGCCTCGCAATGGCTTCAAAAGACCCATCTGGCTCGCTTCCTAAAGGTTGTCGATGCGGTGCCGCGTCAGCTCGACAAGGCGCACCAATCGAAACTGCTATCGAAACTGCTATCGAAATTGCTATCGAAATCGCTATCGAAATCGCAAGCAAACGATTCACGACGACACGGCGCTTGCGGGCAAAAGGGCCGAGGGCCAAGGGCCAAGGGAGCCCTCCGCCTCGCTCCCACGCTACAGCGTGGTAGCCAGTCGCCGATCCCGATCCCGACTCATAACACCGCAGAGCGGTGTCACGAGCCCATGACTGTGGGCCGGTCGCCTCTAGCCCCTAGCACCTAACCCCCAGCACCTAGCCCCTGTCTCCAGCCCCTAGCCCCTTATCCATCAGCAGCCCGCCCCCGCTGCGGAAACAACCCGCGCGGTCGGCGCTGGATGAACAGGATGATGAACACCAGCACCAGGATCTTGGCCAGGACGGCGCCGGTCCAGGGTTCCATGAGCTTGTTCGCGACGCCGAGCGTGAGCCCCGCCACCAGCGTGCCCCAGAGGTTGCCGACGCCGCCGAACACGACCACCATGAAGGAGTCGATGATGTAGGCTTGACCCATGTTCGGGCCGACATTGGTGAGCTGCGACAGCGCCACGCCGGCCACGCCCGCAATACCGGCGCCGAGCCCGAAGGTCAGCGCATCCACCCGCGCCGAGCGCACGCCCATGGCCCGCGCCATGGCCCGGTTCTGCGACACCGCGCGCACCTGCAGTCCGAGCGCCGTGCGCTTTAAGATCATCAGCAGCGCGAAGAACACCAAGAGCGCGAACACCAGGATGTAGAGCCGATTGAAGGTCAGCGACAGCGCTGGGTTGATCTGCAGCGAGCCGCTCATCCAGCTCGGGTTCTCGACAATGACGTTCTGCGCCGAGATGGTCGTGCGCACGAGCTGCTGCAGAATCAGACTGATGCCGAAGGTCGCGAGCAGCGTCTCCAGTGGGCGGCCGTACAGAAACCGGATCACGCCCCGCTCGATGGCGACGCCGAACAGCCCGGCCACCAGAAAAGCCGCCGGAATGGCCACGAACAGCGACCAGTCGATGGCGTTCGGCATCGCGAGCTGCACCAGATAGGTGGTATAGGCGCCGATCATAATCAGCTCGCCGTGGGCCATGTTGATGACGCCCATGACGCCGAAGGTAATCGCAAGCCCGATCGCCGCGAGCACCAGCACGGAGCCCAGGCTCAACCCGAAGAACAGCGTCTCGATGCGACGGTTGTTCTGCAGGCGCCGCTCGATGTCGGCGCGGGACGCCCGGGCCGCGGCAAGCACGGCTTCGTCCTGCTCGCTGCCGATCAGCGTATCGAGCGCGTTGCGCGCCTGCGGGTACAGGCTGCCGCCGAGCGCCTCGACGGCCGCCACGCGATCCGCGGCTGCCTCGGCGCGCAGGCCAGCGATGGCGAGCGCGAGCCCGATGGCGTCTTTGACTTCTGCATCGTCTTCCTGCGCAAGCTGGGCTTGAAGCGCGGCCAAGGCGTCCGGGTCCGCGGTGCCGACCATCTCGCGGGCCGCGGACAGGCGCACCGCTGGGTCCGGGCTCGCCAGGGTGAGCGCCGCGATGGCGGTGCGCACCGCCCCGCGCATGCGGTTGTTGATGGTGATCTTGGTGGCGTCGCGGCGGCCGACCTCGCCGAGGGCGTCGCCCGACAGCGCATCGGTGAGCGCGAAGCCGTCGCCCGCGCGCTCGGCGAAGACGATGCGGTCGTCGTCCTTTTTGACGTACAGCTCGCCCGCGAGCAGTGCCTTCAGCAGCTCCGCGGCGCGCGGGTCACCGCTCGCGGCCATGTCCGCCACGGCTTGTTCCTTCACCTTGAAGGAGCGGTCCGCGAGCGCGGCGACGGCGGCATCGAGGCTCGGGCGGGCAGCCGCGGGCTCGGGCGCGGTGTCGGCGACCGGCGGTGCTGCGTCGGCGGCCTCGGGCGCCGCGGCCGGCTCGGCGGCCATCGCGGGCTCGGCAGGCTCGGCGAGCTCAGCATCAGCCGCAGTGTCCGCCTCCGGAACCGTGATGTCCGCCTCCGGCTCGGGGGCGGCTTCGGCCGCTGCGGACACGGGCACCGCCGGCAGCTCGACGGCGACCGGCTCGTCCACGCCCGCGGTCTCCGCGGCGAGCGGGCCGCCGATGACCAGAGCACCGACCGCGAGTGCGAGCGCCGCGAACAGCGACCCGCGGCGGGGCGCGCCACGGCGCGGGGCTTCGAGCTTCAACTGCCGCATCGGGAAATGGGTCCTGGCTTACAGGCGCGACCGGCGCGCGCTGTCAAGAGCGGGGACGGGCCGGCGTCGGCTCGTCGCAGGAAATCTGTCGTACCCATGCGGAGCGCCGCCGCCGGCGGCGCACCACAGGGGCACGGGCTGTCGCGATGTCTACTCCGCGGCGACGGCGCCCAGGCACTCCTTGGTCTTGGTGTTGTAGTTGCCGCAGTTGATCGGGTCGGTCCAGTCACCGACCAGGTCCTTGGAGCCTTCCAGGTAATCGGACCAGGCGTCGCCGGGGACCTCTTCCTCGGTCTGCCAGACGACGGCGAACTGGCCGTCCTCCTGGATCTCGCCGATCAGCACCGGCTTGGTGATGTGATGGTTCGGCAGCATCTTGGCCGTGCCGCCGGTGAGGTTGCCGGTCTCAAGCCCGACGATGGCGTCGATGACCTTGTCCGGGTCCGTGCTGCCGGCCTTCTCGACCGCCTTGACCCACAGGTCGAAGCCAATCTTGTGGGCCTCCATCGGGTCGTTGGTCACGCGCTGGTCGCTCTTGATGAAGTCCTGCCAGGTCTCGATGAAGGTCTCGTTCTCGGGCGCGTCGACGCTCATGAAGTAGTTCCAGGCCGCCAGGTGGCCCACCAGCGGCTTGGTGTCGATACCCGAGAGCTCTTCCTCGCCCACCGAGAAGGCCACCACGGGGATGTCTTCGGCGGAGATGCCCTGGTTGCCAAGCTCCTTGTAGAAGGGCACGTTGGCGTCGCCGTTGATGGTGGACACCACCGCGGTCTTCTTGCCCTCGGAGCCGAACTTCTTGATGTCGGCGACGATGGACTGCCAGTCGGAATGACCGAAGGGCGTGTAGTTGATCATGATGTCCTCTTCGGCAACCCCGTTCTGCTTGAGATAGGCCTCAAGGATCTTGTTCGTCGTGCGCGGATAGACGTAGTCGGTGCCAGCGAGCACCCAGCGCTCGACGCCGAGCTCGTCTTTCAGGTAGTCCACCGCCGGGATGGCCTGCTGATTCGGCGCCGCGCCGGTGTAGAAGACGTTGCGCGAGGACTCCTCGCCCTCGTACTGCACCGGATAGAACAGCAGCCCATTCAGCTCCTCGAACACCGGCAGCACGGACTTGCGCGACACCGAGGTCCAGCAGCCGAACACCGCGGCCACCTTCTCCTTTTCCAGCAGCTCGCGCGCCTTTTCGGCGAACAGCGGCCAGTCCGACGCCGGGTCCACCACCACGGCTTCGAGCTGCTTGCCGAGCAGACCGCCCTTCTCGTTCTGCTGCTCGATCAGCATCAGCATGGTGTCCTTCAGCGTCGTCTCGCTGATGGCCATGGTGCCGGACAGGGAATGCAGCACGCCGACCTTGATGGCGTCCTCGCCGGACGCCGCCGCCTCTTCCTGGGCCGACAGGTGGCCGGCGCCAAGGCCAAGGGCCAGTGCCCCGGACAGGGCGAGTGTCTTCAGCAGAGATGCGACGGGTGCTGTCTTCCGCATAGGTTCGATGCTCCGAGTAGGTTGATCAGGCGTCGGCGGCACGGGCATGCCGCCATCGGCCCAGAAGCCAAGCAAAGACCGAGCCAAGCGGGCAAGCTACTCAAGCGAAAGGGAAGCATCCGACGATAAAGCTCGGAAGCGCCCATACGCCCAGACGCGCGCACCACAATCGCGCATCCGGCGCACCGTCGCGACTTGGCACGACCCGTGATGGTGCATCGCTGGAGACGCGTCCGTTTTCGATCGTCGGTCCTCGCCGGATCCGCCAGCGCCTGCTTCACCAGCACCAAATCGTCGCGGATCATGTTCGGATGCAACCGGCCTCAAGCGTCCCCCATGATTCGATCACTGAGGCTCACGCTCACGCCCTCCCTCAGCAGCGGCGAGATCTCGTCCAGCACCCGCTTCGCGATTCGGACACGCTTGAGCCCCAGCGTCAAGCAGCCCGTCCGTCCGGCGCGCCGCCGGCGCGGGTGCAGGGTTAGACTCGCAGGCTGTTCCCGAAGGCGTCGGAGGCACCATGTCCGCCCGCAAGAAGCTCCCCATCGGCATCCAGACCTTCCGCGAGATCCGCGAGGGCGGCTACTACTACGTGGACAAGACGGGGTTTGCGCTGCGGCTCATCGACGAGGGTACGCACTACTTCCTGTCGCGGCCGCGGCGCTTCGGCAAGTCGCTGTTCCTGGATACGCTGGCGGAGCTGTTCGCCGGGAGCGAGGCACTGTTCGCGGGGCTGGAGGCGCAGGCGCGCTGGGACTGGTCGCGGCGCTATCCGGTGGTTCGGCTCAGTTTCGGCGGCGGCGTGGTGCAGAGTGCAGAGGAGCTGGACGCGAAGATCAGTGATCTGTTGACCGACAACGAGCGCGATCTCGGCAGTGCCGACGAGGCAGCGACGCTGTCCGGGCGTTTTCGGCACCTGCTCCGTCAGGCCCATGAACAATCCGGCGAGCGCGTCGTGGTGCTGGTGGACGAGTACGACAAGCCGATCTTGGACAACATCACGCGCCCGGAGGCCGCCCGCGAGATCCGCGACGGGCTCAGGAACCTCTATTCGGTCATCTAAGGACAGCGATGCGCACATTCGGTTTGCGTTTCTGACCGGCGTGTCCAAGTTCAGCAAGGTGAGCCTTTTCTCCGGGCTCAACAATCTCAAGGACATCACCGTAGACGCGCGCTATTCGGCCATTTGCGGCTATACCGAAGCGGACCTCGACACGGTATTCGCGCCCGAGCTGCCGGGGCTGGACCGCGCGCAGATTCGCGCTTGGTACAACGGCTACAACTGGACCGGCGAGGCGGTCTACAACCCCTTCGACGTGCTGCTCCTGTTCGATGCTCGCCAGTTCCGCCCCTGGTGGTTCGAGACGGCGACGCCGAAGTTTCTGGTGGATCTGCTCATCGAGCGCGAGGTCTTCGTGCCGGACCTGGGCCGCATGCTCACGAGCGACGCGCTGCTCTCATCCTTCGACGTGGACCACATCGCCACCGAGGCACTGCTGTTTCAGGCCGGCTATCTCACCATCGACGCGGTGCGCCAGCTCGGCGCGCTGATCGAGTACCGGCTGCGCTGGCCGAACCTGGAGGTGCAGGCGAGCCTGACCGGGGCGCTGCTGGACCAGATCGCGCCGAGCACGCACCGGCCCGGCAGCCGGGTGAGCCGGCTCTACGAGCTGCTGCTCGCGAATGACTTCGCCGGCCTGGAGCGCTTCTTCACGGCGCTCTACGACGCCATCCCGCCGGATTGGTACCGCAAGAACAAGATCAGCCGCTACGAGGGCCACTCAGCCGGCGTCTTCTACGCCGTATTCGCGGCGCTGGGCCTGGATGTGACCCCGGAGGAAGCGAGCAACGCGGGAAGGCTGGACCTGGCGCTGCGCTTCAACGGCCAGATCTATCTGTTCGAATTCAAGGTGGTGGAGCTGACCCCCGACGGGCGCGCGCTGCAACAGCTCAAGGACAAGGACTATGCCGCGCGCTACCGCGGCGAGGACCGACCCATCCACCTGATCGGCGTCGAATTCAGCCGCGAGCGGCGCACGGTGGTGGGGTTTGAGGTGGAGCAGGTCCCAGCACCGGGTCGCTGACGAGGTGCCGGATCTTGACCCGCAGTGCTCTGGCTATCTCTCCGGTGCCGCGATGTTCTCAAGCCCTGAGCTGAGCTGCTCGCTGCCGTTGGCGCAAACCCGTCCGCCACGGCCGGCGGCGCCGGCCGAACCTGGCAGCGCTGTCCGGTCGCGCGTTCACGCCTTGGCGCGGAGCGCCGACACACGGGTGACACCGCGGGAGCGGTGTCACCAGATACCGATGCTCTTCCCGCTGCGGTCGCTACGGCACGCCTTCGAATCATCGGCGAACGAGCGGAGCCTCTGACGCTCCGCCATGGACAGGTGAGCCTTCTCGGGTAGTGCTGCCTAGCCCGTCAGCTAGGCACGCTCCACCGGAAAGGCCAGCACCGCGTCGATGTGGTCGGCGCCCAAGACGCACACCAGCAGCCGGTCGAGCCCGAGGGCGACGCCGGCGCAGGCGGGCAGGCCGTACGCCAGCGCGGCGAGCAGGTGCTCGTCCGCCGGCAGTGCGTCCTGACCGCGCGCGGCGCGGACGGCGAGGTCCTGCCGGAAGCGGCGGCGCTGCTCGGCGGCGTCCGCCAGCTCGTCGAAGCCGTTGGCGAGCTCCAGGCCCCGCCAATAGAGCTCGAAACGCCGCGCCACCGGCCGCTCGCCGGGCATGACGCGCGCGAGCGCGGCCTGGCTCGGCGGATAGTCGTAGACGAAGGTCAGGCCGGCGCAGCCCAGCTCCGGCTCCAGGCAGCAGCAGAGCAGCAGATCGAGCCAGCCGTCGCGGTCGAGATCCAGCTCCCCGGCGCCGGCGATGCCCCGCGCCTCGGCGACCGCCCGCAGCGCCGCGGGCGAGGTGCGCCAGGGGTCCACGCCGAGGCCGTCGTAGAACAGGTCTCGGTAGCGGATGCGCGCGACTGGTAGCGGGTCGGTCGGGGCGAGCCGGCGCAGCAGCAGCGCCACTTCGTCCATCAGCTCGTCGAGCGAAAAGCCCGGCCGGTACCACTCCAGCATGGTGAACTCGGGGTGGTGGCGACGGCCGCGCTCGTCCAGGCGGAAGACCTTGCAGACCTGGTAGATGGGCCCGCTGCCGGCGGCCAGCAGGCGCTTCATCGGGAATTCCGGCGAAGTCTGGAGATACCGGCGCCGGGGGCCGTCGCCGGTGAGGGCCGCGTCCAGGTGCAGCGGCTCGATGGCCGGGTCCGGATTGGCGGCGGCGGACAGGATCGGCGTCTCCACCTCCAGCACGCCGCGCTCGGCGAAGAAGGCGCGCAGCTCGGCGAGCAGCCGGGCGCGTGCCCGCAGCGCC
Organism: Thiohalocapsa sp. ML1; assembly: GCF_001469165.1. Taxonomy (GTDB): domain Bacteria; phylum Pseudomonadota; class Gammaproteobacteria; order Chromatiales; family Chromatiaceae; genus Thiohalocapsa. The sequence continues at coordinate 50,419 of NZ_JABX01000013.1, read as the reverse complement.
GGCAGGTCGGCGCAGGGGCGCCAGGGGTCGGTCACCTCAGGCATGCGTGCGGGCGTCGGAGCGGACGTGCGTCAACGCGAGATCGGGATCAGGCTGGATTTCGCGCTCGGGACCGAGCGCGACCGCCGCGTCGACCGCCGCGTCGACCTCGGGGTCTGAGCCCTGACGGCTTGCCCGATTTCGGGGGCCACGCGTTCCCTGGACTACGAGTCGTCCTTGGCGCGGGACAGGTACTGGCCGGTGCGGGTGTCCACGCGGATCAGCTCGCCTTCCTCCAGGAACAGCGGCACGTTGACGACGGCACCGGTTTCGAGCGTGGCGGGCTTGGTGCCGCCGGTGGCGGTGTCGCCGCGGATGCCGGGGTCGGTCTGGGTGACGGTGAGCACGACGAAGTTCGGCGGCTCAACGGACAGTGGCGCGCCGTTGTAAAGCGTCACGCGGCACATGTCCTGCTCCTTCAGCCACTTCGCCGAGTCGCCGACGGCGGCGGGGTCGGCGGTCAGTTGCTCGAAGCTGTCGGTGTCCATGAAGTGCCAGCCGTCGCCGTCGTTGTAGAGATACTGCAGGTCTGTCTCCATCACGTCCGCGGCCTCCACGGAATCGCCGGACCTGAAGGTGCGCTCAACGACCCGCCCGGTCTTCAGGTTACGCACCTTGACCCGGTTGAAGGCCTGCCCTTTGCCGGGCTTGACGAACTCGTTCTCGACGATCGTGTATGGATCGCCGTCCAGCATGATCTTGAGTCCGCCCTTGAATTCGTTGGTCTTGTAGCTCGCCATTCCTCGTGACTCCAGGGGTAAAAAAACAATCGGCGATGATACCGCGGAAGCCCACCCTGCGCGGCCGCGACACGAGCTCGAAACGCCCGGGGGTGGCGGCTCCGCCGGATGAATCCGGCGTAGTTAGGGGAGCCGGATGAATCCGGCGTACCCAGGGGAGCCGGATGAATCCGGCGTACCCAGGGGAGCCGGATGAATCCGGCGTACCCAGGGGAGCCGGATGAATCCGGCGTAGCCAGGGGAGCCGGATGAATCCGGCGTACCCAGGGGGCTAAGCCGACTCGGCGCCGTCGCGGTTCAGCGCCCGGAGCGCCAGCGCGAAGCCGAGCAGCAAGAGCCCGGCCGCGAGCACCGAGCCCGGCGCCGCACCGAGGCGCTCGAACCACTGCGTGAGGAAGTGGATGGCGCCGAAGACGGCGCAGAGGTTGACGAGCCAGCGGCGCCCTGCGCGCCAGGCCCAGAGGCCGGCGCCGAGCAGCACGAGTGCCCAGGCGACGGCGAAGGCGACCGGCGGGATGCCGATGTGCGCGCCGCCGAACGTCATCTCGTCGCCGAACAGCGAGCCGATCCAGAGCGCGAAGTTGACGACAAAGACGCCGGTGCGCGCGGCCGTGAGCGCGAGCCCGGCGAAGTCCGCCGGCAGGCGCCGGCTGACCACGAAGCTGATCAGCGCGAACAGCGCAAACAACAGCGCCGTTGCGAGCGGCGCCTGCACGCCGAGGAAGTAGGTCGCATCGAAGTAGCCGCTTTCGGCCCCGAGCGCCGAGGCCAGCGCCAGCACCGCGAGCACCGTGAGCAGGTGGCTCCGCGCCGCGACGCCGAGCCCGCCGAGCAGCAGCGCGGCGCCGACATAGGCCAGCGCCGACCCGTCCGCCGCGAGCACTAGTCCACCCGCGGCGAGCAGGCCGCCGATGACGGCCCAGAGCCCGGCGAGGAAGTGCCAGCGCGGCCCTGCCGCGAGCCGCAGCACGAGCCCGCCGCCGGCAACGGCGAGCCCGAGCAGCAGCGCCGTCAGCGCCGAGGGCAAGAGCGCGATGGTCGCCAGCGCCACCGCGACGACGCCGAAGCCGGCGATGAGCCCATACCCCAGCGTCGCCGTCTCGCGGGCGGCGAGGCGTTGCAGCCGCGCGTGCTGCCCCGGCGTGATCTCGCCGTCGGCGAGCAGGCGGTCCAGGTCGAGCAGTGCCTTCATCGCGGACTCGCGCCGGGGCGCGCGGCAGCTAGCGCGTCAGACCCGCGCGAGGCGGTAGACGTTCAGGTCCGCCGCAAAGACGAGCGGCGTGCCCGCAACGGACTCCGGGCTGCCGCCGTTCAGCGCCCGCGTGAACACGTCCTTGAGCTCGGCGTTGGCCGCGAGCACCTCGCCCGTGAAGTAGCCGTGGGCGTTGCCGACGCCGCGGGCGTTGGTCACGTCGATATAGAAGGCGTTGCGGGCGATGAGGTTCTTGATGTAGTGGCCGAGCCTCGGCATCTGCTCCTCGCCGGGCTTGCGGCGCGACCACTTGAGTGCGAAGTCGTCCTCGTTGATGAAGATGTAGACGCGGTTGCGCACGTCGAGATCCTGCACCCAAGTCTCGTGGGCGGCGTTGTTGGTGTCCGCGGCCACCAGGCAGACGTTGTCGAACAAGAGCGCCCGCGCCCCGCCGAGCCCGGGCTGCAACGCGTACTTGAGCACGTAGTTGCCCATGCTGTGGCAGACCAGGCTCAGCTTGGTGTCGCAGCAGTCGTTGAAAAGCCGCACGTAGAGGGCCTGGGCGCGCTCTGGGTTGTTCGGATGGCGCGCGCCGGCCTCCTGCTTCAGCCGGTTGCGGGTGCCCTCCGTCAGTTTCTCGTGGAAGAACTGCACCTTCTCGAAGAAGCGGTTCAGCGCGTCCATCGACGCACGCGCATCCTTCTTGTCCCGCAGGTAGGCGCTGGTGCCGGAGATGACGCCGCCGCCGTTCGCGGGCCAACTGAAAACGAGACAGATGACGCCGTGGTCGCGCTCAATCTGCTCCGCCGTCGTCACCACGTCCCGCATGTCGTTGTTGTAGCCGTGCAGGTAGACGGCGAGGTTGCGCCCCTGGGTCTGCGCCTGCTCGTAGAGCTCGCAGGCCACCTTGAGGCTCGCATGCCGGATCTGGGTGGGGTCGATGTCGAGATGCCAGGTGACGCTCAGCGCGCGTGCCTCGGCGATAGGGATCTCGTCCTTTAGCGTCTCCGCGGTCCAATCGTTGCCGTTGCGCTCAACGCGCACGATGCGGAGCTCGTTCGGCCCCTTGCGATTCGGCTGCTTGCCGAAGATGCCAAGCTCGCCCGGCTGGCCCGGCTTGGTTTCGCGCACTTGGCGGTTGGTCACGACGTACATGATTTCGTTTCTCTCCGGACCGTTGCGGACGCCAGGGGATTAGGGCCAAGGGCCGAGGAGGGCGCCCTTGGCCCTCGGCCCTTGGCCCTTCCCTATCGCTATCGCTATCGAAATCGAACCGAGCAACCGATCCCGACGCACCCGACCAGCCGACGCCCCCAAGAATCTAGGGCCGAGGGCCGAGGGCCGAGGAAGGTGCCCTCGGCCCTTGCCTCAGGCCCCTCAGTGACCGTAGCCCAAACTTTCGATGCGCTTGATGCGCCCGTCGTCGATGGTGATGCGCTGCACGAAGCGCTGCGGGCCGAAGTTGTAGGTCCAGATCTCGACGGGCACGCTGTCGTAGGCGGTCACGTAGCGGCCGTAGACGTAATCGTAGACCTGGTAGGGCACCTGTCGCTCGGTGCGCTCAAGCAGCGTCGGCTCGCCGCAGGTAGTGAGCAGCTCGTAGGTGCTGTCGCCCTCGCTCACGACGCCGGCGCCGCAGCGCAGCGCGAGCGCCGGTGCGGCAAGACACAAACCGACGAGCAGGAGCACCGCGCGGGCCATGATCAGCCCGCCCGAGGCCCGGGACCGAGGCGGCGTGGCCGGACGGTTGTGGATGCGGCGCACCGGACCGGGCCTTACTCGTAGCGGACCGCGAGGATCTCAAACTCGCGCTTGCCGCCCGGGGCGTCCACCAGCGCGACATCGCCTTCGCCCTTGGCGATGAGGCCGCGGGCGATGGGCGAGCTGATGCTGATCTTGCCCTGCTTGATGTCGGCCTCGTCGTCGCCGACGATCATGAAGGTGTGCTCCTCGTCCTTGTCGACGTCCAGCACATCCACGGTGACGCCGAAGACGACCTTGCCGGTGCGCGGCAGCGTGCTGACGTCGATGATCTGCGCGTGGGAGAGCTTGCCCTCGATGTCCTTGATGCGCCCTTCGACAAAGCCCTGCTGCTCGCGAGCGGCATGGTATTCGGCGTTTTCCTTCAAATCGCCATGGGCGCGGGCCTCGGCGATGGCCTCGATGATGCGCGGACGCTCGATCCGCTTCAGGTGATCGAGCTCAGCGCGCAATTGCTCAGCGCCTCTGGCGGTCAGAGGTACCTGGGTCATGTGTGAAGTCCTCTTCGGAGCCGGGTCGCGGCAACCGCGCGCCCGGATGATGTCTTGAGGGCTCGGGCGGTCGCCACTGCCCCGGGGCGCCGCTGCGGATCAACGCCTGTGGCGGCGACCCGACGGCGGAGAAACAGACTGGGAGAGCCTAACCCCGTCGCCGGGGCGCCGTAAAGAGACGCGGCGGAATCCGGCGATGCCGGAGGCTGCGCCGAGGACTGTTGTCCGCCTGCACCGGGGAGACGATTGCGGGCGGTGGAGCCGAGGAAGAGCCGACTGAGGTCGGCGAACCCGGGCGAGGAGCCGACTGAGGTCGGCGTACCCGGGCGCGACAAGCGAGCTCAGTAGAGGTCCTGCAGCCGAGTCACCTTCTGTAGATCGCCCTGGCGCACCGCCATACAGGTGGCCTCGGCACCGGCGATGGTGGTGGTGTAGCTCACCTTGTGCTGCAACGCCGCGCGGCGGATCTCGGCGGAATCGGCGATGGCCTGCGCGCCTTCGGTGGTGTTGACGATGAAGCTGATCTCACCGTTCTTGATCATATCCACAATGTGCGGACGGCCTTCCTTCACCTTGTTGACGCCGACGCAGTCCATGCCCGCCTCGCGCACCGCACGCGCCGTGCCGTGGGTACCGTAGAGCGTGAAGCCGAGCTCCACGAGCTGCCGCGCCACCGCCACGCAGCGATCGCGATCCGCGGCACGCACGCTGAGCATGGCCTTGCCGCGCTTGGGCAGCGCCACGCCGGCGCCCTCGACGGCCTTGCCGAAGGCCTCGGCGAAGCTGTCGCCGATGCCCATGACCTCGCCGGTGGACTTCATCTCCGGCCCGAGCACCGTGTCCACGCCCGGGAACTTGACGAACGGGAACACGGCCTCTTTGACGAAATAGCGCGGCGGGCGGACCTCCGCGGTCAGGCCCTGCTCCGCGAGCGTGCGCCCGGCCATGCAGCGCGCGCCGACCTTGGCCAGCGGCACGCCGATGGACTTGGACACGAAGGGCACGGTGCGCGAGGCGCGCGGGTTCACCTCGAGGATGTAGACCGCGTCGTCCTGGATCGCGAACTGCGCGTTCATGAGCCCGCGCACGCCGAGCGCAAGGCCGAGCTGGGTCATCTGCTCGCGCAGCCGCCGCTGCACGTCGTCGGACAGCGTGTAGGGCGGCAGCGAGCAGGCGGAATCGCCGGAGTGCACGCCGGCCTGCTCGATGTGCTCCATGACGCCGCCGATGACCACGCGCTCGCCGTCGCAGACGGCGTCCACGTCCACCTCGATGGCGTTGTCCAGGAAGCGGTCGAGCAGCACCGGCGAGTCGTTGGACACGCTGACGGCGTTGCGGATGTAGCGGGCCAGCTCCAGGTCGTCGTAGACCAGCTCCATGGCGCGCCCGCCGAGCACGTACGAAGGCCGCACCACCAGCGGATAGCCGATGGCGGCGGCCTGTTCGAGTGCCTCGCTCTCGCTGCGGGCGGTGGCATTGGGCGGCTGCTTGAGGCCGAGCTCGTTGACCAGGCGCTGGAAGCGCTCGCGGTCCTCGGCGCGGTCGATGGAGTCCGGCGAGGTGCCGATGATGGGCACGCCGGCGGCTTCTAGATCCCGTGCGAGCTTGAGCGGCGTCTGCCCGCCGTATTGCACGATGACGCCTTGGGGCTGCTCCAGGTGCACGATTTCCAGCACGTCCTCCAGCGTCACGGGCTCGAAGTAGAGCCGGTCGGAGGTGTCGTAGTCGGTGGAGACGGTCTCGGGGTTGCAGTTGACCATGATGGTCTCGAAGCCGTCTTCGCGCAGCGCCAGCGCCGCGTGCACGCAGCAGTAGTCGAATTCGATGCCCTGGCCGATGCGGTTCGGCCCGCCGCCGAGGACCATGATCTTCTTGCGCGCCGACGGCGCCGCCTCGCACTCTTCCTCGTAGGTCGAGTACATGTACGCGGTGCTGGAGGCGAACTCCGCGGCGCAGGTGTCCACGCGCTTGAACACGGGTCGGATGCCGTGTGCATGGCGCAGCCCGCGGAGGTCCGCCTCCTTGCGGCCCACGAGCTTGGCCAGGCGCTTGTCCGAGAAGCCCTTGCGCTTGAGATAGCGGAGCCGCGCGGCGTCGAGGGCGCCGAAACCGGCCGCCTTCACCTGCGTCTCCAGCGCGATGAGCTCTTCCATCTGCGACAGGAACCAGGGATCGATGCCGCAGAGCTCGTGCAGCGTCTCCAGGCTCCAGCCGATGCGCATCGCGTCGGCGACGTAGAAGATACGGTCCGCACCGGGCTGGCGGATCTCGCGACGCAGCAGGTCCTCGGCGTTGGGGTCGTTCGGCGGCAGGATCTTGTTCAGCCCGTCGCGGTCCGTCTCCAGCCCGCGCAGCGCCTTCTGCAAGGACTCCTGGAAGGTGCGCCCGATGGCCATGACCTCGCCGACGGACTTCATCTGCGTGGTGAGGCGCGAATCTGCGGCGGGAAACTTCTCGAACGCGAAGCGCGGCACCTTGGTCACGACATAGTCGATGCTGGGCTCGAAGGACGCGGGCGTGGCACCGCCGGTGATCTCGTTGCGCAGCTCGTCCAGCGTGTAGCCGACGGCGAGCTTCGCCGCGACCTTGGCGATGGGGAAGCCCGTGGCCTTGGACGCGAGCGCGGAGCTGCGCGACACGCGCGGGTTCATCTCGATGATGATCATGCGCCCGTCGGCGGGGTTGATCGCGAACTGCACGTTGGAGCCGCCGGTGTCGACGCCGATCTCGCGCAGCACCGCCAGCGAGGCGTCGCGCATGATCTGGTATTCCTTGTCGGTCAGAGTCTGCGCCGGCGCGACGGTGATGCTGTCGCCGGTGTGCACGCCCATCGGGTCGAAGTTCTCGATGGAGCAGATGATGATGCAGTTGTCCGCGTGGTCGCGGACCACCTCCATCTCGTACTCCTTCCAGCCGAGGGCGGACTCCTCGATGAGCAGCTCGCTGGTGGGCGAAAGATCCAACCCGCGCCGGCAGATCTCTTCGAACTCCTCGGCGTTGTAGGCGATGCCGCCGCCGCTGCCGCCCATGGTGAACGACGGGCGGATGATGGTCGGGAAGCCCACCTGCGCCTGCACCTGGATGGCCTCTTCCAGACTGTGGGCAATAGCGGAGCGCGGCATGTCGAGGCCGATGCGGCGCATGGCCTGGCGGAACAGGTCGCGGTCCTCGGCCTTGTCGATGGCCTCGCGCGTGGCGCCGATCATCTCGACGCCGAAGCGCTCCAGCACGCCCTCGCGGGCGAGGTCCAGCGCGCAGTTGAGCGCCGTCTGCCCGCCCATGGTGGGCAGCAGCGCGTCGGGTCGCTCGCGCTCGATGATGCGCTCCAGGACGCGCCAGTTGATGGGCTCGATGTAGGTGGCATCGGCCATCTCCGGGTCCGTCATGATGGTGGCCGGATTGCTGTTCACGAGGATGACCCGGAAGCCTTCCTCTTTCAGCGCCTTGCAGGCCTGCGCGCCGGAATAGTCGAACTCGCACGCCTGCCCGATCACGATGGGACCGGCGCCGATGATGAGCACGCTGTGAATGTCGGTGCGCTTTGGCATGGCCGCTGTCGTTTGTCTCGTCGTTCGTGCCGCCGCGCGCTCGCGCCGGCGGCGGCGGGCAGTGCCCGGATACTGTGATGAAGCCCGCCGCCCGCGCGGCGGGCAGCCGGCGTCAGGCGCGCTCGGCCATGGCCGCGATGAAGTCGTCGAACAATGGGGCCACATCGTGCGGCCCGGGGCTCGCCTCGGGATGGCCCTGGAAGCTGAAGGCCGGCCGCTCGCGGTGGCGGATGCCCTGCAAGGAGCCATCGAACAGCGAGCGATGGGTCGCGATGACCGCCGCCGGCAAGCTCGCCTCGTCCACCGCAAAGCCGTGGTTCTGGCTCGAGATCATGACCCGGCCCGTGGCGAGGTCCTGCACCGGATGATTCGCGCCATGGTGGCCGAACTTCATCTTGACGGTGCGCGCGCCGCAGGCGAGCCCTAGCAACTGATGTCCCAGACAGATGCCGAACTGCGGAATTCCCGCGTCCAGCAGGCTGCGAATCGCGCTGATGGCGTAGTCGCAAGGCTCGGGGTCCCCCGGGCCGTTGCTCAGGAATACGCCGTCGGGGCCGAGCGCGAGCACCTCCGCGGCCGGCGTCTTGGCCGGCACCACGGTGATGCGGCAGCCGCGATGCACCAGCATGCGCAGGATGTTCTGCTTCACGCCGTAGTCGTAGGCGACGACGTGAAAGCGCAGCGCCGGGTCGTCCGTCGCCAGGGACATGCCCTGTCCCCGCTCCAGCGACCAGAGGCCAGCGGTCCAGGTGTAGGCCTGCTGCGTCGTCACCTCCTTCGCGAGGTCCATGCCAGCGAGCCCCGGGAAGGCGCGCGCTGCGGCCAGGGCCGCGGCCTCGTCGAGGCCGTCGCCCGCCATCAGGCAGCCGTTCTGCGCCCCCTTCTCGCGCAGGATGCGGGTCAGGCGGCGGGTGTCGATGTCCGCGATACCGGGCACGCCCTCTGCGCGCAGGTAATCGCCGAGGTCCTGCTCGCGGCGCCAGTTGCTCGCGCGCCGCGGCACGTCGCGGACGATGAGCCCGGCGGCGTGGATGGCGGCGGACTCCGTGTCCTCGTCCGTGACACCGGTGTTGCCGATGTGCGGATAGGTGAGCGTCACCAACTGGCGACTGTAGGAGGGGTCCGTTAGGATCTCCTGATAGCCGGTCATGGCCGTATTGAACACGACTTCGCCGACGCTCTGGCCCGCGGCGCCGATGGATAGGCCGCGAAAGATCGAGCCATCCTCCAAGGTCAAGATGGCGGGCTGTTGCAAGGCAACCTCCAAGGCAGGGGGTTACGCGATGCAGGCCGTCCTGCCTGTCACCGTGTCGAACCGCGTGGGCTCGGGAGCGAATTACGAGGAGTCCCGGCGCATATCCAGCCGTTGCGGGGACGCCGGGGAAACATTGCCGGGAGTCTAAAGGATGCCCCGCAGCCTGTCCATGCGCGTGCGGCGGCTAGGAGCTAGGAGCTAGGAGCTAGGAGCTAGGAATGAATCCGGCGCACCCGGGGCGGGTGCGCTCAGCCGGCCTTGTCGGGGTCGGGCGCTGCCTGCGCGGGCTTGGCGGCGGCCTGCTCCTCGGCCACGAGGTAATCGATCACCTCGAACATCCGCGCGATGCTCCCGGCCTGCGTGGCGCTGGTCACGTACTTGCCGTCTACCACCATCGCCGGCACGCCGTCGATGGCGTAGCGGCGCACCAGCTCCGCGGATTTGCGCACCTGCGTGTCCACCGGAAAGGAATTGTAGGCGGCGCGAAACTTGGCCTCGTCGATGCCTTGCTCGGCGGCGAAGGCGATGACCTGCTCATCCGTCAGCACCGGGCGACGCTCGTCGTGCAGCGCCTTGAACAGCGGCTTGTGGAGCTGATCCAGCACGCCGAGCTGCTCGGCGGCGAAATAGGCCTTCGCGTGCGGCACCCAGCGCGGCGAGGCCGCCGCGGGCAGGCGGCGGAAGGTCACGCCCGCGGGCTTGGTCTTGAGCCATTTCTCGATGTGCGGCTCCAACTGGTAGCAGTGGGGGCAGCCATACCAGAAGAGCTCCAGCACCTCCACATCGTCGCCAGCCTCGGCGCGGGCGGGCTCGGCGACGCGGCGGTAGTCGATGCCCTCGTCGAGCTCCTGCGCTAGCGCCGCCCCGCCAAGCAGCGCAAGCACGGCGAACAGCAGCGCGGGCAGGGTCAGCGCGCGGGCGCGCGGGCGAAGCGGCAGAGTCATGGTGTGTTCTCCTTAAGAAGGGCAGAGCGAGTTGCCCGGGCACCGTCGCGATGGCGAGTCATGTTAGGGCGCCGGGCACTGGATTTCGAGGGCCGGACCGAAGGGGCCAGAGCCCGGCCGCTCAGGCCGCCGCCGCGGGGTGCACCAGGTAGTCCAGCACCAGCCCGACGAAGATGACCATGCCGAAGTAGTTGTTGTTCAGAAAGGCGACGAAGCAGGCCTTCGGGTCCTGGTCGCGGGTCAGCCATTGCTGGTACAAGGCGAGCCCCGCCGCCACGGCGAGCCCGCCGAAGTAGACCCAGCCGCGCCCGGCGGTAGCCCCGATCCACACCAGCATCGCCAGCATCAGCACCTGCAAGAGCCCGACGATGAGCCGGTCGTAGCGCCCGAACAGGATCGCCGTGGACTTGATGCCGATCTTAAGATCGTCGTCGCGGTCCACCATCGCGTACTGGGTGTCGTAGATCAGCGCCCAGAGCACCGTCGCCGCGAACAGCACCCAGGCATAGAGCGGGATCGCCTCGCCGATGGCCATGAAGGCCATGGGGATGGCCCAGCCGAAGGCCGCGCCGAGGAACAACTGCGGGAAGTGCGTCCAGCGCTTCATGAACGGGTAGATGGCCGCGAGCGACACCGCCACTACGGACAGCGCCACCGTCTGCCAGTTGAGCATCAGCACCAGCCCGAAGGCGACCAGCGACAGCACCACGAACACCCCCACAGCCTCCGCTGGCGAGATGATGCCCCGCGCGAGCGGGCGCGCGTTGGTCCGCGCCACGTGACCGTCGAAGTCCCGGTCCGCGTAGTCGTTGATCGCGCAGCCCGCCGAGCGCATCAGCACCACCCCGGCGACGAAGATCAGCACCACCTGCCACGGCGGATGCCCGTCCCCCGCCAGCCACAGCGCCCAAAGCGCCGGCCACATCAACAGAAAGATGCCGATGGGCTTGTTCAGCCGCACCAGGCGCACGTAGGCATCCAGCCGCTCGCGCCAGGACGGCGCGCGCGGCGTACCGAGCTTGATCTCCGGGAGGTTCATCTGGACGTGTCCGGGCTGGGCTTTGCGGGTGTCGGCGAGGGTTGCGGCGTCGCCGCTCCGCGCCCCGGCAGACTTGGGCTCACGCCGCGGCGGTCCACGGCGCCGACGAAAGGGCCGGGATTATTGCACAGGGCTGCGGTTGGGGCCGCTGGCGAGGCCGCCCGCGAGTGGTTGCGACGCATCAAGCGAGCGGCGCTGAACCAGCGGTTGACCGCAGATGGTCACCACGCGGTGCGTTGGCCCGATGCGGAAGGGCCAAGGGCCGAGGCCCAAGGACCGAGGGAGCCCGCCTCGGCCCTTGGCCCTCGGCGGTGCCCTAAAGGGTCGCCGTCACCCGATTGCTCATGTGATCCAGCGCCTGTTTGGCGCGGTGCTCCTCGTCGTGGTCGCGGGCGTGAACCACCACGGACCAGCGCCCCTTGCGCGCGGCGCGCTCCACCCGCGCGATCATCGGATCATGGTCGGGCCGCAACGAGAGCAGCCCACCCAAGAGCATGCCGAAGATGCCGCCGAAGAAGACGAACACCAGCAAGGTGTAGAAGGGGCTGGACGCGGCGGCCGCGACCCCGCTCAGCACCAGCACGGCGGCCAGGATCAGGCCCAGGCCCGCGCCCGCGGCGCCGAGCACCGCGTGGGTTCTGACCAAGGTCACCGCGATGCCGCGGGACTCCGGCTCCAGCTTGCGGCTGATGCGCCGATCATGGGGCTTAACCACCTCGACCTGCGCCTGGTTCAGCCCCAAGCCGCTCACCAGCTCGTCCGCCGCCCGGCGCGCCTGCTCGGCGTCGGCGAACACGGCACTGACCTTGGAGAGCGAGCGCTCTCCGAAAAGCGTTTCGACTGCCATTGCCTAACCTCCTCGGTGCTTGTTGTTTCGGTGCTTGTTGGTTCGGTGCTTGTTGGTTCGGTGCTTGTTGGTTCGGTGTTTGTTGGTTCGGTGTTTGTTGGTCATGACGACAGGTCATGAAGACTGCAAAGCACCTTTGCGCGTGCGTTGCTTGGACCGACAATCAACAGCGAAGCAAGAACAGGGCCGGCGCTGGGCATCACCGAGGCCCCCCGGCGACCTCTGGGCATGCGCGGGCGCGGCTGAGGCCGGCGGAGCGGAAGGGGAGCGGGATGGAAGGCTGACGGCGGTCAACTCTTCGGCAAAACCGAATCGTCGGCGGACTTTCCGATGCACCGCCGAGCCTTGAACCGCGCGACCCGCCGGTATGCTCTGACCTTGCCCACCAGCGGCACACCGGCAGAGCACCCGCCGCGCCGGCTTCCGAGCGCCCACCGGCGCATCCCCACCAGGCGGTTCCGGCCCTACCCGGCCGACCCACCGCCGTCGCCTGGAGCCGTATCACGATGACTACTTCCCCGCCCCGGCTACTTGACCTGCCGCTGCCCGTCGAGGCCATCGACCTGTTGACCAGTGCGCCCAGCGTGACCGTTGCTGAGTCCCACGCGGCGCTGCTCGAGCTCGCCGTCCGCGACGCCACCGACGGCGTGCAGGAGGTCGCCTACGAGGTTCCCGGCATGGGCCGGGTGCTGGAGGCCACCGTCTGCCGCAGCAAGAACGGCATCGTGGCGAACTACGCAGAGCCCTACATGCGCCGGCGCGACCCGGACTGCATGGTCATCGGCGACGACCGCCCGACGGACAAGCCCACCTATGGCGAGCGCTTCGGCGAGTCCTTCGACGACGTGCGCGCGGCGACCTTCGCATGGCTGCGCACGCAGCCGCTCGCGGTGTTCCCGTTCTACGCCGGACTGCCCAGCACCGGCACCCAGGCGCTCGTCATCGCACCGGACAACGCGGGCTTCTTCGCGCTCGGGCTCGCGCTGCTCCAGGGCATCGTGGCCGGCGCCGAGCTGCCGGACGACTTCTGCCCGAAGGCCGTCATCTACGTCGCGCCGCCCTTCCGCCATACCCACTTCGGCGGCAAGCAGGTGGTGGTGCACAACCGCCGCGACGGCCTGCACGAGCTGTTCAGCTACAACCTCTACCCCGGGCCAAGCGCCAAGAAGGGCGTCTACGGCATGTTGCTCAACATCGGCGAAGAAGAGCGCTGGGTCACCATGCACTGCTCCACCGTGCAGGTGGTGACGCCCTACGAGAACAAGGTCGTCATCTCCCACGAGGGCGCGAGCGGCGGCGGCAAGAGCGAAATGCTGGAGTACGTGCACCGCCAGCCGGACGGCACGCTGCTGATCGGCCGCAACCTCGTCAACGGCGAGACCCGCAGCCTGACGCTGCCCAAGGGCTGCGAGCTGCGCCCGGTCACCGACGACATGGCGCTGTGTCACCCGTCGCTGGAGCGGGGCAACGGCAAGCTGAGTCTGATGGACGCGGAAGAGGGCTGGTTTGTCCGCTGCAACCACATCGAGCGCTATGGCACCGACCCGCACATCGAGGCGCTGACCGTACATCCGCCGATGCCGCTGCTGTTCCTGAACATCGAGGGTCAGCCGGGCGCGACGACGCTGCTCTGGGAGCACATCCAGGACGCCCCCGGCCAGCCCTGCCCGAACCCGCGCGTCATCATCCCGCGCAGCATCATCCCGGGGGTCGTCCGCGGCGCCGTCGAGGTGGATGTGCGCAGCATGGGCGTGCGCACGCCGCCGTGCACCGCGGAGCGGCCGAGCTACGGCATCGTCGGCCTCTTCCACCTGCTGCCGCCGGCGCTCGCGTGGGTGTGGCGGCTGGTGGCCCCGCGCGGGCACGCCAACCCGAGCATCGTGGAAACCGAGGGCATGAGCGCCGAGGGCGTCGGCTCCTACTGGCCCTTCGCCACCGGGCGCATGGTGGACCACGCGAACCTGCTCCTGAACCAGATCCTCGAGACGCCGGAGGTCCGCTATGTGCTGATCCCGAACCAGCACATCGGCGCCTGGGAGGTCGGCTTCATGCCGCAGTGGATCACGCGCGAGTACCTGGCCCGCCGCGGCGGCGCCCGCTTCGCCGGCAACCGGCTGCGGCCGAGCCGCTGCCCGCTCCTGGGCTACACGCCCGGCAGCATCATGATGGAGGGCAGCACCATCGGGCACTGGTTCTTCGAGGTGGACAACCAGCCGGAGGTCGGCCGGGAGGCCTACGACCAGGGTGCAAAGCTACTGACGGACTTCTTCCGCAAGGAGCTTGCCGCCTTCCTGGTGCCGGACCTGCTGCCCACCGGGCGGCGCATCATCGAATGCTGCATGGAAGGCGGCGGGGTCGCGGACTACGGGCGGCTCCTTGACCTGCCCTTCCTGGAGCCGGACGACTAAGGGCTGCGGGCGTTGGAGCGCTTCGACGGCAGCCTGCACCTGTACCGGCATCGCCCGTTCGATGCCGTGCCCGCCGGCCTGCGGCGGCGGGTCTTCGGCGTCGATTACCTGCAGCTCCGCGGCCGCCAGTCCGGCGACCTGTACATCACGCGCCATGGCTGGCCGGCGCTTGAGTCCATTGTGCCGTCGCAGTGGTTCACCGGGGACCGGCTGAGCAAGGTCGGCCGCCAGCTCGCCGGCGCCACCGGCGCCGTGTACAGGGTGCCGGTGCCACACCGCGTCTGTCCGCGCTTCGCGCTGGTGGCCAAGTTCAGCCGCTTCGCACAGGACGCGCTGGTCGCGATGGGGCCGGACGCCGTCGCCGATTACGGCGAACGCGATCGCGTCGCCGCGCTCGAATTCCTCTCGCCCTTCGCCGAGGTCGCCCACCTGGAGCGGCTGCGGGCCGCGGCCGGCGCCCGCATACCCACCAAGGCCCCGCTCGCGATCTACTCGCCGGCCACCCGCTACCTGGACTGGGAGCTCGGCCGCAACGGCCACAGCCGCTGGCGCTACGACCGCGAGCTCGCCGGCGACCAGGCCACCCAGCCGGAAGGCGCGCGGGTGCGCTACGACTGGGAGCGGCTCTACATCCTGCTCTACCGCTGGATGGACGGCATGGACGCGGAGGCCGCGGAACAGCAGGGCTATGTGACGGAGGCGGAGCTCGCGGCCCTCACGCACGGCGCGCGGGACAACCTGCGCGCGCTCGGCTGGGACGTGCTCGACCACAAGCCCCGCCACATCATCGTGCGCGCCGCCGCCGAGCCGGGCCGGCTCGTGCACCGCGCCGGGCGGGTGCTCTGGGGGTTGGTGGACTATGAGCTGCTGGTGCCTTATGCGGAGACGGGCCGAGGGCCGAGGGCCGAGGGTGGCGCCCTCGGCCCTCGGCCCTTGGCGCTTCGTTGAGCTGCGGCCAACCAGCGCAGCCGTCTGCACGCCCCGACCCAGCAAACAGGCCGCGGCCGGTATCATCTGCACACCAACGGCAGCCGGAAGCAGGATGGCATGGAATTCTTCGCGACTACCAAACGCGCAACCACCGAGGCGGACCTTCAGCAGCGCCTCAGCATTGACACGCTCGCGGCGCATTGCGCATCGATCGATCGGGTACTGCACGCAGACGGCGACGACGGCGAGATCTGGTGCCTGTGGGGCCAGTTCCGGGTGCGGCGGGAGCCAATCCGCGGCGGCGTGCGCTTCACGCTGCCCGGCTGTCCCAACGCCCTGGCCTGGACGGTGACGGCGGGCACCGCGGCGCCCGCGCCGGTGGTGGTGCACTGCACCATCAACCGGGAGGAGCATGACCCGGACTTCATCGAGTCCATTCGCATGTTCGTAGACGATTGGCGGGAAGGCCTGGAGCGCACCACCGAAGCGACCCGCACTCCGGTGGAGACGCCGGTGCAGGCCTGATCCGGCGCCGGGCCAAGCGGCAAGCCCGGCTCTGCGCGCAGCCCTTGGCCCGGCGCTCGCGCCTGCGCTGACCGCCGCCGCGAACTGGCCGGGCGTCCGGCGCCCCCGGCCGGTGCGCCGTCAGCCATGCCTAGCGGACTCCCGTCCTTCCAGCTCCCGGCGCGCGGCCTCGCCGGCGGCTGTTGCCACCTGCTCCACCCGCTCGCGGGTGTCGCGCGCCTGCTCGCGCACGCCACCGTGGCCCCGGGCGCCGTGCTCGGCGCCACGGATGGTCTCGGCGGCCTTCTCGCCGGCATGGCGGGCGCGTTCCTTGATCTCATCAGGGTGCAGGCCCTGGCGATGCGCCTCGTCCGACGCGGCCGCTGCGGCCGCCTGCGCCGAGCGCGTGGCGGTGTCCGCGGCCGCGTGCGCCTTCTGCTTGGCACCGCGCATGAAGTCGTCGCTGACCTGCCCCAGCCACTTGTCCTCGAAGCGCGTGGAGGGCGCCCCGGCACCGAGCGCGGCACCAGCGGCGACGCCGAGTGCCACCAGCGACAGCGGATAGCGGTCGACAAACTCGCTCGTTTGCCGCACGGCCTCCCTGGCACCCTGCACCGCGACCCGCTTGGCCTGGTAGGCGCGGCGGCGGGCGTTGTCGCGGGCGCGGGCGACGCGCATGCGCGCCTCCTCGGTGGCGTCGTTCATGCGCTGGCGGGTGCGCTCGATGCGCGACTTGGCCTCGCCGCCGCCGGCGCGGGCCTGCTCGCGGAAGCGCTCGCCGACGTCGCCCTGGGTGTGGCGGGTGCCGGCACCCTCCGGCTGCATCGAATCGCTGCCCATCCAGGCCGCCGCCGCGGCGGGGCCGAGGTCATCGTAGAGTAGGCATTCCACCTCATCGTCGTAGAAGGGGTATTCCCGACGCAGGCAGAAGGCGTAGAGGTCGCTGATGGAGGTGTCGTCCGGCACCGGCGACTCATAGCCGCGCGCCGTCTCGTCGCCCGACTCCGACGCCGCGCCGGACGCCGCCCGCACACGGGCGCCGTCGTTGCTGCCGAGCATCAGCCAGCCCAGGCCCACGCCCACCAGCGCCAGCGGCAGCGGGTTGTGCTTGGCCGCACGGCCCAGGCTGTTGAAGTAGCTGCCGGGGCCGCCCTTGAGCTGCGCCATAAGGTGGTCCGCAATGTCCTGCAACGAGAACTTCTGCTCCAGCGCGGACAGGGTGCGGTCGATCTCCTGGCGATGGCGCTCGATGTCGTCGTGCAGCGCATCCGGGGCTTGCGACCAGCGCTCGCCGCCGTTGCCGCGCCGGGTCCCGTATCCACGCGCCGTCTCGGAGTCGCGCCGCGTGTCGTAGGTGTCGGTGTGCTCGCTGGACGTTCTCATGTGAGTCTCTCCTTCAGCATCTGGCGGTCGCGGCGGGTCTCGGCGATGGTCTCATCCGGCTTCATGGCGCTGCCGCTCAGCTTGCTGCGCCCGGCGGCGAGCAGCACGCCGCCGATGGCCAGCACGATGAGGCCGATGATCAGCGGCGAGAGCCAGAGCGGCGAGTCGTCCAGGACCGTGTAGAGCGCGAGCACGAAGGCATCGAGCAGGATGACCAGGCCCGCGATGAGCACGATGGCGCCGCCGACGATGGACATGATCCCGGTCTTGAGGCCGGCGATGTTGTCGGTGACCTCGCCCTTGGCGAGGGCCACCTCATCGCGCAGCAGCGCGGTGACCTCGTTGACGAAATGGCGCATCAGGCCGGGGATGGAGCGGTCGGTGTCCGGCCGCTCGACGGTGGTCGTAGGGTTGTTCATTCAGGTCCTCCGGTTCAGGCGTGGGCGCGATCGGTGGCCGCGCTGCCGGCGGGCCTGCTGGCCGCACCGGGGGCCGGCGCGCCGGGCCAGGCGGTGCCAAGGCCGGTGCCAAGGCCGGTGTCGCGATAGGGCTCGTGCTCCGTGCGGTGCTCATAGCCGCGCTCGTAGTCGCGCGCGGGCTCCTGCCGCTGCCAGCTCTCCTCGGGCGCCGAGCTCCTCAGAAAGCGCGCGAGCATGAAGCCCGCGAGCATGGCGCCGCTGAAGCCGAGCGTCGGCTCCTCGCGCACGTAGTCCTCGGCATCGCGCCAGGCCTCGTGCAGCGGCTTGTCGCGGACGCGGTCCGCGAGGCGGCCGGCGCCATCGGCGGCGGTGCGCCACCAGCTCGCCATGTCGCGATGGCCGTCGGATTCCAGCGCCTCGACCCCCGCGCGCAGCGCAGCGGCGACGGCGTCGATGTACTCGGCGGCGTTGAAGCGCTGCTGCCGGAGCTGGGCGTCGGCCTCCTGCTGCAGGGACTCCGCGCCCTTCTTGGCCTCGCCGCGGAGGTCCTCGCCGAGCCGCTTGGCCTCCTCCTTCGCGGACTGAGCGGCCTCGCGCGCGGCCTCGCGCGCGGCCTCGCGCGCGGCCTCGCGGACATCCTCGCGCAGCCGCTCGGTGCTGCTCTCGCCCGTGTTGGCTTGTGGATCGGCCCCGCTGTAGGGGCCCTTGGTGGGTTCCGTGGGGTTTGGCATCTGCTGTCTCCGCTCGTGACTGGACCGATCTGGTCCCCCTTCGCGAACCAAGAAGCGTGCCGGATCCTGGCGCACGCGGCTGAGCGGCCCGGGCGGCGGGTGGGCGGGAGCGGCTGCGCGCGGGAGCGGCGCACGCGCGGCGCGGGGCTTGCGGAGGCTGCCCTAGCGAACGCCGCGGCGCTTGCCGCGTCGGCCATCGGCAGGGTCAGTTCGTCGGCGAATACGCCGGTGGTGCCGTCCGTGGCCGTGCCATTACCACCAACCGCGGGGCATACGGCCGTCAGGATGTGCGCAGCCAAGGTGGAGCCCGATGCCATCGGTCCGACGGCGCGCACGATACGAGTGCAATCAAGAAATCTCCGCTCGCCCGTTTCCGATCTTGATCATGGAGCCATCGGAAAACGTCCAGGTGGGCGTAGCCTCCCCAGGGTCGAAGCGGTCGTCGGGCCGTTCGTAGGTCTCCCCTTTTTGCATCTGCGGATCGAAGTCGCTCCCCCAAGCGTCGTTGCAAATCACATCAAGGGCGTCACTGTCGATCATGTAATCCACCATGAGGAACTCCATGGCCGCGCTCTTCTCGAACTCCGGCTCACCCCAGGGGCCGGTGACACGGATCTCCGAAGGGCTGATGTGAATCTCGGAGAAATCGTCGTAAAACTTCCAGACCTCGGTATCGCCGACGGTTGTTGTCTCGCCGTTGTCCGGTCCGTCCCGCAGTCGGTCTCTTCTGATAGCCTTGAGCGCCAGGGCTTGGGCTTTGGTCATTGCGCATCTCCGCTGATGCCGCAGGCAAGATGCCTCGGCTCGCGCGGGAATGCGGTCAAGGCCAACCTTTCCAACCGCTCGCCTGGAAAATGCGACTAATTGTCGGTATTTCACCGACCCGCGAGGGCCGACTGCAGCCCAGCCGGCCTACCCAGAAGAGGGTGGCGCCGCCCGAGTACCCCGGATTCATCCGGCCCCGCGGCAGGGCGACCTCAGTCGCCCGTCTTCATTCGCCCGTCTTCGGTATGGGTCGCCCGACATCGGCAATCGCCGCCCCCCCGAGCTCACACCCGACCGTAATCCTCCCGGCCCCCCAGCCAGCGGTGGATCAGCGCCGTGATGCGCGCGGTGCCGGCGGGGGAGACGTCCTGCAGCATCCGGTCCGCGCCCCGCTGGGCGGCGAGCACCAGGTCCTTGTCCCGCAGCGGGTCCGCGAGCCGGAACGCCGCCATGCCGGCCTGGCGGGTGCCGAGCACCTCGCCGGCGCCGCGCATGCGCAGGTCCGCATCGGCGATGGCGAAGCCGCTGGTCTCGCGGCGCAGGATGTCGAGCCGCTCGCGGGCGGCGGCGGTGAGCGGTGCGTGGTACAGCAGCACGCAGTAGCTCTCCACCGAGCCGCGGCCGACCCGCCCGCGTAGCTGGTGGAGCTGTGCCAGCCCTAAGCGCTCCGGGTTCTCGATGATCATCAGGCTCGCGTTCGGCACGTCCACGCCCACCTCGATGACCGTGGTGGCCACCAGCAGGTCCAGCTCCCCGGCGGCAAAGGCGGCCATCACGGGCTCGCGCTCGGCGGCCTTGACGCGCCCGTGCACCAGACCGATGCGCAAGCCCTGGAGGCGCTCGCGCAGGTCTGCGGCCGTGTCGTCCGCGGCCTGCGCCTGCAGGGCCTCCGACTCTTCCACCAGGGTGCAGACCCAGTAGGCCTGGCGACCCGCGGCGCAGGCGCGGCGCACCCGCTCGATGACCTCGTCCCGGCGGCTGTCCGGCACCGCGACGGTGGTAATGGGCGTGCGTCCCGGCGGCAGCTCGTCGATCACGGACAGGTCCAGGTCCGCATAGACGGCCATGGCCAGCGAGCGCGGGATGGGTGTGGCGGTCATGATGAGCTGGTGCGGCAGCCGGCCCTCACCGGCGCCCTTCTCGCGCAGCGCCATGCGCTGGTGCACGCCGAAGCGGTGCTGCTCGTCGATGATGACCAACCCTAGACCCGCAAAGACCACGTCCTGCTGAAACAGCGCATGCGTGCCGACGATGACCGGCGCCGCGCCCGATGCCAGCCGCGCCAGCACCGCCGCGCGCTCGGCGCCCTTGTGACGGCCGGACAGCCAGGCGACCTCGATGCCGAGCGGCGCGAGCCAGCCGGACAGGCTCTTGCGGTGCTGCTCGGCGAGCAGCTCCGTCGGCGCCATCAGCGCCACCTGCCGGCCGCACTCCACGGCCTGCAAGGCCGCGAGCGCCCCGACCACGGTCTTGCCGGAGCCGACGTCGCCCTGCAGCAGTCGCATCATCGGCCGCGGGCGGCCGATGTCGCGCGCAATCTCGTCCACCACTCGCGCCTGGGCGCCCGTGAGCGCGAAGGGCAGGCTCGCGAGCAGCCGCCTGCGCAACGACGCATCGCCCGCTAAGGGCACGGCCGCCAGGTGCCGGCGCTGGTTGCGCAGCCGCCGCAGCGCGAGCTGGTGCGCGAGCATCTCGTCGAAGGCGAGGCGCAGGCACGCCGGGTGCGTGCGCTCCACCAGCGCCGTCACCGGCGCCTCCGCCGGCGGGCGGTGCACGGTGCGGATGGCCTCATGCAGCGGCGGCAGGCCCAGCGGCGCGGCGACGGCGGCCGGCACCAGGTCCGCGAGCGCGGCAGGATGGGCCGTCAGCAACGCCAGTGCCTGGTCCGTGAGCCCGCGCCAGGTGATCTGCTGCATGCCCTCCGTGGACGGGTAGATGGGCGTCAGCGGCGCATCCACGGCGACACCCTGCCCAATCGCCCCGGGCTCGTCCGCGATCTGGTACTGCACCTCCGGGTGAATCATCTCCAGCGTCTGCGGGCCCTGGCGCACCTCGCCGAAGCAGCGCAGGCGCTGGCCCACGCGCATGCCCTCCATCTGCGCCCGCGAGAAGTGAAAGAACCGCAGCATCAGCCCGCCGCCCGTGTCGTCCTGAAGCCAGACCTTGAGCGAGCGGCGCCGGCCTTGGGCGATGGCGGCATCGGTGACGACGCCCTCCACCAGCGCCTCGTCGCCGTCGCGCAGCTCGCGCAGCGGGCGCAGCCGGGAGCGGTCCTGGTAGCGGGCGGGCAGGTGGAAGAGCAGGTCCGCGACGCTCGCGATGCCGAGCTTGTCGAGCCGTTCGGCGAGCTTAGGTCCGACCCGCTTGAGGCCGGTGATGGGGATCTGATCCAATCCAGGCTCATCCGCCGCCGGCGCGCCTGTCGCAGCAGGTGCGCCATCGCCGGCGTGCTTATCGGAGGGCGACGGGGTCATGCAGACGATTCAACGGGAGCTCGCGATCACGACGCGGGGCCGCGGCACGATGAACATTACGGCGCAGGTGGATGAAGCAGTCCGCACCAGCGGCATTCGCACCGGACTCTGCCATGTCTTCGTGCAGCACACCAGCGCCTCGCTGATGCTGTGCGAGAACGCGGACCCGACGGTGCGCCGCGATGTCGAGGCCTTCCTCGCGCGGCTGGTGCCGGACGGCGACCCGCTGTTTCGGCACACCGCAGAGGGGCCGGACGACATGCCCTCGCACATCCGCGCCATCCTGACCAAGATGGACCTGTCGCTGCCCATCAGCGCCGGGCGGCTCGCGCTCGGCACCTGGCAGGGCGTGTTCCTGTACGAGCATCGCACCGACGGCCAGCGCCGCCGCGTGGTGGTGACGATTCAGGGCAAGACGTAGCGTTGAAGAAGGGGCGAGGGCCGAGGGCCGAGGGCCGAGGGGCGCTCCTTGGCCCTTGGCCCTCGGCCGATCTGCGCGCATTTGGCGCCGTCAAGGCGTTTAGGCTGCCCGGCCGCCCCCGCGGCGCGCCCGCAGCGCCTCGGCGAGCTGGTGCACGGTCATCGCGTAGTAGGTGCTGTTGTTGTACTTCGTGATGGTCTGGAAGTTGTCGAAGCCGAACCAGTACTCGTAGCCGCCCGCGGCGTCGAGCTGCAGCAGGCTGACCCGCTTGTCGGCGGACAACGACACGGGCGCGCGATAGCCCATGGCCTGGAGCCGG
Organism: Thiohalocapsa sp. ML1; assembly: GCF_001469165.1. Taxonomy (GTDB): domain Bacteria; phylum Pseudomonadota; class Gammaproteobacteria; order Chromatiales; family Chromatiaceae; genus Thiohalocapsa. The sequence continues at coordinate 28,209 of NZ_JABX01000013.1, read as the reverse complement.
CTCACCGGATAGCTGCTGCGAAAGCCCGTCTCCAGCGCGCCCGGCGAGGCGGAGCTGACGCGCGTTGTCACGGGCTCGCCGGTCTTCCAGCCGTGCTGCTTGAAGTAATGCGCGACGCTGCCGATGGCGTCCACGCGGTTCCAGAGGTCGCGACGACCGTTGCCGTCGAAGTCCACCGCGTAGGCGAGATAGCTCGACGGCATGAACTGCCCGTAGCCCATGGCGCCGGCGAAGGAGCCGACAGGCTGGAAGGGGTCCATGCCCTCCTGCCGGGCCATGATGAGGTAGTTCTGCAGCTCGCCAGTAAAGTATTCGGCCCGGCGGGGATAGTCGAAGGCGAGGGTCGCCAGCGCATCGATGATGCGGTGCTTGCCCATGTAGCCGCCCCACTTGGTCTCGATGCCGATGATGGCGACGATGTACTCGGGCGGCACGCCGTATTGCTTCGAGGCCCGCTCCAGCTCCGCCGCGTGCTGGTTCCAGAAGGCCGTGCCCTTGGCCAGCATGTCCGATGTAATGTGACGGGCGCGGTAGCGCGTCCAGGCGCCATTGGGGCCGGAGGACGGGCGCCACTGGCGATTCATGTACTCGATGATCCAGTCATCCGGCCGCACGCGGGAGAACACGCTCACCAGCTCCGCGCGCGTGTAGCCCTTGGCTTGCATGTGGTCGATGAAGGTCTCTACGTCGGCCCGCCCGGCATAGGGGCCGGTCGTGAGCCGTGGCGTGGTGGAAAACTTGACGGGTTTGAGCGCCGAGGCGGAGGCGCTGGCAAGCGTCGCCTCCGGCGCGTGCTTGGCGGGATTCGAGCCGCAGCCGGCGAGCGGCAGCAGCAGAACTAGGGCGGCGACGGCGAGCGGCGGACGGCGCATTGAAAACTCCCTCAAGTTTAGAGCTTATGTCGTTGACCCCGCGCGATGTTAGCCCGATTACGCGGCGCTGTCCCGGGGGCTTGGGGGGCGCCGGCTGACAGTGCGGCCGTTGGGCAGCCCAACGTGGGCCAGACTCGACGAGGCTCCAGACTGGCCAGGCGCGTCGAAATCGAAATCGGGATCGAAAGCGAAATCGAACCGAGTACCAACCGATCCCGATCCCGATCCCGATCCCGATCCCGATCCCGATCCCGATCCCGATCCCGATCCCGATCCCGATAGCGTTAGCGTTAGCGATCCCGATAGCGTTAGCGATCCCGATAGCGATTTCGATAGCGATGAGCACGACTCGTCGGTCTGAGGCGAAGCCTCGTTAGATGGCTTGACGGCGCCACCTGAACGAAGGCCCAAGGCCGGGGGCCAAGGGCCAAGGGAGCCCTCCTCGGTCTTCGGCACTCGGCCCTTTGCTTCAGACGCTTCTGCTGCAGACGCTTCTGCTTCAGACGCTTCGTGCCCTGGTCGGTCCTGGGCTCTTGGAGTCCCCAGTCGGCCGCGGCCAGTCGTCGCTGGCACCGGCGAAGCGCTCGGCGCTATAGCGGCTGATGCGGTTGTAGGTTTCGACCAGCAGCGGCACCAGCTCGCTTGCCCGCCGCAGCGCACCGGCAAACTCCTCCGGGTCGCGCATATACTCGTGCACGAGCCGGTTGCGCAGGTTCCGCGCCTCCACCCAGTCCGCCACCGAGCAGAGGAGTCCGAGCTTTTCCATGCGGTTCAGGTTGTCGAGCGCGGCGCCGGGCCGCTCCAGCAACTGCCGGCGGAGCTCGGGGATTAGCTTGTCGCCGAGGTTGTCCTGCAGCCGGCCGAAGCGCGCGACGAAGGCATCCACGCGCTCGGCGAGCTCGGGGGTCGCATCGAGCGCCCGCACCCACTCTGCGTCGACCTCGTCGCGAAAGAGCCGCTCCGTCGTGCCGAGCAGGTGCAGCGCCTCGCGCCTCGCCGTATCCACCAAGAACTTAAGCCGGGTTGGGTCGAGCGGCGCATTCACAGCAACAGGCCCTCGGCCCTGGCCCGCGCATGGATCGGCTGCGGTGCGCTGGTCGGGTCCACCAGCACCACGTCGATGCGCTGGTCGCCGAGCCGGATCTGGCACAGGGCCGCGAGCCGGCTCGCCGTGGCGGCGCGATTCTCAAGCGGCCGGTCTGCCTCCACAAACAGGTCGATGTCGCCGCCGCGCGCCCTGTCGTCGGTGCGCGACCCGAACAGCCGCACCTGCGCGGACGGCCCGAGCTCCGCGCGGACGATGTCGCGGATCACGGCGGCCTGCTCGGCGGAGAGGCGCATCGGCGTTGTGCTCCGGCGCCCGCCGCGTTCAGCCGCCGAGCACCATCACCGCGTCCATCTCCACCTGCGCGCCCTTCGGCAGGCTTGCGACGCCGACGGCGGCGCGGGCCGGATAGGGCTCGCTGAAGTACTCGGCCATGAGCTGGTTCACGAGCGGAAAGTGCGCGAGGTCAGTCAGGAAGATGTTGAGCTTGGCGACATCGGCCAGCTCGCCGCCAGCGGCGCGAGCGACAGCCCGGAGATTATCGAACACGCGGCGGATCTGGTGCTCCATGTCGCCCTCGACCATGTCCATGGTCGCCGGGTCCAGCGGGATCTGGCCGGACAGGTACACCGTGTCGCCGACGCGCACCGCCTGCGAATAGGTGCCGATGGCCTCCGGCGCCTGATCCGTGTGGATGATCTGCTTGGTCATGCTTGGTTGTCTCCCGTTGGATTGCTTGACGGCGCCAAACGCTTGCAGATGAGTCAAGTTTCACCACGACTCCGTGCATGCGTGGAAAAGGGCCGAGGGCCGAGGGCGCCATCCTTTGGCCTTGGCCCTTGGCCCTTGGCCCTTGGCCCTTTGCCCTTTGGTTCACTTGCGCCAACGAGCGGGCGGCGCAAGACGACGCTCCGTGCCCTTGTTGGTCTGAGGCCTCGCCTCGCTAGTGTTGATCCGCGGCGGACAATAGGCAGTCCACCCGCGGCGGTCAACGCCGCTTGCGGCGCGTCAGCCGAACAGCCGCCGCCACCAGCGCCGCCGCCCCTTCGGCGCCGGCTGCGCCGCGGGCAGGTCCACGGGCCTTAGCTTGCTCATGATCCAGCCCGGCAGCGGCGGGCTATCGCTGAAGCCGCAGACGACGCCTAAGTTGTTCGGGTCGTAGATCTTCACGAAGCCGGGCGCCGCGCGATCATCGGCGTAGACGATGCCGCAGTAGTCCTCATCGTGCTCGCGGCGGAGCAGCGCGTCGATCTCCTCGATGAATCGCTCCACCTGCTCGCCGCTCGCCGGCTCCGCCGGTGGCGGCTCGCCGACGGCGTAGAGGTACCAGCCGCCGTTGGCGTCGGCCCGCAGCACCTCCCACAGCGCATCCAGGTGATGCCAGCGCAGCGCCGACGTGAAGCTGCCGCGGAAGGCGTGCAAAAAGTCGTCCGCGGCACTCGCGCCCGTGGCCTCGACTGCCGGGGCTGCCGGCTTCAACGTTGGCGACATGATCGGATCTCCATACGAAGGCATTGCGCGACGAAGGCATTGTGCGGGCCGACACGGGCGGGCAGCGCCGCGGCGCGCTGCTATAGTCGCAAGTGTCCCGGGCCGCGGGCAATTCGGCGCGCCGCGCCTGCCCTTACCAGACACCGCTAGCAGGCACCGCCGGTTGCCCCGCGCTCGCCGCTTCCCCCCACCTTCTGCACAGGACACGGCTTACAACCATGACCGCCGAGCGTATGGCCCTCTTTCAGTCGGACTTGAAGCACCTACCGCTCATCAACCGCGGCAAGGTGCGCGACATCTACGGCATCGACGATGCGCACATGCTCATCGTCACCACCGACCGGCTCTCCGCCTTCGACGTGGTGCTACCGCAGGCGATCCCGGGCAAGGGCGAGGTGCTGACCCGGGTGTCCAACTTCTGGTTTGCGCGCACGGCGGGTCTGGTGCCAAACCACCTGGCCGACCTCCCGCTCGCCGAGGTCGTGCCGGACACGGACGAGCGCCGTGCCCTCGGCGAGCGCGCCATCGTGGTGCGCAAGATGCGGCCGCTGCCGGTGGAGGCCATCGTGCGCGGCTACCTCATCGGCTCCGGCTGGAAGGACTACCAGCGCACCGGCGCCGTCTGCGACATCCCGCTGCCGGCCGGGCTGCGCCAGGCGGATCGGCTGCCGGAGCCCATCTACACCCCATCCACCAAGGCCGCCGTCGGCGAGCATGACGAGAACGTGAGCTTCCGCCACACCGCCGACCTCATCGGCAAGGATCTCGCGGGGCAGATCCGGGACGTGACCCTCGGCATCTACCGCGACGCCGCCGCCTACGCCCTGACCCGCGGCATCATCATCGCCGACACCAAGCTTGAGTTCGGCCTCGACGACGCCGGGCGCCTCATCCTCATCGACGAGGTCCTGACGCCGGACTCGTCGCGCTTCTGGCCCGCCGACCAATACCAGCCTGGCACCAGCCCGCCCAGCTTCGACAAGCAATTCGTCCGCGACTACCTGGAAACGCTCGACTGGGACAAGACCGCACCCGGCCCGAAGCTGCCGCCCGAGATCATCGCCAAGACGGCGGAAAAATACGCCGAGGCAGAGCGGCGGTTGGTGGGCGGCGGCGTGGCAGGTAGCAGCATCGACGACCCGGCACGGAGAACGCACCCGTGAGCGAGCCAAAGAGTCTCTCCGGCAAGATTGCCCACCTGAAGCATCTTCTGGTGAGCGCCGAAACGCTGTCCGATCCGATGGACTATTTCTTCGACGTCGTGTCGGCGGACCCGGGCTTCACGGCCAAGGGCAAGCCGCTGAAAGACAAGAATATCGAGCTGCGGTTCCGCAGTGTCATCGAGATCCTGCAGCGGCAAATCGCGCCGGAATCGACACTCCAGCCGCAGCGCCTCGCCTCCGTGTGGCTCAAACAGTTCGCCTTCGCCCATGGCGGCTTCGCGGTCGGCAACCGCTTGGGCGCGGCCTTCTATTTCCGGGATCTCGACATGGGCCTCTGCGCCCTGGCGCCGCTGACCGGCTCGACGGAAGTCATGTTCGCACGCTTCTCGGTCTATGCGGATGTCGACCCCTCCAAGAGCTTCCATATCGACCGCAGCCGCCGCCGGCATTGAGCTTGCGGGCAAGCTGGCTGTGATCATCACAGGGACCATTCCCTCGCTTCCCCTGCTGGCCTAAGGAGACACCAATTGATTGGGCACCTGATTGGGCATCCTGCCCAAGCATCGCACGGAGCCGGAAGACGCGGTCTCCCGGCCCCTGCATTATCAGTGCCTTAACGGCAGTGATCATGGCCGGGCAGGATGCCCGGCGGCGTTGTTGCGCGCTCTGTCTTCCCACGCGGCGCGTGGAAACGTGCGCAGATCAAGAACAAGCGGCCTTACTGACCATCGCGATAGCGTTCCGCCTCCGCCACGGGGGCACGGCGGCACGGCGGCACGGCGGCACGGGGGCACGGCGGCACGGTCCGAGTCTTCGGCCACCTCGACCAGCTCGGCGAACCAAGCCTGCGCAGCGTCGTCATCACCGGCCGCCTCGGCGGCACGCGCGGCGCCGAGCAGCGTATTGAAGCGGCCCGGCCACACCTGGTCCGACGCCTCGTACGCCGCGAGCGCCTTGGCCGGCCGGCCCAGTTCCAGCAGCAGATCGCCCAGGGCCTCGCAGGGCGGCAGCAACGGGCCCGGCGTCACCGGGTGCTTCTCGACGCTGTCCTCGACCTCGGCCGCCTCGCGGATGAGCGCGACCGCGCCATCGGTCCGCTCCCGCGCCTGCGCGATCCAGCCGGCGAGGATCAGCCGATCGATCTCGATGTAGGTCGCAAAGGCGTCCTCCCCGGCCGCCTTCGCATCGGCGCGCAACGCCACGAGCCGCGCTTCCGCCTCCTGCGCGCCCTCGAGGTCGTGGGTGTGCATCGCCCCAGGCCGCGCGCGAGCCAGGTCAGGCCCTCGGCCCACTGCGCCCGCCAAGTAGGCCTTCCTTCCGGGCGTTAGTTCGGACAGCAAAGCACCGGTCATGCCGACCCTGCCGGGCGCGTGCCCTGCCCCAGCGCGCATGACGACAGCGGCAAATGAGCCGGGTCCGGCGCATATCGCCCTTGGGCTCAAATCGAGGCGCAGCGTGAGTGTGACCGGAGCGCCTGTTTACTCGCCGTCATCGCCACTCGACGTCTGCGCTGCGACGGCCGGTCAGCGGGAGCCGCAGACCGACGAGGGCAGCGTGGGCACGGTTGCGCAACTCGCGACGCTATTCGCCTGGTACGCCGTCTGCAGGCCCTTGATGCATTCGCAGCAGAACGCCTGCGCAGGGGCAGCAACGAATTTCCGGAGAGATCTCATGCACATTCGCAGAACCGATCCCGTCCGCGCCCTAGTCCGCACCCTATTCGTCCTGGTGTCCGCCGCGACGGCCCTTGTCGCAGCAGCGCCTTGGCCGGCACTGGCAGACGATGGCAAGGCCTTCACCCACACGCCTGACTCGACCGACCTCGAATGGACCCCATGCCCGGCATTTATGCCTGAGAACTGCGGGATTGCGGTTCTCCAGGGTGACCCGACGAAACACAACGCCGACGTCCTGTTCCGCCTGCCGAGCAACACCACGGCGCCTCACCATTGGCATACCAGTGCCGAACGCATGGTGCTCATCAGCGGCAAGATGCAGGTCGACTACGACGGCCAGGAACCGGTCGTGCTCCAGCCTGGCACCTACGCCTACGGGCCGGCCCGGCTGCCGCACACGAGCCTCTGCCTATCGGACGAGGACTGCATCCTGTTCATTGCCTTTGAAGAGCCCGTCGACGCTTACGCCGCCGAGGGTTCCTAGCCCGCGTGGCGCGAGCAGGTGAAGCGCATCCCGCCGAGGGTCGGTCGTGAGACTCCGGCCAGTGGTGCGCCTGCGTCCGCCGTCCAAGCGCCTTGCTCTCGCTGCCGAACCAATTGCCGCTCACCCTCCGTCCGCACCTTCGGCCATCCGCCGCCCGAATGACCCCAGCGCCCGCCCCGCCAATTGCTCTCCCAGCTCGATCATCTCTTGCGCGCGATGGAACTCGTGCGCCTGGCAGGCGTCGCGGGGAATGTTGATGATGACGTCCGGGGCGTAGGCGGCGAGCTTCACGGCGGCGACGGCATTCTGCATGGTCTCCAGCGAGCGGCTCATGAGCTCGAACATGTCGAGGTCATCATCGCCGTCACCGGTGGACTTGAAGCTGCGGCCGACCTCATCGAGAAAGGTGCGGATGCGCCCGCGGAGGTCGTTGCCTTGGACGCCGTCCGCGACGGGCGGCGCCTCGGCGGGCGCCGGCTCGGGCAGCTTCGGCGGGGCCTGTCGCGGCCAGGGCATGCCGGCCGCCGTGCCGTTGAGGTTGACAGCGATGGTCAGCTCGGTGAGGTCACGGAAAGTCGGCGTAATGGGCACGGGGTTCAGCAGACCTCCGTCCACGAGCCGAAGCCCGAGGTACCGGTGCGGCGTGAACACCGTCGGCACGGCGATGGACGCGCGGATGGCGTCGAACAGCGGCCCGCGGGCGAGCCAGACCTCGCGCTGGCGGTCGATGTCCGTCGCGACGGCGGTGAAGTCCACGGGCAGGTCCTCGATGAGGTGCTCGCCCACCAGCTCCCGCAGCGTATCCATGATGCGGTCGCCCTTGAGGAGTCCGCTCGACCGCCAGGCGATGTCCAGGAAGCGCAGCACATCGGTGCGCTGCAGCGCGCAGACCCAGTCGCGATAGGCCGGCAGCTCGCCGGCGGCGTAGATGCCGCCCACCAGCGCCCCCATGGAGCTGCCGGCGATGGACTGGATGCGAAAACCGTGGGCATCCAGCCATTGGATGATGCCGATATGCGCCAGGCCGCGAGCACCGCCGCTGCCGAGCACGAGGGAGATACTTGTTGCGCCTGCATGCGAGCCGGTCGCGGCGCCGGCAGCAGGGCCTGAAGTCGAGCGGAAATCGGACATGGGCGAGGGTTCCGTTGCTGTCGCTGGGCGGGTCAGCATAGCGATACGAAGTCGGGAGCTGGGCGCCAGGTGGGAGGCCAGGTGCGTCGCGCCCCCTAGCCCCTAGCCCCTCTCTCGGGAATGCCCGCGACGCAACGCTGTCCATCGGAGTCCGAACCCCGCACTTTCGAGCTCCGCCATGCTGCCCGATGTCCGTCCCGACCTCCGCCCCGATCGGCCCGGCGCCGACCGCCGGCGACTGCCGACCCTGTTGCGCGCCGCGCTCTGCATCACGGCGCTCACCGCCGCGGCAGCGCTGCTCTTGCCGTCCGCCGTGCCGCCACCGGCTGCGGCGGACAGCGCACCCTGGTACGAGACGCGCGCGCCGACCCCGGACGGCATCGGCAAGGTCTACATGGGCCGCGAGATCTCGCAGGTGATGGGTCACCTCGGCGCCCGTTGGCTGGAGCGCGTCAGCCGGCTGCGTGAAGAACTGCCGGAGCGCGTCGTCACGGCCATGGACCTAGCCCCGGATGCAGCGGTGGCCGACATCGGCGCCGGCACCGGCTACTTTGCGTTCCGCCTCGCCGAGCAGGTGCCGGAAGGTCGCGTGTATGCCGTGGACATCCAGCCGGAAATGCTCGCCATGATGCGCACGCGGCTGGCCGAGCGCGGCATCGGCAATGTGGAGCTGGTGCTCGGCACCGAGACAGACCCGAAGCTGCCCCCCGCCGGCATCGATGCGGCACTGATGGTGGACGCCTACCACGAGTTTGCCTATCCGCGGGAGATGATGGATGCCATCGTTGCGGCACTGCGCCCGGGCGGGCGGGTGTTCCTGGTGGAATACCGCGGCGAGGACCCGCGCGTGCCCATCAAGCCACTGCACAAGATGACCGAGGCGCAGGCGCGCCGGGAGATGGCCGCGGTGGGCCTTGAGCATGTGGAGACGCAGGGCTTCTTGCCCTCGCAGCACTTCATGGTGTTTCAGAAGCCAGGCTCGCCGGCGGACGACTGAAGTCGCGCTGTGGCCGCGCTAATCCCACCCCGGCAGCCGCCGCAGCGGCCCGAAGCGCGCGTCCAACTGCGACCAGGGGCGGATGATCCAGGACTGGAGCCTGGCCTCGCCGGTGGCGGCGAGCACGTCGCAGCCGTCGTTCGGCAGCAGCAGCGAGACCTCCGGCGGCGCCGCGAGCGCCGCCGGCACCAGCCCCGGCATCGGCGCCGCCGCCGGGCCGTCACCCTTGGCGCGTCGGCGCAGCAGCACCAGCGTGGCGAGCAGGCCGAGCAAGGCCGCCGTCGCCTGCAGCAGACCCTGCGCCGCCGTGCTCGGCAAGAGATAGTGCACCGCGCCGTCGCCGCTCAGGTTGGAGCGCTCGTAGCGGTTCGCGCCGGCCAGGGTCCAGCCCAGGCGCAGCGCCGAGGTGACGGCGAGCCACGCGGCGCCCGCCCGCCGAGCCACGCGGCGAGCAGCCCCACGCCGAAGTCGGGCACGCAGGCCATCGGGTGCAGCACCAAGAGCAGCGCACCCAGGAACCAGCCGCACACAGGTCCAGCGCGCGGCGCGTCCGGCGCCGTCAGCTCCGCCAGCGGTGCGCGCGTGCTCATGGAATGCCGATCAGCTTGTGCGTCTGCAGGCTCAGGCGCCAGCGCGGATGCGAATCCCTTGTCACGGTAAAGCGGCAGCTTGCTCAGCGCGTCGCTCGATACGACGACCTCGGTCATTAGATCGGGCACGGCCTTGTCCCTGTCGGTGCAGTAGGACTCATCCGGCTCGCCCGCGGCCACCCCGGGCTGCTTCAACGTGAAGCCGCGGCGGTAGCAACGGACCCGCTCGCGGCGCACCGTTACCCAAGCGGGATTCGAAGCCGCTGGAACAAGCGGCACTATCCGCCGCGCTGGTTCCAATGCGCTGTCTCTGGTCGACAAGCGGCGCAAATCGGCCTGACGCGGTCTCGGAGCTCATGGCTTGAGCCCCTGGGGACGTATAAGCTAAACCCTTATGACGCCCGATGGGTCAGCGGGGCGGCCGTTGGCCGTGGACCGGGCGAGCAAGGGACTAGGGCTATCACGATGCGCAACTTCGACTTCTCGATCCTGGCCGCGATCACGGACAACCTGCGGAACCGCTACGAAGACGGGTTCCCGGTGCTCAAGGAATTGATCCAGAACGCCGACGACGCCGGGGCGCGGCGACTGTTGTTTGGCTGGCATCCGGGGTTCGGCGCCGGCGCGGTGGACCATCCGTTGTTGGCCGGACCGGCGCTGTGGTTCCTGAACGACGGCACGATCAAACCCGGCGACCTGGCAAGCCTGTGCGCCTTCGGCATCAACAGCAAGGCCGCCGATGCCGCCACCATCGGCAAGTTCGGGCTCGGCATGAAGAGCGTCTTTCATCTGTGCGAGGCGTTCTTCTTCGTGGCTTGGGATGGCCAGGCGCAGCACCATGAGTGCCTGTCGCCCTGGAATCCGACGATTCATCCGGACTGGGAGCAGGAGACGGCCCGCGACTGGGCCGCACTTGCGGCGGAGGCGCAAGCGCACATCGGGGCGGCCGGCGCCGACGACGGCGCGCATTGGTTCCTGCTGTGGTTGCCACTGCGCCAGAAACGCCATCTGCGCAAGCTCGATGGCGACTTCACCGACCCAATCACCCAGCGTTTCCCCGGTGACCGCCCCGACCAGGAGCTCGCCTTCCTGCGCGAATCGGACCTGGCGTTGCACCTCGCCGAGATCATGCCCCTGCTGCACCATCTGACCAGGATCGAGGCGGTCAGCGCTGGTGCTGACCTGATTCCAACCTTTGCCGCGACCCACAGGCCACCAACGCTGAGCTACAGACCCGACTGAGCGAGTTGATCGATCTAGCTGCCGCCGGGGAGGAGGTGCGCATCACCCGGCAGGGGCGGCCCTTCCTGCGTTTTTGTGCCGAGACCCTTGTCTACGGGGAACCGCCGCGCGCCGTTCTCCAACAAACCGCGCTATGATCAAACGTCGCCAAAGTTGTGTGAATGCGCGAGGATCAGGCGGACAGATCAGGCGGAGAGCATGAAGAAAAGCGCCTACATCGAGACGTCGATTCCAAGCTACCTGACCGCGAAGCCCAGCCGCGATATCCGGGCCGCCGCCTGGCAGCAGATCACCGTTACGTGGTGGGACGAGGCACGCGCGGGGTTTGACCTTTTCACGTCCGAGTTGGTCATTGTGGAGGCGTCGGCCGGGAACCCGGACGCGGCCGCGCGGCGATTGGAGGCACTGCACGGGATTGCGAAGCTTGCCATCGACGAAGATGCCCAGGCGCTTGCCGGCGAGTTGCTCGCGGGCGGCGGCCTTCCCGCGTCCGCGGAGGCCGACGCGCTGCATATCGCAGTGGCGGCGGTGCACCGCATTGATTTCCTGCTGACCTGGAATTGCCGACACATCGACAACGCAACCCGGAAACCGATCATTCGCTCCATCTGCGCCAGCCTGGGCTATTCCTGTCCGGAAATCTGCACGCCGCTGGAGCTTTTCGCGGAGGGTGAGAACAATGTACCAGGATGACATCATCGCCGAGGTCTGGCGCAATCGCGATGCCTATGCCGCCCGGCACCACCACAGCCTGGCTGAGATGGTGGCCGATCTGCGTGCCAGACAGAACCAGACGGGTCGCAATCTGGTGGATCGCCGGGGCGAGAGGAAACCGTCCGGACCGGTTCGGTCCTCCAAGGACGACGCCCAATAGACACAAGTGCGCGCGCCCGATCAAGACGAAAACTCGTTGTGAGCTTTCACCTCCGCCGCATCCAATCTTACGGCGAGGGTAGTCGACGGCGGCGGTCGCCAAACGAACGGTATCGATTTGCCAGGCCTGATCGGCGCAGCCCATCAATGACCGGCGCCTCGGCCAAGAGATGTCCATTTCGGACCAGGTACGCGCCTGTCCACGAGTCTCAGGCGGCAATCAAACAAGATGTTCGTAGAAAACCAACAAGTCCAGCACCCCGGCTTCGGTACCGGCACCGTGCTGCTCGATCAGGGCTCGACGGTGGTCGTGCGCTTCGGGGATCGGTTGGAGGCCTGTTTCGCCAGTGACCTCACCCGTCGGCTCACGGTCGGCGAGGCGCTGGCGGCCGGGCAGTGGTCGCCGTCGCTGCCGGTGCGGCTCAAGGCCCAGGCGGCGGCGATCCGCTCGCTGAACGATGCCTGGGGTGTGTTCTCGCGCTCGCGCATCGACCTGCTGCCGCATCAGCTTTGGGTCTGCCATCGGGCGCTGCAACAGCCCTGGCCGATCCGGCTCTTGATCGCCGATGACGTGGGTCTCGGCAAGACCGTGGAGGCCGGGCTGATCCTGTGGCCGCTGATCGCGAGCAAGAAGGTCCAGCGTCTGTTGATCTTGACCCCGGCGGCGCTGGTGCGGCAATGGCAGGCGCGGCTGAAGGCGCTGTTCGATATTCGTCTCTCGATCTACGAGCCGCGGATCGACACGCCAAAATCCGACTACTGGGCCATTCACAACCAGGTCATCGCCTCCTTGCCGACCCTGCGCAGTGACCGAGCCGCGCGGCATGCGCGCATCTTGGAGGCCGAGCCTTGGGTCCGGCGTGCTTGCGAGGGGCTCGGGCCGCACCTCGATGCTCGGCGCAGCCTAGACGTTCGGCCGAACGTTTACGAGCTCGCTCGCGGCGTGACGCCGCGCGTTGGCCCGCGCTAATCCCACCCCGGCAGCCGCCGCAGCGGCCCGAAGCGCGCGTCCAACTGCGACCAGGGGCGGATGATCCAGGACTGGAGCCTGGCCTCGCCGGTGGCGGCGAGCACGTCGCAGCCGTCGTTCGGCAGCAGCAGCGAGACCTCCGGTGCCGCGGGAGCCCGCGGCCGAAACGCAAGCGCGTTCACGCCCACGGGCCACTCGTCGAGGATGCGCATCCAGCGCCATTGCAGCGACGGCGGCGCCTGGTCGGTGCGGACGATACAGGGGCTCTCGGCCTCCGCGACGATGCGGCCCAGCTCATTGGTGGCCAGCCACCAGGCGGCGGACTTGGCGGTGAGCAGGATCAGCACCACCGCCGCCGGCGCGGCGAGCCACAGCGCCGGCAGCCGCGCCGACAAGCCCGCCCCGCCCGCCGAGGCGGCCCGCGCCGACAGCACCCGCGCGCCAAGCGCCGCCAGCGTCATCAGCCCAAGCCCGAGCACGAAGCTCAGCGCCGCCTTCAGCTTGATGCCGTGTCCGAGCAGGATCTCGCCGCCCACCCACAGCGCCAGCGCCACCAGCGCCGCCGCGAGCGCCGCCGGCATCAGCCCCAGCATCGGCGCCACCGTGCGGTCGCCAACCTCCGCGCGCCGCCGCAGCAAAACGAGCGTCGCGATCACCGCGAGCAGCGTTGCAGCCGCCAGCAGCAAGCCCTGCGCCGCTGTGCTCGGCAGGAGATAGTGCACCGCGCCGTCGCCGCTCAGGTTGGAGCGCTCGTAGCGGTTCGCGCCCGTCAGCGTCCAGCCGAAGCGCAGCGCGGACGTGACGACGAGCCACGCCGAGAGCTCCAGCCAGGCCCAGCGCAGCGCCGGCGCACGCTCCGTCCGAGCTTGCATCGAGGCCCAGCGCGGCGCCCGCCAGCCGAGCCAGGCGGCGAGCAGCGCCAAGCCGAAGCCGGGCACGAAGGCCATCGGGTGCAGCACCAAAAGGAGCGCACCCAGGAACCAGCCGTAGAGGCGCACCGACCGCGCGAGGGGCCACAGCGCGGCGGCCAGCACGAAGGGCCAGGCCAGATGCGCCGCCGTCAGCAGCTCCGACACGGACGAGAAATTGATCTGGTGCACCGCGAGCCACAGCAGCGGGAACAGCAAGAGCACCGGCGCCACGCGGCGCACGATAAGCCAGCAAGCCGCAAGCGACAGGACCGGCAGCGCCACGTAGCCGAGCGAGAAGGCGTGGCGCAGCAGCAACGGGTCATCGCTGAGGCGCGCGGCGACGATGCCCGGCAGTTGCGGCAGCAGCGCGCCGACACGCAGGTTCGGCACGACGAACTGCTCGTCGCCCGCGATCTTGAGCCAGTAGTAAGCGCCGTCGCCGTAGAGCGGCAGCCCGACCAGCGCCGCCACCCCGTAGCCGACGGCGATGGCCATCACCCACAGGTCCAGCACGCGGCGCGCGTCCGGCGCCGCCAGCTCCGCCAGCGGTGCGCGCGTGCTCATGGAATGCCGATCAGCTTGTGCGTCTGCAAGCTCAGCCGCCAGCGCGGATGGGCGCGACAGTAGGCCACGGCCGACTCGGTGTGCGCGGCGCGTTCGGGGCCGTCCATCGGTTGCAAAAAGAAGTGCCGAAAGTCCAGCCCCGCGAAGTGCTCCGGCGGTGCCTGCGGCTGCGGATAGACGAGCTTGAGCTCGTCGCCGGCGCGCTGCACCAGCGGCGCGTCGGCCTTCGGGCTGACGCAGATCCAGTCCACGCCCGCCGGCACCGGCAGCGTGCCGTTGGTCTCCACCGCGATCTCAAAGCGCTCCGCGTGCAGCGCGTCGATGAGCGCGGCATCGAGCTGCAGCAGCGGCTCACCGCCGGTGCAGACCACATAGCGGCGCTCGCGCGCCTGCGCAGCGCCGGCCGTGACGGCGTCCCAGCAGGCGGCGACATGGCCCGCGAGCCGCGCGGCCGTCCCGAAGCGCCCGCCGCCCGGGCCGTCGGTGCCGCGAAAGTCCGTGTCGCAGAAGTCGCAGACGGCCTCGGCACGGTCCTGCTCGCGCCCGGACCACAGGTTGCAGCCGGCGAAGCGCAGGAACACCGCGGCGCGGCCCGTGCGTGCGCCCTCACCCTGGAGGGTGAGGAAGCACTCTTTGACTTGGTACGGCATCGGTTCGGCGGCGCTCTCGGTGCCCTCAAGCGGGCAACGCCGGCCCCAGCTCGCCCCAGCACAGCACGGCGCCGCAGCCCGGCGTCTGCTGCACGTCGACGCGCTCCAACCACGGCAGGTCGGCCGCCGCCCGCGCGCGCATCCAGCGCGCGAGCCCGGCCGGGTCGGCGCCCGGGGGGCCGGCGAGCTGATCCAAGCGGTGATGATCGAGCCGCTCGTAGACGGGCTTGAACAGCGCCTTCACGTCGCCGTAGTCCACGGTCCAGCCGAGCACCGCATCCAGCGGCGCGCTCAGGTGCAGTCGCAACAGATAGCTGTGCCCGTGCAGCCGGCGACGCCGGTCGCCCGCCGGTGCCTGCTCCAGGCAGAGCGCGGATTCAAAGCGCAGCTCCTTCCAGATGCGATAGTGCGTGCCGTCGAAGTGGCAGCCCGCGGTGGCCGTCTCGTACACCGACACCCAGGACAGCGCCGGCACCGCGGGCTTGAGCCGCGCCCAGAGCCAGTGGCACAACAGCTCGCTGGTGGGGTTGTCGAGGCCGGGGATGTCGTTCAGGCAGGCGTGGTCCAGCTCCGCATGCAGCGGCGCCCACCAGGCGGCGATGTGGTCGAAGTCCACCCCCATGTCCGCGCCGCCCGCGTCCGCGCCCAGGTCCTGATCCAGGTGCAGCAACACCTCGAAGCCGTGCCCGTGCATGCGCCCGCAGGGGTGGCCCGGCGGCACCTGCGGCAGCCGGTGCGCGGCCTCGAAGCGGAAGCGGTGCCAGAGGTGCGCATGCCCGTCCGGCGCCAGGTCCGCACCGGTGTCCGCGGTGCTGCGAATGCCCACGCTGGCGATGCCCGGTACGCCGGCCTCGTGCAATCGCCGGTGCACGAAGCGGGCGAGGTTCTCGTCCGTCGGCGTCGGCAGCAGCCGGTTCAGGTCCGCGTAGTCGAGCGGTGCCACGGCCTCCGCCAGCGCCGCGCACAGCGCATCCGTCTCGCCGCCGACGAAGCCACCGCCGTCCGCCGCCCAGCCCGCCGGCAGCGCCGCCCGCACCCGCGCCCGGTAGCTGTGCCCGTGCAGGCGCGCGGCACGGTGCTCGGCCGGCAGCACCGGCACGCGCAGCGCGGCCTCAAAGGGGGCGGCGGCGATGTGGAAGAGCTGGTCGGCCATTTGGGGGGAAGGTGTTAGGGGCTAGGGGCTAGGGGCTAGGAGTGCTTGGCCTCGGACCGCCGAGCCGTGCTCATCGAAATCGCTATCGAAATCGCTATCGAAATCGAAATCGAACCAAGCGGCAACCGATCCCGATCCCGACCAAGGGCCAAGAATGTCTCCCTCGGCCCTCGGCCCTCGGCCCTCGGCCCTTATCGACTGGAGTGTTGACCTCCAGGTCAACACGGCGACAGCGCGCGACTGCGGAGCCGACCGGGAGGTCGGCTCTCCGGCCCGGCCCGGCTCCAGCCCGGCTCCGGGCGGGCAAGTGGTTCGCTGCCAAGTCTTCGCCACTCGCGCGCCTCACCGACCCGGGGCGCAAAGCGCCCTTAGACGCGCGACACCGCCGGAGCGGTGTCGCGAGCGGAATTTGTCGGACCGGGGAGGCCTGCTCCTTGGCCCTCGGCCCTCGGCCCCCAGCCCTCGGCCCTCGGCCCTCGGCCCTCGGCCCTTATCGACTGGAGTGTTGACCTCCAGGTCAACACGGCGACAGCGCGCGACTGCGGAGCCGACCGGGAGGTCGGCTCTCCGGCCCGGCCCGGCTCCAGCCCGGCTCCGAGCGGGCAAGTGGTTCGCTGCCAAGTCTTCGCCACTCGCGCGCCTCACCGACCCGGGGCGCAAAGCGCCCTTAGACGCGCGACACCGCCGGAGCGGTGTCGCGAGCGGAATTTGTCGGACCGGGGAGGCCTGCTCCTCGGCCCTCGGCCCTCGGCCCTCGGCCCCCAGCCGCAGCATCCAAAACATGACGCCACTCCGCACACTTTGCCCCATCAAGCCATCAAGCCGCATCCATCAGCTCGCGCAGCAGCCGGAACAGCTTGCGCGGCGCATCCGGGCGGTCCCGCGCCGCGTCGCGCTGGGCGGCGCGCACGAGGGTGCGAAGCTCCTGCCGATCCGCGCTCGGGTAGGCATCCAGAAACTCCGTCAGCGCGCCGTCGCCCTCTTCGATGAGCCGCGCGCGCCAGCGTTCCACCAGGTGATGCCGCGCCGCCGCCTGGCGCGCGTTCTCTTCCCGCGCACCGAGCAGTGCCTGCAACGGCTCCGTGTTCTCCCGCGCGAGGCAGTTCGCGACCCGCTTGATGTGGCGGCGCATCGCCCGGCGGTCCTTGATGCGGGCCGTCTCGTCGATGGCCACCCAGGTGTCGGGGCTCAAGTCGAGCCGCATCAGCTCCGCGCGCGGCAGGCCGAGCATCTCCTCGGCGAGATCCTGCAACGCAAACCGCTCGCGCTTGCGGGCGCTCTTGCTCGGTTCGGCGGGGACATCGTCAAAGTCGTCGGCACGGTCGCCGTCGTCCTGCCCGTCCGGCCAGTCTTTGTCTAAGTCATCGTCATGCATGCAGGGATTGTCGCCGATTCCGGCGCTCGCGACGATGCGCTTTGCGCGCCGCGGCTGGAGCCCGGCACGGCGCGTCGGCTATGCTCGCGCCCGGCGAGCGGCCGCCGGGCCAGCGCGCACACCCGCCACCACAGAACGCCGCGGACCGCGGCCCACGCACCAGAGGCCCCCATGGCGCACCGCATCTTCACCGCCGCCGCACTGCTCGCCACCCTAGCCGGCTGCAGCGGCACCCTAATCGCCCCGGAAAGCCCTGGCAGCAACGACTTTCTCAACCAAGTCGCCTCCGCCTGCGGCAAGTACAGCATCGGCAAGCAGCCCATCAACTACCTGCTGGACGTGAGCAACGACGACGTCACCTTCCTCGACGAAACCGCCAAGCTCAGCGCCGGCACCCTCACCCCCGCCGCCTACCGCGACGCCATCAACAGCTTCTACCCCAGCGGCAACAACGACGCGGCCATCGACTGCGTGATCGCGCAGCTCGACTAAGCGCCGCGAGAGCGCCGTTCACACCGCACCCACCCGCGGCCTGTTCACGCCGGGGGTTCCCGCGCTTCATAGCGACATCGCCTGGAGCAAGGGAAACACAAGATTAATTCGGCGTTTCCCCCGTTTCAGGATGACCAATCAATCGGTGTCGCCTATAAGGGCCGCGCCCTCGCAGGCTTCGCCGAGCTGAAGGAGATCGGCGCCGAGCACCAGCGAGGTTGAGCCTCGCCAAAGGTAGAGTGAGCCCTGTTGCGCAAACCGCTCCAATATGCGCGTGGAAAGAGTCCCCAACGCAGCCGAACGCCACCGTGACGACCCCGAGCCGAACCAAAGCGAACGCACCCGCGCCGTTGCGCGTCATCCCCATCATGCTCGCGGGCTCCACGCTCTGGGGCCTGTACTGGCTGCCGTTGCGGTGGCTGGAGCAGGCCGGGCTGGGCGGGCTGTGGGCGCTGGCGGTGATCTACGTCGGCGCGACGGCGACGCTCGGGGTGCTGGCGCGGCGGCACTGGCGCGACGCGCTGGCGGCGCGCGGGCGGCTCGCGGGCATTGCGCTGTCGGCGGCGGTGTCGGGCATCGCCTTCGGCTTGGGGATGATCCACGGCGAGGTGGCGCGGGTGCTGATCCTGTTCTACCTGTCGCCGGTGTGGGCGGTGCTGCTCGGGCGGGTCCTGCTCGGGGAGCGCATCTTGCGCGTGACGGTGCCGGCGCTGGTGCTGGCGCTATGCGGCGCGGTGCTGATGCTGTTTGCAGATGCCTGGCGTGCCGGCGACGGGCGCGGGCTAGACGCCCTGCTGCCGGCGGACCTGCTGGGCTTGGTCGCCGGGCTGGCCTTTGCGCTCACCAACGTGCAACTGCGCGCGGGTCGCGGACTGCCGGAGCCGCTGCGCAACCTGGCGACGGCGGTGCTGGCGGCGCCGTTGGCGGCTGCCGCCGCGCTGGCGCTGGGCTCGCCGCTGTCCGCGTCACCGACCGCGCTGGGCGTGGCGCTGCTCGTGGGCCTTGTGTGGATGAGCGGCATGATCTCCGCGACCCAATACGGCATCGCCCGGCTGCCGTTGCAGCGCTCGTCGGTGCTGCTGTTGTTCGAGCTGATCGTCGGCGCCGTCTCGGCGGCGCTGCTGGCGGGCGAGGCGCTCGGCCCACTGGAGCTCGCAGGCGGCGCCTGCATTGTGCTCGCGGGGCTGGCGGTCGTGTGGGGGCGAGGCCGCAACGCTTAGCGCCGGCTCCGGCTGCTGCCGCGCTGAGGGAAGGGCGCCGTCATGGCCAGGGGCAGGCAGGATGCCGGCGGCCCCCGCAGTGTCAGAGCCCCATCTTCTCGAAGAAGCTTTTCACGCCGTCGAGCCAGCCGGTGGCGTTGGGGTTGTGGTGCTTGCCGCCGGAGGTCAGGGAATCGTCCAGCTCGCGCAGCAGCTCCTTCTGACGCTCGGTGAGGTTGACCGGGGTCTCGACGACGACGCGGCAAATGAGGTCGCCGACGGGACCGCCGCGCACCGGCTTCACGCCCTTGCCGCGCATGCGGAACATCTTGCCGGTCTGGGTGCCGGGCGGCACCTTGAGCACGACCTTGCCGGTGAGCGTCGGGACCTGGAGCTCGCCGCCTAGGGCCGCGGTGCCGAAGCTGATGGGCACCTCGCAGAAGAGGTGGCTCTCCTCGCGCGTGAAAATCGGGTGGTCCTGCACCACGACCTGGACATAGAGGTCGCCGGCGGGGCCGCCGTGCTCGCCGTGCTCGCCTTCGCCGGCGAGGCGAATCCGATCGCCGGTGTCCACACCCGGCGGCACCTTGACGGCGAGGGTCTTTTCTTCGCGCAGCCGGCCGACGCCGCGGCAGTGGCGGCAGGGCTCCTCGATGACGGTGCCCTTGCCGCGGCACGCGGGGCAGGCCTGCTGGATCGAGAAAAAGCCTTGCTGCATGCGCACCTGACCGTGGCCGTGGCAGGTGGGGCACTCCTTGGGCTTGGTGCCGGGCTTGGCACCGCTGCCGCCGCAGTGGTGGCATTCGACGGTGGTGGGGATCTTGATGCTGACTTCTTTGCCGGCGACGGCCTCCTCCAACGTCAGCGACAGCTCGTAGCGCAGGTCCGTGCCGCGGTGCGTGCGCCGGCCGCCGGCACGGCCGCCGAAGATGTCGCCGAACACGTCGCCGAAGATGTCTGAGAAGGCGCCGTTGCCAAAGTCGCCGGCGCCACCGAAGCCGCCCTGCCCGCTGACGCCGGCATGGCCGAACTGGTCGTAGGCGGAGCGCTTGCGGGGGTCACTCAGCACGTCGTGCGCTTCCTTGGCCTCCTTGAACTTGGCCAGTGCGTCGACATCGTCCGGGTTGCGGTCGGGATGGAACTTCATCGCCAACCGGCGAAAGGCCTTCTTGATGTCCTGCTCGCTGGCGTTGCGGCTCAGGCCCAGGACTTCGTAGTAATCACGTTGCGACATCGTTTCGGGTCAGCAGCCGGCGGCTGATGGGGCAAGCCGGGAGAAAATCGGTCAGGTCGCGCCGCCGGACGACGGCGCGCGCCTGGGAGTGTGGGCTCGGCGGGCAGCGGTTGCAGCCGCCCGGCCGGCGCCGTCGGTCACTTCTTGTCGTCCTTGACCTCTTCGAACTCGGCATCCACCACATCGTCCGCGGTGCCGCCGGAGCTGCTTGCGCCACTGTCGGCGCCGCCGCCGGCACCTGCCCCGGCGCCGGCACCGGCACCGGCCTGCGCGTAGAGGCGCTCGGCCATCTTCGCGGAGGCGTCACCCAAGGACTTGGTCAGGGACTCGATGCGGCCCTTGTCCTCGGTCTTCATGGCGTCTTCCAACTCCTTGATGGCGGTCTCGATGCGGTCGCGCTCGCCGGGCTCCAGCTTGTCGTCGCCGAGCTGCTCCAGCGACTTGCGGGTCGCGTGGATCATGGTGTCCGCCTGGTTGCGGGCGCCCACCAGCTCGTGGAACTTGCGGTCGTCCTCGGCATGCGCCTCGGCGTCCTTGACCATGCGGTCGATCTCATCGTCCGACAGGCCGGAGCTGGCCTTGATGACGATGGACTGCTCCTTGCCGGTGGCCTTGTCCTTGGCGGACACGTTCAGGATGCCGTTGGCGTCGATGTCGAACTTGACCTCGATCTGCGGCACGCCGCGCGGTGCCAGCGGGATGTCCGCCAGATCGAAGCGCCCCAGGGACTTGTTATCCACGGCGCGCTCACGCTCGCCTTGCAGCACGTGCACGGTCACCGCGGTCTGGTTGTCGTCGGCGGTGGAGAACACCTGCTGGGCGCTGGTCGGGATGGTGGTGTTCTTGTCGATGAGCTTGGTCATGATGCCGCCCAGGGTCTCGATACCGAGCGACAATGGGGTCACGTCCAGCAGCAGCACGTCCTTGACGCCACCGCCGAGCACGCCGCCCTGGATAGCGGCACCGACGGCGACCGCCTCATCCGGGTTCACGTCCTTGCGCGGCGCCTTGCCGAAGAACTCCTCGACCTTCTCCTGTACCTTGGGCATGCGCGTCTGGCCGCCAACGAGGATGACCTCGTTGATCTCGCCGGCGCCGAGGCCGGCGTCCTTGAGCGCGGTGCGGCAGGGGCCGATGGTGCGGTCGATCAGGTCCTCCACCAGCGACTCCAGCTTGGCCCGGGTCAGCTTGACGTTGAGGTGCTTCGGCCCGTTCTGGTCGGCCGTAATGTAGGGCAGGTTGATGTCGGTCTGCTGGCTGGCGGACAGCTCGATCTTGGCCTTCTCGGCGGCCTCCTTCAGGCGCTGCAGTGCGAGCGGGTCGTTGCGCAGATCGAAGCCCTGCTCCTTTTTGAACACCTCGACCAGGTGGTCGATGATGCGCATGTCGAAGTCCTCGCCACCGAGGAAGGTGTCGCCGTTGGTGGACAGCACCTCGAACTGGTGCTCGCCCTCGATCTCCGCGATCTCGATGATGGAGATGTCGAAGGTGCCGCCGCCGAGGTCATACACGGCGATCTTCTGATCCCCGCGCCGCTTGTCCATGCCGTAGGCGAGCGCCGCCGCGGTGGGCTCGTTGATGATGCGCTTGACCTCCAGGCCGGCGATGCGACCGGCGTCCTTGGTCGCCTGGCGCTGGGAGTCGTTGAAGTAGGCCGGCACGGTGATGACGGCCTCGGTGACGGGCTCGCCCAGGTAGTCCTCGGCGGTCTTGCGCATCTTCTGCAGCACCTTCGCCGACACCTCCGGCGGGGCCATCTTCTTGCCGTTGACGTCGACCCAGGCGTCGCCGTTGTCGGCCCTGACGATCTTGTACGGGACCATCTCCTTGTCCTTGGAGACCACGTGGTCCTCGAAGCGACGCCCGATCAGGCGCTTGATGGCGAACAGCGTGTTGCTCGGGTTGGTGACCGCCTGGCGCTTGGCGGACTGGCCCACCAGCACCTCGCCGTCGCCGCTGAAGGCGACGATGCTGGGCGTGGTGCGATCACCCTCGGCGTTCTCGATCACCTTCGGCTTGTCGCCCTCCATGACGGCGACGCAGGAGTTGGTGGTGCCGAGGTCGATGCCGATGATCTTTCCCATGGTGTTTCTCCGGTCTGAAATCGTTGTCAATCTGCTCTTGGCCCCGCCCCGCGGCGACCATCGGCGCTGCGGCCGAAACTGCCGGGGAGGTTGGGCAAAACCTTGGAATTCTCAAGACTACTGCGCAGCTTAGCGCCGCGGACGTGACCGCCCTGTCAGGTCCGGATCGCAGCGGCCCCGCACGCGCCCGGTCGGGCCGGGCGCAGCACCGGGGCGAGACGCTTGCCGAGGCGTGGTCATGCCTGCGCCGACACCATCACCAGGGCCGGGCGCACCAGCCTGCCGTTCAGCACGTAGCCGCTCTGGATCACGGTGGTGACCGTGTTCGGCGGCAGGTCGGCCCGCGGCTGCATGGACATGGCCTGGTGGTAGTCGGGGTTGAACGGCTCGCCCTCCGGGTCTATGCGCTCGACGCCGAACTTGGTCATCACGTCGCCGAGGAGCTTGAGCGTCAGCGCGGTGCCCTCGCGCAGCTTGACGACATCGGCGTCCGGCGCCGCGGCGGCGGCATGGCCGAGCTCCAGGCTGTCGCGCACCTGCAAAAGCTCTTTGACGAAGCCCTCCAGCGCGTATTTGTGGGCATTTTCCAGCTCCTTCGCCTGCCGGCGGCTCATGTTCTCCATCTCGGCCCGGGTGCGCAGCAACTGGTCGTGGGCCTGGTCGGCGCGGGCGCGGGCGTCCTCGAGCAGCAGCGTCAGCGCCGCCGGGTCCGGATCGGGCTCCGCCGCCGCGGCGGCTTCGCCCGTCTCCATGCCAGGCTCCGGCTCGGCGCGCTCGGCTTGCTCGGCGGGCTGCGCGGCCGCGGCGTCGGGCTCGTTGTGGTGTTGGCGATCTGGCTCCGAATTCATGTCTCGACTCTCCAAATGCTGATTGGGCCGTGCCTCAGACCGACAAGGGCAAGCAGCCGTCTTGCCTGACTCGCGTGTGCGGCGAGCGCCCGGAACTCGGCCTTCGGTCATGACGCATGGTGCGGCAACGGGTCAGGGCTGACGCAATGCCGCGGCCAATAACTTGGCGGTCACATCGACGATCGGGATGACCCGCTGGTAATCCATGCGCGTCGGCCCGATGACGCCGAGTACGCCCAGGATCCGATCCTCGACGCGGTAGGTGGTGGTCACCAGGCTGCAATCGTCGAGCAGCTCGAAACCGGACTCCTGGCCGATGAAGATCTGCACCCCGTCCGCCTCAATGCAACGGTCGAGCAGATCCAGGATCTGGCGCTTTTCGGTGAAGGCCTGAAACAGCGGCTTCAAGCGCTCCATGTTCGCGAGCTCGGCGAACTCCAGCAGGTTGGTCTGGCCCGCGATCATGACGTCGTCACGGGGCTCGGCGGCCGCCACCAGGCTCTGCGCCATCGCCATGGCGCGCATCATCAGCTCGTCCATGCGCCGGTGGGTCTGCTTCAGGTCCTCCAGCAGGCGCTTGCGGACCTCGCGCATGTCGAGGCCTGAGAACAGCTCCGTCAGGTAGTTCGACGCCTGCTGGAGCTGCGACGGCGAGTACTCGTGCTCCGTGTGGATGATGCGGTTGTGGACCTCGCCGTCGGCCGTGACCAGGATGGTCAACACCCGCGTGCCGGAGAGCTTCAGGAATTCGATCTGGTGGAACATCTCGCGCTCGTGCCGGGGCACCATGACAACGCCGGCCAGGTGCGTGACGCCGGACAAGAGCCTTGATGCCGACTCGATGAGCGCCTTGGACTCCGCCCCGGGCGCGAAGCCGGAGCGCATCTCCGTCAGCAACGCATCATCCATCGGCGAGACGGTGAGCAGGGTGTCGACGAAGAGCCGGTAGCCGGACACGGTCGGCACCCGCCCGGCGGAGGTGTGCGGCGAGGACACCAGCCCAAGATCCTCCAGGTCCGACATCACGTTGCGGACGGTCGCCGGGCTCAGGTCCAGACCTGCATCGCGGGCGAGGGTGCGCGAGCCCACCGGCTGACCGTCGCGGATATGCCGCTCGATGAGCGCTTTCAGAAAATGCAGCGCGCGCTCGCTGATCTGCCCGCCGCTGGACAGCGAGATCTGCGGATCGCCGGAGCGCGGAGGGCTGCTGGGCATGGGACTGTAATTGTCCGTGTACGTCGGGTTGGCAAGACTTGTTCGCGAAGGCTCGGGCGCGCGGCTGGGGCGCCGGCGCCGGCCCGGTGTTAGCACTCTGATAGCCCGAGTGCTAAGGGCCGCCAATCTAGGGCTCGGCACCCCGGGTGTCAACTGTTGGGTAGGAAGTGCGAAGTACGGGGGAAGTGCGAAGTACGGGGGAAGTGCGAAGTGCGAAGTGCGCAGTGCACAGTGCGGGGTGCGGGATTGGTGCGGTCGCGGTTGTTGGCGCGGTTGCGGGCGCGTGCTACCGTCGGCACGCGCCGTCGGGGCTTCAGTGCCCGGTCGCGGCGCCGCTTCGGCACAGGCCCCGCTGGGACATGCACCGTTTTCAACGCGCCGGCATCATCGGCAAGCAGCACGCGGACCCGCAGGTCGGGGCGACCATCGCTCGCCTCGCGGCGCATCTGCGCGCGCGCGATGTCGCGCTGCACCTGGAGCCCATCGCCGCCGGCGCGCTGCTGCACGCGGACACTGACGGCGGCACCGACCCGGCCGCCGCCGCGCCCCTGGCCATCGACGAGCTGGGTCGCACCTGCGATCTGATCATCGTGGTGGGCGGCGACGGCACGCTGCTGCACGCCGCGCGCGAGCTGGCCGACGCCGGCGTGCCGCTGCTCGGCATCAACTTGGGCCGGCTCGGCTTCCTGGTGGACATCTCGCCGGACCAGTTGGAGCAGCACCTGGATGCGATCCTCGCCGGCGAATACCATGTGGACGATCGCGCGTTGCTCGATGTGAGCACCGACGGCGTCGCCGGCCGCGCCGTGAACGACATCGTGGTGCACAAATGGAACAGCGTGCGGATGATCGAGCTGGAGACCTGGATCGACGGCCAGTTCGTCAACGCCCAGCGCTCCGACGGCGTCATCGTCTCCACGCCGACGGGCTCGACGGCCTATGCGCTGTCCGGCGGCGGGCCGCTGGTGCACCCGGCGCTGGACGCGCTGCTCATCGTGCCCATTTGCCCGCATACGCTGAGCAACCGCCCGCTGGTGGTGGGCGGCGACAGCATCATTGAGCTGCGCATCCGCGACTTCGAGCACGAGCAGGTGCGCCTCACCTGCGACGGGCAGATCAACCTGCCGCTGGCCGAGGGGCGCGCGATCGTCATTCGCCGCAGCCAGCACCGGCTCAAGCTGCTGCACCCGCACGGCCACGACCATTACAGCATCCTGCGCGCGAAGCTCGGCTGGGGCGGCCCGGGGCGCGGCGATGGCGCCTGCTGAACCGCACAGCCGAGTGGTAACCGCATGCTGACGCACATCGCCATCCGGGACTTGGTCATCGTGAGCGCGCTGGAGCTGGACCTCACCGCCGGCATGACCGCGCTCACCGGCGAGACCGGCGCCGGCAAGTCCATCCTCATCGATGCGCTGGGCCTCGCGCTCGGCGAAAAGGCTGACGCCGGCATGATCCGCAGCGGCTGCGAGCGCGCGGAGGTGACGGCGGGCTTCGATCTCGCGCGCTGCCCGGCGGCGCGGGCCTGGCTCGCCGAGCAGGCCCTCGACGACGGCGAGGACTGCATCATCCGGCGCGTGCTGGTGCGCGAGGGCCGCGCGCGCGCCTTCATCAACGGCAGCGCCGCGAGCAGCGCGCAGTTGAAGGCGCTCGGCGACCTGCTCGTGGACATCCACGGTCAGCACGCGCATCAGTCGCTGCTGCGCCCGGCGGCGCAGCGCGCGCTGCTCGATGCCTACGGCGGCCAGCTCGCCGAGGCCGCCGCGGTGGCCGACCTGCACCGGCGCTGGCGCGAGCTGGACACCCGCTGGCGCACGCTGACCGCCGCTCGCGACCAGCGCGCCGAGCGCATGGATCTCCTGCGCTTTCAGGTGCAGGAGCTGACCGACCTCAACCTTGCCGACGGCGAGCTGGACGCACTCGACGCCGAGCAGCGCCGGCTTGCGAACCTAGGCGAGCTCCAGGGCACCGCCGCGGCGCTGGTGGAGCTGCTCTACGACGGCGACGGCGCGCTGCGCGACCAGCTCGGGCACGCCGGCTCCGAGCTGGCCGGGCTCGCCGCCATCGACCCCAAGCTCGCCGACACGGCCGAGCTCATCGACGCCGCCGCGGTGCAGGTGGCCGAGGCCGCGAGCAACCTGCGCCAGTACCTCGACGACCTGGACATGGACCCCGGCCGGCTCGCCGAGGTCGAGGCGAGACTCACGCGCATCCACGACCTCGCGCGCAAATACCGCATCCTGCCGGCGCAGCTCGCCGACACCCTCGCCGAGCGCCAAACGGAGCTCGACACCTTGGCGCAGGACGACCAGGCCCTGGGCACGCTGGAAGCGGACCGTGCCGCCGCGCAGCGGGCGCTGCTCGCGGCGGCCACCGCGCTGAGCGCGGCCCGCCGCGCCGCCGCCGCGCGCCTGGGCGAGGCGGTGACGGGCTTCATGCAGGAGCTGGGCATGGGCGGCGGGCAGTTCGCCGTCGCCGTCGAGACGGGCGACGACGCCGGCGTCGGCGCGCACGGCCTGGACAGCATCGCCTTCCAGGTGAGCGCGAACCCGGGCCAGCCGCTGCAGCCGCTCGCGAAGGTCGCCTCCGGCGGCGAGCTGTCGCGCATCAGCCTCGCGATCCAGGTCGCCACGGCGGAGCTGGGCAGCATCCCGACCCTGGTGTTCGACGAGGTGGACGTGGGCATCGGCGGCGGCGTCGCCGAGATCGTCGGCCGCCTGCTGCGCCGCCTGGGCGACGCCCGCCAGGCGCTCTGCGTGACCCACCTGCCGCAGGTGGCCGCGCAGGCGCATAGGCAGCTCAAGGTGCACAAGCGCGCCGTCGACGGCCAGACCTACACCGAGATCGCACCGCTGGCGGACGCCGCGCGCATCGACGAGATCGCGCGTATGCTCGGCGGCACCGAGATCACCGCCACGACCCGCGCCCATGCGGCAGAGATGCTGCGCGGGGCGGGGTAAGAGCAGCCACACGAGAGCAGCCACACGAGAGCAGCCACACGAGAGCAACCACACGAGAGCAACCACACGAGAGCAACCACAATACTCGGAGAATCACAGAACATGAACGATTCGCGCAGCATCATCGCCGCCTTCGTGCTCGGCGCCTTCCTCTGCGTCGGCCTCATCGGCTTGGGCTACTGGGCGACGCAGGGGGCGCTGAGGGTCAAGGGCATGGAGCGCAGCGTCACCGTCAAGGGCCTCGCGGAGCGCGAGGCGCCGGCGGACATCGCCATCTGGCCCATCACGTTCACGGACGTCGACAACGACGTCGCGAATCTCTACGCCACCGTGGAGCGCAACAACGCTCGGATCATGGACTTTCTGGCCAAGCAGGGCTTCGCGGCGGAGGCGATCAGCACCTCGCCGCCCGCCATCCTGGACCGCCAGGCGCAGGGCTACAGCAGCAACGACTCGCCGTTCCGCTACACGGCGACGTCCACGATTACCGTCTACACCAACGACGTGGAGCGCGTACGCGAGGCCTCGACACAGCTCGCGGAATTGGGCAAGCAGGGCATTACCCTCGGCGGCTCCGGCATGGGCGCCACGGCGCAGTTCCTGTTCACGGGCCTGAACGACCTGAAGCCCGAGATGATCGAGGCCGCGACGCAGAACGCCCGCGAGGTCGCGACCAAGTTCGCGGCGGACTCCGACAGCAAGCTCGGCAAGATCCGGCGCGCGAGCCAGGGACTATTCAGCATCGAAGACCGCGACAGCAACACCCCTTACATCAAGAAGGTCCGGGTGGTGTCGACGGTGGAATATTACCTCTCGGACTAGAGAGGCAAACGCCTCAGACCGACGAGCCCTGCCCATCGCTATCGAAATCGCTATCGAAATCGAACCGAGCGCCAACCGATCCCGATCCCGATTTCGATCCCGACGCGCCTGGCCGGTCCGACGCCCGTCGAAACTTGACGCATCTGCAAGCCTTTGGCGTCGTCAAGC
>NZ_JABX01000012.1 GCF_001469165.1 Thiohalocapsa sp. ML1 | reverse complement strand
AAGCCGGTGGTGCGCCGGCCGCGGGTCCCCGCGGCCGGCGCACCACCGGCTTCATGGAAGATGTTTTCTATGCCCTCCCCGTGATTCCTCGACCCCGGGCTCGTCCAACGACCGGTTCAGATCGCGGCTCGCTTCGCTCGCGCGATCTAACCTTATTCGTTAGGCATCATCTCTTCACACAGTCTCGATACAGTGTATCAGGACAGATGTCTTGCTCGTGCGGCCACACCACAGTTCCGTCCGCCGCCTTGGCCCGAGAAAAGTAATGAATATCCTTAAGTTCTTTGAATACTCCAAAGTCAAGCAAGCCAGAGCAGTCATAGATTCCTGACTCGCCATTTGTGAATACAAGGTGCAACTTATAGTCGCTGGTGGCGGTAACTGCCTTAACTCGGGGGTTCATCGTCTATTTCAGCGGATCAATTTTATATGGTTGTTCACCGGCGACAGCCAACTCCCAATCTGCCATCAGTTCTTCTTTATGAATTTCGATCCAGGCTTGAAGCAACTTCATCTTAGCGAAAGGGATGCCGCCCTCCAATACGTCGCCATCTGGTAAGGAGACTATAACCTCGTATCCGGAATATCTGACATGAATGTGCGGCAGTTTGTGTTGCTTGTTGTCCTTGAAGTACATGTAAACGATCAGTCCATAGAATGCAGATATTGATGGCATAGTGGGAGTACCTGTATGCCTAACGTTAAGCGCAGCCCGCGCCTTGGAGCAGCCTGAGCGATAGCGAAGGCTGCTCCAAGGCGTCGGGCTTGCGCGCTCGTCGGGCCATGTCATCATTCCTGACTCGCAAGGGCAAGTCCGGGGGCCAAAAAAATGGGGCTGCCGAAACCGTGCACGAAAAAACGTGGTCTGTCCCCTGTTTCCGCCAAATTTTGGGATCGTCGCTAATCGGAACGTGAAGTCATGTCTAAGAGCCGCCTTCTTGCGATTGGAGCCAATCAAGAAACTGTGGGAAGGAATGCCGAAAGGCCGCTTCCTGTTGACCGCTAAGCGGAATGCCGAGGTCCCGCGCCATCAACGCCTCCAGTTCAGAGTCGTTAAGACCGACTGAATAAGACAACGGGTAGCCTCGCATTAGTTCCAGCTGTTGCTCGATTAGCTCCCCGAACTCGATTTTCAGCTCTCCTCCGCGAGCGCCATACTCGTCTACGTACCAGTCGATTACGTCAATTAGGTCTCTCATCACCCGCACCGCATCTGATGCGTCGACATCTCCGCCATGCGGACCGAGATTCGACATGTCCCTAATCGCATTCATTCGTGACAGAATTCGTCTAGGGATATGAGAGGCGAAGGCTCTTTCGGACAGCATGTCTCCGATCATCGGTCTCGATGGTTCCTTCTGCATCTCTATGCTGTAGATCGACAATAAGATTTTCTCTAACACAATGCGCGACTTGGTCAGGGAACTCTGCGCGTCAGTGGAGATATATTCAAGCGCCCGGCTCAAATACGAAGAGAGGTCATCGAGCCTAGTTTCTAATGCGGCGATGCGCGTAGCCAGTAAATCGACATCTTGGCTCATTCGATTGCCTCTACTTTGTAGCCTAACGTTAAGCCTGGCCCGCCGCCCGTTGCCGCGCCGTTCGCGAAGCGACGGCGCGGCAACGGGCGGTCGGGCCGAGGCGCTTGTTGGGCGATCATCATTTACACGAATGAAAGAGCAACGAACAAGACTTGAGTGCTCGCGTTCGTGATCCCACTCTTGCTCTATGAAATATAGTTTAAGATTACAGTAGCCGCTATCGAAGATGCGACTCCAAGAATAAAAGAGAGCAGGTAGCCCCATTTGGCGTCCCTCCTGGTTGCTCGGCGATATGCTGCCAGCTTTGCAAATAAATCTTTCTCTCCGTCGTCAAGAGCGAGTTGCAGACTTTGATTATCGTGCGTCAACTTTGAGTGCTCTTCAAGCTTTTTGCCAATGTCGCCCTCAATGTCTCGTAAGCATTTGGCGGATTCTACGCGGAGCTTGCCAATCGCCGAGTCCAGTTCGCCTGATGTCTTCCTTGCGTTCTGTCGTGACCTATAAGCGGCGTAAAGAAAAGCAAGGGCGCCGATCACAATTATATAAGGCGCGATATGGGCGGACATGACGCCAATCAAATCGAAGGGTTCTGGAAAGTATCGCAGCCCCAGTTCTATGATCAAAGTGTCAGCGATGGGGCTCCAAGCGAGTGACACCAAAAAGAGAACGCCGAGCAAAAATACTGTGATTACACTAGGGACGAGCACATCATATAGCTTCGCCGCAAGCGCTATACCTAGCCAGCCGCCAGCCGCAAACACGGCAGTAATAGCAATATATTCATTATCGATCCGTAGAGGGTAATAAAAAGCGAAAAAGAATGCTTCTGCTGTTAATGCGCCAGACAAGCCGAAAACGATTATCACCCACATGGGCAGGGCGCGTACTTGTTTCCAGATGTTCTCCTGATCCGACTTCTTCACAAAGTAACCCACTACGGTGCGCGTAGGCGCCTGGTAGAGTGACGATGAGCGCGTGGTTCTTATCGAGGCTGCTTGTAGCCCAACAGTTACTTGGGCCGCAGCCTGTGCTTCGGGCGTTAGGCTGGGCCTGTTGTTCAGCGATAGTCTTGGGCGTAGTCTAGCCAAAAAACCTAAGACCGCAAGAGGGAAACCCTGATGAGACCGCATCCCGTGCGCATCCGGGCGTCTGCCTATGTAGCGGAGCGCGCGACCGGGGTTGCAGGCGCGGGGCACGGACGGCGTTAGGAGGGGATCCCGTCCGGCCGGGATCGATACCGCCGCGGAGCAGATTAGCAACACGGACTTCAAGCCCGCGAATTACGGTGACACTTTACCAATTGCACCAATTCAATTTGAAACTGGGTTCCCCTTGCACCGACCACCCACTTTATGGATTTCCTGGGACAGTTTACTCAATTGCCCTTTCCCGGCAGGAATCTTGTGTACGCCGGCGACCAAGATCAGACGCTTCCTGATTGACCGCTAAGGGCAAAGACTAACCCTAGTCGCTGCTCGCGACAACCGTCGGGCGGCTGCGGATTCCGGGGACAGTTTACACAATTGGAGATCCGGTGACAGTTTACTTATCGCTCCACCGCGCGCGGAATACGAACTGAGTAAACTGTCCCCGGATCTCGGCTCCCCGGATCTCGGTCCCCGGATCTCGCCCTCGCGTGTTTCGGGGCCGGAGAGCGGGCCGCGTCGCCGCGAGCAGAAGCTTGGGCGGAAATCACATTGCCAGAAGGTTTCTGGCCAATCCCCCGGCTGCCATGTTCAAGCGGGTGTCATTGGTCCAAAAGGCATCGCAGCCGTGATGTAATGCGGTCGCCAGGTGCAGTGCATCGGGTGTCTTAAGCCCATGAGATGCGCGAAGTTCGGCGGCGCGTACGAAAATGGCTTCGGTGCAGGTGAGCCAGCGCTGACTGGACAAGAAAATATCGTAATCCGCCACCCGTCGAAGGTTACCGTCGCGCATGGGTTTGACGACGGTTTCCAGGCGGACTAGCGGGGATACACAAAGTCCTACATTGGCATGCCGGGAGAGGAACCTGATAACCTGGGAGAAGAACGGGTCTGCCCGTTCGATCAGGTAGATGACGATGCACGTGTCCAAGTATGCGGTTGGCATCAATCGTGATCCCAATCATTCCTCAGGTCCGCGATACGCTCCTCAACCTCGTCGGCGGATCCGATGGGTGCGTTGCTGAATCGCGGCGTTGCCAACAATGCGAGCGCGGCTCCGGCGCTGCCTGCAGGCGGGATGCTCGGGTCCACGCGGACATCATCGCCGCCGGTACGGGCGTTAGTGCCTGCTGGGCTGGTATGGCTCGGGTTGCCGGGTGGTGGGCGCGGTACCGCGGCCGAGGCCTTCAGTGCGGCGATGAAGTTCAGCACGCGCTGAGCGTCGGCGTCGTCCAAGGATGTGCTCTGCTCGCGGATGCGCTCTGCGAGTCTGGACATGAGCTGGCTCCTGCGGTGGTTCACTGGGTTCCCGGGGGCGGTGCGGCTGCGCGTGGCGATCCGCGACGTGAATCGCTCTCGGATGACGTTCCAAGTTTAGGCTCTGCGCAATGACCCTTCAAATTTAGGCGCTTCTTGCGCGCGAAATATTAGGGAAATCCCGAGCGTTGACAAGGCGTAATGGCCGAGCAGCGCAGTCATGGGCAGCGTGCCGAATAGGATGTTCCGCCCTTGATGCCTTGGCGGCGGCGCGCAAAGACTCTCACTGGCAAGGTGGCCAAGCTGGATTATGGTGCAACCGCCAACGATCCAGCGCCCGACGTGGCGAATCTCCTCCAAACTCAATGTGAACATGCCGGCAAATATCGGACCAAAAGCGTGCGATCGGTAACCCAATGAGCTCCGGTGGGCTGAAGTCCGCCCGCACGCGGTCGAGCCATTGCGGATTCCGGGGACAGTTTACTCAATTGCCCTTTCCCAGCAAGAATATTGTGTACGCCGCCGACCAACATCGGACCCTCCCCGATCGACCGCTAAGGGCAGAGATTAATCCTAGTCGCTGCTCGCGACAACCGTCGGGCGCCTGATCGATGCCGCTTGGGGGCGATTAGCGCTTGCCAGCTCACCCGGAGGTGGGGCGGAGGGCGATGCGGCCAGGGCGGCGGAGACAACTGGCGCCTGCGGACATCGACCGATCCGCGGGAGCAGATTCGTCACAACACGGACTTCAAGCCCGCTCGCCCCCTGCACATCCGTCGCAAGATAAGATGCTTGTTTGCCGACTCAGGAACCCCCGCCCGCCCACTCCCCCGCCCCGACCGCATACAGCCCAAGCACGACGGCATAGCGCCCGCCCTTACCGGCGGCGGTGAGCCCGAAGAAGAGCCAGAAGGGTGCGCGCATGAGCCCGGCGATGAAGGTGAGCGCGTCGCCGCCGACGGGGAGCCAGGCCATGAGCAGGGACCAGATGCCCCAGCGGGCGTACCAGCGCTGCGCTGGACCCAGATGCTTCTCTTTGAACGGGAACCAGGGCCGCTGCTGCCAATGCAGGAGCCAGCGGCCCATCACATAATTGACGGCGGCGCCGAGGGTGTTGCCGGCGGTGGCCCAGAGCCACAATAGCCACGGGTCGTAGCCGGCGGCGAGGAGGCCGACGAGCGCCAGCTCGGAGTAGAACGGCAACAGCGTCGCCGCGGCGAAGGCGGCGGTGAAGAGCCCGAGATAGCCTTCCATCGCCTGCGCAGCCCGCGCTCAGGAGGGGGTGCCGCGCCCTGCCCTGCTCATGGGGCCAGCACCGCGCGCCGCTTGCGCGCCGCGTCCACGAGCGCGCGGAACAGCCGCCGCTGCGAGCGCTTGTAGAGCAGAAACTCCGGATGCCATTGCACGCCGAGCAGCAGCGGGTGCGCCGGTGCCTCGACGGCCTGGACGATGTCGTCCAGGTCCCGCCCGGTCACGACAAGGCCCCGGCCGATGCGGGCGATGCCCTGGTTGTGCAGGCTGTTGATGCGCGTCTCGCGGGTGCCGAGCAGGCCCTGGAGCCGGCTGCCGGCGGCGATGTGCAGGGTCTTCATGGGCAGGATGGTCCAGCGGTTGGAGGTGCGCACGCGCCGGGAACGCAGCTCTTGATACAGCGAGCCGCCCAGGCTGACGTTTAAGAGCTGCGCGCCGCGGCAGATGCCGAGCATGGGCAGGCCGAGCGCCAGGGCGCGGTCGATGACGGTGCTCTCCAGCCGGTCGCGCTCGCGGTCGTAGCGCGGGTGCACCTCCGGGGCGGCGGCGTAGAGCACCGGGTCCACGTCGTGTCCGCCGGTGATGACGACGGCATCGGGCTCCATGTCGAGCCGCGGGCGCTTGGGCGTGATGCTGACCACCCGGGCACCGTAGAACCAGAGCGCGAGTGCGACCAGCCGCCGCGGCGCATGGCCGCTACGGTTGCCGCCGGTGACGGCGATCAGCGGAGCGGGTGCGCTTGGAGCCATGCTGCGGTGGTTTTCGACCAGTCGCCGACGAGGCGCTCCAGCGGCTCGGCCAGGAAGCTGGCGTACAACCGGCCGAGCTCGTCGAGCAGCTCGGGCGCCGCCGCCAGGCGCTCGACGACGAGCCAGTCGGCCCAGGCCTGCCCCAAGTCCCAGCCCGGCTGGTCGATCTCGCTGTTCGGCAGCCGGTAGTGCAGGGTCGGGCGCGGCTTGACCCGGTTGTCCGCCACCACGGCGCGGACGCGCTCGGGGTCCAGGTGCAGAAAGAGCGGCAGGAGGTCCAGCGCGCGATTGCGGGTGGGGTTGGCCGCGAGGTAGTCGTCGATGAGCTGGTCCAGGTCCGGCGCATAGTCCGGGTCCACGACGTGGCGCGTGTAGGACTTCGGGAAGGGATCGGCGAAGAAGGTGAGCCGCCGCGTGAAGTCCACCCGCGCGCGCTCGCGCAGCCAGTCCTCGATGCACAAAAAGGCCTTCAGATAGCGGCGCACCGTGGCCGCGTCCGTCGCCGGCAGCTCCGGGTTGAGCTGGAGGCCGAAGGCGTAAGCCAGCTCGTCGCCGGTGCCGCGGGCGCCGGCCTCGCGCAGCAGTGCGATGACGGCGTTGACGCCGTCGAGCCGGTCCAGCGGCAGCGGCGGGCTCACCACCTCCAACGGGGCCAGGCGCCGCGCCACGGGCCGCAGCACGTCCTCGGCGATATCTCCGGCGGCATCGGCAAGCTCGGTGCCGTCGCGCGGGCGGCGGCCGAGCGCCTTCAGCAGCGCGAAGTCGCGCTCCACCTGCCAGTCGCCCTCGCGGGTGCTGACCACGCGCTCGTAGCGGCCGGGCGCGGAGATGTCTCCCGCAAGCGCCATGGCGAGCAGCGCCGCGGTGTTGTCGAGGGTCAGGCCGGTGAATTCGATCTCGACGCCGACGCGGCGGATCTCCCCGTCCGCGCAGTGCGTTACCGGCGGCAGCGGCAGCGTCATGCTGGATGTCCGAAGAGCCTCATACCCAATAGCCTAGCAGCCCTGATGCCAAGGGCGCCGCCGCATATTCAGGGCGCTGCGGATGAAGTGGCAGCCGGGCCGAGTGCCTTGCTCAGGACAGGTCCACCGCATGCCGTTTCAGGTCGGCCATCGCGCAGGTCTCCAGCGCCCGCTCGTGGGTGGCGCGCAGCACGACCCGCGGTGCGCGCCCCGCTTCCAAGGCCTCCTGCCAGCGCGCGGCGCACAGGCACCAACGGTCGCCTGGCTTCAGCCCCGGAAAGTCGAAGTCCGGCACCGGCGTCGTGAGGTCGTTGCCCTGCTCGCGCGAATAGTCCAGGAACTCCTGCGTCACCCGCGCGCAGACGGTGTGGGAGCCCAAGTCCTGCGGCCCGGTCTCGCAGTTGCCGCTGCGGGTGAAGCCGGTGCGCGGGCGCTCGGAGCAGAGCTCAAGGGGCTCGCCGAGGACGTTCTTGGGGGTTGTGGGCATGGCAGGGATCTCCCGGTCGCTGTGCTGGACATGCCGCGCGCGGAGGCGCCGACCGGAGATCAGGTGGGGGCGGTCGCGCGCGTCTTCAGCGGCCGGGGCCTCTCGCCGGCAGCGGCAAAGCCCGCAACCGCGTTGTTTCGAATTCTGCCGCTGCCGGGTTAGGACTTCACCGCCTCCATGACCAGGTCGAGCTTTTCACGGACGTACTCCGCCAGTCCCGGCACCTGAGGGTTTTCCACCAGATCCAAGACCGCCAGCGGGTTCATGAACAGCACATGCACATCGCCGGCGTCGTCCTCGCGCACGACGAAGTTGCAGGGCAGCAGCACGCCGATGTCGGGCTCGGCGCTGATGGCCTTGTGGGCGAAATCGGGGTTGCAGGCCCCGAGGATGCGATAGGGTCGCAGATCGACGCCGAGCTTGTTCTTCAGCGTCGCGGATACATCGATGTCGCTCAACACGCCGAAACCCTGGGTCTTCAGGGCTTCGGTCACGCGCTCGATGGTCTCGTCGAAGCCCGTACTGACTTTCGTCGAAACGCCATACATGGTCGCAGTTCCTCCGGCTTGATGGTGTGGCCGCCGTGTCGACGCCGGCTGCATGCAGCAGGTGTCGGCGCACGGCGACCTCGGGGCCCGTGCCGATACGTCGCAGGCGCGGCGCAGGCTGCGGCAAGGGTCGTCAGGCCATGGTCAGGCTCTGATCGACATGCAGTTCCCCATCGAACGAGCGATGGAGCCTCGGCTTGGCCGTCGGCATCGGCTTTGTGTCGGGCAGTTGGCAGCGCGGGGCGGTCTCGAACAGCTCCACCCAGCTCTCCTCGGCCTGACCGACCGCGTCGAGCAGACAGAGCGGCCCGGCGCAGTTGATCGCATATTGCCGCCAGTTTGCGATGGGCTTGCGCACGCGCTTGATGTCGCCGTCGCGGCTGCGGGCACGGTCTCTTGCGTTGATCTCGTCTTGATGCTTTAGGCGCGACGCGAACTCGCGCACGTGCAGCTCGGCCAATAAGTGAAGTGATGTCATGGCGTTGACTCCTCCTTTGGGCGGTCGTTACCGGCCGCCGGTGCGTGCTGTTTTACTGCTTGTGGATGCACGACCGACGGCCTCGACAGTCTTGGCGCATCGTTGGGGCGCATTGCGGGGCGCCCGTTACTGGACCTTCAGCTCAAGCACCTCCTCGCCGTTGGGGTCGGTCAGATGCACCGCACAGGCGATGCACGGATCGAAGCTATGCACGGTACGAAGAATCTCCAGCGGTTGCTCCGGGACGGCGAGGGCATGCCCCGCGAGTGCTGCTTCGTAGGCTCCCTGCTGGTCCTGCGCGTCGCGCGGGCCGGCATTCCAGGTGGTGGGCACCACCGCCTGATAGTTGGCCACGCGCCCGTCCTCGATGACGATCCAATGCCCTAGTGCGCCGCGCGGCGCCTCCAGGCGGCCGACACCCCGCGCCTCCTTCGGCCAGGTGGTCGGGTCCCAGAGCGCTTCATTGAAGGTCTTGACATCACCGGCCTTGATGTTGGCGACCAGGTTGTCGTACCAGCCTTGGAGTTGGTCGACGATGAGCGCCGTCTCCAGCGTGCGCGCCGCGGTGCGGCCCATGGTGGAGTACAGCGCCTCCAGGGGCAGGTCCAGTTGCTTGAGCGTCCAGTCCACCAGCTCGGTGGTGCGGGCATCGCCGGTGGCGTAGAGCATCAGCACCCGCGCGAGCGGACCGACCTCCATGGGCTTGCCGTTCCAGCGCGGCGTCTTGAGCCAGGAGTACTGGTTGTCGACGTCGAGCTCCTTGTACGGCGGCTGCGGACCCGTGTAGGCGAACTTCGTCTCGCCCTGATAGGGGTGCAGGCCCACATCCTTGCCGGCGCGGTAGGCGTACCAGGCGCGGGCCACGAACTCCTGGATCTCCTCCTCGGCATCCAGGTCCACGGGCTCGATATGGGAGAGGTCGCGGTTCAGGATGACGCCGCCGGGGATCATGTAGGACTCCCGATCGCCATAGCCCTTGGCCGGGAAATCCCCATAGGTCATGAAGTTGCCGAGGCCCTCGCCCTGGCGGAACCAGTCCTTGTAGTAGCTCGCAATGGCCATGGTGTCGGGCACGTAGACCTGGTGCACGAACTCGTGCATCTGCGCCAGCACGTTGCGCACCCGCTCCAGGCCGACCACGTCCAGCGCGGTGCCGGCCTGCTTGCCGGAGTCCAGGCTGATGGCGCAGGGCATGCCGCCGACGCAGAGGTTCGGGTGCGGGTTTTTGCCGCCGAAGATGGCATGCAGCTCGGCTACGTCGCGCTGCCAAGCGAGCGCCTCCAGGTAATGCGCGGTGGCCATCAGGTTGGCCTCGGGCGGCAGTTGATAGCCGGGGTGGCCCCAGTAGGCGTTGGCGAAGATGCCGAGCTGCCCGGACTCGACGAAGCCCTTGAGCTTCTTTTGCACGTCGGCGAAGTAGCCCGGGGAGGACTTGGCATGGGCGCTGATGGACTGGGCCAGCTCGGAGGTCGCCTTCGGGTCCGCCTGCAGGGCTGAGACCACGTCCACCCAATCCAGCGCATGCAAATGATAGAAGTGCATGACGTGGTCGTGGACGTATTGGGTGCCGATCATCAGGTTGCGGATCAGCTCGGCGTTCGGCGGGATCTCCCAGTTCAGGGCATCTTCCACCGCGCGAACACCCGCGATGCCGTGCACGAGGGTGCAGACCCCGCAGATGCGCTGCACCAAGGCCCACACGTCCCGGGGGTCGCGCCCGAGCACGATGGTCTCCAGGCCGCGCACACTGGTGCCGGAGGAATAGGCCTGTTCGATGACGCCCCCGTTCATCTTCGCCTCGATGCGCAGATGACCCTCGATGCGGGTGACGGGGTCGACGATGACACGTGCAGTCATTGGACAGCTCCTCTGGCGGGCGCTTCATCATCAATCGCTTCATTGTCAATCAGGTGCGCGGCGGTCAGCTCCACCAGGCTTTCCACGCGCTTGTCCCAGTGGTTCTTCTGGCGACCGGATTCGAAGTTGAGCCGGCAGCTCGCGCAGCTCACAACGACCGCCGTGGCGCCGGTCTCATTGACCTCGCGGATCTTGATCTTAAAGGACTCGTCGCGCAGCTTGGTGGCGTCCTGGAGCAGGAAGATGCCCGCGCCGCCACCGCAGCACCAGTTGTATTCCTTGTTGTTGGCCATCTCGACCAAGTCCGCACCCATGGCCTCGAGCACCGCCCGCGGCTCATCGAAGGCGCCGCCGCGCCGCCCGGTCTTGCAGGGGTCGTGGAAGGTGACCTTCTCATCCAAGGGCCGCAGGCGCAGCTTGCCGTCTTTGGCCTGTTTGCCCAGGAATTCCGACATGTACATCATCTGGAACGGCAGCTCGCCGCTGCGCAGCATCGGGTTCCAGCGCAGCGCCGGGTAGGCGTGGCCGCACTCGGCGATGACGACGGTCTTGGCCTTGACGCGCTGGGCGGCGGCAACGATGGGATCCGCCTGCTTCTTCCACAGGGCCATATCGCCGGAGAGCAGCCCGAAATTGGCGCTCTCGAAGCCGTCGGAGCAGATGGTCCAGTCGACGCCGAGGTGGTTCATGATCTTGGCCGTCGCCAAGAGGCCGTTGCCGTTGGCCACCAGATCGACCGCGGAGCTGAGTACCATCACATCGGCGGTTTCCTTGTCCAGCGGGATATGGACCCCTGCCTGCGCCTGGATGGTGTCGATCATCTCCTTGAGCTTCTCGGGTGAGGAGCCGAATACCGTGCCCTGATGCTTCTGCTCCATGCGCAGCGCCGCCAGCTCCGGCGGCACCAGCTCGGCGGCCACCATGGCGCTGCGCATGTGGTGCACCAGCGAGGCGGTGTCGATACCCATGGGACAGACCATGGTGCAGCGCCCGCACTCGGTGCAGGAGTCGTAGATCAGCTCTTTGGCCTCTTCGAAGTCCGACAACTTCACCGGCTTGGTCACCAGCCGATGCCACCAGCGCATGGGGCTCAGCTCGCGGTGATAGACGCGCCGGTACAGATCCATCTTGCGCATGGGCGCGTACTTGGCATCCTGCATGGACTGGAAGTAGTGGCAGGCGTTGGTGCACTGCCCGCAGTGGATGCAGCTCTCCAGCCAGACGGCCTCGTCGGCGTTGGTATCGGCGATCAGCGTGTCGATGGCGCCTTGCAGGCGCTTCTCATCGGACTTGGTCGGCTGCGGCGCCATCTCGCGCAGCATGCCGATCTGTGACGCCAGGCCCTGGTAGACCTGCTCGAAGCTCGGAAAGATCTGTGTCGAGGCGGTGGCGCTCATATCCGGACCCCCTTATGGGCGTAGGCAAGCCCGCTCTGGGCGCGGGAGAAGATGAACCAGAAGGCGTGCATGAGCTTGCTGAAGGGCATGTACGCGAACAGCAACGCGGCGCTCAGGATGTGCAGCGCCAGCATGGTCTCGTAGCGGAACCCGACATGCGCAAACGCCATCAGCCCTGTCAGCAACGGCAGCGCGACAATGATCCAGGTGATGTAATCGCCGACCGTCGAGTTGTAGATGGCCGGCTTCGACAAGCGCCGCACGATCAGCGCGAGCAGTGAAACCAATGCGATGGTGCCGAGCGCGACGCCGATAAAATTCGGTAAGCCGGGCCAGGACGCCCCGGTGAGGCTGGTGATGAACTCGATGTGCGGCACGATGCCGATCACCACCAGGAGCGTCGCGATGTGGAACACGTAGGCCATCACGGTCTGGTAGACGGTGGCGGCGTTGAACTCGCTCGATGGCCAGGCCCGGCTGAACACCGTGCGGTAACCCTTGAAGTTGCCGAAGGCATCGCGGGGGCGCGACAGGTCCGCGCCGCGGGTGAGCGCCAGCACCCCGACCAGGCGCAGCACGATCCCGGCAGCCAGGATGATCAGCGATGCGTGGATCGCCGGTCCGCGGGCGAAGTCTAGAAGTGTCATCGGTTTCGGTCTCCTCCGGTGGATGGTTCCGGGCGGTCTTCTGGCAGCGCTTTCGGGCCGCATCAAACCTGCTTCGGGGCAATCGGTTGGGCTCTGACGCCCTGTCGTGTTCTGTCTTGTTGTTCTCTGTCGTTCTGTCTTCTGCGGGGAGCCACCGGGGCCGTGACCGGGTCGCGTCCGGCCGCGGCCCCGGGGCTGCCGCTGAGTCTCGTTGCTCAGCTCTCCGCGCCCTCCTCGTGATGCACCTCTGACTTTCTGCGCCGCGCCAGCACCGCCGCGCCGGCACCGAGCGCCGCGCCCGCTACCGCGGCGGCACCGAGCTTGGCGCCATCGCCGAAGTTGCCCTTGGCAACGGACTCGTAGATGCCGCCCATGTCCCAGAAGCCGGGCTCCGAGCAGCCGATGCAGCCGTGACCGGACTGGATCGGGAAGCTGACGCCGTTGTTCCACTTGACGTGCGCGCAGGCGTTGTAGGCCACCGGCGCCTTGCAGCCGAGCTTGTAGAGGCACCAGCCCTTGCGCGCGCCCTCGTCGTCGAACGTCTCGGCGAACTGGCCGCGGTCGTAGAACGGGCGGCGATAGCAACGGTCGTGGATGTTCTCGCCGAAGAAGGCCACCGGGCGCCCGAGGTGGTCGACCTCCGGCAGCTTGCCCATGGTCAGGTACTGGGCGATGACGCCGGTGATGGCGAGCGGCATGGGCGGG
This sequence comes from Thiohalocapsa sp. ML1, assembly GCF_001469165.1. Classification (GTDB taxonomy): domain Bacteria; phylum Pseudomonadota; class Gammaproteobacteria; order Chromatiales; family Chromatiaceae; genus Thiohalocapsa. The sequence goes on along the minus strand of NZ_JABX01000012.1, from coordinate 138,648 downwards.
CAGCCCGGCACGTTGATGATGGGCTTGTCTTTGATGATGTCGCCCGTCGCCACCGCCCTGGTCGGGTTCGGCTTGGCCATGGGGATGCCGCCGTAGGCGGAGCAGGTGCCGATGTTGATGACAGCGGCCGCATCGGCGCAGACATCTTCCAGGATCTGCTTGTTGCTGTGGCCGGCGACGGTGGAACAGTACTCCAGCAGCGGGATCGAGCCGTCTACCAGCACGAGATACTCGCCCTTGTTCGCCTGCATGGCCTCCTTGAGCGCATGCTCCGCGGCGTCGCCCGCGGCCGCCTGCAGGGTGTGGTGATAGTCCAGCGAGATGAAATTGAACAGCAGGTTCTCGATGGTCGGCGCATGGGATCGGGTCAAGGCCTCGGTGCAGCCCGTGCACTCCTGGAACGACAGCCAGATCACGGACGGCCGGCGCGCTGCAGACAGGGCCTCCGCCATGGCCGAGGCAGCGCCGGCCGGCAGCGCCATAATGGATGCGGTGGTCGCACAGAACTTCATGAACGCCCGCCGGCTCACACCTTGGCTGCGCAACAGATCGCCCAAGGTTGCTTCATAGGCCATCGAGAATCCTCCACATGTTGGTAATATGCTGTTAGGGTCTAATCCGGCGGAGACGCTACCCGCCAATGCCCGTATGCAGCCGGCACCCAATGCAATTTCTGCTTGCGAAACAGAGCACAACCGTCTGCCATTTCAAGTACAGGGTGCCGTGCGAATAACTGTAACTGCAAACACGCGATTGAATAGCCACACTGACGGCACTGCTTGACACAGATCAAGCGAGACAATGAAATGGGCTTGCGCGACATGCCGCTTTTCGCACATGACACAGGGGTTTGCAACAAGATCGATAGCACAAATGCAGGAGGATTGACAATTATCAATCATGGTTTTTCATTAGTCTACGGAACGACCATTTAATTATTCATCTAATTGCCTAGTTAAGCATTTACTCAATTACTTGAGAGATGAGTAAGGAGGCCGACCTGCCCCCCCGCCTGGCGCCGATGCCAAGCGCGACGGGCAGCCGTAGCCGCCAAGCTCGGCAGTCAGGGCACAAACAGGAGGCGGCCTCGATCATCGTGCCGGCCACATCGCCTGCCGCACGCAAGCGGTTCGCACAGCGGACACTACTGCGCTGGGATCGCCGGCTTTCCAGCCGGCTCGCCGCCAGCGCGGCGGACCGGGATCGCCGGCTTTCCAGCCGGCTCGCCGCCGGCGCGGCGGACCGGGATCGCCGGCTTTCCAGCCGGCTCGCCGCCGGCGCGGCTCCATGCCGCGTCGGCGGCGTCCTGGCCGATCAGAGAGCACATGCGCGCTCGTCCGGCCGGCCGCGCGGCATGGGCAACCGCCCGGCTCCCGCGCCGCAGATCGCGCGCCGGGGGCATCGAGCCCCCGGCACGCGAAGCCGGCTGAAAGCCGGCGCTCCCAGTCGGCGCCGGCGCGGTCTCGAGCCCGCTTGTCGGGCATACCTCAGTTTGAGAGTTTGCAGATGAGTCAAGTGTACGACCACACCTGGGGGAAGGGCCGAGGGCCGAGGGCCGCGGGCCGAGGGAGCCTTCCTCGGCCCGCGGCCCTACAGCCGCCGCGCTCCGTAGCAGCCCCCGCGCGCTGGTCGGAGTGATGATCAAGGCCCAGGAGGCGAAGCGAAGCGGTCGACAGGCAGCGCCGCGGGTCGGGATCGGGTCGAGGTCGGGATATCGGGATCGGGATCGGGATCGCGGTCGGGGTCGGGGTCGGGGTCGGGGTCGGAAGGCTATCGGACTCAGCCGTGCCTAACGTGATCAAGAGGGGAGACGCAGAGAGGCTTCGTCGGGGGGAAGCGGCGCGGATGTCGTGGGGGCCTCCAACCCGCATACCGTCAGGCCAGGATGGCCGGGTTTCTACGTTGTCGTTGTCGTTGTCGAATATTGCACGGTCGACAACGACCTGACACGGTCTCGGGACGCGCGCACTGCTGCACGACGCCGACGCCGACGCCGACGCCGGGGAGCGCAGCGACTTTCGTTCGGGGTGGCATGCCGGTCAAATTTCCGGCACGCAGAAGCGCCACGTCGCACAATGACAACGCGGGTTGGAGGGCTGGAGGCTGAGGGTATTACGCGCAGGCGCTGAGAAACCCATGCCCTTCGATGCGCGTCGGCATCGCTGGGCATGGCTTCAGCGCGACCGCCCGCGCCGGAGAGGGCTCCGGCGCGGGCGCGGGTCGATCAGGCTGCTATCAGCTCAGGACGCCGTAGATGACGGCGGCGGCGGCGGCGATAAGCACGGCGATGGAGATGAGCTCGCCGGCGTAGAGTTGCTTCACGATGTTCAATGCTTTCATGGCTGGACTCCTGAACGTGGCGTGCCGTTGCGGCAGCGCATTGAATGATTTGCGACCACACTTCGGATACAGCTTGAGCAGTGTCCGCATCGTCGGCAGGGAGACGCGCACTCGACACGCGCTGCACCCACCAGTGGAAGTATTTTCTTATATTCCTAATTACCGAGCCATGACAATTGTCGTCAGAACCCATGGCACACCCTGCGATTAGTTGGTATTTCCACCCACTCACATCAGGGATCAGATAGGGCTACGCGGCCACGCCACCCGGTCAGCCGCCAAAAGCGATACGCACTAAGCTATACGCACTAAGTGACGGTTCAAAAACAACTCAAACACCTGTGTCGCCAAAGCCGAGGGCATCGACGACTGAAAAGGAACTACGAAACACGCGAAAAGCGCGAAAAATGCTCGGCCACCCGCCGACCTTTTCGTATGTTTCGTGTTTTTCGTAGTTAGAAGAAGTTGTACACCTTATTTCTGAGTCTTCACTAAGCGATACCCACTAAGCGATACCCACTAAGCGTCGAGGACCGAGCACCGAGCAGGGCCGCCTTAGCCCTGGGCCTCGGCCCTCGGCCCTTCCTCGCGCGCTTGCCTCAGCGCATCAAGCCGTCGGTCGCGCTGGTCGTGCCCAGCCGCGACAGCGCCGCCGCGTCGCGCCGCCCCGCTGCGACATCCACCCGCCGGAGCAGCAGGGCGCCGAGCAGGAACAACAGCAGCACGGGCAACAGCGACAGGCGGATGTCCCCCGCCAGCGCCGCGGTCGTGCCCACCAGGAAGGGACCCAGCACCGCCGCGAACTTGCCGACCATGTTGTAGAAGCCGAACAGCTCGCCGGTTTCGCCGGCCGGGATCAGGCTCGCGAAGAGCGAGCGGCTGAGCGCCTGGATGCCGCCCTGCACCAGCCCGATGCTGGCCGCAAGCGCATAGAAGTGCTCGACTCGGGTCATCTGCGTCGCCGCCAACACCACCAGCACGTAGACGCCGATGGCCGCCAGAATCGCGGGCTTCGGCCCGAAGCGGGTGCCGAGCCGGCCGAACACCAGTGCGGCCGGGAAGCCCACGAACTGCGTGATCAGCAGCGCGACCATCAGACTGGAGGACGCAAAGCCGAGGTCCAGCCCGTACTTGACGGCCATGAAGATGATGGTGTCTACGCCGTCGATGTAGAACCAGTACGCGAGCAGGAACAGGAAGGTGTTCGGCAGGCGCCGGATCTCGCGAAAGGTGGCGGCGAGCTCGCGGAAGGCGCCGCCCGCCGCGGCGGCAAGCGTGCGCTTGTCGCGCCCCCGGCTCTCCGGCACGTAGAGTGCGAGCGGCACCGAGAACAGCGCCCACCACAGCGCGACCCCCAGGAAGGCCGCCCGCACCGCCTCGCCCTCGTCGGCAAAGCCGAAGCTCGCGGGCGAGAGCACCATCAGCACGTTCAGCGCGAACAGCAGACCGCCGCCGAGATACCCGAGCGCGTAGGCGAGGGACGACACCCGCTCGTAGTCCGCCGGGGCGGCAACGTCGGTGATCAGTGCATCGTTGAACACGTTGCCGCCGAAGAATCCGAGCAACCCGGCCAGGTACAAGGCAAGCGCCGCCTGCCAATGCCCGGCACCGAGCCAGTAGAGCGCCGCGGTGGCGAGCACCCCGAGCAGCGTGAAGCCGAGCAGAAAGCGCTTCTTGGCCCCAAGCTGGTCCGCCAGCGCACCGAGCAGCGGCGCCGACAGCACCAGGATCAGGCTCGCGGCGCTGGAGGTGTAGCCGAGCCACTGCGTGCTCGCGCCGGCAGGCAGATCCTTCGCCCAGAACTGCGCGAAGAACACCGGAAAGAAGCCCGCGATGACGACCGTCGCAAAGGCCGAATTTGCCCAGTCGTAGAAGGCCCAGGCGAGAACCCGGCGCCTGGGGCTGGACGTGGGGCGCAGGCTGTCTTGCATCGGAAGCGATCGCTTGAAGGCAACGGTCAAGGGCCAAGGGCCAAGGTAACCGCGCGTTGTGGATGAATCCTGGTCCTTGGTCCTCGGCCCTCGGCCCTCGGCCCTTCCTCAAGCAGCCCCGCCCGCAATCAGCACCATCCGCACCAGCTCGGCCAGCGAGTCCGCGCGCATCTTGTCCATGACCCGGGCTCGGTGCACCTCGACGGTCTTGGCGCTGACGCCAAGCGCGGTTGCAATCTCCTTGTTCGACCTGCCATCCGTGACCATGAGCATGACCTCGTGCTCGCGCGGCGTCAGCTCCGCCATGCGCGCGGCGATGTCCGCCCGCTGCGCCCGCAGTGCGCGCTGCTTCTCGTCGTGCTGCAGCGCGTTCTTGATGCTGATGATGAGCGCCTCGTCGTCGAAGGGCTTCTCGATGAAGTCCACGGCGCCGCTCTTCATGGCCTTCACGGCCATGGACACATCGCCGTGGCCGGTGATCATGATCACCGGGATGCGCTGCTCGCGGCGCGCGAGATAGGCCTGCAGCTCCAGCCCGCTCATGCCCGGCATGCGCACATCAAGCAGGAGACAGCCGGCGCGGCCCGGATAGTAGGCGTCCAGGAAGTCCTGCGCGGACGCGTAGGTCTCGACGCGCATGCCCATGGACTCGATCAGCCATTGCAGCGAGCTGCGCATGGCCTGGTCGTCGTCGACGACGAAGACGGTCTCTTCTCGGCTCATCGTCCCACCCCCGCCGCCAGCGGCGGCTCCAGCTCATGTGCGATGTCGGCGGCGCCCTGCTCCGCGAGCGGCAGGCGCACCTGGAACATGGTGCCCGCGCCCGGCTCGGATTCGGCGCGGATCTCGCCGCCGTGGTCGTCGATGATGGTTTGACTGATAGCAAGCCCCATACCCATGCCGGTCTCCTTCGTGGTGTAGAACGGGTCGAACAGGTGCACCATGCGCTCCGGCGGGATGCCCGGGCCGTTGTCGACGACGCCGACGATGGCCTGGCCGGCACGGGCGCGGGTCAGGATGGCGAGCTCGCGCTGGCCGGCGGGGCGCATCTCCAGCGCATCCAGCGAGTTGCGCAGCAGATTCAACAGCACCTGCTCGATCTGCACCAGGTCCACGTTGACCGGAATCTCGCCGTCGGCGAGGTCCAGCGCGATGCGAAGCTCAAGCTTCGCGGTCTCAAACTCCAGGAAGCCGCACACCTCCCGCACCAGATAGTTGAGGTCCACAACACTGCGGATCGGCGCCTGCTTGCCCACCAGCGCCCGCAGCCTGCGAATGATCTCGCCCGCGCGCTGTGCCTGGGCGGAGATCTGCCGCATCGCCTCCACCAGCGGCGGTGCATCGAGCATGCCGCTTTGCAGGCGGCGGCTCGCACCCTTGGCGTAATTGACAATGGCCGCGAGCGGTTGGTTGAGCTCGTGCGCCATGCCCGTGGCCACCTCGCCCATGGTGCTGAGCCGGCACACGTGCACCAGCTCCGACTGGTGCTGGCGGGACTCCTGCTCGGCACGCCTCACGGCGGTGATGTCGCGGGCGTAGATGTTGACGTAGCCCAGGTCCGTGATGGGCACGAACAGCAGCGAGTAGATCTGCTCGCCCTGGTCGTCTTCGTGCTCGCGGTTGTGGCCCTCGTCAAGGGCCGCCTGCACCTCCTCGATCCAGGCCGCCGGCAGCAGCTCGCCCGGCCCGCTCGCCCAGGCGTTGGTCAGCGGACGGCTCGCCGCGTTGGCATAGACGATGAGCCCCTCGGCGTTCACGCGCAGGATCGGGTTCGGGCTCTCGCTCGCAAAGCGTGCGAGGCTCTTGATCTCGCGCTCCGCCGCCTTGCGCTGGGTCGCATCGTGGATGTACAGGGTGTAGACGCGCTCGTCGTCGATGTCGATGGGCACGATGGACATCTCCACCGGGAAGCGCGCGCCGTCCGCGCGCCGCGCCCGCAGCTCGCCGCGGGCGTGCGGGCGCCGCGCGCCCTGCTGGCGGCGGCCCGACTGCGACAGGATGCCGAAGAAGGCCGCCTGCTCGGCCGGATCGAGAAAGCACCGCGCGAAATCGCCATGCACCGCATCCGCCGCCGTCAGCCCCAGCATCGACTCCGCCATCGGGTTGTAATCGATGATGAGCCCGGCGCGGTTCAGCGTCACGATGGCATCGAGCGACGCCTCCATGATCGCCGCCTTCAGCGCCTCGGTCTCGCGCATCTCGTGGGCGTGCCTGCGGCTCATCTCCTCGCGCGCCTTCAGCACCAGATTCGTGAAGTGTTGGATCCACTCCTCCAGCAGCAGCAACTGGTTGCCGCCGCGCTTGAAGTTGGGCTGCTTGATGTCGAGCGCCCGCTGCGAGAAGCGCGTCATGCGCGTCAGCACCCGGTTCAGCCGCGCTGATACCAGATAGATGACGAGGGTGAACACGCCGATGAACACGAGCGCCGCAATCAGCCGCTGGTTGCGCTCGAAGTCCACCACCCGCTCGCTCATGGCGTCGACGCTGGAGTGCGGGATGAAGGTCGCAAACAGCATGTTCCAGTTGGAGCCTTCGTACTCCGGCAGCGACTGCGAGGTGATCACGAACTCATCCGCCCACTGTTCCATCTGCGTGCCCGGAAAGAGCTCCTGCGGCTCGTTGGTGGCGAGGATGCGCTGCTCGTCCGCATCCACCAGCGCGACGGCGGAGCTGTCCGCCGACACGCTGCCCTCGGAGGCGGCCAGGAAGTCCGCGTCGATGGGCACCACCACCACCAGATGCCCCATCCCGTAGCCGCCGGCGTCCTCGACGCGGTCGCTAACCACCAGATAGGGCTGGTCCCCGGCGCGGGCCAGCACCGCGCGCACGTCGTCGCCGGTGCCGGCCCAGCCGGGGCTCTCGGCGAGCATCTCCGCTGGCAGCGGCTCGTCGCCGGCTTGGTAGATCTCGCGCGCCTGCCCGCGGTTGTCCATCAGCAGCACATGGCTCGGCGCGAGGAGCGCGTTGCGGCCGAAGAAGTCCGGCAGCCAGAAGGGCTGGAACTGCTCATACACCACGGGTTGGACGGAATCCTCGGGGAACCAGAACAGCGGCTCCAGGTACTGCGCCAGGCGACGATGGTTGGCGAGCAGCCGTGCAGTTGCGGCATAGTTCGCCATGTACTGATCGAAACGCAGCAGGCTCTCGCGCGAGCGCAGATCGAGCCTGGCCGTGAGCTCCTGATTGAAGATGCGCTCCACCGCCCGGCTCTGCACCTGATCGAGCACGCCCCACACGCCGAGCCCCGCCAGGAGCCCGATCAGGATCGCGATGAGGGGCATCGGCAGGTGCCGTAGCAGCCGATAGATCGCAGGTTTGATGAAGAGTCGAGGCACGTTCACGGGACGGCTGTTTGCAGGATCAACGCGTTAGTCTAGCCGAAGCACGGCCCCCTGACGCCGCGGCCGCGCAGGCGCTCCACGCCAAGGCGCCGCCGCGCGCCCACCAACCCAACCGCAGTGAAGCACAGCGCCGAATAGACCAGATGAGTGACAACGAGCCCCTGAGCGCGCAGACTGAGCCGATGCTACAGAGCACAACCGAGACCGTCGCGCAAGACCTGTCCCGCGCCCGTGCGCCGGGCCTGCTTCGGCGGCTCGCGACCATGGCCTACGACCTGCTGCTCGTCTTCAGCGTGCTCGTCGTCGCCGCGGCGCTGTTCTACACGCTTTACTCCGCCGCCGCCGGCAGCGAGTCCATCACGGGGCCGGCGCGCTTGTTGTTCCAGGCCTACCTGCTCGCGGTCATCGCCGGCTACTACGTCTACTTTTGGACAGGGGGGCGGCAGACGCTCGGCATGCGCGCCTGGCGCACGCGACTGCTGCGGGCCGACGGCGAGAACCTCCGCGCCGCGGACGCCCTGCGCCGGCTCCTGCTCGCGGTACTCACCCTAGCCCCGGCCGGCGCCGGCCTGCTCTGGGTGCTGCTCGACCGCGACGGCCTAGCCTGGTACGACCGCCTGTCCGGCACCCGACCGGTGCTGACGCTCCAGAAGCCGAAGCCCTGAGCCCGGGCCTTCCTGCCAACCCGAGACGCGCGCCTCATGGACTACCGCATCATCCCGGTGACCCCCTTCCAGCAGAACTGCACGCTGCTGCGCTGCCAGGTGACGAATGCCACGGCCATCGTGGACCCGGGCGGCGAGCCCGAGCGCATCCTCGCCGCGCTGGCCACCATGCAGGCGGAGCCCGCGATGATCCTGCTGACCCATGGCCACATGGACCACGTCGGCGCGGCGCCCGCACTCGCGGCGCGCTTGGGCGTGCCCATTCTGGGGCCGCACGCGGACGATGCCTTCTGGCTCGACGCGCTGCCGCAGCAGGCACAGATGTTCGGCTTTCCGCCGCAGGAGCCGTTCCGCCCGGAGCGATTCCTCCGCGCCGGCGAGACCCTGGCGCTCGGTGAGCGGCGGATCGACGTGCTGCATTGCCCCGGCCACACGCCCGGGCACATCGTCTTCTTCGATGAGGAGGCACGCCTCGCACAAGTCGGCGATGTGCTGTTCGCGGGCGGCATCGGCCGCACCGATTTCCCCCGCGGCAACCATCGCGACCTGCTGCACGCCATCCGCGAGCGGCTCTTTCCACTCGGCGACGACGTCCACTTCGTCCCCGGCCACGGACCCATGAGCACCTTCGGCGAGGAGCGGCGCAGCAATCCTTTCCTGCAAGCGGGAAGAGAGGGGCTAGGGGCTAGGGGCTAGGGGCTAGGGGCTAGGGAGCCCGCCTCGGCCCTCGGCCCTCGGCCCTGTCTCACTTGCGATCAATTGCTCCAGCTTCATCCGGAACAACCATGCCCAAGACCGACTGGCGCGCCCGCGGCGACCCGCCCCCGAGCGCCTTGCACCCGCCCCCGGATGAGCTGCCGAACGACCCGGCGGACGACGACCGCCGCAACCGCGGCAGGCGCAAGGCCGGCCCAGCGCAAACGGCCGCAGCAGGCAAGCGCTTCATCGAGCCCTTCCCGTTCACCGCCGCCGAGCGCGAGGCCATTGCCGCCGACCTCGCGCAGGCCGGGCTCGGCGACACCACGGCGCGGGAGATCTTCATCGGGGCGATTGCCTACGACTTGGCCGTGCTCGACGACGCGCTCGGCCGGCGGCCGGCGCCGAGCGCAACCGCCGCGCCCGAGCCCGCGATGGCACCGGAGGCCGGGCCACCGGCAGCCGACGCAGCCCAAACCGAGCCCGAGCTTGCCCGCCAAGCCCACGCGCTCGCGGCGGCCCTGGACGCGCTCGACGCCGCCAGCCGCTCACGCCTGTCCGCGGCGCTCACCGACGGCGACCGCTATCGGCGCGACTACGGCGGGGCCTATTTCGACGCACTGACCGGCGAGATCAAGCGGCTCGCCACCGCCGCCACGGCGCTGTCGTGCCCTGCCGCACCCGGCGCAGCGCCGCCGCCCAAGCCACGGCGCAAGCCGCGCGCCGCCTCAATGCCGGCGCGGCGCTCGCCCGGGGACATCGCCACGGGCTTCATCCGCCATGCAGCAAAGGTGTATGAGCAATGCTTCGACGCCAAGCCGACGCCGGACGGCGCCTTCGCGCGCGCGCTCGGCAGCATCGCCGCGACCACGGGTATCCCGATCCCGATTGATCCGACCCTGCTGCGGCGTGCCCTCGGGGCCGACTGAGAGCCGGCGAGTTGAACCAAGGGTCAAGGACGGCGGTCCCTCGGCCCTCGGCCCTCGGCCCTTGGCCCTTGGCCCTCGGCGCCGGCGCCATCGCAGGCCAGCCCCCATTCACCGCCACCAGATCAAGCCGGCCGGCATGGCAACGTCGCCGCTCCCCTATAATCCGGCGCTTTGCCCCGCCGCCCCAGTGCCTCGTCGCCGATGTTCTTCAAGCAGCTCCTCGACAAGACCCGCGGCCGTCGCCAGCCGGACCCGGCCGCGCTCATCGACATCGCCCGCAACGCGCCGGAGACCGCCGCCCGGCGCGACGCCTGCCATGCGCTGGTGCAGCTTGAGGTGCTGCGCGACATCGCCGCCGACGATGCGGACGCGGGCGTGCGGGACCTCGCCGGGGCGCGTTACCGCCGGCTCCTGTGCGGGCTCGATGAACAGGGGCCGGCGCTGGCCGAGCGCAGCGCGGCGCTGGCCGCAACCGACGACCCGGTGCTGATCGCCCATGTGGCGCGCGAAGCCTCGGAACCCGAGCTCCGGCGTGCCGCCATCGATCGGCTGCAGGACCCGGAGCAACTGGCCGCGAGCGCCGTCGATGATTCGCTCGCCGCCAACCGCCTCGCCGCCGCCGAGCGCATCCATGACCGCACCGCGCTAGAGCAATTGCAGCGGCGCACCGCCAAGCGCGACAAGGGCGTCTACCGACTGGTCAAGGACCGGCTTCGGGCCATCGCCGAGGCCGAAGAGCGCCCGCGCCGGCTGCGCGCACAGGCCGACTCGATCTGCGAGAAGCTCGAACGCCTGGGTCGCTTCGACAGTTGGAGCCAGGACCAGGCGCTGCTGCAACTGCTGGACCGCGATTGGGCCGCCCTTGCGGCCGACGCCGGCGAGCTGCTGGATGATGAGCGCCGCGCCCGTCGCGAGCGCTTGCGCGCCGACTTCCTGGCCCGCTCCGCCGCGCATGCCGACCAGCACGCGGCCCAGCGTGCCGCCGTCGAGGCCGACGCCGCCCTGGCCACGCACCGAGACGCCTTGGTCCGGGCGCTGGCCGACTGCGTCGCCATCGACGATCTCGACATCCTTGCCGCCCGCCTCGACGAGATCGACCGCGATTGGCAGGCGGCTGACCCCGCCGTCGCGCCGGCCAATCTGCGCCGCGCCCATGCCGACGCGCTCGCCGCCGCCCACGAGCACCGCGAGCGCCTGCAGGCCGGGCGGCAGCACGCTCAGGCCGCCGCGGCCCTCGCCCACGACGCCGAGCAGGCAGCCGGCGCCGGTGAGCTCGACCCCAAGCGCGTGCGGGCGCTGGAGCAGCGGCTCGCCAGGCTCGCGGCCGAGGGTGCGGTACCGGAGGCGACGCGCGCGGCGGTCAACAAGATCGTCGAGCGGCTCGACAAGCACCGCGAGCAGATCCGCCGCAAGCTCGCCGCGCTGCCGGAGCGCCTCGCCGAGCTCGACCGCCACTTCGCGGACGGCCAGCTCAAGCACGCGGAGCCGCTGTATCAGAGCATCCGCGCAACCCTCGACCATGCGCGCTCCGCCGGGCTGCCCGCCGCGGACAGCGCCGCCGCCGAGACGCATCTCAGGTGCATCGAGCCGCAGTTGAAAGAGCTGCAACGCTGGCGCCGCTGGGGCGCGGACACCCATCGCCTCGGCCTGTGCGAGGAGATCGAGCGGCTCGCCGCCGACGTCGCGCACGAGCTGGAGCCGCTCGCGAACCACCTCGACCGGCTCAGCGAGGACTGGCGTGCGCTGGACCGCAACGGCGCCCCGGCCGACGACGCGCTATGGCAGCGTTTTCGCATCGCCGCCGAGCACATCCGGGAGCGCTGCAAGCCCTTCTACGAGGCCCAAACCAAGATCCAGGCCGCCAACCGCGCCCAGCGCCTGGCGCTGTGCGAGCAGCTCGAAGCCTTTCTGGACCAGGTGGACTGGGAGCGCATGGACTGGAAAAAGGCCATGCGTGCCGAGCGCGAGATGCGCCAGGCCTGGGCCGCCCTCGGCCCGGAAGCGCTGCCCGCCGCGGGCCGGCGCCGGCGCGGCGAGCGCCCGCTGGAAGGCCGCTTCCGCAAGTCCCTGCGTCGGCTCGACGAGGCGCTGAACGCCGAGCGCGAGCGCAACCTCGCCGAGCGCCGCGGGCTCATCGAGGAGATGCGGCAGCTCGCCGACGCCCCGGACCTGCGCGCCGCCATCGAGGCCGCGAAGGACGTGCAACGACGCTGGCAGCCCACGGTGACGGGCCGCCAGCGGGACGAGAACGCGCTGTGGCAGGAGCTCCGCGCCGCCGCGGACGCGGTCTTCCAGCGCCGCGACGCCGAGCAGCGGGCGCAGCATGCCGAGCTCGATGCCAACCTCGCGACCCGCGACGCCATCTGCGCCGCGCTGGAGGCCGCCGCGGCGGCGGCGCCGGACCCCGACGCGCTGCGCCGGGCGCTCCGCGAGCAGCACCGGCGCTGGCGCGACACCGACGCGCTGGCGCTGCCGAAGGCCAAGCTCCAGGCCCTGCGCCGGCGCTGGCAAGCGGCGGTGGAGACGGCCGAGGCAAGGCTTGATGCGCTGACCCGGCAGGCCGACTGGGCGGCCCTCGATGCGCTCGCCGCACGCGCCGGCTGGTGCGACGACGCCGCCCGCGGGCTCATCGCCGCGGCCGGCACCGGTGCCGACGCCGCCGCGCTGCGCGCCGCCTGGGAGGCACTGCCGACGCTCGACGACGACGCGGCGCCGGCCAAGCGCCTCGAGCAAGCCGCAACGCTGATTCTCGCGGCCGCCGACGGTGACGAGCCCGCACTCGCGCGCCTGCGGTCAAGTTTGCCGCAGGCGATGCAGGAGCGTCGGGCACTCTGCCTGAGACTGGAAATCGCCGCCGGCGTCCCGTCGCCGCCGGCGCTCGAGACCGAGCGCATGACCCTGCAGGTGCAGCGCCTCAAGGCGCGCATGAGCGATGGCGCAAGCACGGACAGCGGCGCCGGCAGCGACGAGCCCCTCGCGCTACTGCGCCAGTGGTATGCAGCCGCCCCCGCCGCCGCCGCGCCGGACCTGGAGGCGCGCTGCGCGCGGGTGCGGGAGGCACTGGCGGGCTGAGCGAGGCTCCCCGGCGGCCGCACCCCGCCGCCACGCCCGTTGAACGGGCATTTGCTCGCGAAGCGCGCTGCCGCGAAGTCCGCCGTTGCAGCGCCCTTCAAGCGTGGCGGGCAGCACCGGCGGCGCGCTCGCTTGCGCGCGCATCACCGAGAATCCTTGCCTGCCGCACCGGCCGGTAGGGAAGCGGGGTTGTGGTCGCAGTACACACGCCTCCCGGAGGGCTATTGCCGGAGATTGGAGCTCGGGGCCCGCCCCCAACGCCCGCCCCTTGACGTCCGCGCTTGCGGTTTAGAATCCGGGCTTTGCGACAAATCGCGGACCACCTTCCCAATCGCCATGTTCAAACTGACCGGACTCTCGACGGGCGGCTACCGCGCATTTCCAGACCGGCTCGACTTGGAGCTGCGCCCGCTGACCCTGCTGTACGGGCGCAACAATGCCGGCAAGAGCGCGGTGCTGAGACTCCTGCCGATCCTCGCGGACTCGGTGGCCGACGGCGCGACCTCGCCCTTCGACATCGGTCGGGTCGCCGGTGCGGGCGCGAGCTTTCTGGATGTGCCGGCGCGTGCCGGCAAGGCCGCGGGACTCAAGCAGATGGCGCTGGCGCTTGACTGGAGCGATGACGACGGGCAGCGCTGCCGCGACGGCTTCGTCATCAAGTACATCGACGAGGCCAACCAGACCATCATCGCGGGCTACAAATGTTCAGGTCCGGACGGGCTCACCTTCCGCGCGGCCGCCGAGCCCTGGCCGGAGCATGAGAACTATCGCGTAAGCGCGGATAACGGGTCGGACGAACAGGTCGTTCAGCCGCGTTTCGCCGGGTTGGTGCCGGCGGCCGACCCCGCCCTGCCGCCGGCGCTGGCCGCGCTGCGCGGGCGATTGCTGACGCTGCGTGGACAGATTCAATGGCTACGATCCGTGCGGTCACGCTGGTCACGCCTGGTCACCAGGACGGGCCGCCGCTTCGGCCTGCTCGACGCCGACGGCGCCAACGCCGCGGAGGTCGTCGTCACCGACCCAGCAGTATTCGACGACGTTGCCGCTTGGTACGCCCGGCCCGAGATCGGGCGGCGCCTAGAGCGAGCCGAGGCCACAGTCGGGCAGCCCATGCACCGGCTGTTGCTCAATCCGAGCAGCGGACCTTTGCGCGACATCGATCTACTCGATACCGGCGAGGGCATGATCCAGGTGCTCCCGGTGCTTGTCGCCTGTGCCTTGGCGCGCGCACGCGGCAGCGCCGGGATACTCGCCGTGGAGGAGCCGGAAAGCCATCTGCACGCCAACGCCCAGCAGGCGTTGGCGAACCACTTCTGCGAAATCGCCTCCGGCGCAGACGCACCGACCATCGTCGTCGAGACCCACTCCCGCGTCCTGATGCTCGGCGTGCAACTGGCCCTCGCCGAGGGGCGTTTGGCGCCGGAGCGGGTGCGGGCCTATTGGATCGACCAGGAGCCGACCGGCGAGAGCATAGCGACACTGGTGAAGTTCGACCGGCACGGTCGCCCGCTCGGGGGTTGGCCGCAGGCCGCGTTCGATGAGGATCAGGCGCTCGCCCGAAGGTTGCTGGATCAGCAGTTGCAAGGTGGCGCGTTCGGCTGATCATGCGCGTCCTGATCGATGCAGCATTCTTTGCCGGTCCCGAAGCTGAAGACCCGGCGTTTCTGAATCTGTTCGCGCTGGCAAGTGATGGCCGGCACGTGATCTTGACCCGCCCGGCGTTCGTCCCGCGCGGGCCGAGCGCGATCGAGCAATGGCTATCTCAGTTGCCGACCCGAACGGCTGCCCAATTCCGTCAGGTACTGAGCCAGGGACCGGACGCCGCAGCACGGATGCCCGCGGGGGCCGTCGGCATCACGGTCGCCTCGCTCCCATCTTCGGACTGGTCGGCGGGCCAGCTCTGCCTCCCGGACGCGTTGCGCCTGCTGCAAACGCCACTGGGCGTCATGGTCGAGAATCGCCGAGCCGACTGGCGCTTTCTGCTCGCGCTGGCACCGCTCGCCCAACGCGACCACTTGCGGCGGGCGCTTGACCGCGGCTGGCTGGAAATCCTGCACGCTGGTGGGCTGGGGGAAATGAAAGCATGGCTCAAAGATCTGGTGGAGCAGCCCTTTGCGTCGGCGAGCAACGCTGCGAGGTTATTGCGCTTGTGGGTGATGTTCGATCGCGATGCCGACCCCGCGGACCGCAGCCAGCCTTCGCGTGCTTCGCTTGCGATGAAGGACTTGTGCCAATCGGCGCCCGAGCGACCCTGGCCCTTGGGCCACCATCAACTCGACCGGCGCACCATCGAGAATTATCTGCCTGAGACGGCGCTGCGCCGTTGGCAGTCCGACAAATCCGGCGCGGAAGGCACGAAGCGTCGGAAGATGGCCGATGCACTGTGCAAGCTGCGCAGAGACAAACCCCAGGCGGCGCGGCAGTACAACATGAAGTCGGGCCTGCTCGCGGATTTATCTCCGGCTGTCCGCAAAGAAGTTGAAGAGAAGGCACGTCGGATTCAGGATGCCGATCTCGATCCGTTGTTCCACGGTTTGTCCGACACCGATCGTGGCGCATTAAAGAACGGCTTCGGCAAGAATATTGCGGCGTATCTGGAGCATGCCTCGGAAGCGGACTTTCGCCGCGAATTCGAGCGTAATCGTGCGCCGGGCGAGCCCGACCGCGAGACCATCCTGAACACCTTGCTCGCGAGGCTCTAGCCCATGGCTGAACTGTTCGAGACGCCGCAGGTGCCCCGGCTTTCGGCCCTGCTTGCGCAGGTCAGGAGTGGCGCGATTCTGATCCCCGACTTTCAGCGCCCTTTCGAGTGGGACGACGATCGCCGGCTCGATCTGCTCGACAGCGTGGACAAGGAGATGCCAATCGGCGCGATCCTGGTGTGGCGCACACGCGACCACGACCTTGGCTGCCTGGACACCCTAGGCGCCTTTCGCCTGCCCACCCTGGCGGGTTCGCAGGTACCGCGCAGCTACCTGCTCGACGGGCATCAGCGCCTCGCGACTCTGTACGCGGCGCTGAACTGGACGGCTGACCCTAGCCCGCTGTTGGCACAGGGCGTGCGCTGGCCGGTCTGGTACGACCTGGCGGCCGAGCCCGGCGACCGGCCGTTCCGTTTCCTTGCGCGCAACCGGCAGCCGCCGCCGACCTGGCTGCCGATGCACGCCCTATTGGAGCCCAAGCGCCTGTACGAGCGCCAAAGGCGCCTGCTCGACGCCGGGCTCGACGACGAGTCGCAGCGTGCGGAACTGCTCGCGAACCGCTTCAAGGATTACCAGATACCGGTCGTGCCGCTAGTCAGCGAGGATCTGCGCCTGGTTACAGATAGCTTCGTGCGAGTGAACAGCGGCGGCAAGCCGATGAATGAGACGCACATGGTCCGGGCGCTGGCCTCTGCCGACGGCTGTCACGTCGAGACCAAAATTGAGGCACTGCGCGCGGAACTGGAGCCATATGGGTGGGGCGCACTTGACGAGCAGATCTTCCTGAATGTGCTGAAGATCCGCTGGGGCCTGAACATCTTGGACGCTGCCCCGTCCAAACTGAATGGACTGGTCAAGAAATACGGCTGCACCAAGGTGTTCGACGACTTGCGGCAGGCGGTCGGATGGGCAGTCCTGTTGCTCGCCGATTTCGGCGTCCGCGGCCCGCGTGCGCTGCCCTATGCGGCCCAGCTCGTCGCCATCGCCGAGCTAGGTCGACGCCTAAAGGGCGAAAACCTCGATCTGAACCAATACGGTACCGTGAACCGCTGGTTCTGGGCTACGACCTACGGCGAGTACTTCACCGGGATGTCGGGCAAGCGCATTCGTGAGGCCATTGACGCCCTCTGCCAGGCCGTGACCGACGGCAGCGACCCGATACCGACAGATCTGATCCGCAAGATCGATCCCATCCGCACCTTCAACTTCCGCGCGACACGCACCAGGGCGCTCGCCTTGCAGATGACCTGGAGAATCGAGGATGAACAATTGCGGGAACGTACGCAGCGCGCCCTCGGTGAGCAAGGGGTGGATGCAGTTCATCGGCTCTTCGCAGGTCGCGAGGGGACCCTGCCTGAGAACAGGATCGTGGCCCTGCCCGAAGAGCTCCAACATGTGCGGCAGGAGTTGAACCCAATCACGGAATTGCTGATTCTGCCGCAATCGGAGACGTCCGGCGCTGCACGCGAGGCAATGCGCGCGGCACGACGCCAGATGTTGCCTCAATATCTGATCCCGTTGGATGCCCCGATGGCGCACTACCACAATCGGCCGGGTGGAGAGATTCCGGACGCCGTCGATCGCATCCTGGCCGCCCGCCGAACCCTGATCGACGAGCTCGAACGCGAGTTTCTCGAATCACTCAGCTTCACGCTGGGCGGCGAAGAGGCGACGGACAACGGCGGCGACAGCTAGCACCCCTGCATCGCCACCGACGCCTCACGGCGCCGCGCCGACGCGCGTCGCCTCCGGCACCTCCACGAGCTCGCCGGTCTTCACGTCGTAGATGTAGCCGTAGATGGGGATGTCGCCGAGCACCAGCGGACGGTTGCGGATGCGGGTCACGTCGTCCACCACGCTCTGGGCGTTGTTGGCGATGCTGAGCCAGTCGATGTAGTTGCCCTCCGCGGAGCCCGGGCCGTCGCCGGAGTCGTGCCAGCCGAAGGCGTCCACCGTCGCCGTCTTGAGGCTGGACGCGAGCAGGCCGCGCATGACGTCGTCGGTGAACGTCTCCATGCCGCAGTCGGTGTGGTGCACGACGATCTACTCCCGGCTGCCGAGCAGCTTGTTGGAAAGATTGTCACGTAGCCCGTTTGTTCGCGCACACGCAAAGGGTTCTCGCGCGGGTTATTGCGACAGAGGCTCGGGAACGCGCTCGACATCTTGAGGCAATTTCCGGGCATGAAGGATCGCGTCGGGATCGCGTCGACCGAGCGGAGCCAGCCGCGTCGGCTTGCGCGCGCCGGACGACGGATCGCGTGCCGGGGACCAGATCCCTCTCCCCCGAGTGCCCTTCCCTATATCCGATCAGATCCTGCATCGCAGCGGGAAACCGCCGCCGCACACGAACCCCGTCCCAATGGAGGGGACTGTCGAAATTTGCTCATTCTTGACAACATGCCCTGCGCGACTTAGAACCGGGAGGAACAAAACGCAGCGGTTCATGCCCATGAATGTCAACTTGCCCCCCCAGCTCGAAGAGCTTGTCAGGCAGAAAGTCGCGTCCGGCCTCTACACCTCGGCCAGCGAGGTCGTGCGGGAAGCCTTGCGTCTGCTCGAGGAGCAAGACCGCATCCGGGCCGTGACGTTGGAGCAACTGCGGCAAGACATCCGGGCGGGGCTGGACAGCGGCCCCGCGACGCCCTGGTCTCCCGAGGAGGCAATCCGGGAAGGCCGCCGCCGCCGCGCCGGGCGACTCGGCGAGGGTTGAATGCCGATAGTCCTCAAACGCCCGAAGGTCCTCGGCGATCTTGCCGAAATCTGGGATTACATCGCCGACGACAGCGAGGCACGGGCGGACGCCATCGTTGCGGCGATCGACGCCAAGTTCCGAACCTTGTCGCAGCCCCCCGCCATGGGTCGGCGGCGCGACGAGCTTGCGCCCGGGCTACGTAGTTTCCCGGCGGGGCGGTATGTCATTTTTTACCTGCCGCTGACCGATGGGGTCGACATTGTGCGCGTGCTGCACGGATCCCGGGATATCGAAACCGTCTTTGCCGCGGATGAGGGATAGAGCCTTCGGCGATTCCTAAGCATCGCGGCACCAAGTTTGTGAGCGAGCGAAATGGCGTCGTCGCCCGCCCGCGTTGCGATCACCTGTGCGCCGGCCTCGGCGCTGAGCGCGGCGCTGCGACGAAGCGCCTGCGCTGCTGCGCCGTCAGTACTTGACGGAGCAGCCATAGGGCCTGGTCACGGCCTGGCCAACCGGATTACCCGCCGCAAGGTCGGCCATCGCGAGCCGAACGTAGTTCTCGGCGCCGTCGATATCGGCCTTATCGGTGGTGGCCTTGTCGTCGATGCCGCCCATGTAGACGAGCACGCCCTCCTTGTCGATGACGAACATGTGCGGCGTGGTGCGGGCAGCGTAGGCCTTGCCGATGCTCCCGTCCTCATCCAACAGCACGGCGCTGGGCGCGGCGTCGCGGGACTTGGTGAGCGCGTCCGCCTGCGCCGCGCTGACATGCCCCTGCTTGCCGGGCGCGGAGGAGATCACCGACAGCCAGGTGTAGCCGGCGCCCGTCGCCTCCTGCTGCAGCGCCCGCATGTTGCCGGCGTCGTAGTGCTTCACGACATAGGGGCAGTCGTGGTTGGTCCACTCCAGAATCACGGGCGTGCCCTTGAGCTCGGCGAGGGACCAGGTCTTGCCGGCGGTGTCGGTGCCGCTGAAGTCGGGCGCGGGCTTGCCCGCCTCGGGCGCGGCCAGGGCGGGGCCGGCGGCGACGGCGATGCTCAAGAGCGCGGCGGTGGCGATGGAACGAAGCATGATGGATGTCCTCAGGTCGGTGCGGTGAGTGGAACGCGCGGGGTCTGTCAGCCGGCGCCGATGCCGGCGAGCACGCTGGCCTCGGTCAGCACCTGCGGCAGCAGGCGGGGCTCGCCGCCCGGCGGATAGAACACGTAGATGGGCACGCCGTTGCGCCCGAACCCCGCGAGATAGTCCGTGATTGCTGGATCGCGGTTGGTCCAGTCGCCCTTCAGGTAGACCACGCCCTGCTCCGCGAAGGCGCGGGCGACGGCGCTGCCGCTCAGCGCTACGCGCTCGTTGACGAGGCAGGTGATGCACCACGCGGCGGTCATGTTGACGAACACCGGGCGGCCCTCGCCGCGCGCGGCGCTGAGGCGCTCCGGCGAATAGGGCTCGGCGGGCAGCATGGCCGTGCGCGCCGGTGCCGCGGCGCTCTGCATCGCGGCGGCCGAGCCCAAACCCGCGTTGCCCGCGCCCGCCGTCGCGCCGAGCCAGAGCGCACCGGCCAGACCCGCCAGCGCGACCCCGGCGCCGACCCGCGGCCAGGGTGCCCGACCCAAGCGCAGGCGCTCGTGCAGCCAGAGCGCGAAAGCGAGCAGCAGCGCGCCCGCAAAGCCCGCCGCCAGCCCCGCGGTGCCGGTCTGCACCGCGAGCACCCAGAACAGCCAGGCGGCGGTGGCGAACATCGGGAAGGCCAGCGCCTGTTTCAGCGTCTCCATCCAGGGCCCGGGCCGCGGCAGCGACCGCGCCAGCCCCGGCAACAGCGCGAGCAGCAGAAACGGCAGCGCCATGCCGAGCCCGAGCGCGAGCACGATGGCGAGCGCGGCGAACCAGGGCACGGTCATGGCATAGCCGAGCGCCGCGCCCATGAAGGGCGCCGTGCAGGGCGCGGCGACGAGTGCGGCCAAGGCGCCGGTGGCGAAGGCGCCGACGTGGCCCTCCTCGGCCAGCGCGCGGTTGTCTTGGCCCAGGCCCATCAGGCTGGTGCCCAGCGTCAGCGCACCCGCGAGGCTCATGCCGAGCACGACGAAGAGATAGGCCATCAGCGCCACGAACAGCGGCGACTGCAGTTGAAAGCCCCAGCCCACGGCGGCCCCGCCCGCGCGCAGCCCGAGCAGCAGGAGCCCGAGCGCGAGGAAGAAGGTCAGCACGCCGGCGGTGTACGCCAGCCCATGCAGCGCCCGATGCCGAACCCCCGCCCCACCCTGGCCCGCGAGCCCGAGCGCCTTGATGGCCAACACCGGGAAGACGCAGGGCATCAGGTTCAGCACCAGCCCGCCGAGCAGCGCGAAGCCCAGCGCCAGCGGCAGGCCCAAGTCTGCGGCGCCCGCGGTGGCGGACCCCGCGCCCGGCGCTGCCGGGTCGGTCAGGGGCGCGGCGCCGGTGGCGTCGATGCCGAGACCTAGCGTCCGACCCGCCGCGACCACCCGGAGCAGCCCGGTCGCGGGCACCGATGCCGCCGCCTCGCCGGGCTTGAGCCTAAGCAACAGCGTCGCGCCGTCGTCGCCGAGCGCCCACGGCTGCGGCGCGGCGTGGTCGATGAGGCCCCAGGTGTCGGCGAAGAAATGGGCGTCGGCGATGTCTGCAGGCAGCGCCGCGGCGGGCACGCGCAGGGTCAGCTCGGCTTCGGTGCGCTCCAGCCCGGCGGCGATGACGCCGGACTCGGGCAGCCGTTGCCGGGCGTCCGCGAACAGCGCCGCGCGCGGACTGTCTGCCGGCGCCGGCGCCACGGCCTCCGCCGTGGCAAGGGTCAGCGCGAAGCGACCCTGCTCCGGGACGCATTCCTCCTCGCAGACGAGCCAAGTGGCGTCGGCGGCGATCTCCACCGGCTCGCCGGCGGGCCAGTCGGCGGGCACCTCGACCTCGACGAGATGCACGGCGCGGTCCGAATAGCCGTAGTTCACCAGCGGCCCCACCGCAATCGCCGCCGGCACGGGCCAGCGAATGTCGCCGACCTCGACGCCGTCCGGCACCTGCCAGCGGATACGCGGCGGCTCGCCGGAGTCGCCCGGGTTGCGCCAGTAGGTGTGCCAGTGCGCGCGGATGTCGAGCACCAGCGCGAGGTCGAGCAGCTCGCCCGGAACCACGGTATCGACCTCCGCCAGCAGCCGCGCGCGGACGTTGTCGGTCAGCAGCGGCGCGGAGGCCGCCGGTCCGTCGAACAGGGCACTGTCGATGGCGGGCTCGGCGGGCGTGCTGGCGCCTGCCGGATTCCACACGAGCAATAGGCAGAGCAGCAGCATGGACCTTGGAACCATCGGCGTCGGCCCCGCGCGCCGTCAGCGGGCACTGCGCCGGCCGCGCCGCTCCAGCCGGCAGGCCAGCATGGCATCGGCCGCGGCGCCGAAGGGTATCTCTGCGGCACCGCCGTAAGCGGCCACGACCTGCTCCGCAAGTACCGCGACGTCGGCAACCGGCGCGTCGCTGTCGCTGCCCGCGTCGAGTAGCCGTCGCAGCCCGACCAGGCCGCCGGTTTGGATCTTCACGAGCACGCTGTGCGGCGTCTGGGTCAAGTCGTCTTCGACGCCAAAGGCCGCTAGACCGGCTTGCTTGAGCCCGCCGATGAGCCCGAGGCAACGCGCGTGCGCGTCGGCGCGGTCGCAGTCGTACTCGGCGCCGCCGCGGCGCACGACCTCGACGGCGGCGGAACAGGCGGCACGGCCCGTGGTGATGGGCGCAGCGAAGGCGCACTTGCGTGCAGCGGTGTCGGTCATGGGCAGGCGGTCTTGCGGGTTGGGCGGCACGTTGCGTGCATTGAGCTCGCGCACCTTGGCACTTGATCTCAGCGCTTCTTTGACTGCGCGTCGGTTAATGCGGCTCGGCCGCGCGAACCTCAAGCGCGCAGAACGCGGTCGGCCCAAGGCGCAGCAGCCACCCGTAGGGCACGACGCAGGCGACGAACCCGAATCCTGATTGCGGAAAATACGAACCTTGCCGAGGGCAATAACCCAGCAATCCCCCCGGACAGCGGGTTGCGTTTTGTCAATTTTTTATGCAATGTGCCCATGCCTTGTATTGAATTTTCCGACAGCGCGCTTCGCTCCGTGGCGTCGGGCGCGCCGCGCGGGCAACCGTCAAGGCCACCACCCACTCTCGGCAGCCTGTGACCGGGCGCCGGGCATAACACAAGAAACTCAGGCGGGCGACGCGCCGGTCGGCACCGACGCGATCCCCACCGTCCGCCGGCTTGCCAATCAGAAACGCCGTCCTCAGGAGGACCAACCCATGACCGACACCATCGCCGCCGAACAGCAGGTTCGGCAGGACGCCATCCGCGTCAACCGCGTCACCATGGACCACCCGTGGGAGTGGCTGGACAAGGGCTGGCACGACATGATCCGTGCCCGCAAGTACAGCCTGCCCTACGGCGCCGTCGTGGTGCTGATCAGCGGTCTCATCACGCTGGGCTTCATCAACGAGGGGCTGACCTTCATGGTGCCCTTCATGATCGCGGGCTTCTATCTGCTCGCGCCCATCATCGGCTTGGGCCTGTATCAGATGAGCGCGCACTTGGAGCGCGGCGAGCCGCTGCGGTTCTGCAGCTTCCTGGAGGCCTGGAAGGGCAACCAGGCGCAGCTCGGCGTCATCACCGCCGGACTCCTGATCATCATGCAGCTCTGGATGATGTCGAACTTCGTGCTGTTCGCGCTGCTCTACACCGGCATGCACCCGCCGCTGGAGAACTTCTTCAGCACCGTGTTTCTGTCCGGCAAGAACAACGTCTTCGCCCTCGCGAGCGTCGGCGTCGGCTCCATGCTGGCCTTCATCGCCTATGCCATCAGCGCCATCTCGGTGCCGATGATCCTGGACCGCGACGTGGATGGCTTCACGGCCATCCGCACCAGCGTCAAGGCCGTGTTTGAGAACTGGAAGCCGATGCTCCTCTGGGCCGGGCTCATCGTCGCCTTCATCGGGCTCGGCCTGCTGTCCTTCTTCATCGGCCTCTTCATCGCCATGCCGCTGATCGGCCACGCCACCTGGCACGCCTACCGCGACATCGTGCCCGCGGCCGAGTAAGCCGGTTCTGCGCCCGGCTCGGTCCGGGCTGATCGCCTGACGACGGACCCTGGCAGCGCGCTGCCGGGGTCCGCCCTAGCCTGACCCTGACCCCGAGACCCGGCAAAGCCCGCTCGGAGCCCGCGATCACAGGGTCTGCTTTCGGCGCTGCCGCGTTTGGTCTCGGCTTGAACTGACCCCGCCGCACCTACAGCTTGTGGTCACCCCATTTAGGCGCGCCGCCGGCGCACGACCCAACAGGTGACCGATGAGCGACTTGACCCCTCCCGACCCGTCCGCGCTCCAGGCCGGCCCCAAGACCTGCGCCCGCTGCGGCGCAACCTTCGTCTGCAAAGTGGACGATCTGCCTCACTGCCAGTGCGTCGGCGTCAACCTGTCGCCGGATCTGCTCGGCAAGCTGGAAGAGGTCTATCACGACTGCCTGTGCTCGCGTTGCTTAAAGGAGATCGCCGGGAAGGCGCGCGAGGGTGACGTGGTTGTGACGGAGGGCACGCTCTGAGCCGCCGAGTCGGCTCCGGGCGACCCGGCTGCATGCATGTCGCCGCAGTCGGGCAACACGCCCGGCGCTAGGACGCGACGACGCCCCGCCATCGCACCCGCACCGCCTCCTCCCGCTCCAGTTCCTCCAGCGCGTTGTCGATGACATCGATGCGCGCGTCCATCTCCGGCAGCAGCACATCCTCCAGCGCGCGGGCGCGGCGCGAGGTGCGCAAGTATTCCACCCGCAGCCGCTCCAGGTTGCCGGTCAGCACCGCGAGCCGCGCCGCAATCGGCAGCAGCGCCGCGAAGGCCGCGCGGCAAGCGTCGGCCTCCGGGCTCTGATTGGCCGGCGGCGGTGCATCCTGCTGCTGCTCGTCGTCGGTCGGGCGTTCCGGCAAGGGCTCCTCGATACGCACGCCGAGCACGATGCGGCTTCGGGTCGCGAGCCCGCAGTCGATGCGCCCCGGCGGATACAGCCCCAGCTCATCGAGCCCGTGGCGGCCGACGGCGGCGCGCAGGGCCTCGCGGGCGGCGGCCTCGGCCTCCCGCCAGCGGGCGTGGGCCAGCGCGTAGTCCCGCATGTTGGTCATGATCTCGCCGGCCAGGATCAGGCGCTTCTCGTCCAGAAAGCGATAGCCCTCCAGCATGCCGGCACGCTCGGCCTTCGCCTCCAGGAAGGCGCTCATGGTCGGGACCAGCTCGCGGTCGGTCATCGCACTGCCCCCGCGCCGGCGTTAAACCGCGGCGCCGGCCGGCTCGGGCGCCGACGCGGTGTCCGGTGCCACGCTGCTGTAGTCCGCGGCGGGCTTCGCGCTCGGCGCCAGGTGGGCCGCGATCTGCGCATCCGACAGCCGCGTCAGCTCGGTCTGCGGCAGCCCGCGCAGGGCCTGCCAGCCCACTTCCATGCTCTGCGCCAGGGTCCGGCGGCCGTTCTGGGCCACGACCTGCGTCTCGAAGCGCTCGCCGAAGGCGAGATACAGCCGGTCGGTCGGGGACAGCCCCTCCTCGCCGACGACGCTCGCCAGGATGCGCGTCTGCTGCGCCTGTGCGTAGGCCGCGTAGAGCTGCGCGGAGAGCGCCGGGTGGTCGGCGTCGGTCAGGCCCTTGCCGATGCCGTCCTTCATCAGCCGCGACAGGCTCGGCAGCACCTTGATGGGCGGATACAGATCGCGCCGGTGCAGCTCGCGGTCCAGCACCAACTGGCCCTCGGTGATGTAGCCGGTCAGGTCCGGGATCGGGTGCGTGATGTCGTCGTTCGGCATGGTCAAGAGCGGCACCTGCGTCACCGATCCGGGCACGCCGCGGATGCGCCCGGCGCGCTCGTACAGCGTCGCCAGGTCCGAGTACATGTAGCCCGGGTAACCCTTGCGGCTCGGCACCTCGCCGCGGCTCGCCGACACCTCGCGCAGCGCCTCGCAGTAATTGGTCAGGTCGGTCAGGATGACCAGCACATGCTTGCCTTCCTCAAAGGCGAGGTACTCGGCGGCGGTCAGCGCAAAGCGCGGCGTGAGCAACCGCTGCGCGCTGGCATCGGAGGCCAGGTTCAGGAACAGCACGGTGCGCGCGAGCGCCCCGCTCTGCTCCAGCGAGCTTCTAAAGAACTCCGCGCTCGCGTGCGGGATGCCGATGCCGGCAAACACAATGGCGAAGTCGTCGTCGGCCCGCGCGTCCGTGGCGGGGCGCTCCCGCCCGCTGCCGGGCAGGCGCGCGTTGCAGGCGATGTCCACGGCGATGCGATCATGCGGCAGGCCGCCGCCGGAGAAGAGCGGCAGCTTCTGCCCGCGCACCAGCGAGCTCATGAGGTCGATGGCCGTGAAGCCCGTCTCCAACAGCTCGCTCGGTGCCTGCCGTGCCGACGGCTTGAGCGGCAGCCCGTCCACCGGGAACGCGCGCTCCGCCGCCAGCGGCGGCCCGCCGTCGAGCGGCTTGCCGACCCCGTTGAAGATGCGCCCCAGAAGCCCCGGGCCGACGTGGAAGCGCAGCGGCTCACCGAAGAAGCGCACGCGCGCGCCATCGATGCGAAGCCCGGCGGTGTCATCGAGCATCTCCACCGTGACGCTGTCCGGGTCGAGCGCCGCGATGCGCCCGAGCCGCACCGCGCCGCTTACGTCCTCCACCTCCACGGCCTCGTTCAGCCCCACATCCACGGTGCGCCGCAGAAAGAGCAGCGGCCCGTCTACCCGGTTGGCGATGTCCTCGCCGGTCAGTCGTGCATACATCGTTGCCTGCCAAGCCTTGCGGTTGCCGCGCGTGCCGAAGGGGTCGGAAACCCCGCTGCCGGCAAGCAAAGGGTAGTCCATCAGCAAAGACTTATCTTGATGGCGTTCGGCTCCGGCGACATCAGCACGCCGCCGACGCGCCGGCCCCTACATCGCCGCCGACAGGTACAGCCCCATCTTCATGTCCGCGCCGTAGATGTGCTCCACGAGCCAGCGCTCCAGAAACTCGACATCCGTGCTCGCGACCGTCTCCCCGGCCGCGACGAGCCGCTGCTGGAGCGCCTGAGCGTCGGCCATTAGCTCCGCGTGCTCGGCCTTGTGCTCGGCCAGGCCCGGGTAGCCGTGTTTCAGCATCAGCCGCTCCTCGTGGCGGAAGTGCCAGAGGGTGCAGGCGATGAGCTCGTCCGTGACGGCCGCGATGTACTCGGCGGACTCCCCCTCCGCCACCGCGTGGCTCAGGATGTTGTACAGGTCCACGAGCCGACGATGGTCCTCGTCGATCTCGGGCACCTCGACGCTCAGGGTTCTGTCCCAAGTCAGCTCTTTCATGGTCGTCTCTCCGGATGCGGCTGGGTGGGCGCCTTGGCTACGCCGCGGCGCGGCGCTTGGCGATGCTTACGATAGCGCACCGCCGCGCGGGCGGTGCCCTCGCCGTGCGCCCAGCCGGCAACACAGACGCACCGGCGCCACGCGAACCCGGCTAGAATCCACCCATCGCACCACAGGCCCGCCCATCGCGGCGCCGGTTCGCGAGCCCGGGGCGCCCAAGGCGAGGCCAGATGCGAGTCTTCATTTCCTGCGTATCCCAAGAGCTCCGCGGCTATCGCACCGAGCTGCCGAGGCCGAGCACCATGGCGACCCTACCCGGCCGTCGGCCCTGAGCCTCAGCCCGGACAACCATCGGGCGACGCGGACAGCCCCGTAACACCGGATTGCTCCACTCCTAGCCTTGCGACCTGGCAACGGCAGACGATATGACCACCACGAGCATCCGCCGCCCGGACGACCTGAAGCAGCGCATGACGCAGGCGGCGGAGCACGCCGGGCAGACTCCGCACGCCTTCATGCTGGAGGCCATCGCGGAGCGCGTCGCGGCGGAGGAGCGGCGGCGCGACTTTCATGCACTCGCCGAGCAGCGCTACGCGCGCATCGTCAACTCCGGCGAGACCATCCCCTGGCCCGCCCTGCGGGACTACCTCAAGCGGCGGCTCGCGGGCGAGACGCTCGCCCGCGCCAAGCCCGCGCGGCGTGCCTCCGACTAGATTGCTTGACGGCGCCAATTGCTTGCAGATGAGTCAAGTTTCACGACGACACGGCGCTTGCAGGCAAAAGGGCCGAGGGCCAAGGGCCAAGGGAGCCCGCCTCGGCCCTTGGCCCTTGGCCCAATGCGCCGACGAGCGGGCTGCGCAAGACGAGGCGCCGTGCCCTGGTCGGTCTGAGGCTCTGCCTCGCTAGTGCTGCGCTGCCGAAATCCCGAGACCGTGGTTTCGTCGTTGTCGTTGTCGTTGTCCTAATGGTAGTCGCCATCGAACGTGCGCGGCGTTGACCGGCGTTGACTGGAGTGTTGACCTCCAGGTCAACACGACCGACAGAGCGGGATGCACTGATATCGCGAGTGCGGAGCCGACCGGGAGGTCGGCTCTCCGGCCTGGCTCTGGCTCGGCTAAGGACGGGCTAGTGGTTCGCTGCCGTGCCGAGTACTCGCCCTTCCCGCGCCCACCTGTCCCGCGGCGCAGAGCGACCTTCGCGGCACCCCACCGCTGGAGCGGTAGCGCGAGTGGACCCGCCCGCGACGACCCGAACCATTGAGACTTCCGCGCCGCTCCATCAACCCGCCGCGCGCCCGCGCGCGCTCATCGCCCGCGCCGCTGCGGCCGACCCGCCGGCAAGCGCAGGCGCACCTCAAGGCCCGGCGCGGCGTCGGCCAGCTCGACGCTGCCGCCCATGGCGCGCATCAGCCGCTCCACCAGCGCGAGGCCGATGCCGGTGCCCCGGGTCGCGCGGGTGGCCTCGTTTTCCAGCCGCTGAAACAACGCCAGCGCGCGCCGGCGCTGCCGCTTCGGGATGCCGGGGCCGTGGTCGCGGACGCGGATGATGGCGCCCGGCCCGGCCGCGGCGCAGCGGATCTCGATGCGGCGAGCCTGCGCCGGCGCGTCGCGGCCGGTGAACTTGATGGCGTTGTCCACCAGGTTGATCAGCACCTGGGTCACGGCATCCGGGTCCGCGCGGACCTCGCAGTCGCCGTCGGCCTCCGCGTCGCAGTCCAGCACCAGCGCGAAGCCGGCCTGCTCCGCGAGGTTGGCGAGCGTCGGGCGGGCCTGCGCCAGCAGGTCGGACAGCGCGATGGGCCGCGGCTCCACGCGCAGCCCGTCGCGGCTCATGCGCGCGAGCTGGAGCACGTTGCCGACGAGGCGCGAGAGCCGCTCCGCCTCGTCGTGGATGTAGCGGTAGTAGCCGGGGCGCTTGTCCTCTGCCGCCCAGCCCTCGCGCAGCATCTCGCTGTAGAGGCGAATCGCCGTCAGCGGCGTGCGCAGCTCGTGGCTCACGGCGGCGATGAAGTCCCGCTGCTGGCGCGACAGCGCGAGCTGCGCGAGCCCCAGCCGATACAGCAGCCAGCCGCCGGCCGACAGCACCAGCGCCAGCAGGGCGCCGAGCCAATAGATGACGGCGGCACCGGGCGGGCTCGGCAGCCGCGCCGCGTCGAAGCGCAGTTGGAGCGCGCCGAAGGGCTCGGTGAGGCGGGCGCGGTAGACGACGGTGCCGGCGGGCAGATCGTTGACGCGGGCGCGGGACAGGGCCTCGTAGCCGGCGCTCGCTGCGGCGAAGTGCGCGAGCGGCTGCGCCGCGCCGTCCGCCGCGCCCTCGCCCCAGGCGACGTGCAGGCTCACCGCCCGGGCGAGCGCGGAGGCCGCAAAGGGCGCTTCGAGCATCCCGGCGAGGAAGGCCGGCGTGTCCACCAGCGCGCCCTGCACGTAGCGGGCACCGTCGCGCCAGGCCCAACGGTAGAGCACGGCGTGGCCGCTGTTGAGCCGGTCGAAGCGAAAGGGGCCGAGCTCGCTCTCGAAGGTGCGGATGACGGGGCGCGCCTGCTCGGGCTGAGCCGGCTGCGGCAGCGCGGTCTGCGCCATCGGTTCGAGCGCCTCGGGGGCAACGGCAACGGTATCGGCCCGGGCTCGCCGCGTCTCCGCGGCAGCGCCGGCGCCGGCGCCCGCCGCGCTGCGCGACGCCGCGCCCAGGGATGTCTTCGCGGCGGCGACCTTCGGTGCGGGCGCCGGCATGGGCTCCGGCAGCACGGCCTGCTCGCGCCGCACGCCGCGGCGCGCCTCAGCCGCGGGTGCGAGCGCAGTGCGCGCCGACGGCGCGGACTGCGCCAAGCTGCCCGCCGGCGCCGGCGCCGGCGCGCTCGGTGCCTCCCGCACGGCCTGCCGCGCGACCTCGGCGCCACCCGGCCGCGCCGACTCCGCCTGCGGCTGCCCGCGGAAGAAGAGCTGCTCGAAGAGCGCTTGGCCCTCGGCGGCGGCGGACTTGCTGCGGCTGGCCGCGTACTCGGCGGGTGCCGCCGGCGACTCGGCCTCGGGGCGGTCGTCGCGATACTGGGGTGCTGCTGCCGGTGCCGGGCGCTCGGCCAGCGCGTCGGCCGGCGGCGCCTCTGCCCGCTCATCGGCCGGCTCGGCGTCGTCCCGCCCGGCGGGCTCGCCGCGGCCCGCCAGCGCGTTGGTCGCGAGGATGTCGGCGATCTGCTGCGCGAGCCGCTGCCGGCCCGCGAGCTCCGCGGCATCGATGCCGAGCGCCGCGGCATCGGCCCCGGCAGCGGGCAGCAGCGGCGTGCTGAGGCCGCCGTCGGCGTCGATCTGGAACCAGCCGATGAGCCCCGGCAGCACCTGCTCCACCGGATAGGCGGCGAGGGGCGAGCGCTGCAGGAAGCCCGCCGCCGGGTCGCCGGCCACGGTCAGGAACGCAAGCTCGGCGAAGGAGCGCCGGTCCTGCGTGCGGATGAGCGCGCTCAGGTGCTCGTCGATGGCCAGCGTCAGCGCCTCGGCCGCGAGCTGGGTCTGGCGCAGCGCCTCCCATTTGAGCTGATCCAGCGCCTTCTCCAGCAGCAGCCCGGACGGCAGCGCCACGGCGAGCACGAAGGCGCCGATCCGCCAGCGCAGCCGACGGCGCTCGCGCCGTTCCAGCCGGTCGGTCATCGCGGCGCCGGCGCGGCCGGTACCAGCAGCAGCCGGTAGCCGGCGCCGCGCACGGTGAGCAGCAGGGCGGGCTCGGTGCGGTCGGGCTCCAGCTTGCGGCGCAGCTTGGCGATGTGGATGGCCACGGTGCGGGTCTCCGGATTGGCCTGTTTCGGATAGCCCCAGACCTGCTGCAGCAGCTCCTCCGCCGGCACGGGGCGCTCCGCGTGGGCGGCGAGGTATTGCAGCGTCTCCATCTCGCGGCGGGTCAGCTCGGCGACCGGGCCGCCATGCCGGCGGGCGGTGAGATTGGCCGCGTCGATGTCGGTGCCGTCCGCGAGCCGAAAGCGCGCCGGCAGCGCCGCGAGTGGCCGTGCCCGGCGCAGCACCGCCTGCACCCGCAGCACCAGCTCGGCGACGGAGAAGGGCTTGGTCACGTAGTCGTCGGCGCCGAGCTTGAGGCCGCGGATGATGTCCTCATCGGTGCCGCGGGCGGTGAGCATGATGATGGGCTGCTCCGGGTCGCGGGCGCGCACGCGCTCGCAGATCTCGCGGCCGTCCAGGCCGGGCAGCATCAGGTCCAGCAGGAGCAGGTCGAAACCGCCGGTGAGGGCCTGGTGCAGGCCGTCGCGGCCGTCCGCGGCGGCGCCGACGTCGAAGCCGTGAAACACGAGCACGTCGACGAGCCCGACGCGGATCGGCTCCTCGTCCTCGATGACCAGGATGCTGTGCTTGTGGGACATGGGCTCTGCTCTGCTCCGTGGACCCCGGTAACGCTAGCAGCTCGGGGCCGGGGCCGCGGGTAAATTTCGGGTAAATCCTGACGCACGTTGTTTACCACGTCGTGTCTACAGGGCGGCAGCGGGTCTGCCTAGACTGCACCTGCAGTCCACCCACGGAGACCCGACCATGGCACTGATGACCCGTCTGTCCCGCCTGCTGCGGGCCGATCTGCACGCGCTGCTCGATCGGCTGGAGGCACCCGACATCCTGCTCGCCCAGGGCCTGCGCGACATGGAAGACGCGCTCGCCGCGGACGCGGCGACCCTCGCGACCCTGCGCCGCCGCCAGGAGGCGCTTGCCGAGCAGGAGTCCGCCCTCGCCCGCGCCGCCGACGCCGACGCGGACCAACTGGATGTCTGCCTCGACGCGGGCGAGGACGACCTCGCCCGCGGCCTGCTGCGCCGCCGGCTGGAGCGCGAGCGCCTCGCGACCCGCCTCGCGCAGGCGAGCGGCACGCTCACGACCCGCATCCGGGCGCTGGAGGCCGCGCTCGACGAGCGCCGGCAGCGCCTGGAGATGCTGCGCGCCGAGGCCACGCGCTTCGCCGTGCCGGCCGACGACGGCACCGATCGACAGGCGCCATCAGACCCGCTCGGCGGCTGGGACGCGCTCGCGCCGGAGCCCGCGGCGGTGCGCGACGCCGATGTGGAGGTGGCGCTGCTGGCCGCGAAGCGGCGGAGGCCGGCATGAGCACGTCAAGGCGCCTGCCCGGTTTCCTCGAAGGCGTCGGCGTGGCCGCGGCGGCGAGCATCGCCACCGGCGCGCTGGCGGCGCTGCTCGCGCCGCTGCTCGGCCGCGCCGACGCCGCGCTGCTCGCGCTCGCCGGCATCGGCATCGGCTATGGGCTCTATCTCGCCTGGCGCAGCCCGGCGGCGGGCGGCCGGCTGCTGCTGCCGCTGGCGCTGGCGGCGGCGACGTTGCTCGGGCTCCTGCTCGCGCCGCGCTGGGTGCTGCCGGCACAGCTCGCACTGCTCTGGCTCGGCCGCACGCTGCTGTTCCCGTGCGGGCCACTCGCGGCGCTGGCCGACCTCGGCCTCGTGCTGCTCGGGCTCGGCGGCGCGCTCTGGGCCATCGCGGCCACCGGCAGCCCGGCGGCGGCGGTCTGGAGCTTCTTGCTGGTGCAGGCGCTGTTTCCGGCGCTGCCCGCGGGCGTGCGTCGCCTGCAACCGCCCGGGGCCGCGGCCGGCGACGCACCCGACACCGACCCGCGCTTCGAGCCGGCGGCACGCAGCGCCGCGACGAGCCTGCGTCGGCTCGCGGCGAGCCGTTAGCGCCGACGCGTCGCTTTCCATCACCCAACGTCCATCCCCAACGGAGGTCACTCCCATGCACGTCCAGCCACGCAGCAGCATCCTCATCGGTATCGCGCTCTTCGCCGCCACCGCCGGCGCGCTCGCCTTTCTGCCGGGCCAGCAACCGCAGCCCGATCCCAGCGACCATCCCGTCGTCATTGCGCCCAAGCAAGGCCAGCGCCCGGTGGTGGAGGCCGTCTTCGTCCTCGACACCACCGGCAGCATGGGCGGGCTGATCCAGGCCGCGAAGGACAAGGTCTGGTCCATCGCCAGCACGCTGGCGGCGGCGGAGCCAGCGCCGGAGATCCGCATGGGCCTCGTCGCCTACCGCGACCGCGGCGACGCCTATGTCACGCGCGTCACCGACCTGACGCCGGACCTGGACGCGCTGCACGCGGCGCTGTTCCAGCTCGAGGCCCAGGGTGGCGGCGACGCGCCGGAGAGCGTGAACCAGGCCCTGCACGAGGCCGTGGACGACATAAGCTGGGGAAAGGCGCCGAACGCCTATCGCGTCGTGTTCCTGGTCGGCGACGCCCCGCCGCACATGGACTATCAAGACGACGTGCCCTACCCCGAGACGCTGGCCATCGCCCGCGAGCGCGGCATCCGCGTCAACGCCATCCAAGTCGGCAACGGCACGGACACGCGGGGCATCTGGCAGCAGGTCGCGCAGCTCGGCGACGGGGCCTACCTGCACCTCGCCCAAGACGGCAACGCCGTGGCCATCGCGACGCCCTACGACAAGAAGCTCGCCAAGCTCTCCGCCGAGCTCGACGACACCCGCCTCTACTACGGCAGCGCGGCGGAGCGCGAAGCGCGCGCCGAGGGGCTGGCCGCGAGCAAGGCCGTGCGCGATGCCGCCCCGGCGCCGGTGCTGGCGCGGCGGGCGACCTTCGCGGCCAGCGGCAGCGGCAAGGCCGCGCTGCTTGGCGACAAGGAGCTGGTGGACGCCGTGACCACGGGCAGCGTCGCGCTGGAGGAGATCGCCCCGGAGGCGCTGCCGGAGCCGTTGCAGGGCCTCTCGGCGGACGCGCAGCGCAGCGTCATCGCGGAGCAGGCCGGGCGTCGCGAGGCCATCCGGCAGCAGATCGAGGCGACCGCCCGTCGGCGCACCGAGTATCTGCGCGAGAAGGTGGCCGCGGACGCGGGCGCCGCAGATAGCCTGGACCAGAAGCTGTTCGAGACCGTGCGCGAGCAGGCGCGGTCGCTGGGGCTGCGCTACAACGCGGATGCGCCGGCCTATTGACGGCACCGGCGAGCGCGCGGGAGCCATGGGCGCCTTGATGGCGGGACATGCGCGGCGACAGGGCCGAGGGCCGAGGGCCGAGGAGCCCGCCTCGACCCTCGGTTCACTTGCGGTAAACGGCCCAGTCGCGCAAGACTGCGCTGCCTGAGCTTGTCGGTCCGCGGCGGCGGGCCACTGGCCACTCGCTCGCTGGAGGTCCCTATGATCGAGCTGAAGGTCGAAGGCATGAACTGCATGCACTGCGTGAAGGCCGTCACCGCGGCGCTGTCCGGCGTCCCGGGCGTGACGGCGGTCGAGGAGGTCAGCCTGGAGCAGGGAACGGCCAGGGTGGCGGGCTCGCCGGAGCCGGAGGCCTTGGTCGCGGCGTTGCAGGAGGCCGGCTACGCCGCAGAGCTGCGGGCATGACCCGCCCGCTGGCGCCGCGCGCCGCGTACCCGCCTACGCCGCCGTGTACAGAAGCATCCATTCGCTGTCGGCGTCGCTATCGTAAGCGAATGTCCGCGGTGTTGACGGGTGTTGACTGGAGTGTTGACCTCCAGGTCAACACGTCGCCTGAGCGGGATGCACTGCTATCGGGAGTGCGGAGCCGACCTGGAGGTCGGCTCTCCGGCCCGGCCCGGCCCGGCTCGGCTCGGCTCGGCTCGGCGCCGGACTGATGAGTCAAGTTTCGACGGGGCGTCCGACCGGCCAGGCGCGTCCGGATGGGGATCGCTATCGAAATCGAAATCTAACCGAGTGCCAACCGATCCCGATCCGATCCCGATAGCGATTTCGATGAGCACGACTCGTCGGTCTGGGGCGAAGCCTCGTCAGAAGTCCAGCCGCACGCCGGCGTTGACGCTCTGCTCCATGTAGTCGGTGAGCCCGACCGCGGCCTCGTAGCTGATGAAGGCGGTGCGGCCTTGACCGAACTGCGCGCCGAGGCCGAGGCCGACGCGGAAGAAGTCCGAGTCGAAGCGATCGGTGGCCAGCGCGAAGGCGATGCGGTTCGGGTCGTTGGCAAACACGCCCGACACCTCGTCGTCGCCGTCTTCAAACTCGTGCGACCACTCGATCCAGCCCTGCGGCAGCAGTACCGCCCATGGCACGCTGATCGGCCGCGTGTACTGGGCACCGAGCACGCTGCTGAAGGACGTCGAGGTCTGGTCCTCGATGACGAGATCGAGCCCCTCTGCGCCGCGCTCCCGGTAGCCGTCGAGGTCGACGTTGACGTAGTTGAGCCGGCCGTAGAAATCGACGATGTTCGCCCCGCGGGTGATGTCGTAGCCGGCGCCGAGCATGAGCGCATATTGATTGCCGTCGAAGTCCGCCTTGGCCTCGCGCGTGCCGCCGAGGATGCTGTAGTCGATGTTGCGGTTTTGGTCGTAGCTGCCCCAGCCCCAGCTCGCCGAGCCTTCGAGATAGAGGTTGTCGGTGGCGTAGTAGGTGCTGTAGAGCGTCGCGCTCCAGGCGGTGGCGTCGAGGTCGCCGCCGTTGGCATCGATGTCCACATCGCTGCTGCCGTAGCCGAGCGCAAAGCCGACGACCAGGCCCTCCAAGAAGCGGTAATCGACGCCCGCAGTGATGCCGACGCTGTTGAAGTCGAAGCCGTCCTCGTTGCCGGTGCGGTCCTTGCTGCCCCAGTCGACATTGCCGTTGACGAAGACGCCCAGGCGCTCGAATTGGTAACCGTCGTCGGCGCTCGCGGCACCGCCGCGCAGACCGCCGTCGCCGAGCATGGCCGTCAGCAGGTCCGCATTGAGGCGCTGGCCGTCGATGTTGAAGGTGAGCCCGCTCAGGTTCACCCCGCGCGCACCACCACGCAGTCCCGACAGGCGGGCGGCGACGTTGTCCTGCTGCGCACCGGTAAGGCGGTTGGTGAGTCGGCGCGGTGCACTCGCCTGCTCCGGCGTCAGTGCCGCGACGCCCTGCGCGGCGTCGGTTTCACTGGAAGCATTCAGCAGCGCGGTGCATTGCTCGAACAGGTCCTGCTCACCGGGGTTGCGATTCGACCGTCCGTCGAGGCCCTGGCAGACAGTGGTGATGGTGCCGCCCATGGTCCGCTGGTTGCCGGTGAGGCCGGGCAGGCCGGCGAGGTCGAGGGGCTCGGGCTCGGGCTCGGGTGTCGGCTCGGGTCCTTGGATCGTGAGCGCGGCGCTGGCGCCCGGCAGGCACGGCTCCGTAGAGTCCTCTTCCATACAACGGACCACCGTGAGACTGAGCGTTCGCGATTCCCCCGCCGGCACGGCATCCGCAATGGCGGTGATGGTCGCCGTGCCCAGTTGGTCCGCGCCGGATGCGACGAAGACCGTCATGGTGTTGCCGACCCGCTCGGAATCCATTTCCGAACCCGCGAGGTCGGTGATGCTGTAGTCCGCGTCCAGCACGGCGGTGCCGCCGAGCTCGATTGCAATGGTGGCACCGGGGTGCTCACCCGCCACGGACAAGGTCGCGGTGGCGGTCTCGCCGCCGCTGATATTACCGGGCGATATTCCCAAGGTCACGTTGGTGATCTCGGCCTGCCCCATGGCCGGCAGCAATCCCAAGCTCGCGAGCAGCAACGCGAGCCACAGCCCGCCGCCCCGATGCCGCCGCCGGCAGTTCCCTTGCCGCGAGGCGGCGCCCGATGCGCCCTCTCGCCGGGACGGCACGGACGCCGCCGTCGTCATGTCACTGATAGTCGTCATGGCCGCTGCCCCTGTCGCGATGCTGCGTCGAGGATGCTATCCGCACTTGCCGCAAATGGAACCGCGAACCAGCGCGAACCGCGATAACCGGGGCGTCAACTCCGCTGAGCGGCGCCGACCGGGAAGTCGGCGCTCCGGCCTTTCACTCAGTCCAGAGCGCCAGCTCCCGCAGCAGGGACGTGGCATAGCTGCCGGC
Organism: Thiohalocapsa sp. ML1; assembly: GCF_001469165.1. Lineage (GTDB taxonomy): Bacteria > Pseudomonadota > Gammaproteobacteria > Chromatiales > Chromatiaceae > Thiohalocapsa. Next base: position 102,159 of record NZ_JABX01000012.1, on the reverse strand, counting down.
GGGCAGTGTGAAGCAGAGCCGCAGCTCGTCCGGCGCCAGCCATTCGAGGCACAGGTCTTCCGGGTTCAGCACCAGCGGCCGACGTTCCTGTGCCAAGCCCGCGTCGGCGAGACCCTCGATCCAGGCGGCAAAGGGCGCCGAGACGCCGGCCTCCAGTGCGGCAACCTCGCCGGTGGTGAGCGGCTCACCAGCGCCGAACAGTGGTCCGGTGGGCAGCGCGTCGCCGCTGACCACGCGCTCGTGGATACGCTCGTCGATGACCTCCGCCAGAAAGTGCGAATGGCAGCCGAAGAGCTGCAGCCGCTCGCCCGGCAAGGCCCGGTGCCAATCCTCGCGCTCGACGCGCAGCGCCAGAACCTCGTTGAAGAGCTGCGAGCGCGCCGCGGACAGGTAGAGCCCTTGCAGATGGCGCCCGGCGCGGCGCCCACGGTCGTCCGCGGCGGGCGTGCCGGCGAACATGGCCGCAGCCCGGTGCAGGTTGCCGCCGCCGCGCCCGAAGCGCTGTGGGCCGAAGTAGTTGGGCACGCCGCCGCGGGCGATGGTCTGCATGCGCCGCTCCAGCGCGTCTCGGTCACCGACCACGTCGCGCAGCCGCAGCTCGAAGGCGTTGGCGGCGAGGAGCCCGCGGCGCAGCTTGCGCTTGTGGGCGTGGGATTCGAGCACCTCGATGCCCTCGGCAGCCAGCGGCGCCCAGTCCGGCTCCGGGCGCGGGCCCAGGTGCACCGAGAACCACTGCGTGGTCACCGCATGGCGGTCCTTGAGCCCGGCGTAGCCGACGACCTTGTGCGGCACGCCGGCGAGGGCCGCGATGCGGCGCGCCACCCAGTCGGTGTTGCAGTCGGTCTTCTGCACCCGCAGCAACCGGTGCTCACCGGCGCCGTCTGGGCCGAAGGCAAGGATCTCATCGACCGTGAAGTCCGCGGGCTCGGCGCGCAGCCGGCAGGTGATCGGCGGCTCGCCGAAGGCGCGCGGCAGCGCGTCGAAGCTCCGCCACCCGCCGTCGGGCGCGGTCTCCTCACCGGCTGCCGTTGACGCATTCACGATTCGTCGAGCAGGACCACCGCAAAGGCGGCGATCCCCTCGCCCCGACCCGTGAAGCCCATGCGTTCGGTGGTGGTGGCCTTGACGTTGACCCGGGCCGGCGCGCAGCCCAGATCCGCTGCCAGCACCGCGCGCATGGCGTCGACATGGGGTGCGAGCCTCGGTGCCTGCGCGGCAATCGTCAGGTCCGCATTGCGCACCACGAGCCCGCGCTCGCTGAGCGACGCCATGACCCGCCGCAGCAGGATGCGGCTGTCGATGCCGGCATAGGCCGCATCGGTGTCCGGAAAGTGCCGGCCAATGTCGCCCAGCCCGGCGGCGCCGAGCAGCGCATCGCACAGCGCATGGATCACGACATCGCCGTCCGAATGGGCGGCGAGGCCCTGGTCGTGCGGCACGCTGACGCCGCCCAGCACCAGCGGGCGGCCCGCCCCGAAGCGATGGGCGTCGACGCCCTGTCCAATCAGCATGTTGCCTGGTCCTGTGCCTGTCGGTTCAAGAAGAACGCCGCGAGCGGCAGGTCCTCCGGCCGGGTGATTTTGATGTTGTCGGTGCTGCCCTCGATCAGCGCCGGGCGGTGGCCGAGCAGCTCGACCGCGCTCGCGTCGTCGGTGACGATCAGGTCCTGCTGCTCGGCATGCGCCAGCGCGGAGCGCAGCAGCCCGAGCGGGAAGGCCTGCGGCGTGTAGGCCCGCCACAGGGCACTGCGCGGCAGCGTCGCCGCGACGCGCCCGGCCTGCGCCTGCTTGACGGTGTCGGCGATGGGCACGGCGAGCAGCGCGCCCACCGGCTCATCCGCCAGCGCCGCGAGCAGCCGGTCCAGATCCGAGCGGCGCAGGCACGGCCGCGCCGCATCGTGCACCAGCACCCAGTCGTCGTCGGCGGCCTGCCCCGCGAGGGCGTCCAGGCCGTTGCGCACCGAGTGGCAACGCTCGGCGCCGCCCGGTGCCCGCAGCACACGTGCATTGCCGGCATAGCGGCTCGTCTCGTCCCACCAGCCGTCGTCGCTGCCGAGCACCACGACACAGCCGGCGATGGCCGGATGACCGATGAAGGCGCCGATGGCGTAGTCGATGACCGGGCGCCCGGCAAGCTCTAGGTACTGCTTCGGCACCGCGGCGCCAAAGCGCTTGCCGACGCCGGCGGCCGGGATGAGCACCCAGTGTCTTCTGTGGCTCACGGGCGTGCGGGCGGGGCGCTGCGCCGCCGCTGGTCGGTCATGGCTTGGCCTCCGGCTCGGGTTTCTCGATGACCTGCAGGAAGACCTCGCCGCGCTGGATCATGCCGAGCTCGCTGCGCGCACGGTCCTCGATGGCCTCGAGCCCGATGCGCAGGTCCTCGACCTCCGCGGCCAGCGCTCGGTTGCGCGCCTCCAACTGCGCGAGCTCCTCGCGGTAGCCCGCGATCTGCGCCCGCAGCGCATGTAGCTCGGCGAGGCTGCCCTCGCCGAGCCAGAGGCGGTATTGCAGCAGACCGAGCAACAGCAAGAGCCCCAGAATGATCCAGCGCGTCATGCCTCTGTCCCCGACCCTGCCGCCCGCTGCCCGCGCGTGCCTGTATCAAAGGTGCCGAAATGCGGATCGGCCCGGATACACGGCCGCGTCGCCGAGCTGATCCTCGATGCGCATGAGCTGGTTGTACTTCGCAACGCGGTCGGAGCGGGACAGGGAGCCGGTCTTGATCTGACCGGTGCCGGCGGCGACGACGAGATCGGCAATCGTCGTGTCCTCGGTCTCGCCGGAACGGTGCGAGACCACCGCCGTGTAGCCCGCCTGCTCGGCCATGCGGATGGCCGCGAGCGTCTCGGTGAGGGAGCCGATCTGGTTGACCTTGATCAGGATCGAGTTGGCGATGCCCTTGTCGATGCCTTCCTGCAGGATCTTGGTATTCGTCACGAACAGGTCGTCGCCCACGAGCTGCACCTTGCCGCCGAGGCGCTCGGTGTGGTCCTTCCAGCCGTCCCAGTCGCCCTCGGCGAGGCCGTCCTCGATGCTGATGATGGGGTACTTGCCGCACCAGTCGAGCAAGAGATCGGTCATGCCGGCGCTGTCGAGCGAGCGGCCCTCGCCCTTGAGGTGGTACATGCCGTCCTCGAAGAACTCCGACGCGGCCACGTCCATGCCCAGGAAGATGTCCTGCCCCGCCTTGTAGCCGGCCTTGTGGATAGCCTCCAGGATCACCTCGATGGCGGCCTCGTTGCTCGGCAGGTCCGGCGCGAAGCCGCCCTCGTCGCCCACCGCGGTGGCCAGCCCGCGGGCATGCAGCACCGCCTTGAGCGCGTGAAACACCTCGGCGCCGTAACGCACCGCCTCGCGCAGGCTGGCGGCGCCGACGGGCAGAATCATGAACTCCTGGAAGTCCACGCTGTTATCCGCGTGCTCGCCGCCGTTGATGATGTTCATCATCGGCACCGGCAGCTTCACGGCGTCGTCGCCGAGGTACTGATACAGCGGCAGCGACTGCTCCTGCGCCGCGGCATGCGCCGTGGCCATGGACACGCCCAGGATCGCATTGGCGCCGAGTCGGCCTTTGTTCTCGGTGCCGTCGAGGTCGATCATCTTGCGATCGATGGCCTCCTGGTCGGCCGCGTCCATGCCGAGCACGGCCCCGCGCAGCTCGCCGTTGACGTTGCCGCAGGCGGTGAGCACGCCCTTGCCGCCGTAGCGGGCCTTGTCGCCGTCGCGCAGCTCCAGCGCCTCGCGGGAGCCGGTGGAGGCACCGGACGGCACCGCGGCGCGGCCGATGGCGCCGTCGGCGGTGATGACATCCACCTCGACGGTGGGATTGCCGCGCGAGTCGAGCACCTCGCGGGCGCGGACATCGACGATCTCGGACATGATGGAATCCTCCGGCTTGAAGTCGCGGTTACGGCAGAGCGATGAACAGAGTCGGGACGTGAGTCGGGAAATGCGTCGGGAAGCGAGTCGGCGCGATGACCAACGCGGCGCCGCGCAAGGCGCGCCGGAGCCGTGTCTGTCCGGCGGCACCGCGGCGTGCGTTCAGGCGACGTCGTCCTGCGCCCGGCGCTGCTGTTCGGCCAGCGCCGCCTCGACGAAGCTGCGGAACAGCGGATGGCCATCGCGAGGTGTGGATGTGAACTCCGGGTGGAACTGGCAGCCGACAAACCAGGGATGATCCGGGATTTCGATGATCTCCACCAGCTTGGAATCCAGCGACCAACCGGAAAAGCGCAGGCCCGCGTCCTTCAGCACGTCGCAGTAGCGGTTGTTGAACTCGTAGCGGTGCCGATGGCGCTCGCGAATCTTGTGCTGGCCGTAGACGGCGCGCGCCAGGCTGCCCGGCTCCAGCCGGCAGTTCTGCCCGCCCAAGCGCATGCTGCCGCCCTTGTCGCTGGTGACCGCGCGGGTCTCGACGCGACCGTCCTCGGCCTGCCACTCGGTGATGAGCGCGATGACCGGGTGCGGCGTCTGCGGGTCGAGCTCGGTGCTGTGCGCGCCCTCGAGACCGGCGACGTTGCGCGCGTACTCGACCACGGCTACCTGCATGCCGAGACAGATGCCGAGGTACGGCACCCGGTGCTCGCGGGCGTAGCGCACGGCCGCGATCTTGCCCTCAATGCCGCGCTCGCCGAAGCCGCCGGGGACCAGGATCGCATCCATGCCCTCAAGGCAGCCGGTGCCGGCGCGCTCGATCTCCTCGGAATCCAGGTATTGGATATTGATCCGCGTGCCGGTGTGCACGCCGGCATGGGCCAAGGCCTCTGACAGGGACTTGTACGCCTCAGTGAGGTCCATGTACTTGCCGACCATGCCGATGGTGACCGCGTCATGCGGATGCTCGAAGCCCTCCAGCACCCGCTGCCACTCCGACAGGTCCGCCGCCGGCACGTCGAGGCCGAACTGCTCCACCGCCAGCGCGTCCAGCCCCTGCGCGTGCAGCAGCATCGGGATGCGGTAGATGTTGTCGGCGTCCACCGCGGAGATGACGGCGTTTTCGGGCACGTTGGTGAAGAGCGCGATCTTGCGCCGCTCCTCGTCGGGTAGATGCTGCTCCGCCCGGCACAGCAGCACGTCGGGCTGGATGCCGATCGAGCGCAGCTCCTTGACCGAGTGCTGGGTCGGCTTGGTCTTGATCTCGCCGGCGGTGCGGATGTAGGGCACCAGCGTGAGGTGTATGAACATGGCACTGCGCGGGCCGAGCTCGACGCGCATCTGGCGGATGGCCTCCAGGAACGGCAGCGACTCGATGTCGCCGACGGTGCCGCCGATCTCCACCAGCGCGATGTCGGCGTCGCCGGCGCCGAGTCGGATGCTGTCCTTGATCTGGTCGGTGATGTGCGGGATCACCTGCACGGTGCGGCCCAGATAGTCGCCGCGACGCTCCTTGCGGATCACGCTCTCGTAGATCTGGCCGGTGGTGTAGTTGTTGTTGCGGCCCATGCGCGTGCGCAGGAAGCGCTCGTAGTGGCCGAGGTCGAGGTCGGTCTCGGCGCCGTCGTCGGTGACGTAGACCTCGCCGTGCTGGAACGGGCTCATGGTCCCCGGATCCACGTTGATGTACGGATCCAGCTTGATCATCGTGACCTTGAGACCGCGGGCCTCGAGCAGCGCGCCCAGAGAGGCCGAGGCGATGCCCTTGCCCAGTGAGGACACCACGCCGCCGGTGACGAAAATGAACTTGGTCATGGTTTCCTTGGTAGCGACCGGACTGCGCCGCCGGTGGGCCCGAGCTCGCGCGGAAGGCCGCCGAAGTTAGCAAATTACGGGCCCTGCCTCAATTGGCGCGCGCCCGGGCGGCGCTGGCGGATCGCGCTGAATTGTGCCTAGAAACCGGTTATTAGCGCCCTTCACAACAGGGAATCTGGCACGTATACTCCACCGCGGCCGTATCCCACGGACCACCGGGGGCCACCGTCGGAATCTCCTTCCGCACGCCCCTGCAGTGCTGAAACTCAAATGAAACCCCTTTGGAGCGTCAGATCATGCAAAAGCTTGCCAAGATCTTCGGCATCGCCGCCATCGCCGGCGCCGCGACCTTCTCGATGAGCGCCGCGCAGGCCTGGTGGGGTCCCGGCTACGGTGGCCCCGGCTACGGCGGCCCCGGCTACGGGTCCGGCTGGGGCGACGGCTTCGGCGACATGCTGGGCGACATGTTCGGCGACGGCTACGGCGACTTCAACATGAACATGTCCGGCGGCGGCCGCGGCTACGGGCGCGGCCGCGGCTCCGGCTATGGCCGCGGCTACGGCTACGGCTACGGCCAGCCGTACGGTGGCTACTACGGCTATCCGGGCTACGGCTATCCGGGCTACGGCTACGGCGGTCCGGTCATGCCTTACGGCGCGCCCTACGGCGTACCGGCAGCACCTGCCGCGCCGGCCGCTGAGCAGCAGAAGTAACCCCCGGCCGGCCGAGGCTGACCACCGCCGCCAGGTGGGCGCCCCGGCGCCTCGCCTGGCTGCGATCACGGCGACTGACTGACAGTCGTCCCCTCGGCCAGAAGCCGCGTCCTCGGGCGCGGCTTTTTTTGTCGCCCCGGCCCGCGAGCACCGGCGGTCGCCTGCGGCGCCATGCTCGGACGTTTTGCATTGGGGTGGAGCGAGACCCGGGCCGCACCGGGAAAGCACCGACAGCACCGGTACATAGGGCACCTCGGCCCGCTCGCTGACGGCCCCGACGACAGCCACCGCAGATCCCCGTAACCCTGCCGAACATCGGCGGCATGACCGCATGGCCCTAGCCGCATCGGCAATTTCACCAACAAGGGCGCGTGAAAAGAACAAATTGCGCCTTGATGCATATCAATCGGGGTTGCAGAATAGAGGCGTCAATCAGCCGAGTACATTGCCTTGACTCAACGTAAAGTTATCTCCTTCGAGACCATCCGCGTCGCCTGCAAGAACTGCACGCTGTCGCAGCTGTGCCTTCCCATGGGCATGTCGCCGGAGGACGTGGACCGGCTCGACAGCATCGTCAAGCGCTCCCGACCGCTGCACCGGGGCGACCACCTGTTCCGTAGCGGCGAGCGTTTCCGCTCCCTGTACGTCGTCAAAACGGGCTCGGTGAAGACGTACACACCCAGCGAGGAAGGCGGCGAGCAGGTGCTCGGCTTCCACCTGCCGGGGGAGATCATCGGGCTCGACGCCATCGATCAGGACATGCACGCCTGTTCTGCCAAAGTGCTGGAGACCTCCGCCATCTGCGAGATCCCCTTCCAGCGCTTCGAAGAGCTCTCGTCCAGCATTCCGAGCCTGCAGCACCAGATGTTCCGGCTGTTGAGCAAGGAGATCAGCCACGACGCCGAGATGCTGCTGCTGCTCGGCAAGAAGAACGCCGAGGAGCGCCTCGCGGCCTTCCTGGCCAGCATGTCCAAGCGGCTCAGCAAGCGCGGGCTCTCGCCGACGGACTTCTACCTCAGCATGTCGCGCCACGAGATCGGCAACTACCTGGGCCTCGCGGTGGAAACGGTGAGCCGCCTGTTCACCCGCTTCCAGGACGAGGGGCTCGTCAAGGTGGACCGCAAGCACGTGGAAATCCTGGATCTGCACACGATGGAATCCCTCGCCGGCGTCGCACAGGCAATGGACAGCCGCCAGCACTCCAACTGACGCGCCAGCCAACCCCGTATCCTTGAGCGGCGCGTCTGCTGTTCGCGTGCCGCCGAGGCCGAGACGCGCCCGGCCCCTTCCAGCCGGCTTGGCGTCCCGCTAGCACAACTCCGGGACGGGTATGCAACGCCCGCCTCCGCTCAGCAACACAGGGGGCTGTCTCGGGGCTCGCCCCGGCCGGCACACCGGCGCTTCCCCAAGCCCCGCTCGGCTAAGCGAGCGAAAGCCACTAGAATGGCGCCCTTTGCGATTGCGCCGCGCCCCGGCCGACACCGGTCCAGCGGCGTCATGAGCCAACCCCCGGGGTGGAACTGATCCCCTCCAAGGAGCTTGCATGCATCACTCGGCGGTCAAAGCGGTACTGGCCGTGCTGCTGTTGTTGGTCCCCGCGCTGGCGCTCGCCAGCGACGGCGGCAATCGTCTCGACCTGACCACCGAATGGGTCGGTTACTCGGCACTCCTGATCTTCGTCATCGCCTACGCGCTGGTGATGGCGGAGGAGTTCACGCACCTGCGCAAATCCAAGCCGGTGGTGCTCGCGGCGGGCGTCATCTGGCTCCTGATCGCGTACTACTACACGAGCCACCACGGCGACCCCCACGCCGCCGAAGAGGCGGTGCGGCACAACATCATGGAGTTCGCCGAGCTGTTCCTGTTCCTGCTCGCGGCCATGACCTACATCAACGCGATGGAGGAGCGCCTGGTCTTCGAGCGGCTGCGGGCCTGGCTCGTGGCCAGCGGCTGGAGCTATCGCACGCTGTTCTGGATGACGGGCTTCATCGCCTTCTTCATCTCGCCGGTGGCGGACAACCTCACCACGGCGCTCTTGATGTGTGCGGTGGTGATGGCCGTGGGTGCGGACAGCCCCCGGTTCGTCGCGCTCGGCTGCATCAACATCGTCGTCGCGGCCAACGCCGGCGGCGCCTTCAGCCCCTTCGGCGACATCACCACGCTGATGGTGTGGCAAAAGGGCATCCTGGAGTTCCAGGCCTTCTTCCTGCTCTTCATCCCGGCGCTGGTGAACTATCTCGTCCCCGCCTACTTCATGCACAAGGCAGTCCCGGACGGCACACCGCCGCCGAGCGACGATGTGGTGAAGATGAAGCGCGGCGCCCGGCGCATCGTGCTGCTGTTCCTGTTGACGATCACCACCGCCGTCAGCGCCCACAGCTTCTTCCACCTGCCGCCCGTGCTGGGCATGATGACCGGGCTCGCGTATCTGAAGTTCTTCGCCTACTACCTATTCAAGACCCACGAGGAGCAGACGGTCAAGGTCGGCACGCTGGAGGACAGCATGCCCTTCGACATCTTCAATAAGGTGGCGCGGGCGGAGTGGGACACCCTGCTCTTCTTCTACGGCGTCATCCTGTGCGTCGGCGGCCTGGGCTTCATCGGCTACCTGGAGCTGGTGTCGCAGTTCGCGTACGGGGACGTGGGACCGACCTTCGCCAACACGCTGGTGGGGCTGCTGTCGGCGGTCATCGACAACATTCCGGTGATGTTCGCGGTGCTGACGATGAACCCGGACATGTCCCAGGGCCAGTGGCTGCTCGTCACACTGACGGCCGGTGTTGGTGGCAGCTTGCTGTCCATCGGCTCGGCGGCCGGTGTGGCGCTGATGGGCCAAGCGAAGGGGATCTACACCTTCTTCGAGCACATGAAGTGGTCCAAGTACATCGCGCTCGGCTACATCGCGAGCGTCCTCACCCACTTCATCGTGAACTTCTGGACCTTCTCGAAGCCGGTTGCGGGCTGATCCTTGGGAGCGGCGTCAGGCGACCCCGGCTGCCGGGGCTGTGCCGTCTGCGCCGGCCTCCTCCGCGAGCCAAACACAGCCGCCGCTGGCCTTGTGGATGGCCGCAAGCCGGGCTTCATGGGCGGCGACCTCGGCCGCACTCGCCCGCACGACGCGCAGCGCGCCGCGCGCGATGTTGAGCGGACGCACCGCCTCGCGCGTGAGCCCGGTCTCGACCTGCTCCTCGCCGGCGAGGTGCAGGCTGACCTGCCCGCCGGTCATGGCGAGATACACCTCGGCGAGAATCTGGGCGTCCAGCAACGCGCCGTGCAGCTCGCGCTGAGTGTTGTCGATGCCGTAGCGCTTGCACAACGCATCCAGGCTGTTGCGCTGCCCCGGGTGCATGCGCCGGGCGAGCACAAGGCTGTCCGCCACGGTGCAGATGTGCTCGATGGCGGGCGCGTCATCGCGCCAGCCTTTGAGCTCGTGGTTCAGAAAGCCGACATCGAAGGGGGCGTTGTGGATCACCAGCTCCGCGCCGCGGCAGTAGTCCAGGAGCTCGTCCGCGATGTCCGCAAAGCGCGGCTTGTCCGCGAGAAAAGCGTTGGTGATGCCGTGCACGGCCTCGGCGCCGGCGTCGATCGCACGGTCCGGTTGGATGTAGCGGTGGAAGTCGTTGCCGGTGAGCCCCCGCTCCACCACCTCCACACAGCCGATTTCGATAATGCGATGGCCCTCGGACGGCTCCAGGCCCGTGGTCTCGGTGTCCAGCACGATTTGACGCATGACGGTTCTTGTTCCCCTGCGACCCCAATGTCTAGCCCTGTCGTCGGCGTGGGCCTAGCCGCCGACGAAACGATTTGCTGCGCAAACTGCGTACTTCGCACTTCGCACTTCGCACTCCGCACTCCGCACTCCGCACTCCGCACTTCGCACTCCGCACTTCGTACTTCGCACTCCGCACTCCGCACTTCGCACTCCGCACTCCGCACTTCGCACTCCGCACTTCGTACTTCGCACTCCGCACTCCGCACTTCGCACTCCGCACTTCGCACTTCGCACTTCGCACTTCGCACTTCGCACTTCGCACTTCGCACTTCGCCCCGCAGCTTACCCAACCCACTCCCCCAACGAACAGCCCGGCCCCGCAAAATGACCGCAACCGCCCCCAGCATCGACCTCGTGCTGCCGCCCCTGGCAGACCACGGCCCGCGCCGCGCACGCACGCTGATGATCCAGGGCACGGCCTCCGACGTCGGCAAGAGCCTGCTCGTCGCCGGGCTCTGCCGCGCCTACGCCCGCCGCGGGCTCGTCGTGCGGCCATTCAAGGCGCAGAACATGAGCAACAACGCCGCCGTCACCGCGGACAGCGACGCCCCGCCCGGCGCCGACGGCGAGCAGCCGCGCGGCGAGATCGGCCGCGCGCAGGCCCTGCAGGCCAAGGCCTGCGGCGTGCCGCCGTCCATCCACATGAACCCCGTGCTGCTCAAGCCCCAGACCAACGTGGGCTCCCAGGTGGTGCTGCGCGGGCGCGCGCTCGGCAACTGCCCAGCGCGGGTTTACCACGAGATGCGCCAGGGCATGATGCCGGCCATCCTCGACAGCTTCGAGCGCCTGTGTGCCGAGGCCGACCTGGTGCTGGTGGAGGGCGCCGGCAGCGGCGCCGAGATCTATCTGCGCGCGAGCGACATCACCAACATGTTCTTCGCCGAGCGCGCGGGCGTGCCGGTGGTCATCGTCGGCGACCTCGACAAGGGCGGCACCATGTCACATCTGGTCGGCACCTGGCTGCTGCTGGACCCGGCGGATCGGGAGCGCGTCGTCGGCTACATGGTGAACAAGTTCCGCGGCGACTTCTCGCTGTTCGAGCCCGCCTGCGAGACCATCACCGCCCACACCGGCTGGCCCTTCCTCGGCGTCGTGCGCTGGTTCGAGGGGGCGTCGCGGCTGCCGGCGGAGGACTCGCTAGCGCTGGAGCGCCCGGCCGAGCAGAGCTGGGGCGGCGGCACGCTCAACGTCGCCGTGCCCCGGCTGTCGCGGGTCGCGAACTTCGACGACATGGACCCGCTCGCCGCCGAACCCGCGGTGAATCTCCGCTGGCTCATGCCGGGCCAAGCGCTGCCGGCGGACACCGATGTCGTGATCCTGCCCGGCTCCAAGGCCACGCGGGCGGATCTAGATGTCCTGCGCAAAGAGGGCTGGGACATCGACATCCTCGCCCACGTGCGCCGCGGTGGGCGCGTGGTCGGGCTCTGCGCCGGCTTTCAGATGCTCGGGCGCGTGGTGCGCGATCCCCAAGGCATCGAGGGCGCGCCCGGCGACACGCACGGGCTCGGGCTGCTCGACATCGAGACCGAGATCGGCGGCGACAAACGCCTCGTCGATCTGGCCGCCACCGATGGCCTGAGCGGCTGCCCGGTCACGGGCTACGAGATGCATATGGGCCGCACCACCGGGCTCGGCCTGGCGCAGCCCTGGCTCTTGCTCCAGGGCGCCGACGGCAGCGCGCGCCCGGAAGGCGCCGTCAGCCACCACGGCCGCGTCATGGGCGGCTACCTGCACGGCATCTTCTCAGGCGACGCCTTCCGCGCGCATTGGCTGGAGGAGATGGGCGCCAAGGCCGCCCGGCTCGACTTCGACGCCCGCATCGAGCAGGCGCTCGACGATCTGGCCGACCACATCGAGGCGAATCTGGACCTGGATGCGCTGCTGGCGCTGGCGCGTTGATGGGGGTTGGGGGACGAGGGCGGAGGGCTGAGGAAGGCTCCCGTGGCTCCTGCTGAAAGTTCAGAAATAACCGGTACACTCGTCGCAGCGGAACCAACGCCGGCTATCGCGAGACACCGCTTGAGCCGAATGCGGTTAGGGGCTGAGGTGTCCCCACAAATCGGCCTGGACAGCGAGCCGTCACGCACTGGGATCGCCGGCTTTCAGCCGGCTTCCCGCGCCGGGGGCTCGATGCCCCCGGCGCGCGATCGACTGCGCTGGAGCAGGGCTACTGCCCATGCCGCGCCGCCGGGCGGGCGACTGCGCTTGTGCCCTTGTGCCAGTCCGGGCGACGCCGACGCGGCATCGAGCCGCGACGGCGCCGAGCCGGCTGGAAAGCCGGCGCTCCCAGTCAGCCGCGCGTCGGCGAGACGGCTGGGATTCCGGTCCCGATTGCAGGTCGGAAGGATGCACTAAGCCGCTGCTTTTTGGTTCTAGAATCGGGGGATAGCCCAGGGTTAGGGGTAGAATTTCGATGTCGATTTCGATTTCGATGCCGATTCCGACGAACGGCGGGCGGAACATAGGTGTCGGAGATGAGGGTATATCCGTTGTTTTTGACCGGTTCGTCGGAGCCTGGCCCTTGGACCTCGGCCCTTCCCCCTAGCATCATCCCCGGCAGCGCATGCAGCATCATGGAGGCTGACCCAGCAACCGACATGGCCACGCACAATCCGCAGTTGGAGCTGGCGCACGAGTTCGTCCGCGCCACCGGCCACAGCATCTTCCTCACCGGCAAGGCCGGCACCGGCAAGACCACGTTTCTGCACGCGCTGAAGGCGGACAGCCCCAAGCGCATGATAGTCACCGCGCCCACCGGCGTGGCGGCGATCAACGCCGGCGGCGTCACGCTGCACTCGTTCTTTCAGCTCCCGTTCGGCCCCTTCGTGCCCGGCGGCGACTCGGAGCACCAGGCTGCGGCGCACCGGCTGAACCGGCAGAAGCGCGACATCATCCGGAGCCTCGATCTGCTCGTCATCGACGAGATCAGCATGGTCCGCGCCGATCTGCTCGACGCCGTGGACTTCGTGCTGCGCCGAGAGCGGCGCACGACCCTCCCCTTCGGCGGCGTGCAGCTCCTGATGATCGGCGATCTGCACCAGCTCCCGCCGGTGGTGCGCGACGACGACTGGGCCATCTTGCGGGACTTCTACGACTCCGGCTACTTCTTCAGCAGCCGCGCCTTACAGGCGATGGAGTTGGTGCAGATCGCGCTCGAGCACATCTACCGCCAGTCCGACGCGGACTTCATCGAGCTGCTGAACCGCGTGCGCGACAACCGGCTGGACGAGGCCGCGCTCACGGAGCTCAACTCCCGCCACCTACCCGGCTTCCGGCCGGATGATGCAGACGGCTGGATCACGCTGACCACGCACAACCGCAGCGCCGATCGGATCAACGACGCCCGCCTGCGCGCGCTCGGCACCAAGCCGCAGCAGTTCACGGCGCGCATTGAGCGCGACTACCCCGCGCACAGCTATCCCACCGCCGAGACGCTGACCCTCAAGCAGGGCGCGCAGGTCATGTTCGTGCGCAACGACGGCTCCGCCGACAAGCGCTGGTTCAACGGCAAGATCGGCACCGTCACGGCGCTCGCGCGCGATCGCATCGTGGTGCGTTGCCCGGGCGACGACGCCGACATCGAGGTCGAGCCCGCCACCTGGGAGAACATCCAGTACAGCATCAATAAAGACACCAAGGCGATCAGCGAGGAGGTCATCGGCAGCTTCACCCAGTATCCGCTGCGCCTCGCCTGGGCCATCACCATCCACAAGAGCCAGGGGCTGACCTTCGAGCGCGCCATCATCGATGCCGGCGCGGCCTTCTCCCACGGGCAGGTCTATGTCGCCTTGAGCCGCTGCAAGACCTTCGAGGGCATGGTGCTCTCGAGCCCGATCCCGCGCCGCGCGGTGATGACCGACCAGGTCGTCACGCACTACGTCGGCGAGGCCGCCCGCCACCCGCCCGGTCGCGAGCAGCTCGACCACGCCCGCATCGCCTACCAGCAGCGGCTGCTGCAGGAATGCTGGGACTTCGACGGCCTCGGTGCCCGGCTACGGCGGCTGTTCGGGCTGCTGCGCGAGAACGAGCGGGTCATCGACGCCCGCGGCCTGGACGCCATGGACGCGCTCAGCCGACAGGTCATGGACGAGATCGTGAAGGTCAGCGACAGCTTCCGCCGCCAGCTCCGCACGCTGTACCGCGCAGACGGGGTGCCGGAAGAGGATGCCGCGGTGCAGGAGCGCGTGCAGAAGGCCTCCGCCTACTTTGCCGACAAGCTCACGGCGGGGCTGATGCCGTGGCTCGGCGCCTTCAGCGTAGACGCCGACAACAAGGCGCTGGCCAAGTTACTGCGCCAGGCCGAGGACGATCTGCGCAAGCTGCTCGCCGTCAAGCGCGCCGCCGTCGAGAGCTGCCGGGACGGCTTCTCGTGCAGCGCGTACCTTGGCGCCGTCGCCAAGGCCCAGCTCGACGCCGAACGCCCGCCCCCCGCTCTGCCCGGCGTCGGCAGTGCCGCCAAGCAGGCCGGCGGCGACAGCGCGCATCCGGAGCTGCTTGCGGCGCTGCGGCGCTGGCGCGCCGAGAAAGCAGATGCAGAGGAGCGCAACGGCGAGACCCGCTACCGCATCCTGACCAGAGCCGTGCTGCGCCAGATCGCGGACCTGCTGCCGGACAGCCCGGAGGCGCTGCTCGGCGTCGGGCGCATCGGCAAGCAGACCGTCACGCGCTATGGGGAGGAGATCCTCGCGCTGGTAGCCGAGCACTGCCGGAGCCACGGCATCGACCCGGCCTCGATCCCGCGCCCGGCAAACCCGCCCAAGGCAGCCGGCGACGACATCGACACCAAGCTCGCCAGCTATCGACTGCACCAGCAGGGACTGCGCATTCAGGACATCGCCGAGCGCCGCGGGCTCAAGCCCAGCACCATCGAGGGCCACCTTGCCCACTACATCGGCACCGGCGAGCTCGCCATCGCGGCGCTCATCGACGACGACAAGCGCGCCCGCATCGAGGCCGTGCTCGCCGAGACCGGCACCGAACAGCTCGGCGCTGCCAAGCAGGCCCTAGGCGACGACTGCTCCTACGGCGAGCTCAAGATGGTGCTGGCGCATCTGGGGCGGAATCGGCGATGACGCCGGGATCGAGTCAACGCAGCGAAACTATCGAAATCGCGCCTGGAATCGACGCGACATGACTGGGCAGGTGAACCGAGGGCCAAGGGCCAAGGGCCGAGGAGGGCTCCCTCGGCCCTCGGCCCTCGGCCCGCGGCCCTCGGACTGCACCACTGGTTTTCGAAGCCTGCCTTAGGCCCCGGGTACGCCGACTTCAGTCGGCCGCATCCGACCCGGGCTTGCGCCCCGCAATTGTCGCCGACACCACGTAGTCCTCGACGCCTCGCCCAGGTGCCCAGTCGCGGATGAACGCCCGCGACTCGTCCTTCGGCGCGATGACCACGTCCACAAAGCCCGCCGCGACCAGCATCCGCTCCAGCTCATCCACCAACGACGCCCCGGCGACACAGGCCGAATGCAGGTACGGATCATCGCGGATCTCCGCCGGCAGCTCCGCGCTCGCCACGACATCCGACATCGCGAGCCGCCCGCCCGGCCGCAGCACGCGAAAGGCCTCGCGGAACACCTGCGGCTTGTCCGGGGACAGATTCACCACGCAGTTGGACAGGATCACGTCCACGCTCGCATCCGCCACCGGCAGGTGCTCGATCTCGCCGAGCCGGAATTCCACATTGCCGAAGCCGCCGCGCACCGCGTTCGCCCGCGCCTTGCTCAGCATGTCCGGTGTCATATCGACACCGATGACGCGCCCCGCCGGCCCCACCTCCGCCGCGGCCAGAAAGCAATCGAAGCCGCCGCCGGCGCCCAGGTCCAGCACCACCTCGCCCGGCTTAAGCGACGCAATCGCCCGCGGATTGCCGCAGCCGAGCCCCATGTCCGCGCCCTCCGGCACCGCCAGCAGATCCGCCGCCGTGTAGCCGAGCCGCAGCGAGATCAGCCGGTTGATCTCTTGCTCCTCCGACACGCCGCAGCAGCTCGCCGCCTCGCCGCAGCAATCGCCGCCGTCGCTCGCCTGCGCGACGCGGGCATAGTCGCTGCGCACGCGGCTGCGGGTGGCATCGGCGGATGACGCCGCCGCCGGGCTCGTCGTCCCGGTCGTGACGTGCAGTTCAGGGAAGTCGGTCATGCTCCGGTGCCTATGCAGATGATGTTTGCTGTCAGATGCTATCGTCGCGACGGCTGCCGCGCCAACCGGCGCGGCGCGCCGAGACCGCTGGGTCACACGGCAAGGGACTCGATCAATCGGTCGAAGGTCTGCACTTGGACCCGTTGCACCTGGGCCATAGAGCGGTCCCAGTCCCAGGCGCCAGGCTATATAAAGTCATGGCTGAGCACTGGGCGGCGCGATCCGCCGCCCGCCCGCGGCATAGCAGCCGCCATCTGCTCAAAGCACCCGACCTGTTGCTGTTGGACGCCCATTGCGGGCTGATAGTGGACCATCGCTGCCACGGTGTTCGCGCCAATCGGCTCGCAGCCATGTCCCGTCTGCCGAGCATTGTGGCTGGCACCTGAGTTGCTTACAGCGGTGCAGCAGCCGTTCTGAACCTTCTGTCGGACAGCTATCGGCGATGCTGTGCTCGCTGTCCGCGGCCTTCGTTCTCACACTCGGGCTCGCCCGCCCCACCGAGCCGGACCAGCGAGTCCAGGCCGACTCAGGAGACACCGATTGATTGTGCATCCTGCCCAACAATCGGACGGAGCCGGAAGACGCGGTCTCCCCGCTCCTCCATTTTCAGGGCCTTAACGGCACTGAGAATGGCCGGGCATCCTGCCCGGCGGGAAACGCCGAATACTTCGGCGTTTCCCTTAGCCTTTGATCGAGCGAGCCCTAACCCAGCGAGCGTTACCGATGAGTCATCCCTACCTGCTGTTCCACCTCAGCGACATCCATTTCGGGCTTGAGGACAATCACGCGCTTGATTGGGTGAAGCAGGAAATCGCCGACAAGCGCCCCGATGCCGTGGCCATCACGGGCGATCTGACCATGCGCGCAAGGCAGCACGAATTCGACGCTGCATGCGCCTGGATCCGCTCGCTGGATGCCCCGATCACGGTCGAGGTGGGCAATCACGACTTGCCCTATTTCAATCCGATCGAGCGCATCTTCGATCCTTACAAGCGGATGCGGGCCATCGCCGACAAGGTGGAGGTGGACATCGATCTGCCCGGGCTTGCGATCGTGCCGCTCAAGACCGCGGCCCGCTGGCAGCCGCGCCTGAACTGGTCAAAGGGGTGGGTCACCGATGCGGCGCTTGCGCGATGCCTCCACGGGCTCGACGCGCTGCCCGCGGGCACGCGCGCACTGGTGGCGGCCCACCATCCCCTGCGCGAAGCGGGCACGCGGGGCACAGCGCTGACCAGAAACGGACAGAAGGCGATGATGGAATTGGCCAAGCGGAACGTGCTCGCCGTGCTCTCGGGCCATGTCCACGACGCCTTCGACCTCACGCACGAAACGGTGCATGGATCCGTCCGCATGATCGGCGCCGGAACCCTATCGAAGCGCGTACGCTCAACGCCGCCGAGTTTCAACGAGCTGCGCTGGGACGGCGAGCATCTCGCATTGCGTGTGCGCAACCTCGATGGTTACGCCACGCAGGACATGCTGATCGACGACATTCCCGAGGACGCGACACCCCCGCGCAAGCCTGGCGAGCCAGTCGCTCCAGCCGATCAGGTCCCCCGCACCGATCCGCCCGTGCACTGATCCTTCATCGCCTACCGGGGCCAAGGGGCGCCGTCTCTGCAGGCCGGGGCTGGACATCTCTAGCGAGACAGAGCCTCAGACCGGCCACGGCGCCGAGCGCTTTCTTGCGCAATCCGGTCGTCACCGCAGATGAACCGGGCCGAGGGCCGAGGAGGGCTCCCTTGGCCCTCGGCCCTTTTGCCTGCAAGCGCCGTGTCGTCGTCAACTTGACTCATTTGCAATCCTTCGGCGCCGTCAAGCAATCTAGGCCGGCGTACGCACGATCGTCAGACGCTGGTCCATACTGCTGTTGACACTGTTACCCCGGCGCGGTTGCGGATGGCGCCCCGGCCTTGATCGATCTCCCGACCAACGCCGAGGGTTTCCTGCGCAGTCAGGGCTTCCAGCCCTGCCGGGGTCAGGACGGCATGGCCTGACTACGCGGTCGACAACCGCACTGGTCGCAGTGATGATCAAGTGCCTCAACCCAGGACATCCCCCAACGCGCTTGGAGAACGGTGATGAACGAGTCGCAGCCGAGCCTCAATCCGCTCAACTACGTGAATGTCGGCCCCCATGGAAGCTTCGGCAGCAGCGGAGCCCTCGGCACAACCCCGGACGACATTCGCATACTCTTCAGCCACCTGCGCACTGCGGACGCGGACCGCATGATCGTCCACTTCCACGGCGGGCTCGTCCCCGAAGAGCGCGGCGCCGACAGCGCAGAACGCATCCTGCACGACTATTACGGCACCACGAACGCTCACCCGGTCTTTTTCATCTGGGAGACGGGCGCCCTCGAAACTCTGTGGCGCAATCTGGCGGACATTCACGGCACGAAGCTGTTCCAGCAGATCCTCAGGTTGTTGGTGAAGAAGCTCGCCAAGTACGCGGGCGTCCGCGTCGGCGCCCGCGGCGCGGGCCTGGAGCCCGCCGACGCCGACATCGAGGCCGAGCTGCATAAGAAGCGCCCGTTCGAAGACATGGATGCGACGCCCGCGCAGGGGGCCAAGGGCGGGGCGCTGCCGCCGCAGCGGCAGCTCGAGCAGCAACTGGAGGCCGAGATGGAGGAGGCGCTGAGCGCCGAGCCGGAGCTGCGCGACATGCTCCAGCGTCGCGACCGGGGTGCCGAGCGCTTGCCCGAGGATCTCGCGGAGCGGCCCGTGCCGGGTGCTAAAGGCCCCATCAGCACGCTGACGCTCGCCGCCGCCTTGGCGCGCATCGTCGTCCGCTGCCTGAAGCGCCGTCATCTGGGGCGGGATCACGGCTTCTATCCGACCCTGATAGAAGAAGCCGTGCGCGAGCTCTACCTCGACGATTTCGGCGTCTGGATGTGGGGCAACATGAAGGACGTCGCCCGGCAGATGTGGCTGCCGAACGGCCCGGACCTCGACCCCGACAGTCATCCGGGCCGTCTGTTTTTGGAAGAGCTCGCCGCTTTGCAGCGGGAGCGACCCGGCTTTACGGTGGATCTGGTCGGCCATAGCGCCGGCTCCATCGCGATCTGCCACCTGCTGGAGGCCAATGCCGCGGACGCCATCGGCGTTGCGATTCGCAACCTGATCTTCCTGGCCCCCGCCGTGCGCAGCGATCTCTTCCACGAGACCCTGCTGGCGGCACCCGACCGCTGCGAGCGCCTGCGCGTGCTGACGATGGACGATTCGCACGAGTGCCGGGACACCCTGGTCGATTACGTCTACACCCGCTCGCTCCTGTACCTGATCTCCGGCGTGCTGGAAGCAAACGAGCCGGACTGCCCGATCCTCGGCATGGAACGCTTCCTGACGGCCGCGGCCCCGTTCGACGACGCTCGCCTGGTCGCCATCGCCCAGTGGCTCAAGGCGCCGGGCGCGGACCGGCTGGTGTTGTCGGTGACCAAGCCCGAGGCGGCCCCCGGCATGCGCTCCGAGGCCGTCGAGCATGGCGGCTTCACCGAAGACGACGAGACGATGCGCAGCGTCTGTCGGCTCATCACGGCGTAAAGCGCGGACGGCGAGGCACGGAGCATGAGCGAGCAGCCGAACGACTTCGCCTTGGTCATCGGCATCAACGACTATCCGCAGTACGGGGTCGGCGGTGCCAACCTGCAAGGGGCGGTGGACGACGCCCGCGACTTCGCCGCCTGGCTG
This sequence comes from Thiohalocapsa sp. ML1, assembly GCF_001469165.1. Lineage (GTDB taxonomy): Bacteria > Pseudomonadota > Gammaproteobacteria > Chromatiales > Chromatiaceae > Thiohalocapsa. Next base: position 82,160 of record NZ_JABX01000012.1, on the reverse strand, counting down.
ACCGCGCCTGACGGGGGCGGCCTGCCGGCTGCGCAGTGCGAGACCATCCTGTCCACCGCCGCGCCGCTGCACCCCGAGCGCGGTGCCGTGGATGCCGCGCTGGAGCGGCTCATGGATGCCGCCGAGCCGGTTGCGGAGCCGCGTCGGTTCTATTTCTACTTCAGCGGCCACGGCCACGCCGACGAGATCGACGACGTATCCCTGTGCATGGCCAATTGGTCCTTCCGACGCCGCCAAGCGGCGCTCAGCAGCGGCGCCTATCGGCGCTTCATCCACAAGTGTCTGCGTTTTCGCGAGGTGGTCGTCATTCTGGACTGCTGCCGGCTGCGGGAGATCGCCGCCACGGGCTTCGGCAGCGAACTCAACTGCCCGCGCCCGGAGTCCGCGGCCGGCAGCAGCCGCTACTTCATCGCCTACGCCACGGAGTTTCAGCAGGCCGCCTTCGAGCATGGTGGCGACGGCGATCGCGTCCGCGGCCACCTGACTCGGGCACTGCTCGAAGGCCTGCGCGGCGCGGCGCCGCGGCAGCCGGGCGGCGGCGTGGCTGCGGCGGACCTGAAGGCCTACCTGGAGCGCCGCGTGCCGGAGATGGCCGGCGACCACGGACAGCGACAGCAAGTCGAGGTCGCCTCCAGCCTGCCGGCGCACCCGCCGGCGCTATTCGGCTCGCAGACGCCGGGGCCGGGAGCGGGACCGACCGCCGAGCGCGAGGCCGTGACCGCTTCCGAGCCCCGCACCGCGTATCCCTTCCGCGTCCAGGTGAAGCTCGGCAACGCCATCGACGGGCTGAGCCGCATCCAGGTCAGCGACGGTTTCGACCGGCCGCTCGACGCGGCGGACGGCAGTTTCCAGCGCGACCTGCCGCCTGGCCTCTACGCGGTGCGCGTCGAGCGCGGCGGCCTCATCGCCGAGGAGCTGCTGCGCCACAGCGCCGAGGCGCCGGTGGACCGGGACATCCCGGCACCGAAACGCCGCTCCGCGCTGCCCAGCAGCGATAGCAGCACCGCCCCGGACTACTACCGCAAGCCCGCCCGCCGCTGGAGCATCGCGGATACCGGCAGCGGACCGCTGGCGATCACCGGCCGCGACGATGATCCGCGGCTCTTCATCTTCGTGCGCGCCGCCTCCCGCAAGGCCGCCGCCGGCGTCTGGGTCGGCAACGGGCTGGAGCTTTGCGACCGCGACGGCGCCATCCTGTCCCTGTTCGGCGAAGAGCACGCCGAGGCGGACGCCGCCGACGGCTGGCTCGCCTTCTCCCGCCGGCTGCCCGCGGGCTTCTACCGGCTGCGCTGGCTGGACCCCGCCGGCAGCCGCGCCATCGCGCTGACCCTGTTCAAGCGCTGGGACACGCAGGTCTTCCTCCCCTTCGACGGCCGGCCCATGGTGGAGCGCGCGAGCATTTTGCTGCCGCGCCGCGGCACGCCCTTCGACCCGAGCAGCCGCGACGCCCAGAGCACCGACATGGGCCTGCTCGGCCTGCGCCTGGGCCGCGATCTGGTGCCCGCCGAGGTGCACCGGGAGCTGCTCTACGGCAAGTTCGACAACCCCATGCTCGGGCTCATCGGCGCGCACCTGCTGCTGATGGCCCGCGAGCCGAACCGCGATACCGTGGACCTGGTGCTCGGCAACCTGCGCGACAACCTGCTCGGCGACGTGCCCGACGTGCGCGCGCTCGCCTGGCGCGCCTGGCAGCGTCTGGGCGGCGACCGGCCGGCGCCGACGCCCTTCGACGCGCCGCCGATGCTGCGCGCGGGGCTGCGCGCGGTCATCGACGCGGACGCCGAGGTCGGCGGCCTGGTGCCCGCGGACGGCATCCTGAGCTGGATCAGCCGCCATCAGCGCGCCGACACCGCCTGGACCAGTTGGAGCCCGCCCGTGCAGACCCGCGCCCGGCCGCAGCCGGAGCACACCGCGCGGCCCTACCTGCTGCCGGAGCAACAGGACGTGGTGTTCGTGCAGACCGCCGAGGATCTGGACCTGTCGGAGGTTCCGTACGACCTACAGCGTGCAGACCGCTCGCGCAACCGGGAGTTGGATCTCACGTTCGACGCACTCCGCGGCACCGATGCCTTCGCCGGGCTCGGCGCGTCCATCGCCCACCCCGCCGTCGAGCGCCCGCTGGACGCACTGCGCGACCGACTGGACCGGCTGAACCTGGACCCGCTCATCACCAAGTCCTTGTCGCGACCGCCCGCGACCGTCCATGCGCCGCCTGCTCCGCCCGCGGCCCAAGCCGGGACGCCGACGCCGCCGTCCGGCCCCGCGCTCGGGCCCAGCCTCTCCGTCGCCGTCGCGCAAGACAACGCCTCCCCGGCCGAGGACAGCGCCCCCGTCTGGATCGACAACCTGGTCAAGGACGCCCTGGACAGCGCCCGCCGCGCCGGACGCGACCTCGACGTGCCGGCGCTCGCGCGTGCGGCGAATCTGCCGCGGGCGGTGATCGAAGAGCGGGCGGCGGCGCTGAGCGAGCTGGTGCGGTAGGTGGAGCGGCCGAGAAACCCATCACGCTTGACCCGTCGGCGACCCCACTCCTATGCTTCTTGCCCATGGCTGCGATCACCTTCGACACCCACAGGTTCATCCGCAGACTGGAAGCGGCCGGTTTCGATCCGAAGCAGGCCGAGGCCGTCGCCGATGCCTTCATGGAGGCCCAAGGCGAAGCGGAGCTCGTAACCAAGCGCGATCTGGAACGTCTGGAAGCCAAGCTGGAAACCCGGTTTGAGCGCGTGGACGGCGAGCTGCGCCTCAGCCGCTGGATGCTTGGGCTCATGCTGGCCAGCATCGTTTCCCTGATCCTCAAGGCATTCTTCTAGCGCGGCGGAGCCTTCAGACCGGCAAGGGCCGGTGGACCGCCTTGCGCAACCCGCTCGTTGGGGCAAGTAAACCCAAAGCTCCCGAACAAAGACACGAGCCGCGTTGTCGAGAACTGGCGACGAACCGAGAGGCACGAATCATGACCGGCTTCCTGGAGCGCTGGGCAAACGAGAGCCCGGAAAATGCAAGACGCGTTGCGCAAGAACTGCTCATCACAGAGGTGACGGAATCTCTTTGGGAGGCGATGGAGCAAGCTGGTGTCAAGAAGTCCGAGCTTGCCAATCGTATGGGCGCTACCAAGGGGTACGTTTCGCGACCCCTCCACAAGAGCGGAACCGCCGGAGATTGCTCTGCGGCCGGACCAGCGACAGCAAACGGCCCGCCGCATCCTGGGCAGGCGGACTGAAGTCGCTTGCGCCGGGGCCGGATGAATCCGGCGCACTCGGGATCGGGCCGCGGCAACGAGCTGTTCTCGGCGAGCACTGCCGACCTACGCCTCACAGAAATCCAAGAAGCGTAGGCACTCCTCCACGTCGATGCCGACGGCTTGCAACAGCGCCAGCGGCGCGCGGAAGTCGCCGGGGTCTCTGTTGCACTCGACGCAGCAGCTTGCCAACCACCAGGGGTCCAGCCGGTTGATGTGCCGCACCCAGCGGCTGCGCGATGCGCTGACGCAGCCGCGTGGCGGGGTTGTCCTTCAGCATCAGCGCGAGCGGGTCGCCGCCGCGGCCGGTGCATTGCAGCTCGCCTTGGGTCGCGCTCTGGTGCTTGGCCAGGGGCCGCAGCGCCGCGTCCAGGCGTGTCTGCACGGCATCGCGCAGCTCGCCGAGGGTGCTCAGCTCGTCGTCCGCGGTCAGTGCCTCGCACAGCGCGCGGGTGAAGCAGCTCATGGCCTCCTCGCCGTCGGTGGCGTGGCTGACCTCGCCCGCAGCGCAGCTAAACAGGAAGGCGATGCTCGGCGTCTCGGCGTCCGGACCAGGCCCCGCGGGCGATGGCGACGGCGCGGCCTTGGCGAGCAAGCTTGGCGCCGGCGGTGCGTCGTTCCGGCAGGCGTCGATGATGAAGATAACCGCGTCGGCCCGGCATGCCTCGGACCGGGCGAGCTGGTAGAGCTCCGTGTCCTGGATCAGTTGTGTCGGGTCCGCGGGCTGGCTTGCGTCGAAGTCCTGCGGCAGCAGCAAGCGCCGCCCCGACTGCTCGATGCCGTGCCCGGAGAAATAGATGACCAGCTCGTCGCCGCGCCGGGCATCGTCGAGCACGGCCTTGATGCGCTTGCGCAGATTCGCGGTGCTGAGATAAGCGCCCGGGCCGCCGACGACTGCCTGCACCTCGGCCGGTGCGAATCCCGCGAGCACGAGCGCCTTCTCAAGCTCCCGAACGTCCGCGGTTGCAGCGCTCAGCCGAAGCTGGTCCTCTTCGTAAGCATCAATGCCGAGCAGCAGGGCCTTGCGCGTCATGATCGGGTGCTCCCGCTTTGTGTGCGCGGTGGATTCTGCGCCCATGCGCCGCTGGACTCAAGGCAGCCGGCAGTCCCTGCTCGACAACTTACCGAACAACGCGCTCGGGATCGCGCGCGGCGGCGCCGATTCGCTCGACCCGGTAGTCCACCCGCGTTGCTCACCAAACGTCATTGGACGTACCGGCAACGGGGGCAGCATCGGCGGTCACGATGGGCCGGAATACGCAGGGCAGCATTCCGATCCCGATGCCGATCCCGCGGCGGCGGCTGAACGGGCGCGTCGGGAGATGGGTACGTCGCAACTGTGCTTGAGCGGTTACCTCGCGCAGCACATGAGCCGATAGGTGCCCGCCGCGAGCAGCCCGCAGAGGGCCATGCCGAGCAGGAGCGGCAGCGCCGAGCCGTCGTGCAGCAGGCTCGCCACGGAGCCCGCGAGCGCGCCGAAGCCGAAGCGCCCGGCCCCGGCCAGTGCGGAGGCGGTGCCCGCCATGCGCGGAAAGTAGGCCATGTAGCCCGCCATGGCGTTGCCCATGACGACACCGGCCATCGCGATGTAGCAGCCGGCGCCGAGCGCGATGAGCCAGAGCGGTGGTGCCGTGCCCAGCATCAGCAGCACCGCCACCGCGAGCAGCCCGAGCGCAGCAGCGCCCTGCACCAAGAGCCCGACGCGCAACAGCCGCTCCACCCCGAACCGCGGTACCAGCCGCGCGTTGAGTGACGAGAACAGCATGGCCGCCGCGATGTTGATGCCGAAGAGCGGGCCGAACCAGCCCTCCGGCACGTCGTGCAGCGTGATGTAGATGAAGGGCGAGGTGACGATGAACACCATCATGCCGCCGAAGCTCGCCATGCCCGTGAGCAGATACCCGAGCGCCTCCCGGTGGCGGAGCAGCGCGCCATAGTTGCCGAGCACCTGCCCGAGGTGCGGCCGGTGCCGACGCTCGGGCGGCAGCGTTTCCGGCAGAAGCCGCAGGAACGACAGCGCCGTCACCGCCGAGATCACCAGCAGCACCGCAAACACCCAGCGCCAGCTCGCGTAGAGCACGATGAGCCCGCCGACGGTGGGCGCGAGCAGCGGCGCCAGGCCCATCACCAGCATCACCAGGCCCATGACACGGGCGTAGTCTTCCCGCTCGAACAGATCGCGCACCAGCGCCGGCACCGTTACTGCCACCGCAGCACCGCCGAGGGCCTGCACGGCCCGGGCCGCGAGCATCGCGTCCATGCTCGGCGCCAGCGCGCAGGCCACATCCGCGAGCGCGAACACCATCAGCCCCGCCGCCACCGGCAGCCGCCGCCCGAGCACGTCCGACAGCGGCCCGAGCAGGAGCTGTGCCGCCGCGAACACGCCGATGTAGACCGTCACGCTCAACTGCACCAGCGCCACCGGCGCATCCAGATCCCGCGCGATGGCCGGGATGCTCGGCAGGTACATGTCGATCGCGAACGGCGTCAGCGCGGACAAAAGCCCGAGCGTCAGCAGGAGCGAGGGGGTAATGGGCATTGTGAATTTACGGAGACAAACGGTTGCAGGGCGCCATCCTGACGGCCACGGCCAGCCGCGTTCGCATCCGCAGCGGTCATCAAGTCTGAATCGACTCGGTTTGGTCCGCATACCGGCCAGGCGACGACGGTCCCGCCTCCTCCCGCTCGCGCTGCTGCAGCTCCCACATCGCCGCGTAGATGCCGCCGTCGGCCAGCAGCCGGGCGTGGCTGCCCTGCTCCAGCACGCGCCCGGCGTCCATGACCAGAATCCGGTCGGCGTCGACGATGGTGGACAGCCGATGCGCGATGGCGAGCGTGGTGTGGTGCTCCGCCACCTCGGCGAGGGTCTGCTGGATGGCCTGCTCGGTGTGACTGTCCAGCGACGACGTGGCCTCATCGAAGACCATGATGCGCGGGCGCTTAACAATGGCCCGGGCGATGGCGACGCGCTGCTTCTCGCCGCCGGAGAGCTTCAAGCCCCGTTCGCCGACGACGGTGTCCCAGCCATCCGGCAGGCCCTCGATGAAGCTCAGGATGTGCGCCTGGGCGGCGGCGCGCTCCAACTCCTCGAAGCCCGCCCCCGGCCGACCATAGGCGAGGTTGTAGCGGATGCTGTCGTTGAACAGCACCGTGTCCTGCGGGACGATGCCGATGGCCGCACGCAGGCTCTGCTGGGCCACGTCGCGGATATCCTGCCCGTCGATGAGAATCCGGCCCGCCGTCACGTCGTAGGAGCGGAACAGGAGCCGCGCGAGCGTGGACTTGCCCGCGCCGCTGTGGCCGACCACGGCGACCTTCTCGCCGGGCTCGACGGCGAAATCCACGTCGCGCAGGATCTCGCGCTCCGGCTGGTAATGAAAGCCGACCCGCTCGAAGCGCACGGCGCCGCGCTTGAGCTTGAGCGCCGGCGCGCCGGGCTTGTCTTGGATCTCGGGCTCGCGCTCTAGGAGCTTGAACACGAGGTCCATGTCCGCCAGCGCGTACTTGATCTGCCGATAGACGATGCCGAGAAAACCAAGCGGAATAAACAATTGCAGCATGAAGGCGTTGACGAGCACGAGATCGCCGATGCTCATGTCGCCCGCGACAACGCCCCGGGCCGCGAAGAACATGATCAGCGTGACGCCGAGGGCGATGATGCTGCCTTGGCCGAAGTTCAACACGGACATGGAGCTCTGGCTCTTCGTAGCCATGTCCTCCCATTCGCTCAGCGTGTTGTCGTAGCGGTCGAGCTCCATTTGCTCGTTGCCGAAGTATTTGACCGTCTCATAGTTCAGCAGGCTGTCGAAGGCCTGGGAATTTGCCTGGCTATCGAGCACGTTCATCTGCCGGCGATAGTCCATGCGCCATTCGGTGATGGCGAAGGTGAAGGCGACGTAAATGGCCACGGTGCCGAAGGTCACCAGCGTGAACACGAGCGCGTATTTGGTCAGCAGCACCAGCGCGACGAGCGTGAACTCCACCAGCACCGGGATGACGCTGAAGACCAGATAGTTGAGAATCGTGGACACCGAGCGCGTCCCCCGCTCCAGGTCCCGGCTCACGGCGCCGCTCTGGCGCTCCAGGTGATAGCGCAACGACAACCGATGCAGATGCTCCAACACGCGCGTGGACAGCCGACGCATGGCGCGAAAGCGCACCCGCGCAAAGATCACGTCCCGCAGCTCATTGAACAGCGAGCCGGAGAGCTTGAGCGCGCCGTAGGCCAAGAGCAGCGACCCCGGCAGCACCAGCATCTGCGCATTGGCGTTCTCGAAGGCATCGACGATGTCTTTTAGCACCAGCGGCACGCCGACGTTGGCCAGCTTGGCCAGCACCAGGCAGCCCAGCGCAAACAGCGCCCGCCCGCGGAATTCCCACAGGTACGGCAGCATGCCGCGCAGGTTGCGCCAATCGCGGCGGTCGTTGTGGATGGCTTCGGTGGCGTGGATGCGCGGGATCATAGGTTGGCTGGCTCGTACGGCTGGCTCGGAGGCTGGCGCTGGTTGCGCGGCGTGCCGGCTAGTATCGAGTGTCACAGCGCAAGTTTCGAGCACCTAGCGGTTGGCGCCGCCAAGACGCCCCCATGCCGACGGGCGCAATTATCCCGCGCTCTACCCGCGAGCTGCCGCGCCCAGGCGTACCGGCGACCGCAAGCTGCCGGCGATTGACACCCCCGCCCGCCAACCCAAACTCTGCGGACCATCGCAAGACCGAGCAGACATCATGGCCAGAGACACCCAAGAACCCACGCCCGACGGCGGCGGCTGCGCGCTGCAGGAGCCCTTTGCGCTGCAGGTGCTCGGGCCGGACATGGAGCCCGAGTTCCCGGACAAATGCATCGTCATCGTCGAGCCAACGGGCTTCTGCCGCAGCGGCATGTACGTGTTCGCGGAGGTGGAAGGCGTGCGCTGGTTTCGGCAGTACCTCCGCGACGAGCAGGGCCGCGAATGGCTGCACTCCCTGAATGAGCGCTTCCCCGACATCGCGCTGACGGGTCTGGAATGGCAGGTGCTCGGCGTCATCATCCAACGCAACATCCGCCGCCAGATCAAGCACTACGACTACGCGGACGCGCCGGTCGGCGACGTCAACGCCGTCGACATCACCGCGACGTGAGCCCCTCGATCCGCGCTCGCGCGCCGCGACCGACCGATGCGCGAGCCGCAGAGCCGCGGCGCAAGCGTCGCTGCCACGGGCTGCTGTCTCCGGCGCTGGCCTGCGCGGTCCTGCTGCTGCTCGCCGGCTGTCAGCAGCAGCCCGGCAACGGCACTGCGAGCGATGGGGATGCACCGGCGACGCCCCGCCGCGGCCACCTGGTCACCACCTTCCTCACCGAGCGCGAGCCCGTCTCCACCCAACACGAGCGCCCCGGCACGCTGCGCTTGCGCCGGCTCGTGCGCCTGCACGCGCAAGAAGAAGGCCGCATCGAGCAGTTGGACGTCTTTGAAGGGGACGCCGTTGCTGAGGGCCAGCTCCTGGTGCGGATAGCAGACGATGTCCTGCGCGCCGAGCTGGACAAGACCCGCGCGACGCTGGACCAGAAGCGGCTCGATCTCAAACGCTTTCAGGACCTCGCCGCGCGCAACGCCGCCTCCCAGGACGACCTGGCTCAGGCCCGCACCGCCGTCGCGTTGGCCGAGGCGGATCTCAGGCTGCTCGACATCCGCCTCGACGATACCCGCATCACCGCGCCCTTCGCCGGCATCGTCACCGAGCGACTGGCCGAGCCCGGCGATTTCGTCACCAAGAGCACGCACCTGCTCACCGTCGCCGACCCGGCCTCGCTGGTGGCGGAGGCCTACGTGTCGGAGCTGCTGCTGCCGCACATCGCCAAGGGCGAGCCAGCGCGCATCCGCATCGACGCCCTCGGCGGGGAACTGTTCGACGGCCACATCCTGCGCATCCACCCCACCCTGTCCGAGACCAACCGCCAGGCCCGGGTCGAGATCCGCTTCGAGCGCATCCCGGACGCTGCCCGCGCCGGCCAGTTCGTGCGCGCAGAGCTCAGCACCGCCGCCGTCGCCCGGCTGCTGGTGCCCTTCCGCGCGCTGCGGCAGGACCGCGACGGGCAATTCGTCTGGGTCATCCGCGACGGCAACGCGGAGCGCGAGCGCGTGCGCACCGGCCTGCGCATCGCCGATCAGGTGGAGATCCTGGACGGCCTCGAACCCGGCCAACGCATCATCACCCGCGGCTTCCTGGGCCTTGCCGAGGGCACAGCGGTGGAGCGCGTCGATGATGACGCAGGACCATCACTGGCCACACCGGAAGCAACCACGGAGCGGCTGGACAACATGCCCTAGCCGGCCAAGCGGCCCGCGCCGAGCGGCGCCGACGAACCGGGGAGCGCCGGCGACGGCGGCATACCGGGAAGGCTGGCGACACCGCTCCGGCGGTGTCGCCCGTCTGCCGGCGCGCTGCGCCACGGGCCGCCCGGGCGACCGCCGGGCCGGGCCGGAGAGCCGACCTCCTGGTCGGCTCCGAAGTCGCGACACCGGGCATCCCGGTCTGTGGCCGTGTTGACCTGGAGGTCAACACTCCAGTCAACGCCCGTCAACACCGCGCACGTTCGATTACGATCATGATTACGACAACGACAACGACGAACCACACTCGCGGGGTTTCGGCAGCCAAGCACTAGCGAGGCCGAGCCTCAGACCAACCAGGGCACGGAGCCTAGGCTTGCGCCGCCCGCTCGTTGCCGCGATAGACTGAGGGTCCATCCGAAACTCAAGACGCGGAGGCCATCGTGGCAGCGGTACAGATCGAGATCCCCGAGGACGTCTTGGATTCGGCTCGTCTGACGCCGGCTGAGGCGAAACGTGGGGAATTTAGGGACAGACCACGAATACGTGGGGAATTTAGGGACAGACCACGAATACGCATGCTGGCGGGACGATTCGTCAGCCGTCAGCCCTCCGCCGCGCGCATCTCCGCGGCACGCACGCAGCGGAGCACGGGATACGAATAGCGCCCTTCCAGCGCCTCGAACACGGGCTTGAGCGGCATGCCGGGGGCGTCGGCGAGCTGATTGAGCGCGTCGCGGATGCATTTCAGGTCCGCGGGGGCCAGGTCGAGCACGGCGTCTAGGTCCGCTCCGCCGGCCTCGATGCACTGGGCGACGTGGGTCCAGACGGTGCTCTCGGCCATGCGCCGGCGCGCGGCGATCTCGGGCACCTTGAGCCCCTGGCGCAGCAGTGCGAGCGTCGCGAGCAGCGAGTCGCCGAGGCCGTCGTCGTGCGGCACGGCCGACGCCGGCGGCGGCAGGCCCTGGCCGCCGCGCACCGGCAGCGGCGGGACCGCCGCCGGCCTGCCGTGCTCGGCCGCATGGGCGGCCAGCTCGGCGAGGAAGACCTCCGCGTACTGTTCGAGCTTCTTCACGCCGACGCCGGTGAGCGCGCCGAATTCGCCGCTGTTGCGCGGCCGGTACGTGACCATCTCGGCGAGCGTCGCGTCGCCGAAGATGACGTAGGGCGGCACGTTCTGCGCGGCGGCAAGCTCGCGCCGACGTGCGCGCAGGCGCTCCCACAGCGCCAACGCCTCGGGGTCCGTGGGCCGGAGCGCCGCCGGGCGCTCGCCGCGGGGCTGCTTTGCCTGGCGCTCCGGGTCGCGGCGCAGGCGCACCGGCTGCTCGCCGCGCAGCACCGGGCGCGCCTGCTCCGTGAGCTTGAGCCCGCCGTGGCCTTCCACGTCCACCGCCGCATAGCCGGCCGCGACGAGCTGTCGAAACACGGACTTCCACTGGTTCGCATCCAGCTCCTTGCCGATGCCGTAGGTGCTCACCTGCTCATGGCGGAAGCGCTTGATGCGGGCGTTGTCCTTGCCGAGCAGCACGTCGGTGAGGTGCACGGCGCCGAACTTCTGCCCGGTGCGAAAGATGCACGACAGCGCCTTTTGCGCGGCGACGCTGGCGTCCCAGGTGGCCACCGGCGTCAGGCAGGTGTCGCAGTTGCCGCAGGGCTCGGGCTGGCGCTCGCCGAAGTAGGTGAGCAGGATGCGGCGGCGGCACTCGGTGGTCTCGCACAGGCCGATCAGGGCGTCGAGCTTGTGGTGCTCGACGCGCTTGAAGCGCTCCTCCGCCTCGCCTTTGTCGATGAACTGGCGCAGCGTCACGACATCGCCGAGCCCGTAGCAGAGCCAGGCATCCGCCGGCAGGCCGTCGCGGCCGGCGCGGCCCGTCTCCTGGTAGTAGGCCTCGATGCTCTTGGGCAGGTCCAGGTGCGCGACAAAGCGCACGTCCGGCTTGTCGATGCCCATGCCGAAGGCGATGGTCGCAACGACAATGACCTTCTCGCCTTGGATGAACCTGGTCTGCCGCGCTCGGCGCTCCTCCGCCGATAGCCCCGCGTGATAGCCGATGGCATCGAAGCCCTGCGCGCGCAGCACCTCCGCCGTGTCGTCCACCTTGCGCCGCGACAGGCAGTAGACGATGCCACAGTCCTCAGGGTGCTCCTCGCGCAGAAAGGCCAGGAGCTGCCGGCGCGGCTCGGTCTTCTCGACGATGCGATAGCGGATGTTCGGCCGGTCGAAGCTGGAGACGAACTGCGCCGCCCGGCCCAGCTCCAAGCGCGTGACGATCTCGTTGCGGGTCGGTGCGTCGGCGGTCGCCGTCAGTGCGATGCGCGGGATCTCGGGCCAGCGCTGGTGCAGGCGGTCGAGCTGGATGTACTCGGGCCGGAAGTCGTGCCCCCACTGGGACACGCAGTGCGCCTCGTCGATGGCGAACAGCGCCGGCCGCGCGCGCTCCAGCAACGCCATGAAGCGCTCCGTGACCAGCCGCTCCGGCGCCACGTAGAGCAGATCGAGCGCGCCGTCGAGCAGCGCCTGCTCCACCCGCTGCTGCGCGCCCGGCAGCAGCGAGGAGTTCAAGAACGCCGCCCGCACGCCGAGCTGCATCAGCGCGTCCACTTGGTCCTGCATCAGCGCGATGAGCGGCGACACCACGATGCCGGTGCCGGGGCGCAGCAACGCCGGAATCTGATAGCACAGCGACTTGCCGCCGCCGGTGGGCATCAGCACCAGCGCGTCGCCGCCGCCCAACACGTGCTCGATGATCTGCTGCTGCGCGCCGCGGAAGCTCGCGTAGCCGAAGACGCGGTTCAGGATGTCGAGGGGGGTGTCGGGCATGGCTTAAGTCCTTCGCAGCGCTGAGCGAACCCCAAGGATTCCACGCAACGGCGCCACGGTGCAACCGGACGCGCACCCGGTCAGCATCCGCTACTCAACCGACACGCACCCCGTCCATGCTCACCACCGGCTCCTCGCCGACCACCTCCGCCGTGTGCATCACGTGTTTTGGCACCAGCAGCAGGTCGCCTGCCTCCAGCACCGCCTCCTGGCCGCTCATGGTCAGGCGAAGGCGCCCGGACACGACGCCGTCGATCTTGTCGACGCCATGATCGTGCGCCGGGAAGAAGGTGCCGGGCGGATAGACATAGCGGCTGACGGAAAAGCCGCGGCTCGCGATCTTGTCCCGCAACGCCCGCTCCGTGAGGGGACCGTCGCGCTCTTCGTGCCAGTGTTCGACCTGCATCCTGGCCTCCCGTTTTGGCTGTACCTGATCCAATCTTAGCCAAACAGGGGCAGACAGCGGTGCGCGGCGGCACATTCTGGCGCCTCCGGCCGCGTCTCAAGCAAGGTCGGCACAGAAGCCGAGCACCGCCGCCGCCGCGGCGTCCAGGTTCTGCGCCCAAGTGCGCCCCGATGCGACCCGCGGCTTGAAGCTGTGCTCCCCGTCCGGTATCCAGGCCATCTGCACCGCGGCGCAGAGCCCATAGCCCGCGACCTCCGCACGGTGACCAAAGGGGTCCCGCTCGCCCTGGCAGATGAGCGTAGGGGTGCTGAGCGCCGAGAGGGCATCAAGCCTGGTGCGCTCCGGCTTGCCTGGCGGATGAAACGGAAAGCCCAGACAGACGAGCCCCGCCACGCCGAGCTCGTCCGCGAGCGTCGCCGCGACCCGCCCGCCCATGGACTTGCCGCCGATGACGAGCCACGCACCGCTGCCCCGCTCGGCCGCGACCACCTCGCGCAACGCCGCGCACAGCACCGGCAGCCGATCCGGCGGGCGCCGGCGGCCGTCGGCGGCGGACTTGGCCATGTACGGAAACCAGGGCCGCACCACGCGCACACCACCCGCGGCAATCCGCCGTGCCATCTCCGCCATGAACGGCGCATCCGGCCCCTGCCCCGCGCCATGGGCCAAAATCAGCAGCAGACCGGTGTCGGCCGGGCCGTCCAGTAGCGAGGGAGTGGTCTTGCTCTCCCGAGAAATTGCCGTCATGTGTCCGTCTCCGGAATGACAGTTCCGTAGAGTCGTGACACCGCGCCCGTGCAGAGAAGGTTCGTTGACGACGCACGCTCGGACACCTAGACTCCCGGCCAACAACCTGACCAAGTAGGCAACCCGGTCGTGATCCAGCTCAACCTCCACGAGGCCAAGGCCAAGCTCTCCGAGTGCATCGAGGCTGCGCTACGCGGCGAACGCGTGGTCATCGCACGCCGCAACGTGCCCGCCGTCGAGCTGGCGCCGATTCCGCAGCGTACCGCCGGACCGCGCAAACTCGGGCAGGGGCCGACACAAACCGGCTATGCGCTGCCCGACAGCTTCTGGGATCCGCTGCCGGATGAGTTAATCGCCGCCTTCAACGGCGCCTCCCAGGATCAACCCCAAGCCTCCCCGGCCCGCCCAAATACGCCCGACGCAGGCGCATGAAGCTGATCGTCGACACTTGCACCTTCCTGTGGCTCGCCAGCGCGGAACAGAAGCTTTCGGCCAACGCACGAACCCTGTTACAGGACAGCGGCAATATCCTGCTCCTCTCGGCTGCTTCGGTCTGGGAAATCGGCGTCAAGCACGCACTGGGCCGCTTGCCGCTTCCGCACGATCTGACACCCGCGGAATTCGTTCCCGAGGCGCGCTCGCGCAACGGTGTCGACACGCTGCCGATCACCGAGATCGATACCCTTGCGCTCGCCAAGCTGCCCGATCTTCACCAAGACCCCTTCGACCGGATGCTGATCTGCCAGGCGATTGCCAATCAAGCCGTCATCGTCACACCAGATCCGCTGATCGCGCGTTATCCGATCTCCGTCCACTGGTGAGAACCGCCCTGGCCCCGCATGCTGCTGTCGCCGCCATCACAACACCCACCAGGCGCCTGCGATGTGGCAGGCGGCGGCTTCGCGGCGGTCGCGCCGAGGACGGCGCTCCTGCCGCCGTGAACGAAACCATGCGAAATGCCCGCATGCCTCACCACTGAATTGGTGGCACATCCCCTCTTCCAAAGGCCAAGCCTATTCGGCCGATAAGGCAAACGTGGTCTGTCCCGAATGGCGCTGTCCCGAATGGCGCTGTCCCGAATGGCGCTGTCCCGAATGGCGCTGTCCCGAATGGCGCTAACTTCAGCCGCTTATCCTTACCAATCAAATCTTTGCGGGGTAGGGAAACTTGGGCGGCGGGCCGCCTTTGGCGCCGTTCCCGCCCGATTCCTCTCCCTGAGCGTCCTGCAATCTCGCGGTTTCTCGACGCAGGCAATCCTGATGACCAATCACGCTGCGTGTTCCCGAGTCCCTGTTCGCCTATGCCCGCAAGGTCGCGGAAGAGGAGAACGTGTCCATGCACCAGTTCTTTGTCACCGCCATCGCCGAGAAGGTCTCGGCGCTGAAGACCGAGGCGTATTTCCGCGAGCGCCGCGAGCGCGGCCACCTGGCGGAGCTCGATGCCTGGCTCGCCGCGAGTCCGGAGCGGGAGCCGGAGGCGCGGGACGAGCTGCCGTAGTCGGTGGGAGGCCAAGCGCATGACGCTGATCTGCTCCGGAGCGGATCAGCTTGTTCAGGAATGGGCCTCAATGAGTCCGTCCACCGCACCGGGCGCGCCGCCCTCGGCGCGACGGGTGCCGGTTCGCGGCGGAGACGCCGCTCCCACGGGGCACGCGCCTGGTCGGCGTCATGATCAAGCCCGTCTTCGTGGCCGCCGGACACCCAGGCGATGCCCACGGTTGACAAAATCGCCGACCTGCCGCGACTAGATCGCGGCTAGAATTGGCGGACGCCTTCTAAACCTGGTCGAAACGACATCGCACCTTGACGACATCGCACCTTGCTCGCCACCGACGATGCAAGGCGCCCGATGTATTCGCTGACCGTCCGCTGTGTGATGTTGCCATCGCCGATCGATTCCATATCCGGAGCCCGCTCATGAACGCCGTCGATCTGATCGCCCGGGAAGCGAGCGAACTGCCCGAAGCCTTGCAGGCCGAGGTTCTGGACTTCATCGGCTATCTCAAGACGCGCCACCCAAGCCCCGCTGCGGTGACCACCAGCGACGCCAGGCTGGCCGGTTTGATGGCCTTTTTTGCGCCCTACCGAAAGGATTTCGGCGGCTTTGTCTTCGATCGGGACGAAGCCAATGCCCGGTAGCTTCATCGACTCCAACGTCGTCCTTTATAGTTTGAGCAAGGACGAATCCAAGCAGCTCAGGGCACTGGAACTGCTGGCCAGCGGCGGTCTGATCTCCACCCAAGTCTTAGGGGAGGTGGCCAACGTCATGCGCCGCAAGCTCGGCTACGAGCTCCCGGCGATCCGCGATGTCCTCCTGCGGCTCATCGCCGACTGCCGTCTCCATCCGTTGTCACCCGCGACGGTCCTGCGCGCGCTCGATGTCGCAGAGCGTTTCGGCTTCTCGTACTACGACAGTCTGATCGTCGCCGCGGCCCAAGAAGCCGGCTGCGATACCGTCTATTCCGAGGACTTGCAGCACGGGCAGGTCGTCGGCCCCGGCCTGACCGTCGTCAACCCGTTTCTCACGCCAGTCGATCGATGAGCCACCGCGATTTCGGGTAGAGTAGAAAGCAGGCGTCCTGCGCCCTTAGGCCCAGCCTATCTGTTGCCGCCCCTTTCGTCTGGCGGTGCCTCAATAGCCGGACCCTAGCCACAGTAGCCTGCCCTCCCTCATCAAACCGTGCGAGCGGTTCTCCCGCACACGGCTTTCCGATGTGCTTCACGCCGAGGCATGCGCCGAGCGCCAGCCTGCGGTCAAGCGCAATGCCGGCTCTTGCTTGGCCTTGGGCGTAGAGCTTCCTCTGCAACGTCCTGATCTGATTCGGAGTTACTAGCGACATGGTCGCAATCTCCCGATCCTCCGCGCTTTGGTTGCGTGCACAAAGCAGGGTCCCTTCCCTCGGGCCGGGTTATGTTGTCCCAAGCCCTCGAACGGTACTATGGACCCCTCCGACTCCCGCGGCGACCGGCGACGACTTCGGACTGGCCTTATACGTCACCGTTGGCAGCTCTCACCTGCCGTCACAGCGGGTCTCCCGCACTGGGACCGATCAACCTCCACCACATGCCACCCCTGCTACCCCGGAAGACTCGGCGGGACGCTCTCGTTCTCCGATCCCGTCGGCGGCGGCCTTCCCGGACTGTCCACCCGGTCGGCGTCTTCGATTAGTTCACGAGGCTACGTCTAGGTTCGCTTGCGCTGCGGCCTGCGGTTTTGTATCTACGGAACTTACGACCCCCGGTCACCCGGACGCCGCTCCGCAACACTACAAAGGTGTACGAGCAACTCCTTTGACGGGACTCAAACCCGCAAGTTAATCCGCCTGTTACGGCGTACGGACATTTTACTCAATCGCGGCTGGCTCGATGGTGAATTAGGTAAACTGTCGTCGGAAATCAGATCACGCCCGCGCGCGGCCCCCCGGCCTGGGGCGATGCTCCCGAGCCGATGCCGGACTGGGCCCTCCTCCAAACAACGCGAGTCCGATTTCGCGTTTGATCAGCGCATTGCGTGGTAGCCACCGTCTCTCGCAAGTGACGGTGCAGCCCCACCCGTCTCCCGCCGGCACGCTGCACCGCAGTTGCAAGCCCCAGCTCCCTCAACGCGCGCGCCTGCACCGCCCCCGACACCCGTCAGCCCCGCTGCTCGGTGTTGACCACACATCCCGCCCGCGCTAACGTCCTCTCCCGAGCCCACCTGGACGCTCGGGGCGGCTTTGATTTCCTATCCATCTGACTACAAAGACCTTTTTGGAACGAATGGACCTCGAAGACCTAGCAAAGCAATGCCAGAGCTGCGCACAGAAAAACCCGGTGATCGTGCTGGGCAGCGGTGCATCGATTCCGCATGACATTCGCGGCATGGGGGACTTGGCCGTTTGGCTTCGTGATGAAGTGCAGGCCGACGACGGACCGGAAGTCGATGCCTGGACGCTGGTCAGGACCGCCTTGGCGTCGGGAGATCACCTCGAAGCAGCACTAGAAAACAAGGCTTTGCCTGACTCCCTGGTTGTCAAGATTGTCCGCAGTACTTGGGATTTCATTGCTCAGGATGACTACAACTTGCTCAAATCAGCGATCAAAACGGAAACCGTATTTCCGCTCCGCTCCCTATTCGCGGGACTATTCCGCAGCACAAATCGTAACATCCATGTCGTGACCACAAACTATGACCGTGTTGCAGAGTATGCCGCCGACTCTGGCGGCTACATCCACAACACGGGGTTTCTCCCGGGCTATCTACGAAGCGCCGATGGGGCTGAGAATCTGATTTTCAAACAGGGAGCGAATCTGGCGCGGACTGTGACAGTCTGGAAGGTCCACGGATCTCTCGACTGGTTTTTAGACCCAAACGGGGGTGTGATGTCGCTGCCGATGACGAGCGAACTGCCGGATGGCTTGGTTCCGCTGATCGTCACGCCCGGCGTCAGCAAATATCAGCGAACGCATGATGAGCCCTTTCGGAGCGCGATTCAGGGAGCCGATCGTGTATTGAGCGCCGCAAGTGCATTCATATGTATAGGTTACGGCTTCCGCGACAGCCATATTCATCCGAAGTTGATGACTCGGTGCCGTGTGCATAACGCTCCGATCTTGGTTGCAGCGCGCACTCTGACGCCCGAAGCGAAGGATTTTCTGAAGCACAACGCCGGGCGTCACTACCTCGCGCTCGAAAACCACCATGATGGGACCATAGTCTACAACCGTGATAACCCTGACGGCGTTGTGCTTAATGGCGGCAAGTATTGGGAGTTGCCTGCGTTGAACGAATTAATTGGGTTTTAGGAGGATGAAATGGGCATTCTCGATTTCAAAGATGATGAAAGTCTTGGCAAGATCATTGCCGTGGATACTGCCACAGTGACGGTGCGCGTCGATGAACTCGAACGCCTCAAGCGGATTCAGGTCAATCGGCTGACGGCGATCAGAAGCTCGAAAGCCGGGCAGCACCTGATAGGTATTGTCTCGCGCATTACGCGCAAGGCAGGCGACGAAGCGACCATAGACGGAACTGAGGAAGACCCGGAAGCCGCGCTTCCCGAGAACAACCTTGTGCGGGTCGCTCTGATTGGAACGCTCGTAGACAAGGAAGGGCTGAAAGAGAACGTCTTCAAGCGTACCCTAGAGACTGTGCCCGAAATCGATGCGGATTGCTTTTCCCTGGAAGGTCAGCGCCTGACTAACTTTATGCAGGTCATTTCGCAGGTTTCGGGCGATGGCCCGCAGCTCGATCTTGGCCGCTACGCGCTGGATGAGGATGCACGGGCGTTTTTGAACGGCAACCGTCTGTTCCAGCGTCATGCCATCGTGGTTGGTAGCACGGGCAGCGGCAAATCATACACGACCGCGCGGCTTCTGGATCAGATTGCCGAACTTCCGCAAGCAAACGTCATTTTGTTTGATATCCATGGCGAGTATCAGACCCTGGATAGCGATGAGTTCCGGCATCTGCGGATTGCCGGGCCGGGGGACATTGGACAGGATCGCGGACTGGCCAATGGTGTTCTACACCTTCCGTTCTGGCTTCTCGGCTACGAGGCTTTGGTCGCATTGTTTGTTGATCGGTCCGATCAGAATGCCCCGAACCAGGCCATGCTGATGACGCGCTGCAT
The DNA here is from genome assembly GCF_001469165.1 of Thiohalocapsa sp. ML1. Taxonomy (GTDB): domain Bacteria; phylum Pseudomonadota; class Gammaproteobacteria; order Chromatiales; family Chromatiaceae; genus Thiohalocapsa. Next base: position 63,029 of record NZ_JABX01000012.1, on the reverse strand, counting down.
CACCGATGCGAAGCGAGCGATGCTCGATCCGGCACAACACGCCGATATTCTGGCGAACTTCACCATTGATAGCCCGGTGCCGTTCAATATCGAGAATGTTCATGCGGAGCTTGCGAGACTGAACCAGGAAATGGTTCAGGGTGCGCGCAGCGAGAAACAGGGGCCGTACTTCGACAAGCTGAGCCGCTTGATCGCCCGATTTGACGCCAAACGAAATGACCGCCGTCTCGGGTTCATATTTCAGCCGCCAGCGGCGTGCATGGAGATGGCTTGGCTGTCGGAGGTCACGCATTTCCTGATCGACGGGCGCGGGGCGCAAGAAGACGGCAAGGGCGGAATCAAGATCATCAATTTCTCGGAAGTGCCGTCTGATATTCTGCCGCTTATGGTCAGCTTGATCGCTCGTCTCATTTTCACCGTTAGTCAGTGGACGCCGCCGGACAACCGTCACCCCATCGCATTGTTTTGCGATGAGGCGCACTTGTATATCCCAGAGCGTGCATCATCGGCATCAGCTGATGAGATATCGGTTGGGATTTTCGAGCGTATCGCCAAGGAGGGGCGAAAATACGGGGTCGGGCTGGTGGTAATCAGTCAAAGGCCTTCCGAGGTCAACCGCACCGTTCTCAGCCAATGTAACAACGTTATTGCGATGCGGCTGACAAACGGTGACGATCAATCCGTCATCAAGCGGTTGCTGCCTGACAGTCTCGGCGGTTTCGGTGATCTCTTGCCGGTCCTCGACATCGGTGAGGCCCTGGTGGTTGGCGATGCTAGCCTGCTTCCGACTAGGGTTGTCGTGTCGGAGCCGCGATTCAAGCCGAACAGCGCGACGGTCGATTTCTGGGATCGTTGGCGTGATGCAGAGCCTGTGGCCGACACCGCCAACGCCGTGCGCTCATGGCGTCGGCAAAGTAACCAGTGAGCGAAACATGCGCATCCAAGGCCGCTCGCGTTGGTCGGGGTCTTGGGGCAGATCACCCCAAGTCGTGAAAACCGGGGACGCGTGAAAACCGGGGACGTGAAAACCGGGGACGGACCACGAATAAAGCGGATAAGCCAGGAGAGACCACGAGCACCCCAGGCCTTGATCAGTTCTTCCAGGTCGTAGTTGGTCGCCCTGGTGTTCATCGGTGCTTCTGCTGGAAAAGGGGTCAGAGCCCTTTTGGGGTCGGAAAAGGGGTCCGGAAAAGGGGTCAGAGCCCTTTTGACCGGTAGACCCACATCCACGCGGCGCAAATCAGCATGCCCTCCCGCTCACGGCACCGGGGCGCAGAGCGCCCTTGGAGGCGCGGCACCGCTGGAGCGGTGTCGCGAGCGGGCCTCGACCAAGAGCAGACGCGGCGGGCGGAAGATCTCCGCCAAGGCGTCAGAGGGCCATCGCCCGCCGTCGGCGCTTACAATCGCCATGGCAACCTCCGACGGACCTGGCCCATGAAGACCGACCAAGCCATCTACACTTACCTGCGAACGAACCTGCGCAAGGGCGCCGAGGCGTTCCGCATCCTGACCGGGGGCTGCGGCTGTCGGGTCCGTACCGGTTCCGCTCCATCACCTTCAAGGCCATCGAGCGCCGAGCGGATGGCGTCTGCGAGCCCGACGCGGGCAATCCCGGCTCAAGCTACGTCGTCGAATTCCAAGCCCAGCCCAAAGATACGGCCTGGTACAACCTGATGACCAAGGTCGGTCTGATCGGCGAGGAGCTCGGCGGCGGCGAGATCGTCGGCATCTTGGTCTTTCTGCACGAGGGCGACGAGCCCCCGCACCCGACGGGCATCACCACACGAGCGAGGCAGAGCCTCAGTCCGACCAAAGCGCGGAGCGCTTTCTTCCGCAATCCGGTCGTCGCTTAGGTGAACCAAGGGCCAAGGGCCGAGGGCCGAGGGCCGAGGGCCGAGGATGGCTCCCTTGGCCCTCGGCCCTCGGCCCTTTTCCCTGCAACTGATGCTGCATCAGCTCACCCCGCTGGAAGAGACCCGCGCCTACAAGATCATCTTTGGCCGAGGCGAGAGCAAGGGCAAGGCCGAGGGCATAGCCGAGGGCAAGGCCGAAGGCATGGCCGACGGCAAGGCCGACTCCCTGGAGCGCCTCCTGCGCCACCGCTTCGGCCCCTTGCCCGACCGGGCGTCGGCGCGTATCTCAGCCGCCGAGCTGTCGCAGCTCGACGCCTGGCTGGACGCGGTACTGGACATCGACGGCATCGAGGAGCTGCTCGGCCCGGCGCCCTAGGCCGCCTGCGCTCAAGCCGCGGGCCGCATTCGCCGAGGCGCTCGCTGCATCACCGCGCAGGCTTTTCGGCATAGACTGGACGCGACGTGCAAGAGGCCCTGTTATGTCTATGACCAACTACGACCGGGACTTCCATGCATGGAGCCGCGAACAGGCCGAGCTGCTGCGCGAAAGGCAGTTTGCCGCGCTGGATGTCGAGCATCTGGTGGAGGAGCTGGAAAGCATGGGGAGCAGAGAACGACGCGAGCTGACCAGCCGGCTCAAGGTGCTGCTCTCGCACCTGCTCACGTGGCAGTGCCAGCCGGAGCGCCGCTCTCCAAGCTGGAACGCCACGATCAAGGAGCAGCGTTTGTCGCTGGAAGACCTGCTCGACGACAACCCGAGCCTGCGCCCGACGCTGCCGGAGCAGGTGACGAAGGCCTATCGGCTCGCCCGCCTGCTGGCCGTGAAGGAGACGAACCTCCCCGAGAGCGCCTTCCCCGCCGCCTGCCCGTACGCACCGGAGCAGGTGACCAATCCCGACTTCTACCCCGGCTGAGCCGGCCCAGCCGGCGCGCATTGCCGGTTGCAGCCGGGGGTTCGGGAAGCTCGGCCGGCCTTGACCATTAAGTCGCGCGACGCGGGCGCGCCGATGGCGTCGTCAGGCCATCCTGGCCGGACCGAGCCAGGGCTGGAGGCCCTGGCTACGCGACCCGCGCGAGCAAAGTGATTGGGCCTTGTCGACCATGACCTGGGAGGGTGCCCGGAGCCCGTTCTGCTGCGTTGGCGTGATGTCGATTCGAAAAAGCGGGGTGGGACGCAAATCGGTGGTGAGCGGCAGCACGGTCACCGAGGGATGCGTATCGAACAGGTTCGACTGGATGACCAACGCCGGCCTGGGTTTGCCGTAGTCCCGAGACAGCACCACGGTCACAACGTCGAAATCCTGCCGCGGGAGACGGTGCAGCGCAGGGCTTCGTCCCGGTCGCGACGCCGGAAGGGTCATGCGGTCAGTTGGATTCCCACGCTCGCGGGGTTGATGGGTAGCAGCCGCGGAGCTTGCCCCGTTTTCACTTGCATTTTTGCACGTACGGTACTTTTTGTAGCCATCAACCATTCAAGCTGCTAGTTTTTTACCGTACGGTAGCTTCTTGGATACAAGGCCATGACGGAGCACAACATCCCTTACGGCGCGGTTCAGACCGCCGAAGAGATCGGCCGCCTGGCGCGCGCCCATCGCAGGCAGCGGCGCCTGACGCTGGAGACGGTCTCCGGGCTCGGCAACCTGAGCACGCGCTTTCTGTCGGAGCTCGAGCGCGGCAAAGAGACGGCCGAGATCGGCAAGGTCCTAAAGGCGCTGCGCACCCTGGGGCTGGATGTCATCATCCAGCCGCGCGGGCGATCGGTGCCGAGCGGCCGTCCCGGCAACACCGATGACGCAGCCCCGTGAGCCAGCCAGATAGCCTAAATCTCTGGCACGAGCAGCAGCTCGTTGGTCAGCTCTGGCGCAATCCCACCGGGACCATCGGCTTTCGCTACGATCGGGCATGGATCGCTGGCGGCGGCTTTGCCGTGTCACGCTCCCTGCCGCTGGCGGCTGGCGAATTCGCGCCGGAGGCAGGGATCAGCCATCACTTCTTTGCCAACCTGTTGCCCGAGGCGGCGGTGCGCGAACACATCGTCCGCGACCTCAAGCTGCCGAATACGGATTTCGACCTGCTGCGCGCCATCGGTGGCGAATGCGCCGGCGCCCTATCGATCCTGCCCCTGGACCGGCGGCTGTCAGCCCAGCGGCAGTACCGTCCACTGACGGAAATGGACCTGGCCAACCTGGCAGCGCGGCGCGGTCGGATCGATGCGGCCTGGCCGGCGGAGGAGCGTCCGCGGCTGTCGCTCGCCGGCGCACAGGACAAATGCCCGGTTCTGGTGCGCGATGATCGGTACTTCCTGTCGCAAGGTGAAGCACCCTCCAGCCATATCCTGAAGTTCGAGCTGGCGGACTACCGTCATCTGCCCGCCTATGAGACCTTCACCACCCGGCTCGCGGCCGCCATCGGCTTGCCGGTGGTGGACATCACCCTGCGCTCGATCGGCCGGACCCGTTATGCGCAAATCGCCCGCTACGACCGTGTGCAGGATGACCAAGGCGAACCGCGGCGGCTCCATCAGGAGGATTTCTGCCAAGCCCTCGGTTACGGACATGAGAACAAATACCAGGAACACGGCGGACCGTCCTTCGCCCAGTGTTTCCGCTTGGTGCAGGACGCCTCCAGCGAGCCGGCCATCGACACACAACACCTGCTGCGCTGGCAGGTCTTCAACGTGCTGGCGGGCAACTCGGACGGTCACGCCAAGAACCTCGCCCTGTTGCACCTTGGCGATGGCACGACTCGCCTGGCGCCGCTCTATGATCTCGTCTGCACCCGCGCCATCGCGCGCATTGATGTCCATCTCGCCTTCGAGGTCGGCGGCGAGCGCAATCCCAGCCTGGTCGCCCCCAGCCACTGGGAGACGCTTGCCAGGCAATGTGACGTGCGACCGCAATTTCTGCGTCATCTGGTCCAACAGAGCGCGGCTGCCCTGCTGAAGAGGCTCGGCCAGGTGCGCGAGGCATTCGACGCAGACTACGGCGCCTATCCAGCGCTGCAACGCATCGAACAGGTTGTCATCGCACAGTGCCGACGGATCACGCAGCGCTGAGATCGCGTGTAACATCCCCTCGCCCTCCCCCCAAGCAGCGCGGCTGATTTCAGCCACGGCAGTGGTCAAGGACCCTCCGCCGGCGTTACCCGGGAGGCCCCGTCCGCGCGACCCCAGTCAGGATGCCCTGCCCTCTCTTCCGTCCCCGGCCCTGCCAGCAGCATGCCGCCAAGGCTCGCGCCGCTCCTCAAGCCTTCTCCGAGCGCCCCGCCCCCCGCCCGGGCACCGAAGCGCCAATGCTCATAATTCCAAGCTTCAAACTTGACCCTTCACCCTTCACACTTCAAAGCCCTTCAAACTTCAAACGGAGACAGCGATGAAGGCAATCCTGATGCGCCGGCCCGGCGGCCCCGACGTGCTCACCGAGACGGAGCTGGAACGCCCGGCGCTGCGCGGTCCGACGGACGTCCTGGTGCGGCTGCATGCCGCCGGCATCAACCCCGTGGACACCAAGATCCGCAGCAAAGGCCCGCTGTTGCCGGAGACGCTGACGGCCGTGCTCGGCTGCGACGGCGCCGGCACCGTCGAGGCGGTCGGCGATGCGGTGACGCGCTTTCGGCCCGGTGATGCGGTCTGGTACTGCCACGGCGGGCTCGGCGGGCCGCATGGCAGCTATGCCGAGTATGCCGTCGTGGATGAGGCCATTGCGCAACCGAAGCCAGACTCCCTGAGCTTCGTCGAGGCCGCGGCGGCGCCGCTGGTGCTCATCACGGCCTGGGAGGCGCTCCACGACCGCGCCCGCATCCAGCCCGAGCAGACCGTGCTGATCCATGGCGGCGCCGGCGGCGTCGGCCACGTGGCCATCCAGCTCGCCAAGCGCGCCGGCGCCCGCGTCGCCACCACCGTGAGCAGCGCGGACAAGGCGGACTTCGTGCATGTGCTCGGCGCCGAGTTCGCCATCGACTATCGGCAGGAGGACCTGCGCGGGGCCATCGCGGACTGGACCGAGGGCCGCGGCGTGGACGTCTGCTTCGACACCGTCGGACCCGAGGTCTTCGCCCGCAGTATCGAGGTGATGGCGGTGTACGGGGACCTCGTGACCATCCTGGACCCCGGCCCGGTGGACCTAAAGGAGGCGCGCAACAGAAACCTCCGCATCTCGTTCACGCTGATGCTGACCCCGCAACTGAAGGGCCTGCCCGATGCGCTGGCCCATCAGGGCGAGATCCTGCGCCGCTGCGGGGAGCTCTTCGACACCGGCAAGCTCACCATCGACGTCGCGGACACCTATCCGCTCGCCCACGCCGCCGACGCGCACATGCGGCTGGAGGCGGGCGGCATGCGCGGCAAGCTCGTCCTGACCATGCCGGGTGCGTGACGGCGACATGGGCGCTGTCGAGCTCCGGGTCGCGATCCTTTCGGACACCCATGGCCGGCTCGACCCGCGCATCGCCGACATCGTGGCCGATTGCGACATCGCTGTACACGGTGGCGACATCGGCAGCGCCGGCGTGCTGGCGGCGCTGACGCCGCGCTCCGGGCGGGTCGCCGCCGTGCTCGGCAACAACGACGTGCCGCACAAGTGGCCGGCGGGGGAGCAGCACCTGCTCGCGAGTCTGCCGCAGCAATGGTCGGAGGAGCTGCCGGGCGGGCGCCTCGTCGTTTTGCACGGCCATCGCATGCCGGCGAAGGACCGGCACCTGAGGCTGCGCCGCCGCTTTCCTGACGCCCGCGCCATCGTCTACGGCCACAGCCATCGGCTGGTGCTGGACCAGGACGCCGAGCCCTGGGTGCTGAACCCGGGCGCCGCCGGTCGCGAGCGCACGTACGGCGGACCGTCCTGCCTGGTGCTAAGCGCCAGCCGCGAGTGCTGGTCCGTTGCCGTTCATCGATTCCCGTTCGCTGCCGCGCGCGCGGATGCGCGCACAAGACGCAACAGCTCAATCTGATTGACGGCCCTGCTTGAGCGGATTGACGGTGAGCGCCAAGGCTCGGCTACCGCTCGTCGGTTTGTCGGCGGAAACCGCGCAGGATCAGTGCAAAGCCGAGAATCTCTACTAGGCTCTGAACTAACACAGACCTCACGCCAGTGAGACCAACCCGCCCTCATCCAGGGCGTGCGCGCCCGGGGCGCTTCCCCCCGGGACAAGGCCGGCTCCAAGCCGGCCTTTGCTTGTGCGGGCAAACAAAAGGGCCGAGGGCTCAGGGCCGCGGAAGCCCCCTCGGCCCTTCGGTTCACTTGCGCTAACAAGCGGGCTGCGCAAGACGACGCTCCGTGCCCTGGTCGGTCTGAGGCTCTGCCTCGCTAGATCGTGCACGAGTCCGTCCCCGGCGTCGGGCTTCGCGGACTGCGGAGTCCAGCATCGCGCATCCCATCTCCCCCTTCGCGGGCACGCCCGCTACACTCCCGCGCATGGAGACACGCAACCCCGCCCGTGCTGCGGACGCCGTCGGCGCGCAAACCTCGCCGCAGCCGAAACCGCCGAAGTCGCTGCTGCGGGCCGTCGGCCGCGCCATCGTCGAGCACGACATGATCCGCGACGGCGACCGCATCCTGCTCGGCGTGTCGGGCGGCAAGGATTCGCTGTCGCTGCTCGCGATCCTCAGGCATCTGCAGACCTACGCGCCGGTACGCTTCGAGCTCGCCGCCGTCACCGTGGACCCGCAGGTGCCGGGCTTCGAGCCGGCACGGCTTGCCGGTCACATGCAAGCGCTCGGCGTGCGCTGGTTCCTGGAGGCGCAGCCCATCATGGAAGAGGCCAAGACGCGCATGGACGGTGACTCCTACTGCGCCTACTGCGCGCGCATGAAGCGCGGCATCATGTACCGGCTCTGCCGCGAGCACGGCTGCAATGTGCTCGCGCTGGCGCAGCACCTGGACGACCTCGCCGAGAGCCTGCTGATGTCGCTGTTTCGCGGCGGCCAGCTCCGCACCATGAAGGCCCACTACCGCAATGACGCCGGGGATCTGCGCATCATCCGGCCGCTGGTGTACGCCCGCGAGCGCCAGACCGCCGCCTTCGCCGCGGCGGCAGACCTGCCGGTGGTGCCGGACAGTTGCCCCGCCTGCTTCGACATGCCCACGGAGCGCGAGCGCATCAAGCGCCTGCTCGCCGCCGAGGAAGCAGAGAACCCGCACGTTTTCGCGAGCATGCTCCGCGCGATGCAGCCGTTGCTGCGCGCGGGCGATCTTGCGGATTGAATCCGCCGCGCACCACATCCGCGGCGGCAGGGTCGTGCCGCGCGTCGCAATGCCCTGCGTCATCGACATCCCGCAGATGGACTAGGCTTTAGGCATCTAGCCCCGGCGGGCCACAAGCGCGCCGGAACCGAGCGGGTATTGCCGCGCGAAGCCCGATCCCGCGGCGCGCTCGCGGTCTTGCAGCGGATGAGGCAGATGAGCATGCATCGGCGCTGTTGCGTCCTCATGCAGACCACGGGCGGTATCGCGGCCGTGATCCCGGATGGCATCGACACCTGCCTGGCCCTGCCCCGGCTCACGGCGCTGGAGCAGACGGAGCCCTGGGTGCTCGGGGCCTTTGATCTGCGGGGCGAGCTGGTGCCCGTGATCAGTATCGAGATGTTGTGCGGCGAGGGCGCACCGCGGGCCGCCGCGACCGACCTCGTGGTGGTGGCGGCCGCTGGCGGCTTCCCTATGGGCATCCATGCCAGCCGGCCCGTCTGCATCGAGGCGCTGGCGCCCCATCGCGTCGCCGCCCGGGTGCGCCGATGCATTCACCTGAACCGCTTGTGCCTTACGGCCGCCACCAGCGCGGGCGCCGCGGAGGCGCGGCTCGCGCGCTTCGAGTGCCAACTGTCGCAGCAGGCGCTGCGGCGCCTGGAGCTGCGCGCACACCATTACGGCGATTTCACCGGACTGCGGCGCCCCCCGGCACCGGCGGCAGCGCCGGGCCGGTGGTGATGGGCGGGCTCGCGGCCGGATCGCGCGCCGCCGTGGACAGCCGGTGCTCAGGCCGCGTCGCCGGGAGGTTCCGGGTGCGCGAGCGCGGCCTGGGTAATGGCAATGATCTGGGCGCGCTCCAGGGGCTTGCGCAGCAGCTCGAAGGCGAGGCCGTCGCCGCGCGCCGTCACCAGGGCATCGAAATAATCCCGCCGATAGGCCGTCACGATGTAGACCGGCGGCGCCGGCTGCACGGCGCGGAGGCGCCGGAGCGTCTCCACCCCGTCAATACCGGGCATCCGCAGATCGAGGAATACAAGATCGAAGGGCAGCGTCGCGGCCAGCGCTACGCCGCGCTCGCCGTCCTCGGCTTCGATCACTTCGTAGGGCAGGCCGTCGAGGGCGAGCCGGAACGCCTCGCGCACGGCGGCATCGTCGTCGACGACTAGAATTCGCTGCGTCATCCTAGATTGCTTGGCGGCGCCGGCTGTTTGCAGATGAGTCAAGTTTCCCGACGCCACGGCGCTAGCAGGCAAAAGCGCCGAGGGCAAAGGGCAAAGGGAGCCCGCCTCGGCCCTCGGCCCTTGGTTCACCAACGCTGAGCCTCATGCGCGCCAGCCCTCGAGCATGCCGATGCAGATGCGGTTCATCTCGCGGGCGCGCTCGGCCGTGCCGGCCTCGGTGTAGGCGCGCAGCTCCGGGGCATTGCCCGATGGGCGCAGGTGCGCCACCTCGCCGCTCGCGAAGGTGATGCGCACGCCGTCGGTGTGGTCCACCTCTGCCACGGGGCCAAACACGGGCGCGAACACCCGGGCGACCGCAGCCCGGTCCGCTGCCGCATCGCCGGTGGCGAAGGCGGCGAGCCGTGCCTGGCTCAGCTCGGTCGGAAAATCCTTGATGCGGTCGCTGTCGGTGAACCGCGGCGGCAGCTCGCCGGTGAGCTCTGCCACCGGCACCGCGTGCCGGCGCGCGGTGGCGAGAATCGTCACGGCAACGATCACCGCATCCCGGGTCGGCAAGGCGCTGAGCCGGCGGCCATCGCGCAGGATGTCGGTCTCGAGCAGAAAACCACCGTTGGCCTCGTAGCCCACCACGGGCATGATGCCCCGCGCCCGCAGCGACTGCATGCCGGCGATGACGTACGGCGAGCCGATGCGCGTGCGCAGCACGGCGTCGAACCAGCCCGAGCGCTCCAGCGCGGTGTTGGAGCTGACGGGCGTCACGACGCCGACGGCGCCGAGCTCCCGCGCACACAGAATGCCGGCGATGTCGCCGCGCAGCCAACGCCCGGAGCCGTCGGCCACCAGCGGGCGGTCGCCGTCGCCATCGGCAGAGACGAGCGCATCGAAACGGCCGTCCGCCGCCCAGCCCTCGGCGAGCGCCACGTCCTCCGGGCGAATCGCCTCGGTATCCACGGGAACGAAGTGCTCGGAATAGCCGAGCCGAGTGACCTCCGCACCGAGCCCCGTCAGCACGTCATGGAAGGCATCCCGGGCGACACTCGAATGCTCGTACAGCCCCACCCGCACGCCCGCCAGCGCATCGGCCGGAAAGAACCCGAGGTAACGGGCGACATAGGCCTCGTAGGCGGCGCGCTCCTCCGGCGGCAGCGGCGCCGGCGTCGCCAAGCTGCCGTCGGCGGCGAGATCGACGACGGCGAGATCCACGACCTGCGCACGGATTGCGGCCTCGTCGTCCTTCAGAATCTCGCCCGTGGGCAGGTTGAACTTGATACCGTTGCGATCGTCCGGGATGTGCGAGCCGGTCACCATCAGCGTCGGCATGCCCTCTGCGATGCCGAAGGCCGCGAGCGCCGGCGCCGGAATCCTGCCGAAGTTGCGTGGCCGACAGCCCATGGCCGTCACTGCCGCCGCGCAGGCGGCCATGATGCGGGGGCTGCTCGGGCGATAGTCGCCGGCGATGCCGACGTCGCCGCCTGCTTTCAGCACGCCCGCGGCGCGCAGATGTTGCAGGAAGCCCAACGTGTAGGCGCAGCAGACGCGATCGGTCATGTCCACGACCCGCCCGCGTGCGCCGCTGGTGCCGAATTTGACACCGCTCTCGTCCATCAGCTCGTCGATCTTCACCAGGCGATCCCTTATTTCATGGAATGATTTGGCCGCAGGGGCCGCAAGACCGCGATTCTAGCAAGCCGCGCGGCTGCGGCCGGCATCCATGAGCGGCTGACACACGGGCCGAACACAGGGACAATGGCCGCAGGCGCGGCCAACGGTTCGACGGCACCGGCCCGATTCACTCCCCCGAGGCTCGGACCATCGGCATGAGCGAAGCTCCAGGAACACCCATCACCCACCCGGCGCATGCCCCACCGAGCAGCCCGGGCGAGCGCGTGCCCCCATGCATCCTGCTCGTGGACGACATCCCGGCGAACCTCCGCGTGCTCTACGAGAGTCTGAACGGCCGCGACTACCGCCTGCTGGTGGCCAATGGCGGGGCGCAGGCGCTGGACATCGCCCGGCGCGCGCACCCCGACCTGATGTTGCTCGACATCATGATGCCCGACATGGACGGCTTCGAGGTCTGCGGGCGACTGAAGGCGGACTGCGAGACGGCGGACATCGCCGTGATCTTTCTGTCCGCGCTGGACGACGCGACGGACAAGATCCACGGCCTCGAGCTCGGCGCCGTCGACTACGTGACCAAGCCCTTTCACCCCGACGAGGTGGCGGCGCGCGTCGACGCGCACTGTAAGATCCTGCGCCTGGAGCGCGAGCTCGCGCAACGCAACCGCCAACTGGAGCTGGTGCGCGACCGCATCCTGAACTCCATGGTCGAGGGCGTCGTCGGCCTCGATGCCGAGGGGCGCGTCAGCTTCGTGAACCCCGCCGCGGAGCGCATCCTCGGCCTTGATGCGCAGCGCATCCTGACGCGCGAGCTCGGCGACTGGGAGCCCGCCCGGCTGCGCGAGACCGCCGCCCGGGTGCTCGTGGAACAGCGCGAGGCGAGCATGGACGAGCTGGAGCTGCCGCGCGGCGACGGCAGCAGCATTCCGGTGGAGCTGCGTGCCGCGCCCGTGTCCGACCCCGCCTACCCGGCCGGCGTGGTGCTGGTGCTGCGCGATCTCAGCGAGCGCCGGCGCGTCGAGGCCACGCTCAATCGCACCAACGACGAGCTGACACGCTCCCATCGCGAGCTGCGCGTGGCGCAGATGCAGTTGGTGCAGGCAGCGAAGCTCGAATCCGTCGGCCGGCTCGCCGCCGGCGTCGCGCACGAGGTCAAGAACCCGCTCGCCATCGTCCAGCTCGGACTCGACTACCTGGAGCAGGTCACGGCCTTCGATGAGATCTCCCGCGAGGTCTTGCAGGACATGCAGCACGCGCTGTCGCGGGCCGATACCGTTGTGCGCGGGCTGCTCGACTTTTCCCGCGAGCGCGGGCTGGACCTAAAGCCCTGCGCCATCAACGATGCCATTGCGCAAAGCCTCCAACTGGTGCGTCACGAGCTGACCCAACGCAACATCGATGTGCTGACCAATCTCGCCGGCGATATCCCCGAGCGGCCCTTCGACACGGACAAGCTCCAGCAGGTGTTCCTGAACCTGTTCATGAACGCGATGCACGCGATGGAGCGCGACGGCACGCTTGTCATCCGCAGCGACTGCGCCAGCGTTGCCGCGGACCAGATCGGACCCCACGCCGCCGACGCCGGGTTCCTGCCCGGCGACCGGCTGATCCGCATCGCCATCGAGGACACCGGCCCCGGCATTGAGCCCAAGGACTTGGGACGCCTGTTCGACCCCTATTTCACCACCAAGCGCCAGGGCGAAGGGACCGGGCTGGGATTGTCGGTCACCCGCAACATCGTTACGCTCCACGCCGGCAGCATCGACCTCGCGAACCTCCCACAGGGTGGCGCCCGGGCGCTGCTGCTGTTCCAACCGCAGGCGGCGAGCGCAGACAACCCCGCGGGCGCCGCCTCTCCCCTGTTCCGCAACACTGCCCGCCGCCAGGCCTAGCGCCTGGGTGCGTAGGCGACTTCTCGTGCAGACATGAGCAAGAAAAAGATCCTTTTGGTGGATGACGAGCCGGCGCTAACGCGGATGCTCCGACTCAACCTCGAGCAGACCGGGCGCTACGAGGTCCGTGAAGAGAATCGGGGCGCGGACGCGTTGCGCGCCGCGCGTGAGTTCCGCCCCGACCTGATCTTTCTCGACGTCATGATGCCGGACATGGGCGGGGACGAGATTGCGGAGCAGCTCAAGCAGGACCCGGAGCTCAGCAAGATCAAGTACGCCTTCCTGACGGCCATCGTCACCAAGCGCGAGACCGGCGCCGGGGCCGCCCAAATCTCCGGCGAGATCTTTATCGCCAAGCCGGTGAAGCGCGACGAGCTGCTCGCGGCGGTGCAAGAGCTGCTCGGCGAGTGACCGACCCGGCGCCGCACAGTCGCGGAGTCGATGTCCGCGCACCCTCTGGACCGCGCAGCGATATCGATCGGCCGCCGGCTCGGTGCGTTCTTTCCACGCGGCAACCGTGGTATGGTCGGCGTCGCCCGCGGTCGCGGCGAGGCCCCGTGCGGACAGCCTGTCCGCGGGTGCAAGGCATCTCTTAGGTTGCCGCATGGCCCGAGGCATTGCGGACCACTGAAACCACCGACAAGGGAGCGATCCAAATGATTCGAACCAATCGCCAACTCCTCTGCGTATCTGCCGCGGTACTTGGTCTTGCCATCGCGCCCGCGATGGCACAAGACCAGGGCGCGCCGGCAACCCCGCCAGCACCGGCTGCGGCACCCGCACCCGCTGCCGCCCCGGCCGCGGCACCCGCTGCCGCCCCGGCCGAGGCTGCCGCACCAGCCGCGGCTGAGGCCCCCGCCACTGCGGCAGCCCCGGCCGCGGATGCCGGTGCAGATGCCCGCGCCGACATGGAGAAGCGCTTCGAGGCCGCGATGGCCGAGCGCAACAAGCGCTACGAGGAGCTGCGCACGCGCGCCCAAGAGGTCGGCCTCGACCTGCCGGAGACCCCGCCCTGGGCCCAGCCCGAGCCGCCGGCCATGCCGGAGGGCATGAGCCAGCGCGAGCCGATGACACGCGAAGAGTTCGAGGCGATGCGCCTGGAGCGCTGGGAAGCCATGCGTGAGCGCGCCGCCGAGATGGGCAGGGAACTGCCTGAGACCCCGCCGTGGGTGGCCGCCGAGCAGCGCCGCGAAGAGATGTTGAAGAAGTACGAAGAGTACCGCTCCACCATCGAGGCAATGAGCGACGAGCAGAAAGAGGCCATCGCCGCGCTGTTCGGCGGCGGCGCCTCGCGCGAAGCACCGCCCATGCCGCCGCAGGGCATGATGGAAGGCTGTCCGCCCTACTGCGGCCCGCACGGCATGCCCTACGGCAGGGGGCCCATGATGGGACCCGGCATGGGACCGGGCATGATGATGCCGCCGGCACCCGGCGATGACACCGGCGCCGCACCGGCAGAGCCGGCCCCCGAGGGTGGCGCAGAAGCCGCACCGGCAGCGCCCGCCCCGGCGGGTGGCGCAGAAGCCGCACCGCCGGCGCCCGCCCCGGCCGGCTGAGTGATACCGGTGCCCGGCCGCCCTGCGGCCGGGCACCGGCTTGCGTTGTGCCGTCCGCCATCGGGCCGCGACGCGGACGGCGGCCACGGGTGCTGCTCGGCATACCCGACCTCGGCCCTGTGTCAAAGAGCGGCGTCGTTGCGAAGCCGGGCGCGTCCGCGAGGCCTTTGCGGCACCAAGCCTGCTCACCGCGGCAGGCAGCACAAGAACAATAGACACGCACCCCGAACCCCGGGGCCACCGGGAGGCTTGCATGAACCTGATCCGCAACCTGCTGGCCCTGTTCGGGCTGGTGGCCCTCGTCGCGCTGATCATCGGCGCGGCCTGGCTGGGGCCGAAGCTCGCCGGCTTCGACCCGGGCTTTTCAAAAGCCTACGCGACCTTCGCCGGGCGCCTCATCGAGACCGGCGACCCGGGCGTCGCCATGATGTGGTCCGAGCCGGTGCAGGAGGACCTCACCGTCGAGGACGTTGTGACATCGCTGAAGAGCCTCGCGACATCGAGCGGCTTGCTCTTCGTCGGCGAATCTCCCTTCTACACGCAGATCGAGGCCATCACCGGCGAGGACTACCGGTACGTGAACTTCCTGTCGTTCTGCGACGCGCAGGTCGGCAAGCTGATGCTCGAGTACCGGGACCACTACAGCGGCTTCATGCCCTGCCGCATTGCGCTGGTGGAGGACAGGGCCGGCAACCTTGCGCTCTATTCGATGAACCTGGATCTCATGATTCACGGTGGCAAGTCACTGCCGCCGGAGCTGAAAGCCGAGGCCATCAAGGTCCGCGACACGATCCGCAGCATGATGAAGGGCGCCGCGGCCGGCGAGTTCTGACACGATCGGCAAGAGTCCGGCCAGCATTCATCGGGAACCGACATCAAGCTTGAGATCGAAGTGCTGCCCTGAGCTCGCGTCCGCCTCAAGCGACAGTGTCCGGCTGCGATTTCGCGTCAGCGGCCGCTCAAGGCTTGGCTTCCAACTCCCGTGCGGGCAGTGCCAGCCACTCCGCGAGCCGTGTCTGCACGCCCTCGACGCCGAGCCCCGTCTCGGCGGAGAACATCTCCACCGTCACGTCGCCGGGCTCCGCGGCCAACGCCCGGCGCACGTCCGCGAGCTGGCGCATGGCCGGGCCGCGCTTGAGCTTGTCCGCCTTCGTCAGCAACACCAGCATCGGCAGCGCAGCCGCGCGGCCCCAGGTGAGCATGTGCCGGTCGATGTCCGTCAGCGGATGGCGGATGTCCATGACCACGACCAGCGACCGCAGGCATTCGCGACGACGCAGATAATCCTCCATCAGACCCTGCCAGCCGGCCTTGATGGCCAGCGACACCTTTGCAAAGCCGTACCCCGGCAGGTCCACGAGCCGGCGCTCGTCATCGAGGCGGAAGAACACGAGCTGCTGCGTGCGCCCGGGGGTCCGGCTGGTACGTGCGAGGCTCCGCTGGTGGCAAATGCGATTGATGGCGCTGGATTTGCCGGAGTTGGAACGCCCGGCGAAGGCCACCTCGAAGCCCTCGTCCGGCGGTGTGCTGGCACGATTGACCGCGGCGGTGAGGAAGCTCGCGCGCTGAAAGTCGGGATGCATGGCGAGATTAAGTCCGTGGTGAGGGCTGCTCAGCGGCCGAGCAGCCGGTCCCGCCAGCTCGGCGCGTGAGTCGGGATTCAGGTGATGCAAGGGCTGCGGCGTAGGGCATTAAGCTCCGCGGTTAGGACCCCTTGCCGCCTCCATCGAAATCGAAATCGGTATCGACATCGAAATCGCGTCTCTCATCGCCGTACATGATCTGACCCTATCGAACCTGGTATCCGATCGAGAGAAGGTAGACCTCAAGCTTTGCGTGGCTCGGTGTCATATTGTGTCGATCCCGATAGCGATTTCGATTTCGATGCGGCACGGGTCCTATGCTGCGCCCTCCTCCTCGTGGCCGCGGGCCTCAGTGCCGCGGCGCCAGTGCCCGGAACGCCCGCCGGACTTCTCGCAAAGCTGCACGGCGGCGATGACCATGCCCCGGTCCACGGCCTTGCACATGTCATAGATGGTCAGCAGCGCCACCTGCACCGCGCAGAGCGCCTCCATCTCGACGCCGGTGCGCCCGGTGGTCTCCACCCGCGCGGTGCAGCGCACGCCGGGCAGCGCCGCGTCGGGCTCAAGCCCGATCTCGACGCGCGACAGCGGCAACGGATGGCACAGCGGCACCAGATCCGCCGTGCGCTTGGCACCCATGATGGCGGCGATGCGCGCGACGCCGAGCACGTCGCCCTTCGCATGACCGCCGGCGACGATCATCGCGAGGGTGGCGGGCTGCATCCGAATCAGGCCTTCGGCCACGGCGACGCGGTGCGTAACCTCCTTGTGGCCGACATCCACCATGCGGGCGGCGCCGTCGGCGTCGAAATGGGTCAGGTCGGGCATAGCGGTCTCGCAGTTGCGTGTGACGCTGCGGGCGCTGGCGGACTTGAAAGGGCCAAGGGCCTAGGGCCAACAGGCCGCCTCAGCCCTTGGCCCTTGGCCCTTCGCGGTCGAGGCGAAACTTCGCTAGTCCACGTCCTGCTGCCCACTCGGGGCGCGGCGACGGGCCATGTTGCCACGTCCGGCACGCGGCTGTCGCAGTGCTGTGCAGGAGCGGCGCTCACGTCGGCGCCGCGGCCCGGCGCAGCCGGCGCGCGCGCTCGATGGCGTCGTAATCGCCGAGACCCCCGACATAGACCTTCGGCTCCCCGGGCGGGCGACGACGGAAGCGCCGGTAGGCCCACAGGTACTGCTCCGGGCAGACGTCGATGCAGCGCTCGATGCCGAGATTCAACGCCGCGGCGGCGGTGACGTCGTCGTCGCTGTCGATGCCATCGGGTGCCGGCAGGCAGTGGATGCGGTAGCCGCGCGCCCGGGCCAGCCGCTCCGCGAACATGAAGATCACACGCGCGCCGCTTTTCCTGGCCAGGCGGTTCACCAAGACCATGGTCCACGCGGGCACCCCGAACAGCGGCGCAAAGGCCGCGCCCTTATCCGCACGCGGCTCCTGATCGGGCAGGATGCCGGCGTAGCCGCCCGCCGCCAAGGCGTCCACCAGCGCGCGGATGCCGCGGGCGGTGATGGGGGCAAGCGTCGCACCGCTGCGCCGGCGCGCGGCGACGATGACGTCGTCCAGGCGCTTCTGCGGCTTGTAGAAGATCGCCGTCGGCCCCTGCGCCGCCAGGTACAGCCCCGCCAGCTCCCAGGCGCCGAGGTGCGGCGACAGCACGATCAGGCCGCGGCCGTCGTCGCGGCGCAGCAGCTCACCGCCCCGCACCTCGCGGATCAGCCCGAGCACCTCCTCCGGCGGCCCCAGCCACAACCGGCCCATCTCGGCATAGGTGCGCCCGAAGGCGGCGAAGCTCCGGTTGCGCAGGCGGATCTTGGCGCGGGTGTCGAGCTCCGGGCGGTACAGCGCGATGTTGATCAGCGCGTTGCGGCGCTGGCGGTTCGGCGTGTGCGCGATCCACCAGCCCACAAAAGCACCGAGCGCGTGCGCCACGCCGAGCGGAACCCGCGCAAGGAGCCTGAGCAGCGCCCTGAGGTAGGGCTCATCCGCGGTGCCTGCATGGGCCTGCGTCCTGCCGGGCGGCGGCGGCGATAGGCCTGCGATCGGCTGCACCTCCGCAGGCCCCGGAGCCTGGTCCTTCGACGCCATCACCGCCGCCCCACTGCTAAACTCGGACGCCGGCCCGAAGCATTCCAGAGCCCTCGCCACACCGCCCGGAGAGCGCCCGCATGACCGAGCACCACCCCGAAAACCAAAGCGAACCACGCCCGCTGTCGCCGCAGGACGCCTACGATCTGCTGCATGAGAAGCCGCAGGCGGTGCTGGTGGACATCCGCTCGACCATGGAATTCCTGTTCGTCGGCCACCCCAAGGGCGCCGTGCACGTGCCCTGGATCGATGAGCCCGACTGGACCGTGAATCCGCAGTTTGTCACCGAAATCCGCAAGCTCCTGCTCGGCGGCGCCACCTGCGCGCCGGAGGGACCCTGCGCCCCGGTGGTGCTGATCTGTCGCAGCGGCAAGCGCTCGCTGGAAGCGGGCAAGGCACTGCTGGCGGCCGGGCTGGGGAATGTCTTTCACGTGGACGAGGGCTTCGAAGGGGACTTGGACGAGGACCATCACCGCAGCACCCAGGGCGGCTGGCGCTTCCGTGGCCTGCCCTGGGAGCAATGCTGACCCAGGCCGCGCCGGTGCGCCCGCGCGCTCAGGCGGGCTTATCTCAGGACTGGGCGCCGGCAGCGCGTGCGCGGGCGGCGGCAGTCAACGGCACCGTCGCGGCGTCGGCCACTCCGGCGCGGGTCGAGCACTTGCCGGTCTGCTCCGGGCGCCGATCGACCAAGTCCTGGAGGCTGATGTTAGTGAGGTAGCCGTGGATGCGCTCGCTCAGATCCATCCAAAGGTCGTGGGTGAGACAGGGGCCGCCGTCCTTGCAATTGCCGTTGCCGCCGCAGCGGGTGGTGTCCAGATGCTCGTCCACGGCGGTGATGACCTCCGCGACATGGATGGTGCGCGCCTCGCGTGCCAGGTGGTAGCCGCCGCCCGGCCCACGCACGCTGGAGACGACGCCGCACTTGCGGAGCTTCGCGAACAACTGTTCCAGGTACGACAACGAGATGCCCTGGCGCTCGGCGATATCCGCGAGCGCGATGGGGCCGCGGCCCTCGTTGATGGCCAGATCGAGCACCGCGGTGACCGCATAGCGGCCTTTGGTAGTCAAGCGCACGGGTTATCCTCCAGATTCAAGACATGGCGCGAATCCTACGATAACCTAGTTTGACCATCAATTTTTTGTGGCATTGGCGTTCTTCGCGTTGGACCTAGAACGGCGCCTTCGGGGGGCAGGGCCGAGGGCCAAGGACCGAGAGAGCCGCCCTTGGCCCTCGGCCCTTGGTTTCAGTGCGCCGACGACCGGGCTCCCACTCAACGTTCGCCGTCGGCGACGGTGTCGGCAGTAGGCGCCGTCCGAGCGGCCACGGCGGGCGACGGCTGGCGCGGCCCGGAACCGGCGGCGGTCTGTGCCGCCTCCTCGGATGGCGCATCGGGCATCGCCGGGTCTATGGTGCAGCCTTCCAGATCGCTGAGGTGCTCAAAGTGCCGCGTGATGCCGTGCTCCTCCAGCGCCCGCGACATGGCCTCCATGCGCCGGTCCATGATGTGGATGTGGTCCAGCATCCGGTTGATGGCGTTGGCCACCGGGTCCGGTGCATCGCGCACGGCACCATAGGCATCGAAGCCGATGCGCTTGGCCGTGTCGGCGCGGCGCTTGCTTGTCGCATCGCCCACGCGCTCGATGACCCGACCCGGCACGCCAACCACGGTACCGCCGGCCGGCACCGACTTGACCACGACGGCGTTGGAGCCGATGCGCGCGCCGTCGCCGATGTCGATGGGGCCGAGCACCTTGGCGCCCGCCCCCACCACGACGTCGCAACCAAGCGTCGGATGCCGCTTGCCCTTCTGCCAGCTCGTGCCGCCGAGGGTCACGCCGTGGTAGAGCGTGCAGTCGTCGCCGATGACTGCGGTCTCGCCGATGACCACGCCCATGCCGTGGTCGATGAAGAAGCGCCGGCCGATGACCGCACCCGGGTGGATCTCGATGCCGGTGAATAGCCGCGCGACATTGGACAGCAGCCGCGCCGGCCATTTGAAGTCGCGCTGCCACAACTTGTGCCCGAGCCGATGCATCATCACCGCGTGCAGGCCGGGATAGGTGGTCAGGATCTCGAAGGTATTGCGTGCCGCCGGGTCGCGGTCGAACACGCAGTTGATATCTTCCCGAAGCCTGTCGAACATCATGATGCTCCGTTGAGGAACCGCGGCGCTTGCGCATGCGCTGCGAGCGTTTCGCTTTGCAAGCACCAAGCATGCCGGTCAGGCGCAGAGACTAGCGCAAGCCGATACCCGGAGGAGACGATTACGCGCAACCGGCAACGCGTACTCCCGCAAGGCAAACGCGGACGTCACAACAACGATGCGAAGGTCCGAGCACCTGCCAAACTTGCACCGAGCCGATGACGATGACCGAAGAGACCATGCCGAGCCAGCCGCCCTTCCTGCACAAGGGCTTCGACGTGACCCGGCTGCGCACGCGTCAGGCCAAGCTGGAGGCCGAGCGCGCCGCCGAGGCCGCGCGCCTGCGCGCGCAAGTGCTCGCGGTGGTTCCCCCCATCGTCGCCCGCCACGGCGCCGCGGCGGCCTACCTGTTCGGCAGCATCCCGGCGGGCAGCGCCCACGCCCGTTCCGATGTGGACCTGGTCGTGCTCGGCATCGGCCCCGCCGCGTACTGGGAGCTGCGCCGGGAGCTGGAGGAGGCCCTTCGCCGCCCGCTGGACCTGCACACGCAGGATGACGATCCGACCTTTGTCGCCAAAGCCATCGCGCGCGGGGAGTGTATCGAGCTGGGCGGCGCCTCAGACCGACAAGAACAGGGTGAGCCGTGTTGCGAAACCCGCTCGTTGTCGCAAGAGAAGCAAGGGCCGAGAGCCGCGGAGGGCTCCTTTGGCAATCGGCCCTCGGCCCTTGGCCCTCGGCCCTTCGCTCGCGTGCCGTGGCGTAACTCGACTCATCTGCACGCATTTGATGCCGTCAAGGAGTCTGCGGCCAACCCCCCCGGGCTGCTGCTGGCGGACATCCGCGACGAGTTGGCGAAGCTCAAGCGGCTGGAGTCCGCTTTCGCGGCCGTGGAACCGATGCTGAGCCAACCGCCGGAAGCCGTGAGCGACTACGACCGCGGCGCCGTCGGCTACCTGTTGCACAACTTCTACAACGGCTGCGAGAACATCTTCCGTGCCATCGCCGCCTACTTCGAGAACGACATCGGCACCGACACCTGGCACGCGGATCTGCTACGGCGCATGCGCCTGGAGATCCCGAGCCATCGCCCGGCTGTCATCGACGACGAGCTGTACCGCCTGCTGAACGACTTCCGCGGCTTCCGGCACGTCTTCCGCAGCGCCTACTCCTTCGAGCTGGACTGGGAGCGAGAACGGCTCGTGGGCGGGCGGCTGCCCCGGGCCGCGGCGCTGCTGCACCGGCAGGTCAACGCCTTTCTAGCCTGGGTCGAGGGCCTTGAACCCGGCGCCTGATCATCGATCAGCGCCCAGCCCGTCGATGTCATAGCCGTGCGGATAGGTGCGGCTGCGCAGCCGCGTCAGGAGCCGCGGGCGCCGCCGCGGCGGCAGCCGGCGCAGCAGCAGCCGACGCAGGTCCATGCTGCCCAGCACCAGCGTGCGCACCGGTGCCGGCGCCGGGTCGAAGCCCACAGCCTGCAGCATCGGCGCGTCCAGCAGCGCGTGCAGGAAGGGCGCGGCCAGGGGCCACAGTGGCCGCGGCAGGAACCAGCCGAGCATCAGGTTGCGGGTCGCGACGGCCAGCGCGTGGTTGTGCTCCGAGTAGTGGAAGTTGGCCCGCTCGAAGTCGATGTTGAAGCGCTCCAGCTCGGCGTAATCATCGGGGATGTCGCGGATGCCCATGCGCGCGCCGATGCGCCGCCAGACATGAAAGGTCGCGAGCCGCTCGCCCTCGGTCATGCGCCGCCAGCCGAAGCGCGCGTTCCAGCGGATCGGCTCGAAGACGAAGGTGGTCAGCGTGTAGAGGTATTCATCCTGCGGGATCGCGTAACGCCCGTGCTGCTGGTTCATGCGGCGCAACGCCGCTCGCCCGCGCGGATGATCCACGCCGTTCTCCTGGATCTCGGCCAGGATCAGGGCCGTATCGTCGTAGCGCTTCTGGGTGCGGCGGATCAGCTCGCCGGTGTCCACGAGCAGCGGCGTGCCCTTGGCGACGCCGAAGGTGCGCAGGAGCGCCAGCTCCAGCGCGCGCTGCGTGTCCCATGGAAACTCGCAGCTTCCGAGCAGGAAGCCGATCTGCTCGCAATCGCGCTCCGGGTCGAGTGTTTGGATATAGCGGGCGCGGGCGAGACGGTCTTTGGGCGCCAGGATTTCGGGCGGGATCAGCGTCTGCAGGTAGGCTGGCTCGGTCACGGGCATGGCATCTGCGCTGTCTCGGCGCCGGTCAGCGAGGGGAAACCGCCCCAGCCGCCGGCGAATCGCCGGCTATCAGAGCTTGACGGCGGCGACGATCAGTGCGCCGACGGTGCTGATGAAGCCGATGAGCCACAGAAAGTGGCGATCATGGCGGCGGATCATCTCGTCGAAGCGGTCGTCGACGCGCTCGAAGCGCTTGTCCACTTGCTCGAAGCGCTTATCCACCTGCTCGAAGCGCTTATCCACCTGCTCGAAGCGCTTATCCACCTGCTCGAAGCGCGCCATCATGTCCTGGCGCAGCTCCAGGTGGCGCTGATCGGCCTGCTCGAAGCGCTTGTCCACCTGCGCGAAGCGCGCCAGCATGTCCTGGCGCAGCTCTTGGCGGTGCTGATCGGCCTGCTCGAAGCGCGCCATCATGTCCTGGCGCAGCTCCACGTGGCGCTGATCGGCCTGCTCGAAGCGCTTGTCCATCTGCGCGAAGCCCTCGCGCATCAGCTCGAGCTGGTGCTTCAGCGCCTCCTCGACGCGCACCATGCGCTCGCGCAGCTCGATCTCGTACACAGCCGTCGGCCTGCCGAGGCTCTGCTCGATGAGCCAGTCAGCCATGTTGGCCTTGATGAAGTCGATGTCTTCTTGCGTCAGCGTCATGGTGGTGGGCTCGGATGGCCGGTCGCGGGACCAGTCTAGCAGGCGCGAGCACGCGCGCGTCCCAACCGATCGGCGGCTGGCTCGACGCGGCTCACAGCCCGAGCTCCCGCCAACGTGCCTCGATGCGCTTCACCGAGACCGGACCGGCAGTGCCGAGCTGCTGCGCGAACAGCGACACGCGCAGCTCCTCCAGCAGCCAGCGAATCTCATCGAGCCTGGGGTCGTCGCGCGCCGCGGCGCGGGCGGCGGCCTGGCGCTCGCGCAGCTTGCCGAGCAGCGGCGCCAGCTCGGCCAAGCGCTGCTGGTCGCGCCCTGCGGCTTGCGACAGCTTCTCGGCGCGCTGCTCGGCGGCCTTCAGATAGCGCGGATACTCGCGCAGCCGCTCGAAGGGCACCTGCTGCAAAAAGCCCCGGAACACCAGCGCATCGAGCTGCGCGCGCAGATCGAGCACCGACGGCATCCAGTTCACCTGCGTGATGCCGTCGAGGCGCCTGCGCAACTGCTGGTAGGCCTCGAGGATGCGCGCCGCCAGCGCGCAGACCTCGCCCGCCGTCGGCAGGAGCCGGCCCTTGCAGGCGCCGATGCGGGCCTCAAAGCTCGCCTGATCGCGCAGCGGCGGCTGTCCCTCGGTAAAGGTGAGATCCAGGATCAGTGCGACCAGCTCGTCGGCGAGGTCCGGCGGCGTGCCGTCCCGTTCCGCGGCCGGCGCGGGCCTGGGCGCCTTGGCATATTGCAGGCGCATGCGATCGAGCCCCGGCAGATTGCGCCGCAGATAACGCATATCCTGCGCCAGCGTCAGCATGATGAGCCGCCTAAGCCCCGCGCGCATGGCCGCAGCCGCGGTGTGCTCGGCGTCCAGCACGCGGATCGCGACGCACTCGCCCCGGTCCACCAGCGTCGGCCAGCCGCGCAGCCGAATGCCGCCATGCGAGCGGTCCACGTGCTCCGGCAGGCTGCCGAAGTCCCAGCGCGTGATGCCGTCGCGCTCGATGCCATCGCGCTGCTGATCGGCTGCCGCCGGCATTGTCGAGCCCGCACCGCCGTGCCCGCGCTTCAGCGCGACCAGATCCTCGCCCGTCGCGACGGCGCGCCCGTCGGCATCCACCAGCCGTACCTTCATGCGCAGATGCGCGGGCAGCGCGGACAGGTCCCAGGCGTCCTCCGGCACCTGCACGCCGGTCTGCGCCCTCAGCTCCTCGGCGACGGCCTGAATCAGCGGCCGGTCGGAGGGCTTGAGCCGCGCCGCAACGCGCGCCGCCGTCTCCGGGATCGGCACAAAGGCCTTGCGGATGGACTTGGGCAAGCCCCGCAGCATGGCCGTGATGCGCTCGGCCAGCAGCCCCGGCACCAGCCAATCGAGCCGCTCCGGGGCAACTTGATTCACCAGCGCGAGCGGCACCACCAGCGTCACGCCGTCCGCACCCTGACCGGGGTCGAACTGATACTCCAGCGGCAGGTCCGTGGCGCCGACCCGCAGGCTGTCCGGATAGCGCTCCCGGGTCACCTCGGCGGCATCGCGGGCGAGCACGTCCGACAGGCGCATGTGCAGAAGCTTGGGCTCCTGACGGGTCGCCTTGCGCAGCCATTGCTCGAGCTGCGGCTTGGAACAGATGCCGCTCGGCACCCGCGCCGCGTAGAAGGCGTAGATCGCCTCCTCGTCCACCAGAATATCCCGCCGTCGGGACTTGGCCTCCAGCGCATGCACGGACTCGATCAGCTCCCGGTTGTGCCGCCAGAAGGGCGCGCGGGTGTCGAAGTCGCCCGCCACCAGAGCGAAGCGCAGGAACACCTCGCGCGACTCCGCCGGGTTGATGGGCCCGTAGTTGACCCGCCGCCGGCTCGCCAAGGTCACGCCGAACAGCGTCACGGTTTCGAAGGCGCCCACATAGCCGCGCTCGGACTGCCAGTGCGGCTCGGCGTAGCTGCGCTTGATCAGATGCGCGCCGGCCTGCTCGATCCAGCCCGGCTGCACCTTCGCCACCACGCGCCCGTAGTCGCGGGTGGTCTCGACACGCTCGGCGCAGACGATCCACTTCGGGCTGTCCCGGTACAGACCGGAGCTCGGGTGGATGAGGAAGCGCCCGCCACGGGCGCCGAGGTACTCGCGCTGCTCGTCCTTCACGCCGATATTGCCGAGCAAGCCGGTCAAGAGCGCGCGGTGGATCTCCTCCACGGTGCCCTCGGCAGCGTTCTCCTTGAAGCCGAGCTCCTGCATCTGCTCTTTCAACTGCGCATGCACGTCGTGCCACTCCTGCACGCGGGTCCAGGACAGAAAATGCTGCCGGCAAAGCTGCTGGAACTTGCGGCGAGACAGACGCTTGCGCTCTTCCTCCAGGAACCGCCAAAGGTTCAGGAAGGCCAGAAAGTCGGACTCCGGATGGTTGAACGTCGCGTGGATCTCATCGGCGGCCTGGCGCTGCTCCAGCGGGCGCTCGCGCGGGTCCTGCGCGCTCAGTGCGGCGGCGATGACGAGCATCTCCTTGACACACCGGTGCTCCGCCGCCGCGAGCAGCATGCGCCCGATGCGCGGGTCCACCGGCAGCCGCGCGAGCTGGTTGCCCAAGGCCGTCAGCGCGCCGTCGCGGCCGAGCGCGGCCAGTTCCTCCAGCGTGCGATAGCCGTCCGAGATCAGCCTGGGGTCCGGCGGGTCAATGAACGGAAACCGCTCGATATCGCCGAAGCCGAGCAGCTTCATCTGCAGAATCACCGCCGCGAGGTTGGTGCGGCGGATCTCGGGCTCGGTGAATTCCGCGCGGGACGCGAAGCTGTCCTCGTCGTAGAGGCGGATGCAGACGCCGGCGGCGACGCGCCCGCAGCGGCCCTTGCGCTGGTCGGCGCTGGCCTGGCTCACGCGCTCCACCGGCAGGCGCTGGACCTTGCTGCGATGGCTGTAGCGGCTGATGCGGGCAAAGCCCGGATCGACCACGTAGTGGATACCGGGCACCGTCAGCGAGGTCTCGGCCACGTTCGTCGCCAGCACCACGCGCCGCCTGCCGTGCTGCTGGAACACCTGCGCCTGCTCCGCTGGCCCCTGGCGGGCATACAGCGGCAGGATCTCCGTGCTCGGCGGGTGGTGCTTGCGCAGCGTCTCCGCGGTCTCGCGGATCTCGCGCTCGCCGGACAGGAACACCAGCACGTCGCCGCGGCCTGCGCGCGCCAGCTCGGCGACGGCGTCCGAGATGGCGAGCTGCATCGCGTCGTCGCGCTCGCCGGCGGACGGCTCCTCCGGCGGGCGATACCTGACCTCGACGGGATAGGTCCGGCCGCTGATCTCGATGATGGGCGCGGCGACGCCGTTCGCATCCGCAAAGTGCCGGGCAAAGCGCTCCGGGTCGATGGTCGCCGACGTGACGATGAGCTTGAGATCCGGGCGCTTCGGCAGGAGCTGCTTCAGGTAGCCGAGCAGAAAATCGATGTTGAGGCTCCGCTCGTGGGCCTCGTCGATGATCAGCGTGTCGTACTCCGTCAGCAGCCGGTCATGCGCCAGCTCCGCGAGCAGGATGCCGTCGGTCATCAGCTTGATGGACGTCTCCGGGCGCACCCGGTCGTGAAAGCGCACCTTGTAGCCGACCGTGGTGCCCAGCTCCGTGCCAAGCTCCTGCGACACCCGGCTCGCCAGGCTGCGCGCGGCAATGCGCCGCGGCTGGGTGTGGCCGATGCGCCCGAACACGCCGCGCCCGGCGCCGCCCTCGGCCAGTTCCCGACCTAGCCCCCGACCTAGCCCCATCGCCGGGTCCAAGCACAGCTTCGGCAACTGCGTGGACTTGCCGGAGCCGGTCTCGCCGCACAGGATCACGACCTGGTGCGCGCGAATCAGCCGCGCCACGTCGTCCCGGCGCTCGCTCACCGGCAGCTCCGGCGGATACTGCACCGCCGGCACCGCGGCGCGACGGCGCTCCGCCAGCGCGCGGGACTCGGCCATGGTCTCGACCATGCGCGCGAGCCCGCGATCCACCGGCAGCCCCTGCCCCGCCCGGCGCTTGAGTCCGCGCAGCCGCGCGCCCAGCGCGTAGCGCTCGCGCAGCAAGCAGCCGGCCAGGTCGGCGTCGGTGGGCAGCGTCGCTGCGGGCGCCGCGGTCGCGCGCACGGGCGCGGCGGCGGTCTGATCAGTCGTAGTCATACGGTGGAAAGTGGGGATGGCGCGGCGTCTTCCGCAGGCATCCTAACCCGGCAAAGCCGGAACCAAGAATCTTCGAGACGACCGAAGAGGAACTACGAAACACGCGAAAAGCGCGAAAAATGCTCGGCCGACGACCGTTCTTTTCGCGTGTTTCGTGTATTTCGTAGTTGAAAAATTCGCAATTGAAAAAAAACTGTTGAACAACCGTCATCGACGGTTAGTTCGACGCGCTCGCCATACTCCCCGCCAACGAACAAGAGCAGCAAGGCCATGCATATCATCCGCTTCGTGGCGCCGGACGGCCGCACCCTGTGGGGCGAGCCGCTGGACGAGCACGCCGCAACGGTGCTGGCCGGCGCTCCGTTCGGCTCGCTCACCGCCACCGACGAGACGGCCGAGATTAAGCACCTGCTCGCACCGATCACGCCCGTCAACATCTTCTGCATCGGGCTCAACTATCGCGCCCATGCCGCCGAGACTGGCGCACCGATCCCCGCCCACCCGGTGGTCTTCATGAAGCCAACCACGGCCGTCATCGGCCCCGGCGCGCCGATCCCGCTGCCCGCCGCCTGCGAGCATGGGCCGGAGGTGGACTACGAGGCGGAGCTCGCCGTCGTCATCGGCCGCACGGCGCGCAACGTGCCCGCCGCGCGGGCCTTGGAATATGTGCTTGGCTACACCTGCGCCAACGACGTCTCCGCCCGGCGCTGGCAGAAGCAGGGCGGCGGCGGCCAATGGGTGCGCGGCAAGGGCTTCGACGGCTTCTGCCCGCTCGGCCCGGCGCTGGTGACGGCCGACGCGCTGCCGGACCCGCAGCGGCTCGCCGTCCGCTGCACGCTGAACGGGCGCGAGATGCAGCGCGGCAGCACGGCGGACATGATCTTTCCGGTGGCGGAGCTGATCGCCTTCCTGTCGCGCGACACCACGCTCCTGCGCGGCACGCTGATCCTCACCGGCACGCCGCCCGGCGTCGGCTTCGCGCGGCAGCCGCCGGTGTTTCTGGCCAACGGCGACCATGTGGAGGTCGGCATCGAGGGCATCGGCCGGCTTGCGAACCCGGTGCAGGACGCTGCTTGAGGAGGGCCGAGGGCCGAGGGAGCCAACCTCGGCCCTGCCCGCCGCAACGACTGTACCGGTTATTTTTGAAGCTTCCCTCAGCTCGTCTGCGGCCCCGCGCCGCTACAGCGAGCGCTCCGCCGCATCCTCCTCAACCTCGGCGACGAGCCAGTCATCAAGCGCATAACCGGGCGCGAAGCCGCGCGCCTCTGCCATGAAATAGGCCCGCACCTCGATACGCCGATGCCGCTCGGCGGCGAGCCGCGTGGCCATTGTTTTTCCATCCAGCGCCGGCTCCAGCACCATGCCGGGATGCCCGCCGGACGGCTCGGCGTGATTGCGCCCCTCGTGAGATCGGTCCATAGCGTTCTGCCTCCCGAATCTGCCTCCCGAAGCCCGACCGACCGCCGTCGGCGATCGGCCCATGGCCAAAAAATCCACCTTTCGTGTCGGTGGCGATCCCGCAGCGCGACACCGCGGCCCCATGCCGGACGACCGGAACAGGCCGACGGTCAAGACCATCGCGAGCCGTTGGCGCGCCCGTGTCGGACGCCCTGGAGCTCGCAGAGGCAGCGAACCGCGCCTGTACGCCTTTAACCTACATTTAACCTACAACTTCGTCCTTCAAGTATGGTGCGCGGGCGTGCTGTCCGTGATCCGGCGCAGGCGCGCCGCATCATCGGGGCCATACCGAAGCCCTTGTACGGCTTGCCTCTAGGGCGCGTCCAGCCCAATCCGCCCGCGGCGAATTCCGCGCCGTCCGTCAGCAAATAGTGCACAACGGTGAACTTGAACCTTGTCACAATTTCCCGGTTCGGGCTTCATCTGTTCCAACAACGAGGGAGCGGCAATTCCTGACCGTGGGGCCGCACAGGATCGCACAAACGGTCCGGCGCGGATGGGGGCACCGATCGCAACAGACCCGCGGTTGACCCCGTCTCGGCAACACCTGGTCGTCACCCAAGAGACACAAAACGTAGAAAAGGGAATCGCCGGCCCACGCGCCTGACGCCAGCAGCCAATCTGCAGTTCGTGCGGCACTGTTGCCGCAGTGTGACGGGCGCCGAACCGCGCCGTGCAGGACAGGATCAACGCCGTGACGGCAGCGGAGTCCACACGGCTCTGATCAGCAATCAGCCCCCGGGTATCGCCCCGGAGTCAGTCAGAGGAAAGAGGAGCGACGAAGTTCATGGCAAGTCAGAGTCAACCCGCCCGTATTCTCATCGTCGATGATCACCCGCTCGTGCGCGCGGGCCTGCGGAGCCTGTTCGCCGAGGTGCCCGAGCTCAGCATCTGTGCGGAGGTCGGCAACGTCCGCGACGCCATCGACGTCGCGCGCAAGTTGGAGCCCGATCTCGCGCTGATCGACATCTCCCTCGACGACGGCAGCGGCATCGAGCTGATCAAGCGGCTCAAGGTGCACATGCCGCAGCTCAAGATGCTGGTCTGCTCCATGCACGACGAGTCCCTGTTCGCCGAGCGCGCCATCAACGCCGGCGCCCGCGGCTACGTCAACAAGCACCAAGTCACAGAGCAGATCCTCGATGCCATCCAGCAGGTGCTCGCCGGGCGCATCTACCTCAGCGAGAAGATGGTCGAGCGCGTCATCAACGGCTTCGCGAAGAAGAAGGACGCCGGCACCTCCAGCATCGAGGACCTCAGCGACCGCGAGCTTGAGGTCTTCGGCCTCATCGGCCAAGGCATGTCCACGTCCAAGATCGCCGAGCGCCTGCACTTGAGCGTCAAAACCGTCGAGACCCACCGCGAAAAGATCAAGCGCAAGCTCCAGCTCGCCACGGGCGGCGAGCTGGTGCGCCACGCGGTGCAGTGGCACATCGAGCAGGCGTAACCGTCCACGGCCCGGCAGGCGCCGACAGCGGCGCCCTTGTGCCGGGCCTCCCTCCTCACGCCCGTGCGCAGGCGCAAGCATCCTTGCCGCAAACACCAGCCCCGACTCTGACTCCCGACTCTGAGACTTAAGACGCGGCCGTCACGCCACAGGAACTGCAATCTATGCCGCAGCCGCCGACGGATCGCCGAAACACCGAGCCGGCAGCGCCGCAAGCACCCAACCCGGACACGACGCAGGCGGACGCCGGCATCCTTCCGCCGACCGCAGCCACCACCGACGCCGCACTGCCGTCAGCGCATCCGCCCGACGCCCTCGCGCTCGGCGCCGACACCGGCAACGACACGCAGGTGCCGCCGTCGCTGATCGACGACGCAGCGTACACACCGCCGACCGAGCCGCCCCCGCCCGGGCCTGACGTGCCCCCCGTGGTCGGCATCGTCTGCTCCGCCGGCGGCCTCAAGGCGTTGGAGGAGCTCTTCGCCGCCGTGCCGCCGGACAGCGGCCTCGCCTGGCTGGTGATGCCGCACCTGGCCCCGGACCAGCCGAGCCTGCTGGCCGAGCTGCTCCGCAAGCATTCGACCATCCCGGTCGGCGCCGCCATCGACGGCGTTGTTCCCGCCAAGAACCGTGCTTACATCGCACAGCCCGGCGCGCGCGTCACGCTGCGCGGCGGGCGCATCCGCATCGAGCAGTTGCAGGGCACCGCCGGCCGGCGTGCCGCGCTCGATGCCGTACTCGTCTCGCTCGCGGAGGATCTCGGCGCCGCCGCACTCGGTGTGGTGCTGTCGGGCTCCGGCGATGCCGGCGTCAAGGGGCTGCGCGCCATCGTCAACGCCGGCGGCCTGGGCGTCGTGCAGCAGCCGGCGACGGCGGACTACCCCGATATGCCGCAGGCGGCCATCGACGCCGGCCTTGCCGACCTGGCGCTGCCGCCGGCACAGATTCCGATCGCGCTGGTGGAGCACACGCGCCCCGGCGGCGAGGCGGTGCTGAAGGACTTCTCGCCGGAACCCTCGGAGCAGAACGCGCTGCGCCGCCTGCTCGCGCTGCTGCGCGTGCGCACCCGCTACGACTTTCGCGACTATCGCCCCAGCATGGTCAGCCGACGCATCCGCCGGCGCATGGACCAGCTCGGCATCGGCCGTACCGAGGACTACCTGGCGCGCCTGCGCGGCGAGACCGACGAGCTCAAGCATCTGAACCAAGACCTGATGATCGGCGTCACCGGCTTCTTCCGCGACGAGGAGGCCTTCGCGGAGCTGCGGGACCACGTCATCGAGCCCCTGGTACACCGCCACTCCGGCGAGACGCCGCTGCGCATCTGGGTTCCGGGCTGCGCCACCGGGGAGGAGGCCTACAGCATCGCTATGCTGGCCATCGAGACCTTCAGCGCCGGCGGTCGCGCCGCCAACGTGCAGGTGTTCGCCACCGACATCGACGAGACCGCGCTGGAGCGTGCCCGCCACGGCGTCTATACCGAGGCGGCCATGCAGGGGCTGAGCCGGGAGCGGCGCGCGCGCTTCTTCACCAATCTCGGCGGCGGTCGCCAGCAGGTGAGCAAGGCGCTGCGGGAATGCGTGGTGTTCGCGGTGCAGAACCTGCTCCGCGACCCGCCCTTCTCGCGCATTGACCTCGTCAGTTGCCGGAACGTGCTGATTTACCTCAAGCCGGAGGCCCAGGAGCAGGTCATCGCGCGGTTTCACTTTGCGCTGAGCCCGGGCGGGTTTCTGTTCCTCGGCAACGCGGAGGCGGTGGGCAGACACACCGACCTGTTCGAGACCATCTCCAAGCGCTGGCGCATCTTCGTGCGGATCGGCAGCAGCCGCGGCGACATCTTCGGCGCCGCCACGGCCGGCGTGTTGGCGCCCACCCTGCCGCCGGAGCCGCTGAGCGGGACGAATCATGCCCTCGGCCGCTTCAAGGACACCGCGCGCCGGGCGCTGTGCGAGCTGTACGCGCCCGCCGCCGTGCTCATCAACGCCGGCTACGAGATCCTCTACTACCAGGGTCCGACCACGGATTACCTGGAGCTGCCCACCGGCGAGCCGACACGCTCGCTGGTGGAGATGCTGCGCAAGGGGCTGGTGACACCGGTGCGCGGTGCCTGCCAAGCAGCCCTGACCCACGGCAAGGCCAGCCGGGTCCGCGACGCCAAGGTGCTGCGCGGCACCACCCGGGTGCCGGTGGAGGTGCTGGTGCATCCGGTGCGCGAGAGCCGGCTGGCGGAGCGGCTCTTGCTCGTCACCTTCCGCGACCGCGACCCGGCACCGGCGGCGTCGAGCGAGGCGGCCGAAGACGCCGACGGCGCGGAGCTTACCGCCATCGAGCAGTTGGAATTCGAGCTCCGTGCCACCCGCGACGACCTGCACAGCACCATCGAGGAGCTGCAGACCGCCAACGAGCAGCTCAAGGCCGCCAACGAGGAGATGGCCTCCACCAACGAGGAGATGCAGACCGCCAAGGAGGAGCTGCAATCGGTGAACGAGGAGCTCGCGACCGTCAACAGCCAGATGCAGGAGAAGGTCGCGGAGGTCGAGCAGCGCAACGACGACATCACCAATCTGCTCGCCAGCTCCAACACCATCACCGTGTTCCTCGACCGGGAGCTGCGGGTCAAGCTGTTCACGCCCGCCTGCAAGGATCTCCTGAACCTGCGCCCGGGCGACATCGGACGCCCCTTCACCGAGATCAAGTTCCGCATCAACGACGCGGACCTGCTCACGGACTGCGCCGCGGTGCTGGAGACGCTGACCCCCGTCGAGCGCCAGTTGGACGACGGCGCCGGTCGGCGCTGGCTGCGCCGCGTGCTGCCTTACCGCAGCCAGGAGAACCGCATCGACGGTGTTGTGCTGACGCTCGTGGACGTCACCGTGCAGACCGCCGCGGAGCTGGCGGTGCGGGCCAGCGAGCGGCACTACCGACGGCTGTTCGAGGACGCCCCGCTGACCATGCTGGAGCAGGACTGGTCCGCGGTCGCGAAGCTCCTGCGCGGCGCCGGGCCGGGCGCCGCGGACCCGCGCTTCTTCGCCGCGCAACCGGACCTGCTCGCCGCCTGCCGGGACGGGATTCGCATCACGGCCGTCAACGGCGCCGCCAGGGCGCTGCTCGGCATCGCCGACGACGCGGACGCGGGCCAGCTACGCCCGCACCTGTGCTGCACGGACAAGCTCGCCGAGCTGCTCGCGGCCTTCGCCTCCGGCCGGCGCGTCGCGCTGTGCGAGGACCTGGTGAGCACCGCCAACGGCCGCCGGCTGCCCATGCTCTGCCAGTTTGCGCTGATGCCGGGCAATGAGGCAGCCATGGACCGGGTGCTGGTGATGCTGCTCGACCTGACCGCGCAGAAGGCGCTGGAGCAGCAGCTCGCCGACAGCGAGCTCAGGCTGCGCCGGGCGCTGCGCGTGGTGCACGAGGCGGTGTGGGAATACGACTTCACGCACCGCGAGCTCTGGTGGAGCGACGAGTACGAGCGCCAGTTCGGCAAGCCGGCGCCGATGGGCGAGTCCTTGCCGGACTGGTGGGCCGCCGGCATCCACCCGGACGACCGGGCCGGCGCGCTGGCGCGGCTCCAGGGGGCCATCGACGGGGACGCCGACGCATGGCAGGCGGAGTACCGTCGTCAAGACGTCGACAGGCGCTGGGTGCCGGTGCTCGCGCGCGGCGCCATCGACCGCGACAGCAACGGCCAGGTCGTGCGCATGCTGGGCTGCATGCTCGACGTCGGCGACCTCAAGGACGCCCAGCGTGCGCTGGCGGAGCGCGAGCTGCGGCTGCGCTCCATCCTGGAGGCCGCCGCCGAGGCCATCATCACCACCGATGCCGACGGCCGCATCGAGAGCTTCAACCGCGCCGCGGAGGCGATGTTCCGCTGCACCGTCGCGGACGTGGCCGGCCAGCCCATCGACGCCCTCCTCGCCCGCATCGACGGCCGCCCGGCCGATGTGCTCACGGACTCCCGAGACGGCGCGCCGCGGCTGCTGCACGGCCGCCGCGGCCAGGGCGAGTGGTTTCCGCTGGAGCTGTCCGCGCGCTTCGTCGCCGAGCAGAACCTCTGGGTGCTGGTGGGCCGCGACGTGAGCGAGCAGCGCCGCCTGGAGCGCGATGTCATCGAGCTCAGCACGCGCCAGCAAGAGGAGGTCGGCCGCGAGATCCACGACGGCCTGGGCCAAGAGCTGACCGCGCTGGTCATGCTCGCGCACAGCATGCGCCAGCAGCTCAAGCGCAGCGGCGCCGACGCCGCAGGCGATGCCTTCACGCAGATGGAGGACTACCTGCGCCACGCGCTGGACACCTGCCGCAGCATCGCCCGCGGGCTGTCGGCCGAGGTCTCCGCGCCCGGCCTCGAAAACGCCCTCGCCGAGCTCGCCGCCGGCATGGAGCGCGCCGCCGGCATCGACTGCCGGTTCAGCCACACCGGGCACATCGGCGCGCTCGGCGAGCAGCAGGCGGCGCACCTCTACCGCATCGCGCAGGAGGCGCTCAGCAACGCCATGCGCCACGCCCAGCCCACGCGCGTAGACATCAGCCTGGAGGCCGGCGACGACGAGCTGGTGCTGCGCATCCGCGACGACGGCCACGGCATCCCGCCCGGCGCCAAGCGCGGACTCGGACTGCGGCTGATGGTCTATCGCGCGGGCATGCTCGGTGGCACCTGCACCGTCACCCAGCCCGACGGCGGCGGCACGCTGGTGGAATGCCGGGTGCCGAATCCGCGCTGAGCGTCCAGCCCGGCAGTCGCTCTCCCCCGCGGCCAAAGCCTAGGGTCCGCTCCGCGGACCATCCCCCATGCGTAGCGTCCGCTCCGCGGACCATCCGCGCTGCTCGAAGTCATGCTCGAAGCCGGCCGCGAGCCCCGCGTGCCGCGCGCGTTGCCATTCCCCGTGCAATGCACGTCTTGAACCCCGCCTTGCGCCTCCGGAAGCGTCATACAGACCAGCGCACCCGCGCAGTGTCAGGATTCTTTACAGCAACAAACGTCAACTAAAACAAAGCGCTCATTGCTTTTATTGACGTAGTTCCGGGTCCCTCCCCTGACCCGCGCCTCGGTCTTTCACACGCCGGCCTATCGGTTGTCGCCCCTGCATTCACGGGCAACTGTAAAAAACGCAAACACCCGCAGGCACGGCCTGCTCCGCCGGAGCGTCGACAACCGGCCGAAACGCCGCCGCACGGGCACGGCGATGACCCGCTTTTGTTATACAAATCCATGCTTTATTGACACAAGTGCATCCCCTATCCATGTTTCAGGACAAGCCGACGCGCTTACGGCACGAGAACTGTATCAATGAAACTGTTCACTCGTCTGCATCGGCGCGACGCCCCCGGGCGCATGGTCGCTCCCCGAACGCAGGAGCAACACTCCGCAACCCGCAACAAACCGATCGGTTTAGGGAATGTCCACATGAAGATTCAACAGTTGATCGTGCTCGGCGCCCTCTTGAGCGCCGGCGATGCAGCCCTTGCCGGCGTTACGATCAAGATCACCGACTTCGCCGCTCCAGGGACGCCGGAAACCTATGCCTCCCCGAGCAACATCCTGGTCGTGACGACGGGTACCAGCCCCATCCTAGACAAGTATTTCGGGACATCCGTCAACACCGGCAACTCCAACGCTGGCGTAAGCATGGACTTTGCCTCCGCAATCGCCACGACGAGCAACCTGACCGCCACACAAGCGCTGGTGAATGCGACGAACACGTACGGCGCCGGCCTCGAGATCGAGTTTCTTTTCGAGGACTTCATCGGCCCAACGGGTCTGGTTGAATGGTCGTCTCGGGTCAACGCGTCGAGGTTCGAAAACGCCTTCTACAGCGCGCAGTCCCTCGTGAATGGCAACCTCATTCTCCAAACCCTCGGCAACGTCTCCGGCTCCCAAACCACCGAGGGATCGCTAACCTTCGACACGGCACTGCCTATCGAGATCTTGAAGCGCCTGCAAATCGGAGCCACCGCTGTCGGCGGTGCGCTTGCCCTCGACTTCACCACCGACGGCGTGCAGATTCCGATTCCGCTGCCGGGCTCCCTCGCCCTGCTCGGCATCGGGCTTGCCGGCTTGGGAGTCGCGGGTGTGCGCCCGCATCGGAAGGCCGCCCAATAACCGCTGCGGCCGCACGTCGAAGGCACCGCTTCGATCCCGTCTCAACGTCCCGCACCGCTCGCCGGCGGCGGCCCATGGCGCCGCCGGCGACTCGCACCGCCCGCCCGAGCGCGCCAGGCTCGGCGCTGCCGGCGCCATTCCGCTCGGCGCGATGCCGGCTCCCCTCCCCGCCTCATTCTGCGCCACGTCCGGGCAGATCGCTTCGGCTGAGCACGCCCTCCGGCGCTCCAAGGCCTGCACGCCGATGGCGACGTCCATGGCCCCGCCCGCGCGCCATGGAATTCCACCTGTGCTTGGATCGCACGCCTACGAACGCTTCAAACACGAGGGGTACAGTCCGCGGCCTCGCCTACGGTAGGGCTCCATCCCGTCTTCATCGAAATCGAAATCGGTATCGAAATCGGCATCGAAATCGCGCCGCTCATCGCCACAGATGCGCTGACCAACCGATCGAAAGACGGTAGACATCAAGCTTCCCGTAGCCCCGTGTCATGTCGTGTCGATCCCGATAGCGATCCCGATAGCGATTTCGCTGCCCTGGACGCCGGGTTTCGCGGCGCTCACTCGATCCGAATCAAAGGGCCGAGGACCAAAAGCGGGCTCCCTTGGCCGCTCAGCCCTCGGCTCTCTTGCCCTCAAGCGCCTTATCACCAAGAAACTTGGCTCATCTGCAAGCCTTTGGCGCCGTTGCGGCATCACGTAACCGGGAGTCCCTCGGCGCTCGGTGCTTTCCCGATGACCTCGCTCACGAAATGCGGCATTCCCTGAGCGACGCCCGGACCGACCCGCATGTGTCAGCTTTTTTTACAGTCCGAAAACCCTGCCTGTTCAATCCGCTCATTGTCTTACTCAGAGCCGGAGAGGCGTTTCCCCTATGCCGCCTATCTCGCTGTCACTGACAGCTTGCATATATCCAGGGCTTTAGAATGCTCACGAAAGGGGCCGCTGTAAAACGGGCATTACACCTGACTTGCGTTGACGCCCGCGGGTGAGGAGTGATCGACGGATTCAGGCACCTCGCTCGACCCAAACCACGCGCATGAACAGTCTATTTTTCAGGGACATAAGCAATTATCGAGAATCCCCCATGCGCGTTTAGTGGAGACACTCACAGGCGCTGGCACGAGAACTGTATTCCCTTGTGGCGTGCGAGGAATGGGCGTCGCGGGCAGCAGCGGAAGCGCCGCCACGTGAGTCCGGCGCCGAAAGGCGCCGGCAACTGGGTGCTTCCTAAGGAGAGGCTTCAGCGCACGGACGCATCCCCCGCAGGGAGACCGCGCCGACCATGCCCGCATCACCGCCACGCGGCCCGACAGAGCCGGGCGCGTGACAGAAGCATTGGATCTATTTCGAATCTCAATGAGGTAAGACATGAACACGATGACGAAATTCACCGCGCTCGGCATTCTGCTTGCGGGCAGCTTGAGCGGCATGCAGATGGCACACGCCTTCTCGGACCCTAACGACACGGATTGCTATAACGAAGTAAATGGCACCCCAGCGCTTTTCAGCATGTGGGACTGGTTTCAACGTGGTGATAGCGGCTGCCTTGTTAACGACAAGGTATGGACGCTTAAGTCGATCGATAACGATCTTACCCAAGCCGTCGCGGAAGGGATCCAAGTCTCCTTCAACGCGACTGGCCCAGGGCTGCTGACACAGCAGATCAATCTGTCGCCGCCGGTTCAACCGTTCCCCGGTACTGGTTTCTTTACGTTCGACTATACCGGAGTGATCCTCGACGAAGACAAGGTCTTCACGAAGGTAGATTTGGACGTCGACAAACCGGATGCGGACACCGACACATCAGTAACTAAGCGCGTCTACGAGTACGATCCCTTGGGTGACGATGCGCCGGGGGACTTGCTCGCGACGCTGACCTCAAGCGGCGGCGGGGTGGACGCCCCCCTCGTGCCAAATCCGCGCGCGATTTGGGTGAGTGAGGAAGTGAATGTGACTGATGCGGATAGCATCAACAGCGTGACCAATGTTTTCGAGCAAACGCGAATTCCGGAGCCCATCTCGACTACGCTGATCGGGGCGGGCCTGATCGGTCTCGCGGCGCTCCGTCGCCGCCGCAGCACGAAGGCGTAAGCGCTCACGGCGAGTCAGCCGGCAAGCGCTCATGGACGGAGCGGCTGGCGAGCGGGGCAGGATGCCCCGCATTTTTTTTGATTGCGCAGCGCGCGGTGTTTTAGAGGGATTCTTACTCGCTTGCATTCCGACAGTCGCGACGGCGAAGAGCGTCTCGCTTTGGTAATCGCTGTCGTCAGCGGGTGCCGTGCGAGTACGACAGCGACATCAAGCACCAGACAGCCCGGCCAATCGACTAGACCCTATAGACCCTGGAGTCCCGGCATGAAGGCCACAGCAGAGTTCAACACATACCCGCTCTCGGCAACGCCGTCGGCGCGGCGGCGCAGCGCCTTGTCCTGCAGCATCGCCGCCCTGCTGCTGCTGACCGCGACCGCCACCCCGGCAATTGCGGCA
Organism: Thiohalocapsa sp. ML1; assembly: GCF_001469165.1. Lineage (GTDB taxonomy): Bacteria > Pseudomonadota > Gammaproteobacteria > Chromatiales > Chromatiaceae > Thiohalocapsa. The sequence continues at coordinate 24,486 of NZ_JABX01000012.1, read as the reverse complement.
GAGCCCGGCACCGGCGCGACTCCCGAAATCATCAAGGCCGAGTCGTATCGCGACAAGGGCAACCTGAACGGCGCGGTGGTGGTGCTGAAGCAGGCGATACAGGAGCGCCCGAATGATCCGGACCTGCGCTATGCACTGGGCCTGCTGTATCTCGACGCCGGGGAGGGCGCGGCGGCCATCTCGGCCCTCGACAGGGCGCTCGCACTCGGCACGGATGGCTTCGAGATCCGACTGGCACAGGCGCGCGCACGGCTGCTGCTCGGTCAGTTCGATGACGTGCTCGCCAATCTGGACTCGGCGCAGGCCCCCGCCGCGGCGGCGAAGGCCGCGGCCGAGACCTTGCGCGCACAGGCGCACCTCGGGCACGGCGAGCCGGAGACGGCGCGGGCAGCATTGGGCGCGGCGCTGACGGCGCAACCCGGGTACGCCCCGGCGCTCGCGAAGCTGGCGCTGCTGAGCCTGAGCGAGCAGGATCTCGATGCCGCCGAGGGCTTCCTGCGCGACGCCGATGCCGGCGGCGTGGCGGCCGATGAGAGCGAGCTGCTCTGGGTGCAGGGACTGGTCCATCTGCAACGGGCGGACACCGCCGCTGCCGTGGCGGCGCTGCAGGCATCGGTGGACCTTGAGCCCTGGCAGACGCGGCGGCGGCTGTACTTGGCGGGAGCCCAGCTCGCGGAGGGCAGCTCGGAGGCCGGCAAAGAGAACCTCCGGCAAGTGCTGCAGGTGCTGCCCGACGACGCCCAGGCGCTGCAGATTCAGAGCATCGTCGCCTACCGCGATGGCGATCTGGCAGCAGCGCAGACGCTCGCCCGCAAGGTCGCCGCGGCCACCGGCAGTGCGCCGGCGCTGCTCGTCGCCGGCGCGGCGAGCCATCGGCTCGGCGCCGACGAGGAGGCGGTTTCGCACCTCACCAAATATGTCAACGCGATGCCGGAGGATCTGGCCGGGCGTGCTTATCTCGCCCGCAGCCTGTTGCGCATGGGCGATGCGGCTGCGGCCTACGCCGCGCTGACCCCCGTCATGGAGCAGGCCGCAGCAGACCCGGCCCTGCTCGCGCTGCTCGGCCAGGCTGCCATGCGGTCCGAGCGGATCGGCGAGGGCGTCGGCTACCTGCGTCAGGCCGTCGACCTGCGCCCGGACAGTGCCGCACTGCGGGCACAGCTCGCGGCCGCGGAGCTGTTCACCGCGGACCGCGCCCAGGCCATCACGGAGCTGGAACGGCTGGCGCAGGAGGCGCCGCAGTTGGGCGAGATTCCCTGGCTCCTGGCTCAGGCCCACATCGCCGCGGGGGACGCGGGCAAGGCCGTCGCCCGGATCGAGCAGGCGCAGGCCGGCGGCAGCCCGCGTACGCCCGATGCGGCGCTGATCGCGGGGCTCGGCTATCTCGGCAATGGCGAGCTGGACGCCGCCGAGCAAGCCTTGCAAGAGGTGCTGGAAGCCCGCCCCGATGATCCGAACGCCCTCACCGGACTCGCCGAGGTGCGCTTGCGCAAGCAGGACGTAGACGGCGCACGCCGCATCATCGAGTCGCTGCGCGAGCGCTACCCCAACGATGCCGTGCGGCTCGCCAACCTGGCCGCGCTGGAGGCGGCGAGCGGCAATCCGTACAAGGCCGTTCACCTGCTGGAAGACGAGCTCAGGAGCAACCCGCAAAACGGGCCGGTGAAGGCGGCGCTGGCCAGGATTCACCTTCAGCTCGCTCAGCCGATGAAGGCGCTCGCCTACCTCGACCCGCTGGCGGCGATGGAGGCGCCTGAGACCATCGCGCTGCGCGGGCAGGCGGAGCTCATGGCCGACCGACCCGCCGCCGCCATCGAGACCTTTCGCCGCCTCGTGGAGCTCCGTCCGGACGCGCCCGACGCACAGGCGGCGCTGGCCAAGGCCTATGAGCGGAACAACGACTACGCCAATGCAGCCAGCGCCATCGAAGCCGCCCTGGTCCTAGCGCCGGAGCGCTTGGACCTGCGCGCAACGCGCAACCGGCTGGCCCTGGTCCGGCCGGGCGCGACCGCCGAGACGGCGCAAGCGGAGATAAAGGACATTCTGAGCCTCATCGAGTCAGACCCTCTCGACCCCCGCGTGGTGGAGCTGCGCGCTTTGCTGGCGTCGCGGCTTGGCAAGCAGCAGGAGGCGATCGAGATGCTCGCAGCAGCGCACGCGGCAGCGGGCAGCGCCGACTCCGCCGCAACGCTCGCACGGCTCCAATGGGATGCAGGAGAGCGCCCGGCGGCGCTCGAAACGCTGTCCGAGTGGTCGCGGCAACATCCGAACGACAACTTCGCGCGGTTCCAACTGGGCACCCTGCAACTGTTCGGCGGCGATATGGAAAGCGCCGCGGCCACGCTGTCCGCGGCGCTGCAGAACGGCGCACAGCGCTCACCGGTGCTGGAAGCCGGCACGGCCTGGAGCCTCGTGCAAACGGGCCGGGTGGCGGAGGCGAAGCGCTACGCGCGCGACGCCTACGCCGTGGCCCCGGACAACCCGAAGATCCAGTACGTCATGGGCCGCGTTCGCCAGGATGAGGGCGACCTCCCGGGCGCTATCGACCTGCTTCGCAAAGCCGCCGAGGCCTTGCCGCAGGACCCCGCCGTGCAGATGGGCTACGCCCGCGCGCTGACGGCCGGCGGGCGGCATGACGAGGCGCGCGTCGTGCTGGATCAGTTGCTCGGCTCCAGCGACGCCTTCGAAGGGCGCACCGAAGCCGCCGGGATGCGGGCCGGCTTGCCACGCTGACGGCAGCTCGTGCGGTGCGCCGCATGGCTGCGGCGCGTCACATCGCGCGCTGCGGGGATGCTCTCCGGCAACCACCCGCCCGGGCATGGACGCCCTCATCATCCACCGCGCGCCGGTGCCGGACGTCAACTGGCCTGGCGGGGAGATCGCCCGGTCCGGCGGCGGACCCGGCGGTTTCTGGTTGGTGAGCGACGCCGGCCTGGAGCCGGCAAGACACCGGTGCCGGCATATCGCGCAGGCGCAATCATGCCGGCACCGCGGCGGCGCAATCGCAGAGGATGCGGGTCCTCGGGGGTATTCCGGGACAGACCATGAATAAGTCAGCGGAAGAACCTCACGTCCGCGACGACCTTTCTCTGGTGACACCGCTCCCGCGGTGTCACCGCCTCCCGGCGCTCCGCGCCCACCCGCCGCGCTCGCTGTTCCAAGGCCGGTGCCGACCTCGTCGCCCCGTCACACCCCGCGGGGCGCAGAGCGCCGAAGAAGGCGTGACACGCAGGAGCGGTGTCACGAGCAGGACCTCGGGTCATGGCGGCCAGAACGATGATCAAGGCCCACGGCGAGACGGACTCCCCTATACGAGAGCATGTCAACCCGCGCTGAACAGAGCGCCGGCCACTGGTCCATCTACCCAGATCAGTTGGAGCAAGCGCAGATCGGGGCGGATCGGCGCCGGCGGCAGTGGAACTGCGCGGGGAGCGGTTTGTGCCGGCGATTGCGCCGAGGCTAATCGTCGTCCCGGGCCGAGCCCCGGCCGGGTCTGCCCTGCGGGCGGCCCCAAAGGTTGCGGCCGCCGGGGGCGCGCTTTCGGCCCGGCAGCGGCGGCAGGCCGGCGATGGCGAGCAGCCCGTCTAGCTCTTCCGGCGTCAGCTCGCGCCATTGTCCGGGCAGGGGGCGGGCACCGAGGATGACGTTGCCGTAGCGCACGCGCTTGAGGCGGCTCACCGTGCAGCCGACGGCCTCCCAGAGCCGGCGCACCTCGCGGTTGCGGCCCTCCAGCAGCAGCACGTGGTACCAGCGGTTTTGGCCGCTGCCGCCGGATTCGACGATCTCCTCGAAGCGCGCCGGGCCGTCGTCCAGCTCCACGCCCTGCACCAGGCGCTCCAGGGCATGGTCGGGCACGTCGCCATGGATGCGCACGGCGTACTCGCGCTCCACCTGGCGGGCGGGGTGCATGAGGCGGTTCGCGAGCTCGCCGTGGTTGGTGACGAGCAGGAGCCCGGCGGTGTTGAGGTCGAGCCGGCCGACGGTGATCCAGCGCCCGTCGCGGATGCCGGGCAGGCTGCGGAAGATGGTGGGGCGACCGTCCGGATCGCGGCGGGTGACGACCTCGCCCTCGGGCTTGTGGTAGGCGAGCACGCGAATCTCCGCCCGGCGCGGGGAGCGGCGCTTCAACGGCTCTCCGTCTACGCTGATGCGGTCGCTGGGCAGCACGCGGTCGCCGAGCTTGGCGACGTGGCCGTTGACGCGCACGCGCCCGTCGCTGATCCAGACCTCCAGCGTGCGCCGGCTGCCGAGGCCGGCCTCGGCGAGCACCTTCTGCAGGCGCACGGGCTCCGCGGGCGCGGGCCGCTGATTGCCCGAGCGTGGCGCGGGGCGCTCCGGCGGCCCCGCGCCTTTGTTCGCCGTGCGGGTGGTGCCGGGCCGTGGCGGCCGGCGGCCGGGTCTATCGTTGTTCATCGGCTTGCATCTTGAGGTGCTGCGGCGGCGCTGCCGGACGCCGGCGCCGCTGCTGCGTCCGGCAGCGCCGCGGTGACGCCGGCCTCGGCGGCGGCGGACGCCACGGCGGCGTCGAACGCGGCGTCCAACTGCTCGCCGAAGAAGGCCGGGTCGCGCAGCTCGGCGAGCGGCGGCAGGTCGTTCAGCGAGCGCAGGCCGAAATAGTCGAGAAAGCGGCGCGTGGTCGCGAACAGCGCCGGGCGGCCCGGCACGTCGCGGTGGCCGACGACGCGGACCCACTCGCGCTCGGTCAGGGTCTTGACGATCTGGGTGCTGACGGCGACGCCGCGGATGTCCTCGATCTCGCCGCGGGTGATGGGCTGACGATAGGCGATGAGCGCGAGGGTCTCCAGCAGCGCGCGGGAATAGCGCTGCGGCTTCTCGTCCCAGAGCCGCGCGACCCAGGGCGCCACCAGGCGGCGCACCTGGATGCGCCAGCCGCCCGCGACCTCCACCAGCTCGATGCCGCGGCCGGCGTAGTCGTCCATCAGCTCGGCGACGGCGGTCTTGATCTCGTCGCGGGCCGGGCGGCGCTCCTCCGGGTAGAGGGCCAGGATCTGGTCCAGCGTCAGCGGCGCACCGGCCGCCATCAGCGCCCCTTCGACGACGAGCTTCACGTCCGGCGCGGCGAGCGTCAGCGCGTTCAGCCGCGCGATGTCGCCGTCGTCGTCCTCAAGTCCGGACTGCTCCCAGTCGCCGCCGCTCATGCCTCGCCCCCGCGCAGGCGCACGTGGATCGGGGCGTAGGCCTCCGCCTGCACCAGCTCCAGCACGGAGGATTTCACCAGCTCGAGCACGGCGAGGAAGCTGACGACGACGCCGGCGCGGCCCTCGGTGACGTCGAACAGGGCCTCGAAGGCGACGAAGCCGCCGTGCTGGAGCACCACCAGCACCCGGGACATGCGCTCGCGCAGGGACAGGGATTCGCGCTCGACGCGATGGCTGCTGAACAGGTCCGCCCGGCGCAGCACATCGCGCAGGGCCGAGAGCACCTCCGCGAGATCCACCGTCGGCGGCGTGCGGCGGATGTGCTCGGGCGAGAGCTCCGCATACACGGGAAAGGTGTCGCGCCCCTCCCGCGGCAGGCCGTCCAGGTCTTGGGCGGCCTGCTTGAAGCGCTCGTACTCCATGAGTCGGCGCACCAGCTCGGCGCGCGGGTCGGCATGCTCATCCTCCGCCGTCTCCGGGCGCGGCAGCAGCATGCGGGATTTGATCTCGCAGAGCATCGCGGCCATGACCAGATACTCCGCCGCAAGCTCCAGCTTGATCTCCTTCATCAGCTCCACGTACTCCATGTACTGGGTGGTGATCTGCGCGATGGGGATGTCCAGGATGTCGAGGTTCTGCTTGCGGATCAGGTACAGGAGCAGATCCAGCGGCCCCTCGAAGGCGTCGAGAAACACCTCCAGCGCATCCGGCGGTATGTACAGGTCCTCGGGCAGCTTCAACAGCGGCGCGCCGCGGACCAAGGCGTAGCGGGTCTCGGCCTCGGGCGCCGTCGGTGCGAGCACGAGCACATCGGCGCCGTCCGCCGCCGCCGCCGTGCCCTCGGTATCTGCCGTCGGCTCCGCCACTGCCGCGCCCTCAGCCCTGTAACAGCGACATGGCGCGGCGGACCTCGTCCATGGTCTCGCGGGCCACATCGCGGGCACGCTCGCAGCCCTCGTTGATGAAGCTCCGCACCATGTCAGGCTCCGCCTCCAACTGCGCGGCGCGCGCCTGCATGGGCTTGAGCTCCGCCAGCACCGCGTCGATGACCGGCTGCTTGCATTCGATGCAGCCGATGCCGGCGGAGCGGCAGCCCTGCTGCACCCAATCGCGCACGTCGTCCGGCGAATAGACCAGGTGGAACTGCCAGACCGGGCAGATGTCCGGGTTGCCCGGGTCGGTGCGGCGCACCCGCGCCGGGTCGGTGGGCATGGTACGGAGCTTCTGCGCCACCAGGTCCGGGTCGTCGCGCAGCGCAATGGTGTTGCCGTAGGACTTGGACATCTTCTGCCCGTCGAGCCCCGGCATTTTCGCCGCCCGGGTGAGCAGCGGCTGCGGCTCGGGCAGGATCACGCGCCCGCCGCCTTCCAGGTAGCCCAGCAGCCGCTCGCGGTCGCCGACGGTGATGTTGGACTGGTTCTCCAGCAGCGCATGGGCGCGGCCGAGCGCCTCCTGGTCGCCCTGCTCCTGATAGCTGCGGCGAAGCTGGTCGAACAGCTTCGCGTTCTTCTTGCCCATCTTGCGCTTCGCCTGCTCGGCCTTCTCCTCGAAGTCCGGCTCGCGCCCGTAGATGTGGTTGAAGCGCCGGGCGATCTCACGCGTCATCTCGACGTGCGCGACCTGGTCCTCGCCCACCGGCACCTGGCCGGCCTTGTAGATCAGGATGTCCGCGCTCTGCAGCAGCGGATAGCCCAGGAAGCCGTAGGTGGCGAGGTCCCGCCCCTTGAGCTTCTCCTGCTGGTCTTTGTAGGTCGGCACCCGCTCCAACCAGCCGAGCGGGGTGATCATGGACAGCAGCAGATGCAGCTCGGCGTGCTCCGGCACCCGCGACTGGATGAAGATGGTCGATGAGCCGGCGCTGACGCCGGCGGCGAGCCAGTCCACGACCATGTCGAAGCTGGCCTGCGGGATGCCGGTGGGATCGTCGTAGTCGGTGGTGAGCGCGTGCCAGTCGGCGACGAAGAAGAAGCACTCCAGCTCGTGCTGGAGCTCCACCCAGTTCTTGAGGACACCATGATAGTGACCGAGATGCAGTCGCCCGGTGGGGCGCATCCCGGACAGGACACGGGGGTTCGCGGCGGTTACGGGGATCACGCGTGATGGCCTTGCTGTCGGCGGGGCGCCTCGGCCCCTGCAAGACGCCGACGCCGGGCCTTTTACAGCGGCCCGGCCTGCCGGGCGTCAAATGGGAAAGCGATCGCGCACCAATGCGGAGGCGGGCATCGCGGTCAGGGCGCCGCTCACCACCGGGCGCAGCACGGTGCCGAGCAGCCCCGGCGGCTGGCCGTTGGGCGCGAACAGCAGCACGAGCAGGATCAGGATCCCGTACGGCTCCATGCGCGCATAGCGCCACGCCAACGGCGGCGGCAGCAGCGCATGCAGGATACGGCCCCCGTCCAGCGGCAGCAACGGAAACAGATTGAGCGCCATCAGCACCAAGTTGATCAGGATGCCGACCACGCACATCTCGACATAGAGTTGGAGCAGCACCGTCGGCACCGGCACGACGATGACGATGAGCGCCATGAGCTTGATCGCGAGCCCCCAGGCGAAGGCCATGAGCAGGTTCACGAGCGGCCCCGCCACGGCCACCCGCGCCATGTCCCAGCGCGGGTCGCGCAGCCGCCGCCAATCCACCGGCACCGGCTTGGCCCAGCCGAACAGAAACGGCACGCCCACCAGCGTCTTGGACAACAGAAAGATGCCGGCCGGCACCAGCACCGTGCCGACCGGGTCGATGTGCTTGAGCGGATTGAAGGTGACCCGCCCCATCAGATACGCCGTCGGGTCGCCGCGGCGGTGCGCGACCCAGCCGTGGGCCGCCTCGTGCACCGTGATGGCGAGCAGCACCGGCGGTGCAATGAGCGCCAGCAGCAGGAGGGCTTGGAGTACGTCGTTCATGCAGATTCGCAGGGGCGCGCATCAGGCCCCGAACACGGAGGTATCGCCGCGCCCGTGCCGCAACACGGCGGGCGGGTCGGCCGTCATGTCGACCACGGTCGTCGGCTCGGTGCCGCAGTGGCCGCCGTCGATAATGAGGTCCACGCAGTGATCCATGAGGGAGCGGATGTCGTACATATCGTCCAGCGGTTGCTCGTCCCCCGGCAGGATCAGCGTCGTGCTGAGAATGGGCTGATCCAGCTCCGCAAGCAAGTCGCGCACGATAGGTGTATCAGGGACTCGGATGCCGATAGCGCGCCGTTTCGGGTGCAGCAGGCGTCTCGGCACCTGTTTCGTGGCCTCGGTGATAAAGGTGTACGGCCCCGGCGTCAGTGACTTGAGCAGCCGATAGGCGGCGTTGTCGATCCGAGCATAGGTAGCGATCTCGGACAGGTCACGGCACACCAGCGTGAAGTTGTGCTTATCGTCCACGCGCCGGATCATGCGGATGCGATCGAGCGCCGCCTTCTCGCCGAGCCGGCAGCCGAGCGCATAGCAGGAGTCCGTCGGGTAGACGACAACGCCGCCGTCGCGCAGCACGGCGGCGGCCCGGCTGATGAGCCGCGGCTGCGGGTTCTTGGGATGAATCTCGATGTGCTCGGCCATGGTCGGCGGCGCGGCTGGCTGCGGCAGGCGGGGCACCGCAGAGCGGTCGCCCCGCGTTGCCCGCAACGCAGGCACTTGCTGGTGGTAGGGATAGGGAGCAGTCCCTGCGGTGCGCTAGGCGGCGGCCAGCCGGGCGGCGCCGCCGAAGCCGTGCGCGGTCCAGATGGGGGTGCAGCCGTCCGGCAGCGCCGGCAGGCGGCCGAGCTCGATCCAGGGCTTTTCCGGGCCGTGGTAGTCCGAGCCCGCGGAGGCATACAGGCCCTGCTCCGTCGCGTGCCGGGCAAAGACGAAGTAATCGTCCCGACTGTGGCTGCCCGAGACGACCTCCAGCCCCCGCCCGCCGCAGTCGCGAAACTCACCCAGCAGCCGGCGCATCTTGGTGCGCGTGAAATCATAGCGGGCCGGATGCGCGATGACAGCGAGCCCGCCGGCGGCGCGGATCCAACCGACGGCCTCCTCCAGCGTCGTCCACTCGCCGGGCACATGGCCGGGCTTGCCGGACACGAGGAAGCGCTTGAACACGTCGCGAATGTCCGCCGCCGCGCCCCGCTCGACCAGAAAGCGCGCAAAGTGCGTGCGCCCGATGAGCGTGCCGGCGGCATGGCCGCGAGCCCCCTCCAGGGCGCCGTCGTAGCCCGCCTGCGCCAACCGCCGGCCGATCTCCTCGGCCCGCCAGAGGCGGTATTCCTCCAGGCTGGCGAGGCCGGCGAGCAGCGCACGGCAGTCGGTGTCCACGCCGAGCCCGACGATGTGCACGGTGCGACCACCCCAGGTGACGGACACCTCGACGCCGGCAATCAGACGCACGCCGACGCGCGCCGCGGCGGTGCGCGCCTCGGCGATGCCGGCGACGGTGTCGTGGTCCGTCAGTGCCAGGGTCTCGACGCCGGCGGCGGCGGCGCGCTCTAGGAGCGCCGTCGGGGTGAGCGTGCCGTCGGAGGCGGTGGAATGGGTATGGAGGTCGGGAATCTTGAGCATCGGCGTAGTGTAATCGATCCACGCCCCGCCGGGCCGGCGTCCGACGGACATCCCGCAGCTTCATTACCGCACGCGCCTGCCGCACGCGCCTGCTGCACGCGGGCCGGTGCGGCTGCTATGCTCCCGCGCCATGCTGCCACCCTGCGAACCTGTCGCCATTCGGGACGAGATCCAGCGCATCCTCGATGCGCTGTCCGAGCACGTGCCGCCCCCGAGCGCGCTCACCGACCCCGGCGCCGACGACACGGCGCTCGCCGCCCTGGCGCAGGCGCTCAACGACGCACTCGATGCCCTGGCGCAATGCCTCCAGGCGCCGGCGTCGGCGTTGCGCGGGGCCTCGGGCGCGGACCTCGACCGGCTCGGCGACCACGCCGTGGACCTGCTCGCCCGCCTCGCCGAGGCCGCCTTCGAGGCCGGCCACGCCGAGCATGCGCGCGACCTGCGCTGCATGATTCTCGCCCTCGCCTGCTGTGTCGTGCGCGGCGATGGCGAGATCTCGCACCTGCAACCCGTGGTGGATGCCGCGGCCGATCTCGCGAGCCGCGAGGGCGAGCCCGCCCGCATCCGGGTGCTGCACCAGATGACCGACGACATCGTGCGCGGTCTTGAGGCCCGCCTCAGCGGCGCGGCGCCGGACAGCGCGCGGTTTCAGCTCTGGCGGGGGCTGTTGATCAACCGCGCCATCATCGCCACGCGCACGCTGGAGCCCGAGCTGATGGTCCCGGCCTTCGACGCCCTGCTGGAGGAGCTGCCGGCGGATGCGCCGGCCTTCTTCCGCGAGGGTATGCGGCGAATGGACGCACAGCAGTACCCCCCCGCCGTCCGCGAGGTCATGCGCCTTTATCACGACGTCCGCGGCGCCGGCGAGCGGCTGCACTGATCCTGATCCTGATTCCGCTCCCGCCCGCCCGCCGAGCGCGCGGCGGCGACGGCCAAACCCCCGCGCTTCGCCATAGGGAACCCAAGCACCATGAAGCTGTTGTTCGATCTGTTTCCGGTCATCCTGTTCTTCATCGCCTACAAGCTCTTCGGCATCTATGCCGCGACCCTGGTCGCCATCATCGCGGCAGCGCTGCAGGTGGCCTGGATGCGGCTGCGCCACGGGCGCACCGAGCGCGTGCACCTGGTGACACTCGGGCTCCTGGTGCTGTTCGGCGGCATGACGCTCGCGTTCAAGGACCCGACCTTCGTCATGTGGAAGCCGACCATCGTCAACTGGCTGTTCGCGCTCGTGTTCTTGGGCACCCAATTCATCGGCGAGAAGCCCTTGGCGCAGCGCATGATGGGCCAGGCAGTGGACGCGCCGGACCCGATCTGGCGCCGGCTCAACCTAAGCTGGGTGGCGTTTTTCTTCCTGTCCGGGCTCGTGAACCTGTATGTGGTCTACGTCGGCAGCGGCTTCTACGAGGCGAAGCAGGCCCTGATCGCCGCGACCGGCACGAGCGCCATGGACCTTAGCCACTGCGCGAGCCTCTTCTCCGGCAACGTGCTCGCCCTGTGTGAGCGCGCGCACCACAGCGAGTCCACCTGGGTCGACTTCAAGCTGTTCGGTATGATGGGCATGACCATGGTCTTCGTGCTCGCGCAGGGGCTGTACCTGGCCCGCCATATCCGCGACTACGACACCAATCCAGCACAACCGCAGCAGGGCGCAGCACCGGCCGCAGCCGCCGGACAGGCCGACGCCGGGAGTCAATAGCGTGCTCTACGCCATCATCGCCACCGATCATGCCGACAGCCTCGCCGCGCGCCGGGGTGCGCGCCCCGCCCACCTTGCGCGCCTCGAGGCCCTGCAGGCCGAGGGGCGGCTCGTGCTCGCCGGCCCCCACCCCGGCGTCGACGCGGCCGACCCCGGCGAGGCCGGCTTTACCGGCTCGTTGGTCGTGGCGGAGTTCGAGGATCTCGCCGCCGCCCGCGCTTGGGCCGACGCCGACCCCTACGTCGCGGCAGGCGTGTATCGAAATGTGGAGATCAAGCCGTTCATTCAGGTGTTTCCACGCTGAGCCTGCCGCGTCGTCTCGCCCGTTGGCAAGCACGCAACGCGGCGCACCACCGGCGCGCCGCCAGCTTCGGCCCCGCCGCTCGGGCGCGCCGCCCAACAGGTTTCCAAGCCCCGTTCATCACCAACCCTGAGGACCATCAAATGCCTTCGACCAACACCCCACGACGCCTGCTCGGCGTCGCCCTCGCCGCCGTCCTCGGCAGCGCCGCGCTGCCCGCGCTGGCGCAGGATGCCGCCGCCGACCCCAACACCCTGATCGCCACCGTCAACGGCGAGCCCTACAAGCTCGACCTGTTCCGCGTCTTCTACGCCCAGCGCCTGCAGCAGGCCGGCGGCGAGAACACGCCGGAGCTGCAGGAACGCGCCTTCAACGAGTTCATGGGCCTCGTCGTCGCCGCCCAGGATGCGCAAAAGCGCAACCTCGCGGAGCGCAGCGACGTGCAGGCGGCCATGGAGCTGCAGCGGCTCATGGTCCTGTCCACCGCCACGGTGCAGGCGATCACGGCCGAGACCGCGGTCAGCGACGACGAGCTGAAGCAGGCCTACGAGCAGTTCAAGGAACAGGCCCAGCGCACCGAGTTCAAGGCCCGCCACATCCTCGTGGACGAGCAGAAAAAGGCCGAGGACCTCATCAAGCAGGTCAACAAGAAGAAGGCCAAGAACTTCGAGGACCTGGCCAAGGAGAATTCCCTCGGCCCCACCGCCGAAAAGGGCGGCGACCTCGGCTGGTTCGACGCACGCCAGATGGTGAAGCCCTTCGCCGACGCCTTGGCGGACCTCAAGCCGGGCGAATGGACCAAGCAGCCTGTGCAGACCCAGTTCGGCTGGCACGTGATCCTGCTCGAAGAGACCCGCGACGCGGAACCGCCGTCGTTCGAGGACGCAAAGCCCACGCTGGACGCGGCCGTGAAGCGGCAGAAGGTCGCCGAGAAGCTTGCCGAGCTGCGCAACAACGCAATGGTCGACCTGAACGAAGACGTCGTGAAGGTCAAGGAAAAGGAAGGCGAGTAAGCCTCGGCCCACCGCCCTCCCGCGTGCCGGCCGGAGGCGCCATCGGCGCCTTCGGGCCGGCGCGTCCGCGACTCGTAGCGGCCGGACCGCGTTCAAGCCCCCGCCGCCGGCCGCCCTCCCCTCATCGATACGCCCGCATCTGCCCCACCACGACGCCCTGGATCTGCACCTCGTCCGGGTGGTACGCCTGCGGCTGCATGTCGCTGTTCTCGGGGCACAGCAGCACGCGGCCGGGCGCCTGGCGAATGCGCTTTAGCGTCACCTCCTCGCCGTTGATCAGCGCCACCACGATCTCGCCGTTGCGGGCCTGCTCGCGGTGCTCGATGACCACATAGTCGCCGTCCAGGATGCCGGCCTCGCATAGCGAATCGCCCACGACCTGCAGCACGTAGCAGGGCCGGCCGGTACGCAGGTGCGCCGGCACCTCAATCCGGTCGAGCGCGGCAATGGCCTCGATGGGACTGCCGGCGGCGATCCTCCCCAGCAGCGGCAGCAGATCCTCACGCATCGGCTCCGCGTCCGGCCCCGGCCGCGGCACCAAGCGCACGCCGCGATGCTGACCACGCAGCGGCTCCACCAGACCGGCCGCCACCAAGGCCCGGATGTGCTTGTGCAGCGAGCCCCGCGAGCGCAGTCCGAGCAGCCCGCAGAGCTCATCGAGGGTCGGCGGCGGCTCTGCGGCATCCGCGCGCATGCGCAGACGGTCGAGGATGTCCTGTTGTCGCCGCGTCAAGGCCGTCATAATGTTTTCCGTTTGTTCTCTACGTCGATACTAGGTCTATACTAGCCAGGCAAAGCCTCAGACGGACCAGGGCACGGCGCCTCGTCTTGCGCAGTCCGCTCGGTCGGCGCATTGGGCCAAGGGCCAAGGGCCGAGGCGGGCTCCCTTGGCCCTCGGCCCTTTTGCCTGCAAGCGCCTTGTCGTCGTGAAACTTGACTCATCTGCAAACGTTCGGCGCCGTCCAGCAATCCAGGGAAAGCAAACGTACACTCCACGTTCCGCGCCAACCCACCCCACAGGCCGAGACCCTTGCCATGCACACCGTCGCCTACCTCTGTCCCAAGCACAGCCACCCGACCTGGAGCCCGGCCCTGGAACCCCTGGACCTCGCCCTGGACACCGGTATTGAACTGCCGTTGCTCGGCTATGTCACCGCCGGGCAGCCCATCGAGACCCCGGAAGATCGCGACACCGTACGGGTGCCCCGCGACCTCCTGCACCGGCGCGTCATCAAGAACAGCTACGCCCTGCGCGTGCGCGGCCATTCCATGATCGACGATCAGATCCAGGACGGCGACATCATCATCGTCGAGCAGCGGGAGACCGCCGAGAACGGCGAGTCCGTGGTCGCGATGATCAACGGCGAGCGCGTCACCCTGAAGCGCTTCTTCATCGAGCCCGACGGCATCCGACTACAGCCCGCCAACCCCGACATGGACCCGATCTATCTCCGGCACGACGAGCTGCAGATCCTCGGCATCGTCGCCGGCGTGATCCGTCAGGGATGAGCCGGCGCCGACAGCACAGCGCCACATCGGCGGGTCACGTTTCATATACAGCCGGTGAACCGAGGGCCAAGGGCCAAGGGCCAAGGAGTGACCCTCTAGCCCTCGGCCCTTGGCCGCTTTCCCGGGTGTCTTTGTAAAACTTGACTCATTAGCCCGTACTTGGCGCCGTCAAGCAGTGTCGTGTAACGAGGGGCCGCTCCAGAGCATCAGGCGAGCCGGATGACGTTTTCGCGGCCCTCGAACAGGCGCCCCACCGGCGTGATGAGATAGTCATGATGTGTGAGGAAGATGACCTGGGTGTGGGTCGACAGTCGCGCCAGGGCGGCGAGCCCGGCGCTGGCGCGGGCTCCGTCCCAGTTAATGAAGAGGTCATCCGCGATGAAGGGCATTGGCGGGGACTGGTCCAGGTGCAGTTCCAGGGCGGCGAGCCGCAACGCAAGATACAACTGGTCCCGGGTGCCGTCGCTCAGGCCCTCGATGCTCACCCGCTCCCCGTCCGGGCGCTGGCCGTGTAGGGCCGGGGGGTCCTTGTCGTAGTCCACCACCAGGCGCTCGAAAGAGTTTAAGGTCAGCTCGGCGAAGATCTCCCCGGCGCGACCGAGCATGGGCCCCTGGCGCTGCTCGCGGTAGCGCTCGATGGCCCAGCGCAGCAGGCGGGCGGCCGTGTAGGTGCGCAGATAGCGCTCCACGGCGTTGGCCATGCGCGCGAGTGCCTCCTGGCGCTCGGCCTCGGCGCGGGCGGCGTCGTCCTGGCCGGCGATACGCTCGCGGGCGGTTTCGGCGCTGCGCAGATTCGCGGCGTTCTCGCGCTGCTGCTCGACCAGCGCTTCGAGGTCCTGATTCAGTACCGCGAGGTCGGCGGGCAGGGTGCCGATGTCCAAGTCCGCCAGCTCCGCCTCCAGCCGCTCCCGCGGCAGCCCGTCGGCGCCTTCGCTCAGGCGTCGCTTCAGATCGTCCATGGCCTTGTCGAGGGCGCGTGCCTGGTCGGACGCCAGGATCGCCTCGCGCAGGGCGTCGTTGTCGGCGACGCCCGCCGCGTCGAGCAAGGGTGCGAGCGCGGCTTGGGCCGCCGCGATGCTGCCGGCCTCGGACTCCGCCTGCCGGCGGGCGGTTTCGATCTCCGCGGTGAGGCGCGCATGATCGCGGGCGTCTTGCCGCGCCTGCGCCAAACGCGCCGCGAGGATCCGGACGATGTCCTCGGGCGGGCGCTCGGCCAGCTCAGGGTCGAGGTCTGCCGCCAGGCGTCGGGCCGTGTCCGCGAAGCGTTCAAGGTCCCGCTCCATGGGCCGGATGCGGGCGTCGCGCAGCTCGCGCACGCTGCCGAGGTGAGCGTCCATGTTGGCAAGGATCGACAGCGCCTGCTCCGCCGCCGCGGTGCCGGTGCCGGCGGGCAGGTTCAAAGCGTCCAGGGAGCGAGCCCAGTCCGCGTCCCAGGCGGCGAGGTCCGCCGTGACCTTGGTCAGGCGAGCGTCGAGGGATTCAAGGGCCGCCTCCGCGGCCGAGCGCTGCTGCAGCAGCGTGGTGCGCCGGGCCTCTGCCTGGCCGACACTGTCGGCCCAATCCGCGGCCCGCTGCACCAGCGACGCGAGTGAATCCTCCGGCCCCGGGGGCGGCGTCAGGGCGGCCAGGGCGGCGGCAAGGGCTTCGCGGGCGTCGGCGGACCGCCGGCGCAGTCCCTCCAGTTGGTCCCGCGCCTCGGTGAGCGCGGCGTCCGCGGACAGCAGCGCCAGGCGGGCGTCGCACCAGGGCCCGAGCCGGTCCAGGGACATGCCGGGCAGGCCGAGGGCCTCCGTGCGCGCCGTCCAGTCCGCGGCGGCCTTGTCCTGACGCGCTTGGATCGCCGCGGCGCTGTTGCGGTCGCGGTCGAGCTGAAGCTGAAAGCGCTCGCGCTCGTCCAGCTTGGACTGCAAGGTCGCCGCCTCGCGGGCCTTGTCGTGGCGACGATCCGCGAGCAGGTCGGCCTCGGCGACGAGCCCTTCATAAGGAACTGCGGCGGCCGCCAAGGGCTCGCTGCCGGCGCGGATCTCGCGCCACAGCGCGTCGCGCCGCTCCCGGGCGCCATGCAGCTCGTCCAGGGACACGGGCTGATGGGCCGCCTGGTAGTGGGAGATCGCGAGGTCCAGGTCGCTGATCCTGGCCTCATGTCCCTGAATGTCGCGCTCGAGCCGCTCGGCCTCCAACTGAAGCCTGTTGCGGGCTTCCTTCAGCGCGTGCAGCTCCTCGCTGCCGGGCGGATGCAGCCCGCGCAAGCGCGCCGCGTCCGCCTGCCAGGTGCCGAGCTCGGCACGGGCGTTGTCGAAGGCACGCTCGGCTTGCGCCGCCCGGGCGGCCAGGTTGCGCTCCTGCGCCGCAACGTCGCCCAATGCGCGCGCCTCTTGCAGCGCACCGGGCAGCGACGGCGGCAGACCCGAAGACGGCAGCCGGGCCAATTCCTTGTCGACCTCCTTGATCTCCTGCTGCTTGAGCGTCCGCGTCTCGCGGGCGCTGTCCAGGGCCAGGCTCAGGGTCTTGTGGCGGCCGATGAGCAGGGCGGCATCGGCGCGAACCACCTGCGGCGGCATGCGCGCCGCGAGGGCTTCCTCGCCGAGGGGCGGCCAGCCCAGGTCGCGGACCAACACCTCCAGCGTCTTCCAATGCGCCCTGGCCTCCTCCCGGCGCTTGTCCCGGTCCGCCGGATGCTTGCGCACCTGCTCGCGCTGGGCAGCAAGGGCTTCGATGTCGTCGGCACGAGCGAGCAGCGGCCAGTCCGGACGGATGCCCGCCTGCGCCTTGGCCTTCTCCTCCAGCTGAGTCTCGTGCAGTTGCAGCGCGCTGGCGGCGACGGCCTTGTGCTTCTCGGCCTCCGCGAGCCGCTCGGCGGCATCCGCGGGCAGGAGCCGCACCCGGCCGAGCGCGTCGAGCTCCGCCTCCCGTTCCCGCAGGGCTTGGAGCATCGGGGCGGTGCGGCGCGCGCGCTCCAGGCGGGCGCGGCGCTGCGCCAAGTCGTCGTAACGGGCACGAACGCCCTCCGCCTCCCGCTTCAGCCGCTCGACCTCGTCCCGGGCGGCGACCCAATCGCGTGTGCGCATCGTCGCCAGCTTCAGCTTGTCCTGGGCACGGCCGAGCTCGGCGTCGGCGATGTAATACTCGCGGTCCCCGGCCTTGCGCTTGGCCCAGAGCGAGTCGGCCTCCTTCTCCAGGGCCTCGCGCACCGCGCCGAAGCTCGCGATGCCCGCGGCGGACTGGAACAGTATCTGGCCCACGTCGTTGGCGGCGCGCAGGATGTCCTGGCCCCCCGTCACCAGGCGCTCGTGGTCGAGGCCAAACATCTGCTCGAAAAAGCCGCGCTCGATGCCGCCGAGGAAGGGGGCGAGCGCGGTGTCCGGGAGCACCGCGTCGTCCGGGGCGCGCAGGGTGCGGTTGCGGGCCTTGATGCGCCGGAAGTCCAGTTTCTCGTCCGCGTGCTCGATCAGCGCGCCGAGGCGCATGTCCGAGTAGGCGTGGCGGAAGCTGTACGGGGAGCGCGTCTCGATGCCGAACAGGAGATCGAGGATGGCACTGCGCAGCGTGGACTTGCCGGCCTCGTTGGGGCCGACCAGGAGGTGGAAGTCCTGCTCCCGCCGGGGGAGCTCCAGGACCAGGTCGGTAAAGCGCCCGTAGCGGGCGAGATCCAGCCGGGCGATGCGCATGTCGGACCTCAGCCCTTGCCTGCCAGGTGCGCGACGAGCCCCGGGGCCACCTCGCGCACCAGGTCCGAAAGCTCGCCCGAGCGAATCGCGACCAGCTCGGGCACGGCCTGAAGCAGCTCTGGGGGCGCGCGATCGACTAAAGGGCGAAGCTCGTCGGCCAGGGCCTCAAGCAGATTCGCGTCGTCCGGTGCGTCGGCTAGAAGGTCGGCGAGCTGGGTGACGGCGTCGGAGCGGGCGCGCAGAGCCTCGCCATCCCGCGGCGGGGCCGTCTCTATCCGGACCTTTTCCACCCACAAGCGGTCCTGGCCGATCGCCGCCGCCTGGCCCAGCACCTCCGCGCGCAAATGGGGCTCCCGCCCAAAGAGCTCCCCGTGCGCGGAAGTGTGGCCGGTGATGCGCACCCGCACCGCGAGGTGACGGTCCCCTGCCCCGTCGAGCAGCCCATCGAAGCGCCGGCCGACCTTGCGCACGACATCGTCCAGGTTGCGCGCACCGCTCGCGTCCACCTCCAGCACCTGCCAGCGCAGCACCTCCACCGGCAGGCGCTCCACGCGCTGCACCCGGTCGCCGTCGGCGGTGACCAGGCAGGCACCGCGGGGGCCGCACTCGCGCACGTGACGGCCCTGGAGGTTGCCGGGAAAGACCACCCAAGGGTCCTCCCGCACCAACGCGTGCTCGTGCACGTGGCCGAGGGCCCAGTAGTCGTAGCCCCGGGCGGTCAGCTCCGCCACCGTGCAGGGGGCGTAGGTCGCGTGCGCGGTGTTGCCCTCCAGCGCCGTGTGCAGCACGCCGATATTGAAGGCCCCCGGCACCGGCAGCGGATAGCCCGCGGCCAGATTGTCCGTAGTCGCCGCGTCCCGGAAGCTCTGCCCGTGCAGGGCGACACGCAGGTCGTCTATGTGGAAGGTGGTCGGCCGGCGGGTGTCGAAGCTGTGCACGTTGGGCGGCAGCAGGAGTTGCTTGGTCATCTCGCTCTGGGCGTCGTGGTTGCCGTAGAGGAGATACACGGGGATGCCCGCGGCGCCAAGCCGACCCATCTGCCGGCAGAAGTAGTGCCCTGTGTTGTAGTCCTTCCAAGAGCCGTCGTAGAGGTCGCCCGCAATCACCATGAAGGAGACCGCCTCGCCGATGGCCTCGTCCACGAGACGGGTGAAGGCCCGACGGGTCGCAGTGCGCAGCAGCTCGACCGGGGCATCCGGATAGGCCGTTAGGCCCGAGAGCGGGCTGTCGAGATGGATGTCGGCGGCGTGGACGAACTTCATCACACTCCCTGGCACTGGCCCCAAGAACGCGATCGGCGTGTGCACCAATAGTTGCACTTATCAACGCACAGGGGAAGTGCCCATGGCCGGGCCGGGCGAGCGCGTCGTGCTGTTCGGGGCCGAGCCGTTCGGCGAGCGTCGTGCGAGGTGTCGGCGCGGGCCGGGCATCAGCGCCACCGCCGTCGCGCCGCGCGGGGCGCGAGCCGATCGGCTGCCCGGTCGGGCTCAAGCGGCGAAGGTGTGGGCCTTTTGGCTCGCGATGACGCGGCCGTCGCGCACGGCTTCAATGGGCGGCGTCGGCCAGAGGCCGTCCTTGCGCAGCGGATTGGTGCCGAAGCCCGAGCGGTCATCGGCGGGCTCCAGCGAGCCGTCCTGCTTGACCAGATACAGCCCCTCCCCGCCGGCGGCATCGCTGCGCACGATGATGCGCGCCACGGCCGCCTCTTCGCCGTAGTCCACCTGATACAGATAGGTGTGGCCCTTGACGTATCTCGAGTACATGCTGCCTCCCCGGCCTTTGGCCCCAGCGGTTGTCATATTGCTGTAACAATAAGCCTAGCAGGCCGGTGCGAAAGAATCGTGACCGGGCGCAAGCGACACGCGCGCGATGCGGGCCGATGCGCTGCATAACCAGCCCAAGCCGTTGCCGCCGGGCATGTGGTCGCGGATGATGCGCGGCAGACGCCACCGTCACGGAGCCTCCGACCATGGCCGCCTTCGTTCGCATCACCACCCTGGTGCTCGCCATCTGCGCGCTGGTCTGGGCCCTGTCCACGGACGAGCAGCGCCGGCGGCTCTTGGTGCAGTTCGGCATTGCGGAATCGGTAGAAGAGGCGGAGCGCGCCGGCTTCAGCCTCATTATCGCGGGCCGTGAGCTGGAGCTGCTGGCACCGCGGCGGCCCGCGCCCTACCCTGCCCCGGACCTGCCGCCGGCGCCGGCGCCGCCGGCTCAGGCCAGCTTCGCGACGGCGCCGCGGGCACCGCCAACGCCGACACCGCCGAGCCTCGGCCGCGGCATCGGGCATGGCGCGGACCCCTGCGCGGTGGGCATCGCCCGCAACCCGAGCCGCGCGCGGGCGAGCGCGGTGCATCGCTATGTCGACGCCGACGGCCGCGTGGTGTTTGCGGACCGTGCGCCCACCGGCGTTGCCGCCGAGCAGGTGCAGGTGTCGGATGAGGCCGGCGTCGGGCGCTTCTCGGCCGAGTACGACTTCGACGGCCTGACACCGCCGCTCGGCTTCCAGCACCAGTTGGAGATCGACCTCGACGGCGTGTTCCACTTTCTGGCCGATGACCTCGACCTGCGCGGCGTCGAGCCCGTGCACCTGCGCCTGCGCATCGTCGCGGGCACCGCCCGCTTCGCGCAGCACGCGCGCGGCACCGGGCTCAGCACCAACAGCGGCTTCTACACCCATCGCGACAACCTCGCCGTGGTGCGCTGGATGGGCGAGCACCGGACCCGCGCCGTGGCAAGACACGAGATCGCGCACCTCGCGCTCGGCAACTGGCTCGGGCGCACGCCGCTGTGGCTGAACGAGGGGCTGGCGGAGGTGGTGGAGCGCATGCGCTTCCAGCAGAGCTTCGCCATCGCCGACGCACCGGCGCATCAAGTCGCCGAGCTGCGCCGGCTCGCGCGCGCCGGCCGGCTGCCGGCGCTGCGCACCTTCCTCAAGAGCGAGCGCGCGGACTGGGAGCGCTGGGGCAACGACCTCGCCTATCCCTACGCCTGGTCGTTGGTGCACTTTCTGTTGCAGGAGCCGGCCCGGCAGCAGCGGGTCTCCGGGCTGTTGAATGCGCTTGCGGCGCACCGCTGCCGGCCCTTCGACCACCTGGCCTACCTGGATCGGGACTACCCCGGCGGCCTCGACGGGCTGCACCGGGATTGGCGGCGCTGGCTTGATGGCGAGGCGGCGCCGCTGCATTTCTGACGGACCACACCCGCGGTGCGCCCGGCAGCCGCCGACGAACGAGGAGGTTACTCATGTCAGATGCCGCCAAGACTTTGCAGAGCATCAACCCCGCCGACGGCAAGCCGATCGCGCGCTATCCGGCGCTGGACGACGCGGCCCTTGCCGAGCGTCTCGACGCCGCCGCCGACGCCGCGCCCCGCTGGGCCGGCACGCCGCTGGCCGAGCGCTGCGCGCTGCTGACCCGCGTCGCCGCGCTGCTGCGCGAGCGCAAGGCCGAGCTGGCCGCAGGCATGACCCGCGAGATGGGCAAGCTCATCGGCGAGGCCGAGGCCGAGGCAGAAAAATGCGCCTGGGTCTGCGAGCACTACGCCGAGCATGCGGCGGTCTACCTCGCCGACGAGCCGATCCCCACCGACGCGAGCAAGAGCCTCGTCGCCTGCCGCCCGCTCGGCACGGTGCTGGCCGTGATGCCCTGGAACTTCCCGTTCTGGCAGCTCTTCCGCTGCGCGGCACCGGCGCTCGCCGCCGGCAACCCGGTGCTGTTGAAGCACGCGTCCAACGTGCCGGGCTGCGCGCTCGCCATCGATGCACTGTTGGGCGACGCCGGCGCGCCGGACGGGGTGTTCGCGACGCTCTTGATCGGCGCCGACCGCGTCGAGGACGTCATCGCGCATCCGGCGGTGCGCGCCGTGAGCCTGACGGGCAGCGATGCGGCGGGCCGCAAGGTCGCGGCAGCCGCGGGCGGCGCGCTCAAGAAGACGGTGCTGGAGCTCGGCGGCGCCGATGCCTTCGTCGTGCTCGACGACGCGGACCTGGACCTGGCCGCCGAGGTCGCGGTGAAGTCTCGCTTCATGAACGCGGGCCAGAGCTGCATCGCGGCGAAGCGCTTCATTGTCGTCGAGTCCGTGGCGGCGGATTTCGTGCAACGGCTGCGCGCCGGCATCGAGGCGTTGCGCACCGGCGACCCGATGGACCGCTCGACCACGCTGGCCCCCATGGCCCGAGCGGACCTGCGGGACACGCTGCACGCGCAGGTGCAGGCGAGCGTGAACGCCGGCGCCGTGCCGGTCATGGGCGGCGCGCCGCAGGACGGCCCCGGCTTCTTCTACGCGCCGACGCTCATCGACCACGTCGGCCCCGGCATGCCGGCCTATGCGGACGAGCTGTTCGGGCCGGTGGCCGCGGTGCTGCGGGCCGTGGATGAGGCCGACGCGCTGCGCATCGCCAACGACAGCCGCTTTGGCTTGGGCGGCAGCGTGTGGACCCGGGACAGCGCCCGCGGCGAGGCCTTCGCGCGGCGCATGGCCTGTGGCGCGGCCTTCGTCAACGGATTGGTGAAAAGCGACCCGCGGCTGCCCTTCGGCGGCATCGGCGACTCGGGCTACGGGCGGGAGCTCTCAAGGCTCGGCATCCGCGAATTTGTGAACGAGCAGACGCTGTGGGTGCGGTGATGGCGGCCCGCCGTCGGAGCGGGCCCCAGGTCGCCCGGGTTGTCGCTGTGCCTGTCGCGCGAAGCTCGCGGACGACAACGCCAACGACACCGGGCGAGGCCGTTGCGGCTTACTCGAAGATCCAGGCGTCCGTCGCGCGCTCCCAGGACACCAGCTCCTCCGGCTTGAACCAGAGCGCGACCTCGCGGGCGCCGTTCTCGGGCGAGTCCGAGCCGTGGGTCAGGTTGCGGCCCACATCCAGGCCGAAGTCGTGGCGGATGGTGCCGGGCGCGGCCTCGGACGGACGCGTGGCGCCGAGGGTCTGGCGCACGGCGGCGACGGCGTTCTTGCCCTCCCAGGCCATGGCCAGCACCGGCGAGCTGGTGATGTAGTCCACCAGGCCGGGATAGAAGGGCTTGTCCTTGAGCTCGGCGTAGTGCTCGCCGGCCAGCTCCTGCGGCACGCGCATGAGCTTGGCACCGACGAGCTTGAGGCCGCGGCGCTCCAGGCGCGCGACGATCTCGCCGACGAGGCCGCGCTGGACGCCGTCGGGCTTCACCATGACAAAGGTCTGTTCCAAGGGATTGCTCCTGTTCGGATGGGCTGAGTGCCGGCCGCGAGGACCGGCCTGGAAAAGGCAAGCGCGACCGCACGGCCGCTTGGGTCGCGGATGATAGCGGTCGGGCCGGCTGCTGTCGCGCGGCAGGTCCGGCCGGATGGGCCGTAGCTTGCTTGACGGCTGCCTTGAGGGCCGAGGGCCGAGGGCCAAGGACGCCCTGCTCGGCCATAGGCCCTTGCTGCTCCCCGACCTTCGCCCAAGCTCGACAGCAGCCGGCGCGGTCCCGCCCTTCCGGATTCCCCGTCCACCCCGCACAATGCGCCCCCAGGCGCCGGCACCGGCCGCGCCGCAATCGTTTGGAGTTTGTGGACGATGCGCATCAAGGTCTGGGATCTGCCGACCCGTTTGTTTCACTGGCTGTTGTTCCTCGCCGTCGCCGCCGCGCTCTGGACCGGCTGGGTCGGCGGGAGCTGGATCGACTGGCACGCGCGCCTGGGCCTCCTGGTGCTGGGGCTCCTGGTGTTTCGGATCATCTGGGGTTTTCTCGGCTCCACCTATGCCCGCTTCGCGCAGTTCGCGCCGACGCCGGGCCGGGTGCTGGCCTATCTGCGCGGGCGCTGGCGCGGTGAGGGGCACAACCCGCTCGGCGCGCTGTCGGTATTTGCGCTGCTGGGCGTGCTCACCTGGCAGGCTGTGAGCGGGCTCTTCAGCAACGACGACATCGCCTTCAAGGCGCCTCTCGCGAGCCTGGTGAGCAGCGACACCAGCACCTGGCTGTCCGGCCTGCACCGGCAGGGGTTGTGGATCATCCTGGGCCTGGTCGCGCTGCACCTCGCGGCCATCGCCGTCTACGCGCTGCGGGGCAAGAACCTAGTCAAGCCCATGCTGGTGGGCTGGAAGGAAGCGGATGACTTGAACATCAAATCGGCCAAAGGCGGCAAGCTCTGGGCACTGCTGCTGGCCCTGGCGCTGGCCGTAGGCACCGTCTGGGTCGCCAACGGCGGGCTGTTGCCGCCGCCACCGCCGCCGCCCCCGGCACCGGCCTGGTAGCAGCGCGCGGGCTGGGCTTCCGGCGGCGGACCCCACCTCGCTCTCGCCGGTCGTGGTTATCGTGATCGTGGTCGTAATCGAACGTCCGCGGTGTTGGCGGGTGTTGACTGGAGTGTTGACTGGAGTGTTGACTGGAGTGTTGACTGGAGTGTTGACCTCAAGGTCAACACCGCGGCAGAGCGGGATGCACGGACATCGCGAGCGCCGAGCCGACCTGGAGGTCGGCTCTCCGGCCCGGCCCGGCCCGGCAAAGCTCGGCTCGGCTCGGCTCCGGCCCGGCAAGTGCTTCGCTGCCGACCTCCCGAAACCGGGCTTCCGTCGTTGTAGTTGTCGTAATCGTGGTCTGAACCGAATACCCGATGCGTTGCCGGGTGTTGACTGGAGTGTTGACCGGAGTGTTGA